>NZ_CP092915.1:3028082-3633699 GCF_022557175.1 Mycolicibacterium sp. YH-1 | reverse complement strand
CGGCGTCTGAGGTGCACCCGCGCCCTGTTCCCATAGTTCCTCGCCGGTGAGGGCGTCGGTGATCTGGCCGGTCAGCAACCCCAGGTCCGGGTTGCCCACCGCGGGAGCCAGCGCCGCGGCGAGTGCATCCCGGGTGGGCATCGGCGCGTCAGGGGACAGCCCGGCGAGGGGGGCGGCAAGCACGCCCGCGGGCCGTGGTGTCGCGGTCGGGCCGGCGGGAGATCGAGCGAACAGGTTGTCGCGGTTCAGCGCGAGTGCGGTGAGCGACCCCGTGAGCACCACAGCGATCGCGGCGGCGATCAGTGCCATGCCGCGCCTTGAAGTCACGCCCGATTGTCTGTTACGCATGTGGTTGCGGGCAAACTCGTGCCGCCAGAGGTACCGGGTGTGCTCGGCGTCAGCCCCACTCGTGGTTCATAGCACGGGACTCGATCGTCGCGTCCATCGACGGCAGTGGCCGCGGCCGGGTCCGCGAAAGCGCGATCAGGATCATCGCCAGTGCGGCGGTCACCGCACCCGCGATGAAGATCACCACGAACGCACCCTCGGCGGGAAGTCCGGTGGCGGTTACCGACTGACCGAGGAGCACGGCCACCACCGCGGCGGCGATCGAACTGCCCACGGTCCGGGCGATGGCGTTGACTCCGGTGGCGACCCCGGTCTCGTTGTTGTCGACCTCCGCGACCACCAGGGCGGGAAGCGCGCCGTATCCGAGGCTGATGTAAGCGTTCACCCACACGCCCGCGACGATGACCTGCCACGGCTGCGAGTGCGCGAGGGCCAACCAGAGGAAGCCGACGATGCCCGTGACGGCGCCACACACCAGGACGGGACGCGCGCCGAAGCGGTCGATGAACCTACCGCTCAGCGTCGCGGTGACGAACCCGGTGATGGCACCGGGCAGCAGGAATACCACGCTGGCCTGCAGGACCGTCGCGCTGAAGCCGTAACCGGCTGCGTCGCGGTCAATCTGGACGAACTGCGTCAGGCCGAGGAACCCGAAGTACAGGCCTGTGCCGACGAACACCGTCGCGAGATTGGTCAACAGGACAGCGCGCCGGGCCAACATTGTGGTGGACACGAGGGGGTGACGTTGCCTGCGCTCCCACTGCCACCAGGCCACCAGCGTCACCACGGCGAGCGCGCCGGTGCCAAGGGTCGCCGGAGACGTCCACCCCCACGAGTTGCCCTGCGTGATGGTCAGCAGACCGGCTGACAGCCCCAGCGCCAGGCCTGCGGCACCCAACCAGTCGATCGTTCCCTCGGCGGTCCTCGGACGGGACGGGAGCACGACCATCGCCAGGACGATCACGACGGCGGTGAAACCGGTTGTCAGCCAGAACACACGGTGATAACCGGCGTCTCCGCTCATCAACAACCCGGTCACCACGAGACCGGCGCCGCCGCCGAAGCCCAGGGTGCCCGACAGCACGGCGAGTGCCCGCACCACCGCGCCCTCGGGCAGTTCGTCGCGCAGGATGGCCACGCAGATCGGATACAGCGAGAACGAGACCCCTTGTAGAACACGGCCGACGATCAGCAGCGCGAGTGAGGTGGTCGACGCGGCCAGCACCGAGCCGATCAGGACGACGACCAGAACACCCAGCAGGATGTGCTTCTTGTTGTGCAGGTCGGCCAGACGCCCGATGAGGGGAGTCGAGGCCGCGGCCGCGAGCAGGTTGGCGGTCACCGCCCAGCTGACGGCCACGGGCGATGCGTTGAGTTGCTCGGCGATGATGCCGAGGACCGGAACAACAGCTGTCTGGAGTACGGCGACGGTCAACGCCACCATGCCCAGCGCGGCTGTGAGCAGTCGCGGCGGGGGATGGGAGCCGAGGGGAGCCGACGGGTGGGTCACTGGGGCGACGGCACAGCGTCGGTCTTTCGGTAGGCGACCATCTCACGCGAGAGGAGGCGTCGGATGGCGGGCTCGCGGCTACACGACACCGCGAACACCGTGAGCAACACCCAGATGCTCAGCGCACTGGCCAGAATCAACAGGAACGCCGTCCAGTCGCCGCCCACCATCTCAGTCGCGGCGACCTGGCGGGCCCACAGCCGCCAGTAGATCATCACGTTGACCGCCAGGCCGACACCATAGGACAGCACGAACGCGAAGAGATACGGCTTCCACGTTCCGTCGTGCAGCCTTGCTGAAACGGGTTCGTGCCGTAGCGGATACACCACCGACAGCACGTTGCCGACTCCGAGCCAGATGAACACCATGGTGAGCATCTGGTCGATGAGGGCGAACGGGTTGGCTTCGGCCGCCACGGTGAGCGCGGCGACAACGGGCAGGCTGGCGACGGTGATCATGGCTGCCATCGCAAGGTTCTTGGCGATCAGGATGCGCCACACGCGATTTCCGCTCACCAGCGCGCCACGCACCCGGTCGGCCTCGAAGCACAGCGCGTTGGTGCAGACCACACTGCCCACGACCGCCCCGAACAGATACACGGTGAGGTTGCCGAGATCGGAGTACCTGGACCAGCCGCTGAAGTGGTAGAACGCCACCAGCGACAGGCTGATTGCCAGGGTGATGACGATGCGCAGCAGGATCATCCGCGGTTTGTCGGCGATGATGTGCCGGATCTCCGCACCGACGTCGCGGCCGGCGTGGCGCATCGATCTGACCAGACGCGCCAGCGGAGCACGGCGGCTCGGGGGCCCCTGCCGATGATGCGGTTCGATGTCTCGCGCTCGCGCCACCGCCAGTACCGCCTCCGAGATAGCGGCGCGCGCCACCGCCACGGCGACGACGGCGTTGGCGGCCAGCGGCGACGCGCCGGCTACCGCTATGTCCTCACCGATGTTTCGGTCTGCGGCCGCCAATTCCTGTTGCGCGCGTGCGGCCAGGCGCGCGAGCGCCTCGTCGTCGTCCCACTCCGCGGCGGCGGCTGCCGCATCGACGTCATGCAGTGCTTCGGCGAGGGCGCGCAACTCGGTGATCGCGGTGGCTGCATCGGAGCCTGTCATGGCACAACTGAACCATCAGCGCGGCGACAGGGCCCACGGGGGTGAACGAACCTCGGTGCCGCGAGGAGCATCAGTTGCGCTAGCTGGCGGCCTCGACGGCGAAGACGGTTTCGAGAGGGGTCATGTCGCCGGTGTGGGCGGCGGTGACGAACGCCGTCAGGAGGCGGCCCGGGTCGCTTCCGCCGCTTGACTTGCGTCGGCCGGCGGTCAGGTGCCTGCGTGCACGGCTGACTAGTTGGCGGGCATTGACCTCTGTGACCTGAATGGTCGCCCCGATCAGGTCGTAGGGGTAGTCAAACGCTTCCCGCAGAACGTAGGCGGCTCGTTCGGTCGGCGAGAGCCTCTCAAGCAGAAGCAATGCGGCGACCTGCAGTGCTTCATCGCGTTCTGCGCTAAGTGCGGGATCGGCACTGGTGTCGACGCGTTCGGGCAACCATGGTCCGACGTAGATTTCGCGACGGGCGCGCGCGGACTGCATGTGGTTAATGCACATCCGCGTGGTCGTCGTGACGAGATATGCCACGGCGTCGCGCACGACATCGCGATCACAGGACTGCCACCGCATCCAGACCTCCTGCATGATGTCCTCGGCGTCGGCGACACTGCTCAACATTCGGTAGGCGATGCCGAACAGTCTCGGCTGGACGTTCGCGAAGATCTCAGTGGCATCCCCGAGGTCGGACGGCACGTCGCCCCTTCCGGTTGGCGTTTCTGGGTGTCCAGATCAGCCTGTCGGTTGGGTGGCCGTAGCGGACCCTTGAAAGTCCGTAGTCAAGATCAAGCGGGCCAGGGTGAGCGGGCGCGGGTGTTCAGCTCGCCCACTGGACGGAGCGAAGCTGCCTGCGCGAGGTGATGCCGAGCTTCACGAACACCTTTCTCAGGTGCCACTCGACGGTGTGCGTGCTGATGAAGAGCTGCGCGCCGATCTCCTGATTGGTGAACCCCGCTGCCGCCAGCCGTGCGATTTGGGCCTCCTGCGCCGTCAGCTCGTCACCCGAGCCGACTTGCTGTTTGCGCACCTTCTCACCAGTGGCGATCAGCTCTCGGCGAGTGCGTTCGGCGTAGCCCTGCGCGCCCATTCGGGTGAAGTCCTCGTAGGCGCTGTTGAGCTGCTGACGAGCGTCGAGACGTCGGTTCACGCGGCGCAGCCACTCACCGTAGTTCAACCGGGCACGAGCCAGATGCAGCACGACGTGGGTGCGCTCGAAGCGCTCAATGGCCTCGGTGAACAGGGCGTCCGCGGCTTCGTTATCGGCCAGTAGTGCCTGTGCATTGGCCAGCGCGCCGAGACCCCAGTCGGTTCCGCTCGCACCTGCGCGCTCCTCGAACAGGCGCAGCGCCTGCGTGGAGGTGTCCTGCTGGCCGCTGCGGGAGGCAGCCTCGATGAGCTCGAAGAGACACCAGCTGTAGAACCCGAGATCTTCGTGCTCACAGGCCTTTCGGGCGGCGGCGAAGGCCTCGTCGTACCGACCGAGACCGTTGAACAGTGCGGCCGTGGCGTAGTCGGCCACGCCGAGCAACCGACCCTCACCCCTTTCGGCTCCGTCCGCGGAGGCGGCCTCGATCAAACGAAGCGCGTCATCCGGAGCGCCTCGCCACGCCGCGATCATCAGTGAGTGGTAGCGCACCGGCGTATTGCCGGTTGCCAGGCTTATCGAGTCAGCCTCCTCGAGGAGCGTTGCCGCCGTGGCGAACTCACCTGCCAGAACGTGAACCCCGGCCCGATAGGTGAGCGCGGGCGGCAGTACCGCCAGTGCGCCGGCCTCACGTGCGTAGCCCACCATGGCCGTGGCTAGTCGATGCGTGATCTCGTCGTCCCACAGTTCGTCGGCGGCGGTCTCCTGCGTGATGGGGAAGGCCAGCGTGATCCAGCCCAGTGCCTGCCCATCGTTATGCTCGGCGTGGGTGCACCAGAGTTCCAACGCCGTGCGCAGATGGTCGGCGCCGGCGCTCGCACCGCCAGTGATCCGACTCGCCATACCGCTCAACAGGAAGTCGATCGGCCGTTGCAGCTCGGCGACTCGCTGTACCGCGGCCAGGGCCGCTTCGGCGACCTCTGCGAGCGCGGCCGGGTGCCCGCATCGGGCGGAGTACATGGCAGCGGCGAGCGCCTCGACATAGGTCTCCCTGGCGAGGTCGCCGTCGAGTGTCTCCAGCTTCCTCGCGGCAGCGACCAGTTGCGACACGGCGTCGCTGAGCCGCGGCCCGGTGTCGCCGCTGCCGCGGCTACGCTCGAAGTTGATCTGGGCGCGCAACCGCGCCACCTGTCCTCGCTGATGGTCAGTCAGGGGTCCAAGTTCTGCCATGGCAAGGAGTTCGTAGGCCGCCTCTGAAGCGGCCGCGTCGCGTTTGGCCTGTGCGGCAGCGATTGCGCGGGAACCACGCAGCGCTGGGTCCGCGGTCAGTACGGCCGCGCGCTCCAAGAAGGCGGCCGCCGCAGCGACGCCGCCCCTGACCTGAGCCCGGCCGGCCGAGATCTCCAGGTCGGCGGCCACGGCATCGTCGGGGCCTGCCGCTGCGTTGGCGGAGTGCCATGCTCGACGGTCGGGGTCCAGTTCAGGATCAGTGGCCTGGGCCAGTGCGTGATGTATGGCGCGGCGGTCGGCAACATCGGCGGCGCGGTAGGCGGCTGAACGCACCAGCGGGTGGTGAAAGCGCATGCGTGGACCGAACTCAATCACTCCCGCGGCTTCGGCTGGCGCCAGGGCGTCGACCGGAATACCCAGTTGCTCGGCCGCGCGGAGAAAGAGGGCAGCATCGCCCAACGGCTCGGCCGCCGCGGCGAGCACCAACAGTCGAGTCGCCGCGGGCAGCGACCGGATGCGCCGGATGAAGCTCTCCTCGATCTGTCCCGCGGACGGGCGAGTGCCGGTGTTGCCGAACCCGCCTGCCAGTTCCGACGCCGAGACGTTACGAGGAACCTCCAGCACGGCCAGCGGAATCCCTCGCGTCTCGGCGACGATACGGTCGCGCACTCGCTCGTCGAGGCGTCCCACCACCACCGAGTCCAGCAGCTTCCGGGCATCGCTGTCGGACAGGCCTTCGATCAGCAGTTCGGGCAGACCAGTCAGGACGTCGGCACCGCTGTCGCGTATCGCGAACACCAGGGCGATCGGCTCAGCCAGGAGCCGCCGCGCGACGAACCCGAGGGTCTGCACCGACACCTCGTCGAGCCACTGGACGTCGTCGATCACGAAGAGCAGCGGCTGGTGACTGGCGGCGACTGCCATCAGACTCAGTACCGCCAACCCCACCAGGAATCGTTCCGGGGTGGGACCGACGCCACGGCCGAACGCCACCGCGAGCGCCTCTCGCTGCGGTTCCGGGATTTCATCGATGTGGTCCATCAGCGGTGCACACAGTTGCTGCAGGCCGGCGAACGCCAGCTCCATATCGGACTCCACACCGGCCACCCGGGAGATCCGGAAGCCCGCCGACTGCTCCACGGCGTACTCGAGCAGTGCGGTCTTGCCAACGCCCGCCTCGCCGCGGAGTAACAGCACCTGGCCGCTGCCGTCTTTGACGCCGGTCAGCAGGTCGCGGAGTACCGCGCACTCACGGGCGCGCCCCTGCAGTGGCTGCCTGGGCCGATTGGCCGCCATCAGCACCCCCGCGTCCGCTCTTGGGAAACCCAGAAAATTGTCGTGACAACGCTATTTGTCACGCTCTCGAGAGATGATATCCAGTCGCGCGGTGCACTGTGATCCGGCTGTCCGGGGCGTCGCCTAGCGTGGGGACATCGGTGTGCTGACTCCAGGAGGAACAACACGATGAGCGCGGCCAAGCGGCAACAGACCCCGCCGAATGCGGACAGCCATGACCTGATTCGCGTGACTGGCGCCCGCGAGAACAACCTCAAGGACGTCGACCTCGAACTTCCGAAGCGGCGGCTGACAGTGTTCACCGGCGTCTCCGGGTCGGGGAAGAGCTCACTGGTGTTCAGCACGATCGCCGCGGAGTCACAGCGGCTGATCAATGAGACCTACAGTGCATTCGTACAGGGATTCATGCCGACGTTGGCGCGCCCCGACGTCGACGTTCTCGAGGGGTTGACGACGGCGATCATCGTCGACCAGCAACGCATGGGTGCAGATCCTCGGTCCACGGTCGGCACCGCAACCGATACCGGCGCCATGCTGCGGATCCTCTTCAGCCGGCTGGGCACCCCGCATATCGGTTCGCCCCAGGCGTTCTCGTTCAACGTCGCGTCGATCAGCGGCGCGGGCGCGGTCACGATCGAACGTGGTGGCAGGACCGTCAAGGAGCGGCGCGAGTTCAGCCTCACCGGCGGCATGTGTCCGCGGTGTGAGGGCCGTGGCTCGGTCAACGACATCGATCTGTCCGCGCTGTATGACGACGGCAAGTCGCTCAACGAGGGTGCGCTCACGATTCCGGGCTACAGCATGGAGGGTTGGTACGGCCGAATCTACAACGGCTGCGGCTTCTTTGACCCGGACAAGCCGATCCGCAAGTTCACCAAGAAGGAACTGGATGCTCTCCTGTACAAGGAGCCGACCAAGATCAAGGTCGACGGTATCAACCTGACATACGCGGGCCTGATCCCGCAGATCCAGAAGTCGTTCCTGTCCAAGGACGTCGACGCGATGCAACCGCACATCCGCACGTTCGTCGAGCGCGCGGTGACGTTCACGACCTGCCCGGAATGCGACGGCACCCGGCTGTCGGAGGCGGCTCGTTCGTCGAAGATCAACGAGATCAACATCGCCGACGCCAGCGCCATGCAGATCAGCGACCTTGCGCAGTGGGTCACGGAGTTGGATGAGCCCTCGGTTGGGCCCTTGCTCAAGGCGTTGCGCCACACGCTCGACTCATTCGTCGACATCGGCCTGGGCTACCTGTCCCTCGACCGGCCGGCGGGCACGCTGTCGGGTGGAGAGTCGCAGCGGGTCAAGATGATTCGCCACCTCGGATCATCGCTGACCGATGTGACCTACGTGTTCGACGAGCCGACGATCGGGCTGCACCCACACGACATCGCGCGGATGAACGACCTGCTGCTGCGGTTGCGCGACAAGGGCAACACCGTGCTGGTCGTCGAGCACAAGCCCGAGGCCATCGCGATCGCCGATCACGTCGTCGACCTGGGACCGGGCGCCGGCACGGCCGGTGGGCAGGTGGTGTTCGAGGGCACCGTCGATCAACTGCGAAAGAGCGACACCCTCACCGGCCGCCATCTCGACGATCGCGCCGCGCTGAAGGAGACGGTGCGGAAATCGTCGGAGATGTTGAAGGTACGGGGCGCGAACACCCACAACCTGCAGGACGTGGACGTCGACATCCCGCTCGGCGTGCTGGTGGTCGTGACCGGAGTGGCGGGTTCGGGTAAGAGTTCACTGATCCACGGTTCGGTGGCCGGAAAAGACGCGGTGGTGGCGATCGATCAGGCACCGATCCGTGGCTCGCGGAGAAGCAATCCGGCGACGTACACGGGATTACTCGAACCGATCCGCAAGGCGTTCGCGAAGGCCAACGGCGTGAAGCCCGCTCTCTTCAGCGCGAACTCCGAGGGCGCCTGCCCGGTCTGCAAGGGTGCAGGCGTCATCTACCTGGATCTCGCGATCATGGCTGGCGTCGCCAACCCCTGTGAGGAGTGCGAGGGAAAGCGGTTCGACTCCTCGGTACTGGAGTACCAGTTCGGTGGACGCGATATCAGCGAGGTTCTCGCGATGCCCGTGGCCGAGGCGGTGGAGTTCTTCTCCGACGGTGACGCGAAAGTGCCCGCCGCGCACAAGATCCTCGCCCGCCTCGACGACGTCGGGCTGGGCTACCTCACGCTCGGCCAGCCGCTCACCACGCTGTCCGGTGGTGAGCGGCAACGGCTCAAGCTGGCCAGCCACATGGGGGACAGCGGTGAGGTCTACATCCTCGACGAGCCGACGTCGGGCCTGCATCTCGCTGACGTCGAGCACCTCCTCGGCCTACTCGACCGGCTCGTCGACTCCGGCAAGTCGGTGATCGTCATCGAGCACCACCAGGCGGTGATGGCGCACGCCGACTGGATCATCGACCTCGGCCCGGGCGCCGGCCACGACGGAGGCCGCATAGTGTTCGAGGGAACACCCGCCGACCTCATCGCCGATGGCTCGACGCTCACGGGCGAGCACCTGGCGGCCTATGTGGGCACCTGATGCCGCGCGTCGTGCGACGTCACCCCTTGTGCGCGATTACCAGGAAGGCCGGAAGCGGTGTGTGCGCCTGCTCGTCGGCCCCGGTATCCGGTGCCGTGGATCCGCCTGACAGCTGTGCGCTAGTGGCATAGAGCTTGGCGGGCCGGATCTCGTCGATCTGCCAGTGCTGCGAAATCTCCTCGCGCAGCACATCCTCAGTGAACTGGGTGGGCCCGGGTCCGTCGTGGTCACCGAACGCGCCAGCGCCGAAGGCCAGGATGTAGAACGACGCGCCCGGAGCGGCCGCGCGGTGCACGGAACGCAGGTAGCCATCGCGCAGCTCGGCGGGCAGCGCGTGCAGGAGTCCGCTGTCGAAGATGGTGGAGAAGCGGCCGTCGAATCCCGTGAACGAGGTGATGTCGGCCTCGATGAACGTCGCGTTGGTCAGACCACGCGCCTGCGCGGTCGCGGTGGCTGCCGCCACCGCCGTGGGCGTCAGGTCGATTCCGGTCACCGTGTGGCCGCGCGCTGCCAGCGCCAAGCCCAGCTCGGCGTACCCGCATCCCGCGTCGAGAACCTCGCCGCGCACGGCGCCCTCCTGATCGATAATCGCGCGGTACTCGGGCTGCGGCTCGCCGATATTCCAGGCCGGTGCCTGCTCCTGGCGGTATGCGAGGTCCCAGTCGATGCTGTGTGTCATTGCGCGTTTTCCTATTCTCTGACGCTTCCGCCGGGCGGCCGCTTGGCTAGATCGTTCAATTTCAAACTACATTAACAAAGCGCACGTTACGTGCTATTCCCAACGAGAGTGGCTGAGCAGGGAACGTCCGAATGGGATAGACTTCAAATTTGAATCATCCGTCTGAGAAGGGGGTGGCCCCGGGTGGCCGGAAGACTGTCTGCGGCAGAGGAGCGGGCCTGGGGTCCGTTCATTGAGGGCAGCCTGCGACTGGAGACCAGGCTTGACGAGCGCCTTCGTGCCAGTGCGGGACTGTCCCTGATCGACTATCACCTCCTGATGGTGCTTTCCAGCGCCCCGCAGCATCGGTTGCGCATGAGTGAGCTCGCCGACCGCATGGTGTTCTCTCGCAGTCGGATCACCTATCAGATCGACTCGATGGCCAAGCGCGGGCTCGTTGTCCGCGAGCCGGCCCCCGAGGACGGTCGCGGCTACCGTGCGGTGCTCACCGCCACCGGCGTGGAGACGCTTCGGCAGGCGGTGCCCCACCACGCGGAATCGGTGAAGGAGTTGTTCCTCGATCACCTCGAGGAAGACGAACTGCACTGTATTGAACGGATTTTCACCAGACTGCGCGATCAGGAGAAATCAGACGAGATGAGGGGATCATCATGACGTTCACGCCCGCTGAACTGGCCTACCTGCGCGAGCAGCCCATCGGACGGCTGTGCACGATCGGACCGGCGGGTGACCCGCAGATTCGACCGGTCGGGGTCCACCTCGGCCCAGACGGCGCGACCATCGACATCGTCGGGCACGCCCTGGCGAACACTCAGAAGTGGCGCAACGTGATTCGCAACCCGCGGGTGGCGTTCATCGTCGACAACGTGATCTCCGTGAAGCCTCCGAAGGCCCACGGCATCGAGATACGGGGTGTGGGGACGGTGCTGCCGGGGGAGGGCACCACCGAGGGCGGCCTATCGGGTGACATCGTCCGGATCACGCCGCGACGAGTGGTGGCGTGGGGCCTGGATGGCGATGCGACCACGGCACGGGACTTCGAGGGTTCGGCCAGCTAGGACAACCCCGCGATCACCTAGCCGTGTGGTGCGGCCGCGGCGACGAGTCGGTCGGCAAGCTCGGCCGGATGCGACAGCATGGCCATGTGCCCGCCGGGGGTCGTCACGGGTTCGATCCCGAGCCGGTCGGCGACGACCCCGCGCATGAACTCCTCCGGGAAGAAACGGTCGTCACGGAAGAGCACGAAGCTCGTCGGGAGCTGGGGGAGTGCTGCCGCAGGCCACGGTTTCAGCGACGGCGTGTCTGACTGAGCGCGTTCGACCTGTTCGGCAATCACCGCGGCGTCAACACCGTTGTAGAACACTGCGTCCATGTCGTCGGGGTCGTATCCGCCCACCGCGGCGGCGGCGCGTTGTGCGTCGTCGCACCCGGTGGCACTCCACCAGTCGCCCGGACGTTCGCCGGGGCGGGGGAGCATCGCCGAGACGTAGATCAGTGCAGACGCATTGACCCGCGAGCAGGCGAGCGCTCCGGTGAAGCCGCCAAAGGAATGGGCGACGACGACAGGCCGCGGGTCATCGCTGTGGTGCTGGCTGGCGACGGCATCGGCGTAGTCGTTGAGGTCAGCCGAATCGTCCTCGCAGGGAAGGTCAACGGCGATGCCGCGGTGCCCACGATGGGCCAACTCGGCCACGAGGAACCGCCAGTACGAGGGATCGGAACCGCCGCCGGGGACCAGCAGGAAGGTCGTCATCTAGTAGCGCTCCCGTGTTTCGGCTCGTAACGCAGCAGGACCGTGCCGCACGGGAAGGTGCGGTTCTCCAACAGTCGCAGAGAGATCCATGACGGTAGTGTCGGGAAGAACGGGGTGCCGCCGCCCACGGCGGTGGGCGCGACCACCATCCGGTACTCATCCACCAGTCCGGCCTGCACGATCGGTGCGGCCAGCGTCGCGCCGGCCACCTCCAGGTTGCCGTCGGTTTCGGCTTTCAGCTTCGTCACCACCTCGACCGGGTCGCCGCGTTCCAGGCGGGAGTTCCAGTCGACGGACTCCAGGGTGCGCGAGAACACGACCTTGGGCATGTCGCACCAGACGCGGGCGTAGTCGACGATCATAGGGGTGGCGTCCGGAGCCTTGTCGGCGGTCGGCCAGTACGCGGACATCAGTTCGTAGAGCCGCCGGCCGTAGAACGACAGCGCGGTGTCCCGCTCGAAGTCGTTCCAGTACTGGTGCAGTTCCTCGCTCGGGTCGGACCAGTCGATGTTGCCTTGTGCGTCGGCGATGTACCCGTCCACCGACACGTTGAAGCCATAGATGAGTTTGCCCATACAGATCAGACTGCACCGGAGAGCGAAACTCATCGCGACGCCACACGGGACATTGTTCAAATCCTCATCGATGCGCGAGCGACAGATCGCCGAGGAGGACCGCCGCTGGCGAAATGGTGGGCGCCGGGCGATATCTCGGCCACACCCGGCCACCGGCGGCGCTCACTACATGGGTGCCGGTGGTTGGGTCAGTCGGCTGACCGCAAACGCTGCGGCCTGATCAACCATCCCGTTGACCGCGTACTGCCCGTGCGCGCCGTTGACGCCGGGCACTGGATCGCCCGAGCAGACATTGTCACCGGGGGCGCAGAATTCAAGCGACTTCGCGGTGTACATCGGTCCGACACCGACTGCCGGGGCGCCGTACTTGACCACCGATTGGCCCGCCGGTGTCCCGAAAAGCACCACAGCATCGACGTGTTCGGCAGCGTCGGCCGATATCGAGGGCGCAGACCCGGCCGCCAGCCCAGCGGGCAGACCTGACGTGACGAAGGCCGTGACGACGGCTCCCTGCGAGTACCCACCGAGGATCATCCGGGTCTGTGGGCACACCGACGTCACGCCCTGCACGTGGTTGGCTTCATCTCGCACGCCGTCGACGACGTTCATCGTGAACGCCTGACCGTCGGTGAAATTGCTGCTGGCGGGATAGTTGACTCCGTACCCGCCGACGGTGCGAGGGAATGCCTGCGCCCGAAGGGAGTCGATGAATCGCTGACCTACCGCTCCGAGTCCGGGCTGCTCTCCGGTGCCTCTCGCGAACGCAACGCCGATGTCCGGGCACGGTTGTGCGGTGCCAGTCGGGGCCACCGCGGACAGACCTGCCACGGTTAGGACAATCGCCACGACCAGGCGGTGGACGGTCGGCGGACCAGAGATCACTTCTGCCTCCCCAGGAGAAGCTCATGCGCGGCCGGTTGTCACCCCCACGCACCGATCGGCTCGTTGCCGAGGCAACATTGATCAGCGTAGGTGGATCGATGGTTCGTCGGGCTAAAACCGGTCGCGGGCGGCGGAAACGTCGATGACCTCCGCGGCCTCATGTCGGTGCAGCGTCCGATGTCCACGGGTGCCGGCGTGGTATCCAGGCCGGCACATTGCGGCGATACTCCTCGTACTGTTCGCCGTACTGCCGAACCAGCGTCGGTTCTTCGTACCAGTGCACAAATGACGCCGTCACGATCCATCCCGCCGCGGCATACAGCAGCAGCCAGGCATTGGTGAACAGCAATGCCTGGCCGACGATGGCCGTGAGTAGCCCGACGTACATCGGGTTGCGGACCCATCGGTTGAATCCGGTGACCACCAGGTGTTCGGTCGGAGTGATCGGCGCCGGCGTGCCGCCCGCCTTCGTGAACTCGATGAACGCATGCACCGGTGGGATCAGCCCGATCACGATCAGCAGCGCGCCGACGATCTGAACGATGCGCCACAGCGGGCCGGCCGTCGGAATGTCCCAATCGGTGATCAGCCAGGGCAGCAGACCCACCACGGTGCCCGGTGCCACCACAAAGAACACGGCCGAGCCGACTGCGGCTGGTAGTCGTCGCATTGACTGTTCTCCCGTCCGGTCGGGTAATCCAGTCTGCGACATGTCCAAAAAATCGGTTGGCAGCCAATGGCGATCGCTGCTACTTTCCCGTGACCGTGCAAGTGAACGAGGAGGTGGTACCCGTGAACGTATCGACGTGGGTGCTCCTCCTCGGGGACACGGTCGGGCGATAGGTCGTCCGGGAGCGCCGTTCAACGAGCTCTCCCGAAAGGCACGACCATGCACTTCACTTCTGATCAACGCCTCGAGGACGGCAGCCTCGAACGCGAGTTCACCCTCGGCGGTGTCCCAGGCATCCTGTGGACGCCGGCATCCTCACCGGCTCCGCTGGTTCTGCTCGGCCACCCCGGTGGACTGCGCAGGATGTACCCGCGGCTTGCGGGCCGAGCCCGGCAGCTGTCGGCCAACGGCATCGCCGCAGCCACCATCGAGCTCCTTGGGAGCGGTGACCGCCCCCGATCGGCAGACGCAGAACGGGCCCGCGCCGATCTGCATCGGGCGCTGGCGGCGGGGGAGCCGGTCGACGAGATCGTCGACCGGCTTGTCATCCCCTTGGTCGAGAAGGCGGTCCCGGAATGGCAGTCGACCATCGATGCGCTCCTGTCACTGCCCGAGGTCAGCGGTCCGATCGGATACTCGGGCGGGGTGATCGCGATCGGCATCCGGCTGCTCATGGTCGAACCGCGCATCACGGCCGCCGGCCTCTTTGCCGGGAGTTTCGTGCCCCGGTCCATGTTCGACGAGGCCCGCCAGGTGACGATTCCGCTGCACGTCCTGCTGCAGTGGGACGACGAGGGAAACGACCGGCAGCTGGCACTGGACCTGTTCGACGCCTTCGGTTCCCAGGAGAAGACGCTGCACGCCAACATGGGCGGGCACACCGGTGTTCCGCAGTTCGCGGGGGACGACGCGGCCCGCTTCTTCACCCGGCACCTGACGTGAGGCCAGGGCCGACAAGGGTGCAGCGTGGGCGCTAACGGGCCATTGGTTGGCCTTCCTGCCTCATAATTTGTCAGGGCTGCATCGCTTGCGGTGGAACAGCGAGGAGATCGACGTGGTGATCAGGCGAAGGATCCTACTGTCGGGTGTTGCGGCGGCCGGCGCACTGCTGGCGGCAGGGTGCAGTGGCAGCGGGCCGTCGGATCAGCCACCACGAGGTGACGGCGGCGAAGATCAGCGGACCTGGCGGATGCCGGAGGAGGGGGATCCGCACAAGCGGACCTGGATGGCTTTCGATGCGAGCGAAACGATTTGGGGTGCGGCGCTACTTCCCGAGGTTCGCCGCAATCTGGCGACAATTGCGCGGACGATCGCACAGTTCGAGCCGGTCTCGATGCTGGTCCGCTCGGAGGATTTCGATCACGATGCCGGGGTCGCTGACTTCGTCGCCGCTCGCGCGGGCGTGGAATCGTTGCCCACCGATCTCGTGCTTGAGGGCGGTGGCATCGAGGTGGATGGCGAGGGTACCGCGCTGATCACCGAGAGCTGTGTCCTCAACCCCAACCGTAATCCCGGATGGTCGAAGGCCGATGTCGAGGCCGAGTTGGGGCCGCTGCTGGGACTCGACAAGATCATCTGGCTGCCCGGCATTGCGGGCCGGGACATCACCGACGGCCACACCGACTTCTATGCGCGTTTCGCTCGGCCCGGCGTGGTCGTCGCCGGATTGGACCCGGACCCCGAATCGTGGGATCACGACGTGACGGTGCGCCATCTCGACCTCCTCAAGTCGGCGACGGACGCCAAGGGGCGCCCGCTCGAGGTCGTCGTCCTCGAAGCGCCCGGCCGTGTCCGGCCGGAGTACGAATCGGATGACTTCGCCGCCGGCTACATCAACTTCTACGTCTGCAACGGCGCCGTGATCGCCGCCGAGTTCGGCGACCCGGAGACCGATCACGCGGCCAATCACGAACTGCAGCGGCTCTTCCCGGATCGCCGGGTCGTGCAGATAAACATCGACGGCATCGCGGCCGGCGGCGGTGGTATCCACTGCACCACCCAACAGGAGCCGGCCGACTAAGCCGGTAGTGCCTCAGTTTGGATCGGCCGCGGTGCCTCCGGTCAGCTGCGTCGAGGACGGGCGCCTCCGCCATGGACGATATCGGCTCGTTCGGGGTCCCATCGATTGCGGAACACCACGTCTGCGATGGGCCGCCGACGAACCGGACCGTGGCGGCCACGGGGCCAGCCGACGACGACATGTCCCGCGAGGAACCACTCGTCGGGAACGCCAACCGCCTCGCGGAGCACCTGCTCGCCGTCATAGGACGCCCAGCTCGTGAAGCAAGCCCCCAGGCCCTGGGCTCGCGCCGCGAGATGAAAGTTCTGCATCGCCGGGTAGATGGACCCCGCCTGTAGGTACTCGGAGGCGAACCCAGTCTTGAACGCGGTGAACAGGACTGAGCTGTACTCGCCGGCGCGATCGTGCAATTCGTAGGTGGCGCGATTGTTGCGCGCAGCTCGCCCCTGATCGTCGTCGGCGAGCCTGCTCATCCCGTAAATCGTCTCGATGGTCTCGAGCGCCTTCCCTGCTGCTGTGGCGACGGCGCTCCGCTGCTCGGGCGCGTCGAGGACGATGAAGCGCCAAAGTTGTGCATTCGCCCCGTTTGGCGCCCACGTCGCTGCTTCGAGGCAGCGTTCGAGTGTCTTGGCGTCGACGGGTTCGTCGGTGAACCGGCGGATCGATCGCGCGGTGGAGAGTGCTTCCCAGACGTCATTGGTCGGATGAGGCATGTCATTGGTGTACTCGACACCCGCTGGGATGTCGAGCCTTTGCGCGGCCGAGACGACGCGCCTTCATGCCTGACGAGTGTGCTCACCGACCATCACGCCAGCGAGCTATATGAGCCTCAGAGGATCTGTCGTTTGACGTGTGCGGGACTGGAGGTGTGGACCGTGATCGACATGCGGTCGAATCGGTAGTACTCCAAGCTGTGTTCGAACGGCTCTCCGGACTCGAGCAGAGCGGTGCGTCGCACGACGAGCAACGGTGCGCCTACCGGCAACTCGAGTGTGGCAGCCTGCCTGGCGTCGGCAGCCGCAGCAGTGATGGTTTCCGTTGCCATTCCACGCTTTATCTCGTAGCGGGACTCGAGAAGGTCGTAGAGTGAGCCGACGAGGGACTGATCAAGTAGGCCCGGGAACATCTCGGCGGAGACGAACACAGTCTCGACGCTCAACGGCAGACCTGCAGCGAAGCGGGCCCGCTCGATCTCATAGAGATGAGCGTCGTCGGTCACCTGAAGCTCATGGGCGACCTCACCTTCTGCGCGCACCACGCGTGTGCCCAAGACCGTCGTGCCGGTCTCGAGGCCCTGTGCCCGTAGGTATTCAGGTAGCCCAACGAGGTGGTCGAGGTCGCGCACCAGCTTGCGCGGCGCCACGAAGACGCCGCCATTTCGGCCGTGTGTGCGCAGAATCAAACTCTCGGACTCCAACTCCTCGAGCGCCTTGCGAACCACCCATCGTGTCACGCCGTAGCGGGCGGCGAGTTCACGCTCGGCACCGATTCGGGTGCCGGGCTCCAAGCCGCCGTCGCCGATGGCCGCTCTGACCTCTGCTGCCAGGTCCGCAACAGCACCGTCATTACCGCCAGTGTCCGCTGTGGATGTCCGCGCTGACATTGCTGCACCTCCCGAGTCCGTTGTACGACACTAGCGAATCGGTCACTGAAATGGTCGGATCATGGGCGCACATTTCCCAGGAAGGCGCCCGACAGGTATCGCTCTGCAACCTCGCATGTGGCGATCGTGTACGAGTCGCCCAACTCATGAGCCAGGTCGGCTTCGGGATGGCTGCCGAGCCAGGCCAGCAGGTGCAGCCGTCGGAGAAAGACGAGGTGCGGGATTGCCGCAAGATCCTCGGCGCCCAACGCCCGCTCCTGGGTGTATCCGCCCAGCCAGGCTTCGACGACCTGGTCGACGTGGGGCAGGTGCTCGATGAGTGTGGTCGAACTGCACAGATCCCAGAGATACCAACTGAATCCGGAGTCGTCGAAGTCGATAACCCAGACTTCATCGTCAGGGCCCTTGAGAAGGTTGGCAGCCCGCAAGTCACAGTGCACGAGCCCGCCGTGGGAGTCGGCCGGGTACGTCGCGAGGTTGCGTCGGACCTCGGATTCGGCACGACGGAGCAACGCAGCGCGTTCTGGATTGACCTCCGGGCCATGTGCCCACTGACCCCAGATTGCCTGCGGCCCGAGGACGCCTTCAAGATCCCAATGAGGTCGGGTGAACCACGATGGCCGAGCCCAACCCTCGACGTGCCTGTGCAGCAGGGCGGCTGTGCGGCCTACGAGTGCATAGGTTCGCAGGTCGTCGGATACAGGCTCGGTGCCCTCGACGTGCTCGAACAGCGCACAAGCCCGGGTGACGCCTCCGGCCTCGACAAGATGGAATGCCTCGCCGGTGCGGGTGCGTTGGATCGCAGGCGTGCGCACGACGTCCCCACTCCGGAGGACATCGATCCATGCGAGCTCCGATCTGATCGCATCAACGCTCTGGTTGTCGTGGCGATAAACCCGGAGCACGCCAACAGGGCGTCCATCCTCAACCAGGAACGTGGCGTTCTCGGAGGTGCTGATGAGTCGGGTGTGCGCTGAAGACGGGAGCTCGTAGGCGGTCAGTGCGCATTCGGCGAAGACATCCTCGCCGATGCGAGCCAGGCCAGCGATGCTCTGCTGGCTGGGTTCTGTGTTCGTGGCACTCATTCCCTGCATTCCTTTCGGAGACTGTAGAACTTCTCTCGAACTCATCGTCGCTACGGCAGAGGGTCTGCGACCACGGTTCGCGGTTCGGCAGCTTGATCGGCGTCGCCATCGATGTGCAAGGCGCGCTCCACCCGCGCGGCGTCATGATCGACCTGGCCCCGTGTCATCGCGTACTGCTCTTCAGGCGAGAGGACTAGGCGCTTGCGACCCACCAGGGCGAAGTACAGGACCGCCAGCAGATAGGCAATCGCAATGCCGACCACTCCCGCGCGGTTGGCCGGGTTCCAGAACAGCGCGATGCCCATCATGAGAGCAAGGACGCACGACACGACGGCGCCAGGCATGCCCAGCCGGCTTACGAACGGCCGCTCCACATTGGGCATCGCCCTACGCAGCAGGATGAACGAGATCGCCTGCATGACATAGGCAATCACTGCGCCGAACACCGACATGGACAGCAGTGCGGCGCCCACTGATCCGCTCCCGAAGTAGTACAGCAGTGCGGCCAGCCCATAGCCGACCACCGAACCCGCGATCAACCCGGCGTGCGGTGTGTGCCGCTTGCCGTGCGTCACCGACAGCACGGTCGGGTAGTAGCCAGCACGTGAGAGCGAGTAGATGTTGCGCCCAAAGGCGAAGATGACGCCGTGAAAACTCGAGATCAGGCCGATCACAGCGAGCAACGCCAGAACGGGAGCTGCGACCGACCCGAAGATGGTGGTGAAACCCTCGTTGAGCGGTTCGGCTGACTCGCCGACGACGGCTGCGCCCGGAGCGGTACCGGCGCTAAGGGTGACGGTGAGAACCGCCATGACGGTCAGCGTGAGCATGCCAAGCATGGTGGCGCGGGGGATTGCTCGGCCGGGGACATTCGCTTCCTCGGCAGTCAGAGGAAGGCTCTCGATCGCCAGAAACAGCCACGCAGCGAAGGGAATCGCGAAGAACACGCCTTCGATGCCGTTCGGGAACCATGCGTTGCCGCCAGGGTGGACCGCGACGCTGAGCGCGTTCTGCAGGTCGAAATGGGGGATGGCGCCGATCCAGAACACGGCCAGGACTGTCAGTGACACCAGCGCCATCCCCAACGCGAACCGCATGGCCTGCTCGACACCGGCGATGTTGATCAATACGAAGATCCCGTAGAAGATCAGCCACCACACGGGTTGGGGGAGATGCAGTCCGACTGTGGACTCCGCGATTCCGGAGACATACCCGCCGATCCCCACCACCACGGTTGCCGACGCACCGACATAGACGATCGTCTCGGCGACACCGGTGATGAAGCCGCCCCACGGACCCATTGCCGAGCGACCGAAGCTATACGCGCCGCCGGTGTGGGGCATCGCCGATGACATCTCGGCCACGCACAGCGTCAGGGTCATGTAGAGCGCGAATGCGACGACCACCGCGACCAGCATTCCGCCGAACCCTCCGGCGGTGAGTCCGAAGTTCCACCCGAAGAAGTTGCCCGACACAACCGTGGCGATCGCCAGGCCCCAGAGCGTGCCGACACCTGCGTATCGACGAAGCTGGCGTTTCTCGAAGTAGCCCCGCTCGGCGTGGCGGTACGTCACCCCCTGCGGATCCTTCGCATCGGCCATATCGGTACTCCTCAGTCGTCATGGGGACGGTCGACCAACCGATAGCCGACCAAATAACGACCTCAATACTTAACGGTTGGCGATGGCTGTGTCAAGCATCACTCTGAGTGCCCTAGGGGGGAGTGGAACGAAGGCGTGATCTCAGCTGCGTGCGCAGCGCCTGGCAATCGCGGCCGGGTTTGTCAGACGTCACCCATGCGGTCAACATGGCTCGTGGGAAACGGATTTGGGAGAGTGAACCGCTATTGCCGCTGGAGCCAAGAGCGCCGGGGGGAGGGCGCGCAGGAACGGTGCGTCGCGCGAGCCGCCGAACGTCGACTTTGGCATTGGGCGGACTGAACCCAGCTGGTGGTTCAACCAGTCTTACGATTTGGTCGTCAACACAGGGGAGCGGTGTGGGTGGGGCGGTCGATCGCGCCTATGCAGACCCGTTGGTCGGGCCGATCAGCTCACACAGTTCTTCCATCACCATGCGACGGAGTTCCTCGCGCCCGTAGGTACCACCGCTGGCGGCGACACCCGGTGATGAGTTCTGTCGCCGTGCCGCAGGCTCTCGCACCCGTGCGGTGGAGCCGAGATACCGCGCGACATGATCGAATTCGGCGAGGAATCGATCAACGTCGGACTGGTCGAAGACAAGGGGAGGCCTGACCTTGATGACGTTTCCGAACTGTCCGGCCGTGCTCGTCAGAACCTTGCGCTTGCGGAGCTCGTTGACGAACGTGGCTGCCGTCTGAGGGTCGGGGACCTTGGTGTCGAGGCTGCCGACGAACTCGACGCCGAGATACATTCCGGCACCTCGGACGTCGGCAGGCATGTGGTTCCGAGCCAGGATCTCGCGCATGCCATCAAGGAGCTGTGTGCCCTTGTCGTGAGCGTTGGTGATGAGATCCTCGTCGCGGATGATGTCGAGGACAGCGTGTGCTGCAGCTACTGGCGCGTTCTCACCGCCAAAGGTGTTGAAGTAAGCGACGTTCTGTCCGAAGGTGTCCACGACCGACCTCTTGGCGACGACACCGGCGATGGGCATGCCGTTGCCCATTGGCTTGCCCATGGTGATGATGTCGGGAACGATGTTGCTTCGCTGATACCCCCACATCGCCGCACCGGTGCGGCCAAATCCCGGCTGGACCTCATCGCTGATGAACAGGCCGCCGGCCTTGTGGACGACCTCGATCGCCGATGCGAGAACTCCGGTGTCGGGATAGATGCCGTCCGAGGAGAAGAGACTGTCGACGACGAACGCAGCCAGTTTGACGCCGTGCCGCCGTAGATCGTCGATCGCGGCTTGGATGTGGCCTGCGAACCACTCCGCAATGTCCTGATGGGACTGTCGGAACGTGTCGGGCGCCGGCACTAGGCGAACGTCGGGGGCAAGAACGGTGCCCGCACCTGACGAGGGAGACCACGACGCCACGTCACGGGTGCACCCGTGGTACGCGTAGTCCGTCACGATGACGCCCGTCCCGCCCGTGGTCTGCCGCGCCATGCGCACCGCGAGGTCATTCGCTTCAGAGCCGGTACAGGTGAACATGACGTTCTCGAGCGCGTCGTCGTGAACGGACACCAACTGCTCGGCGTACTCGATGATGTCGCGTTGCAGGTACCGAGTGTTGGTGTTGATCATCCGCAGTTGACGCGTGACGGCATCGACGACGCGCGGGTGGTTGTGCCCGACGCTCGCCACGTTGTTGTAGGCGTCCAGATACTCGTCGCCGTGAACGTCGATGATCTTCGTGCCCGTCGCACGAACCGGCTGAAACGGCATCTCGTAGGACAGCCTGTAGGCAGAACCCATGACCCGCTGACGTCTCTCGACCAGACTCTTCGTCTCGGCATCGAGGCCCATCTGGTCACCAGGTGAAAAGGTGTTGAGCGCGATCACTTCGACGGGACGCGGAGTTTGGTCGCTGCGTTGGGTCATCGGGAAATCACTCTCCTGTAGATGGACCAGCGTGCTGTCAACCAATTGACCGGACATCTGCGTCTGGTCGGTCCGACGAAGGCTGCCAGTCGTCCGTTGACGGTGGCACGAGCGCGGATCTAAATGGTTGTTAAACGGTCCGCCCAAATCTATCGAACAGGTCGTGGGGTGTCAAGAAGCTCGCGGCGTGCCCGGCTAACCACTGGATCACGGGCGTCGCGGAAGAACTCCTCCCTGCCAGCCCTTGCGGAGAAGGAGTTGTTTGAATACTCTTCAAACAACTTTTGAGAGGGGAGTGCGCTGAGTACTCGACCGCTTTTCTATTGCCTTGCCCAGCACCCGCCCGTCACGAGCCTCGAGGCCTTTCGGGATGAGGTGCGCCAACTGTGCGCGGACTATCCCGCGGCGAGACTTGTCGTGTTCCCCGAGATGCATCTCTGTGGGGGAATGCCCAACGCACCGCTCCCTGAAGCCGAGCCGTACATCGAGAGCGCCGGCGGGCCGCGGGATCGAGCGCTCGAGCAGCTCGCACGAGAGCACCAGATCTGGCTGATCCCGGGCAGTGTGTTCGAGCGCGCGGAGGACGGCACGGTAGCCAACACTGTCTCGGCCTACTCACCCGAAGGGCACAGGGTCGCGACATATCGCAAGGTGTTCCCCTGGCAGCCATATGAAAGAACCTCGCCCGGAGGCGAATTCACGGTGTTCCGTCTCGGCGAGTACGGAACCATCGGGCTGTCCATCTGCTACGACATCTGGTTCCCCGAGCACGGTCGACAACTGGCCTGGCTGGGGGCGGATGCCATAGTCAATGTCGCCCGCACCACGACCTCAGATCGTGCGCAGGAACTCGTCCTCCTGCAGGCTACGGCGATCGCGAACCAAGTTGCCGTCCTTTCTGTGAATGCTCCGGCACCGGGCGGACGCGGGCAGAGCATCGCCTACGACGCCGAAGGGCGGCTTCGGGTTCGCAGCGTCGATGCATCGACGGAAGCCCTCAGCGACGTACTCGATCTTTCGGATTCGTCGAGGGTGCAGCGCGATGGAACGGCCGGCCTCAACCGGGTCTGGTCCCAACTCGACGCCACCACCGCCAGCCTTCCGATGTACCGCGGTGGGCGCATCCAACCTCGCCAGTCCTGAGCGAGCACCCTTGTTCGAGTTCCCAGATGCAAAGGAGCATCATGTCATTGACCAGTAGCCCAGTCGCGGTGAAGCAGACCCAATCCAAATTGGGACTGTCGTCGCTTGTGTTGTTCGGCATCGCCTACATGGCTCCGGCGGTCGTGCTCGCCACGTTCGGAATCATCTCGGAAGTCAGTTCTGGTACCTCGTCGGGAAGCTACATGCTTGCCACGGTGGCTATGCTCCTGACTGCGATCAGCTACGCCACGATGTCGGCTAGGTTCGCGCTCTCCGGTTCCGCCTACAGCTACGTCCGGAAGACACTGGGGGCCCACACAGGGTTCATGGCGGGCTGGGTCTTGATCCTCGACTACTTCTTCCTGCCGATGGTCATCTTCCTCATCAGTGGTTCGTTTCTCAGCGCGCAGTTCGAGGCAGTGCCGTTCTGGGTCTGGATCGTGGCACAGGTGCTCATCGTCTCGGTCGTCAACGTGTTGGGAATCCGGGTGGCCGACAAGGCGAACTTCCTGCTCCTGAGTTTCGTTGCCCTGGTTCTGATCTGCTTCGTCGCACTGTCCCTGAGAACCGCTGCGAGCGATGGCGGGGCATCGGTTCTCAGCCCCTTCTGGAACATGGACAGCTCGCTGGCAGGAGTTGCGGCGGGCGCAGCGATCGCCTGCTACTCGTTCCTCGGTTTCGACGCGATCACGACCCTGACCGGCGAGGCAAGGGACCCGCGACGCTTGATCCCACGCGCGATCGTCATCGCGACATTGGCAATGGGACTGATCTTCACCGTGGTGAGTTTCGCCGCAGAGCTGGTTCTCCCGCTGACCGTCGTCAACGACGTGGATTCGGCAGCGTTCGACATCGCGGCCCAAGCTGGTGGAAATCTTCTGTCGGCGACGATCGTCGCCGCGCTCGTGATCGGAGGGTTCGCGTCGTCGATTGCCGCGCAGGCCGGCGGCTCGCGACTGCTGCTCACCATGGGACGTGACGGAGTTCTGCCGAAGAAGTTCTTCGGATACCGCCATCCCAAACTCGGAACTCCGGTTCTGAACATCGCTCTGATCGGCGCCGTCGGACTGTTTGCCACCCAGATGACGCTGACCACATCGACGTCGTTCATCAACTTCGGCGCGTTCACCGCGTTCACCGCGGTGAACCTCGGCGTGCTGGTGCTCCTTCTCCGTGACAAGGAGAGCGGACCCGCCCGTTGGGTGCGTGTGCTGCTCGCGGGTGCCGCCATCGCCATCACCGTCTACTTCCTGATCAGCCTGGACACCCACGCGGTCACGCTGGGTGCCGGCTGGCTGGTCGCCGGTCTGGTCTACCTCGTCGTCCTCACACGTGGCTTCTCGCGTCCGCCGCCGGAGATCACCTCAGAAGCAGGCTGATTCGACGCCGACCCCGCTGCGATAGACTGCCCGTCAGTAGTCACAGGGAAGGTCGCAGCATGGCTCGCCCGAGTAACCAGAAGAAGCGACGCGCGGAGATCGTGGCCGCCGCCA
Source organism: Mycolicibacterium sp. YH-1 (assembly GCF_022557175.1). Next base: position 3,609,146 of record NZ_CP092915.1, on the reverse strand, counting down.
CAGCGGCGGTCCACAAACACGGTGCCTCCGGGATCAACCTTAAACGCATCGCTGAAGCCGCAGACATGTCGTCAGCGTTGTTGCTCTACTACTACTCGGATGCCAACGACATTCTCGCCGAGGTGTATCGGTCCGCGACCAAGCAGTTCCTCGATGAGAGAGAGCGGCTCGTCGCGAAAGAGACACTCCCGCTGTCGATGCTCAGCCGGTGCATCGCATTGGGCACGCCCTATCCGGGAAAGCGTCGTGAAGCGGCGCGGATTCTCTACGAAGTCGCTCCGGTGATCGTGGACGAGCCCACCGCTGCGAGTTGGAGTCGGCACTTCTTCAGCGGCCAGGCCGCGCTGTACCAGAGAATCGTCGAGGCGGGGATCGCTAGCGGTGACTTCTCGCCGCTGCTTCCTCCCGCCAAGATCGCCACAGCCATGGTGGCCCTCGAAGACGGCCTCGCCATACACGCGATGACGGGTCTGTTGACTCCCGAGGAAGTCGAGGCGGATCTCCTCGCGCATGCTGAGGCGCTGCTGTGCATCGCCTCGCCTGGATGGGCCGACCGCGCCGATGAAGACAGTGAGAACCCAAGCCTCTCTGTGTGAGCGTGGCCCGAAACTGCCTGTCCGCCTGCGGTTGCAGTATCCCTTGGTGTGCGCCGACTTGATGACCCGGTCAGGTTGTCCGCGACCTGCCCGGGTGCCGTGGCGCAACGGCCCGGCGGTGTTGGGGTAGTTGCCGCGGCGGCGTAGTCAGGTCGGTTGGGCGGAGGCAGCTCAACTGCGGGTGGTGGCACCGAACCCGTTGTGAATGAAGAGTTTTCGCCCCAGTGATCACTAATCGACGCACCCGGAATATGCTATCCGCGTGCCGCGGGTTGCCGCATGGTCGCCGGCCACGCGCCCGAATTCTGGCAACGTCGCGAACAGTTGCGCCGGGCAGATATGGAACGCTACAGTTCCCATCCAGTGAGGTGCGCCATCAATATCCCTGCGCCACACCGTAATTCGTCACAGTGACGTATTGGCATCGAGGGTGCGGAGGGTGGAAGCGTGGCCTGGCGGGGCGACTAGGACCACTGGAGGCGTCGTCCTTCCTCATGCAGGATGCGAATGGCCCTGAGGTCGACGACGCACAGCGCCAGGAGTTTCGAATCGTCGACGGCGCCGCCGGATTGGGGGGAGATGCTTCGGAGTTGCGGCGGTGTGGCCGTTGCCGCCGAAGACGCGAATTGCATCCTCGGATTCCTAGTGGGCGTGGGCCGTCGGCTCATGAGTCCCGCGTGCGGTTCTGATGGTCCGTGTGGTCCACGTTCTGGCGAATATGGTCTGGGTTGTCCATGTCAACGAGGTGCGTCAATACACCCGCGCCGCAGGTCAATTCGTCACTGTGACGTATTTGGGGCGGGGGTGCGGAGGACAAAAGAGGCGCGGCACGGCGGTTGGCGTCGCTGGTGGCGTCGTGCCAACATGCAGATGGCCTTGGGCCGACGACGCCCGGCGCCAGGAGTCTGTGCGGTGGGCGGCCAGAAGTTGCGTTCGGCCGGCGCCGGCAGTTTCGAAGGCGAAGACGCCGCGTGCAGGGGCCGGGCCGGCTCAATGAGAGATCTCAGGCCATGGCGACAGGACAAAACTCCGGCCGCCGACACAACCCCAGGTCAGAAAAATGCCGATAAGCCACATTATGTCAACTTAACTTCCGCATATTGCATCAGGTGTTCGACCACGCCGATGACCAGGTCGTGATCATCGCTGGGTCGGGCCGCAAGGGCTGGTTGCCGGCCTACCGCGATGCGGTGATGTTCAAGGTCGCCTACTCCTATGGTCTGCGATTCAACGAGCTGCGCCCACCTGCAGACCGTCGGCTTCGCCCGCAACCCGCACGCCCGTGAGTTCGGCCGTTACGGCCTCGTGCACGTCCGGTATGGCAAGGCCAAGGAAGGATCTCCGCCCAAACGCCGCAGCGTGCTGACGGTGTTCGACTGGACCTCAGAGGTGATCGCCGACTGGCTCAAACACGGCCAACCGTTCATGGATGACGGCATCGACCTATTCCCCAGTGAGCGTGGCGCCCTGGTCTCCGAAGACGCCGTGCTGACACGGCTGCGACGGTACTGCAACGACCTCGGTTTGTCCGACGGCTTGGATCTGCACTCGTTTCGTCGTTCCGACGCCACCCATCTCGTCGAGGCCGGTTGGGATCCCCTGTTCGTCCAGCAGCAGATGGGCCACGAACACGCCAGCACCACCTCGCTCTATACCTGTGTGTCCAGCGACTTCCGGGTCCGCACCCTGCGACTCGTGCTCGACGAGACCGTCGCTGAGGCACTGACTTTCGGTGAGGAGGAGACCTCGTGAAACGCCAGGTCGACTACACCTGGCGTCTGGCCGAGCTGATGGCCGCGCACAGCATGCACAACAGCACCGATCTCACCCCCCGGCTAGCCGAACGCGGTATCGTGCTCTCCCGCCCCCAGATCTATCGCGTGGTTCATCAACGGCCCAAACGTATTTCGTTGCAAATGCTGGCCGCGCTGTGTGACATCTTCAGCTGTGGCGTGGAGGACTTGGTTCACCGTGACCGCCAGCGATGTGCGGCGCAAGAAACCCGCAGCCGCTGCGCAGGCCGCTGCGGCGCCCAACGTGGTGCCGCTGAACAAGGCGGTGCGACCCGTCCGTGCTCGGGTGATCCGTGATGCCGATTGAACCGAACCGCCGATCCACCGTCCAGGGCCGCCCACGGGTCACCACCGGAACCTTGCAGTGCAGCCGCTGCGCTCGGTGGTCAACACACTGCGCGTGTATTGGCCCGGCGACCAGCTCTGCCACAGCTGCTTTTACATCGCGATGCGCACCCGCGGGATCTGCCCGCTCTGCGGCCACGACGGCGTGCTCCCCGGACGGGCTCACCGCAGCTACGCCCAGCCAGTGTGCTTGGGGTGCGCCGGAATCAATAGTAATTACCAGTGCCGCACCTGCGGCACCGAAGGTGAAATCTTTCGCAAGGGCCAATGCGCTCGCTGCGTGATACGCGACGATCTGACCGTCTTGATGATCATTGAGGCCGCCGACCGGGTCGCGATGAGCACCATCGTGGACATCCTCTGCGACGTCGACCGACCCGAAAGCATCTACACGTGGAAACGGTCACTCAAAGTCCAGGACCTGCTGACCGGGCTGTCGTCCGGACGGATCCCCCTCACCCATGATGGCCTCGACGATCTGGGCGGTGGACGACTCGTCGGGCATCTGCGCAGCATGCTCGAACACCACGGCCTGCTGCCCCCACGAGACGAGCATCTGGCCCGATTCGAGTCCTGGCTGGCCGCCAAGCTCGAGGCGATACCGCAACCCTCGGTCCGCCGCCCGGTCGAGCAGTTCGCCACCTGGCATCACCTCAATCGACTGCGTCGAAACTCCATGCCGGGCCAATCCTCCGACGGGCCAGTCCGTTCGCCGAAACAGGAGATTACCGAGACCATTAAGTTTCTCACTTGGCTCAACGAGACCCATCACCGCACCGCAGCCACCTGCAACCAGCACGACGTCGACGAGTACCTGGTTTCAGGCCCGACCACCCGTCATCTGATTCGCACGTTCTTCGTCTGGGCGAAAGCCAACAAGATCAACAAGTCAGTGCAGATCGCTCACCGCCAAGCCAAGACCACCCGCATCCTGACCCAGGACCAGCGACTGGCCTGACTCAAGGAACTCCTCGGCGGTGATGCCGACACCCTCCCCTACCGGCTCGCCGGCACGCTGCTGCTGCTCTACGCCCAGACGCTGGTCGGAGTTGCGGCGCTGCCGACCGCGGCGATCGTGGTGACGCCGCACGAACTGCGGATCGCCCTCGGCAAGGAACCCGCGCCGGTCCCGGAGCCGTTCGCCGACATGGTCCGACAGCATCTCAGCGACCGGCCCAACCTGCGCACCGCCGGAGGCAGCATCGAAACCCCGTGGCTCTTTCCGGGATCGCGTGCCGGGAAACACCTTGATTCGCAATCGATCATGAAGCGGCTGCGGCAGCTCGGCATCAACCTGCTCGGAGCGCGAAACGCGGCCCTCCAGAACCTCGTCGCCGAGGTACCCCCTCCCCTAGTCGCCGAACTCCTCGGTTACAGCTACCAGGTCGCCCATCGCCACGCCGAGATAGCCGCCCAGCCCTGGTCGCAATACACCACCTAGTCCGCGCGCATCTATTGCCGGGCGACCGCGATGCGGAAGCGTTCGTCGGGGTCGAGGTAGTGGTCGGCGTCCTTGGCGTCCTCGCCGAGGTCGATGCACACCCAGTTGACCGTGCCACTGAATCTGCTGGTGTGCGCGGTGTAGTCGGGGCTGACGGTGGTGCCGGATTCGTAGCCGACGTCGGTGGTTTCGTCGGCGGAGAAGACAACGCCTTGGGTGAGATCGACTCGACCCCTGCCGACTTCGGTGCCGTCGTAGAACAGGGTGACAGTCCCGCCCTTGCCCATGCCGCCGCCGTCATAGTCGAACTCCATGCGGACCTGGACAGTGCCCGCCGGGACCGGCTCCGTCGCCACGATGTCGAAGGACTTGATGCCTAACACGTTGTAGTGGAACTTGGCCCGGCCGTCCGTGGCGTAGAGGCTCCAGCCGCCGAACCGGCCGCACTGGGCGATGATCACGCCGTCGGCGCCGCCGGCGGACACCTCGACTTCGGAGGTGACAGCGAACGACATGTTTTTGATGTTGATGACGCTGTTCTCGGAGAGTCGGCCCATGCCTGCGAAGAACAATTGGGAATTGCTTTTAATCAACGTTGGTCGCCCGGCGGTGTCGGGATCCATCCGTTCCATCTGTCGATCGTCGAGTGGCAGCACGTTGTACTTGACCGCTTCGATAAGCCAGAGTCGTTGCAGTTCGGCCAGCTTCGCCGGGTACTCCTTGGCCAGGTCGTTGGCCTGGGTCCAGTCCTTGGTGCCGTCGTAGAGTTCCCAGACGTCGTCGTCGAGCGCCGGCATCGCCGCCCCGCCGATCGCCCGCGGTGTGCGGTGCTTGGTGACCGCGCTCCAGCCCTTGTGATAGATCCCGCGGTTGCAGAACATCTCGAAGTACTGCGTCACGTGCGTAGCGCGATACACCGGAAGCGGCGGGCGTGGGCGACATCGATCTTGACAGTTGGGTCGCCGAACGCAATAAGAAGTCCAGCGCCGTGACCCAAACACACAGTGCTGACATCGTTGACGGACCCGACGAATCGATTATCGCGGACGAACCCGACCAGGTCGGAGTCCTTCGCGGCATACGTGATTCGTTCTTGGTTGCCGCGCGCGAAAAAATGGTGCTCCGGCTCGGCTTCGCCTATTTTTTGCTCAAGCCGTCTCGATACGCAATTCTCATGTGGGGACCGATCATCGTGCTCAAGCGGGCCCCGCAAGTAACCGACCTCCAGGCGATCATTGTCCCCGTTGCCTTCGGCGTCGGCGGCATCTTTGGGCCGATTCTCGTCGGCTGGGCCTCGGATCGACTTTTTCAGTCACGTCGCATCCCCGCAACGGTAATCAGCACGTTCATCCTGGCTGTCGCGGCGGCAGCTTTCATTCCGCTCACGTCAACCGGGAACGTCATGATGATTGCGATCGTCCTCGGCGTCATCGGAGTGTCCATGTACGCCGCCGACTCGGTGATATCCGGCGCTGCAGCAGTTGATTTCGGCACCAAGGAGCACGCCGGCGCCGCCGTCGGATTCGTCAACGGGTCGGGCGCGGTCGGGGTGGTCTTAGGCGGACTCATCCCAGGATTCTTCGGCCTAGAGGTGCTGTTCTACTCGTTCGCGGTGCTCCCCTTCCTGACTGGGCTGCTGCTCCTTCCCTCCTGGCGGCTGCGCGCCGCTACCGCGTGATCACCCGTGTGCTACAACCGCTTCACGCGGCGCTGGTAGGTCGGCGGATGTCCGGTCCACCGGACGTAGGCGCGGCGGAACTCCCGCGCTTCGCTGAAGCCGACCTGGCGGGCGATGGCGTCCACGGTCAATGTCGACTCGCGCAAGAGGAACGTCGCCCGCCGCTCGCGGACCCTGTCACGCACAGTGCTGAAACGTTCTCCGGCAGCGTCAAGTTGACGGCGCAGGGTGCGCTCCGTGACATTGAGGTGATCGGCGGCTTCGGCCATGGTCACCGGCCGTCGCAGATTCTGGGTCAGCAGTGCCTCGATCGCGACGGTGATGTCTGATCGCGCGCCTTCCAGATCGAGGAGCCGCCGGCATGCATCGATGGCCGCCACTCGAGTGGGCTCGTGATGCGCAGGGAACGGGTCGTCCAGCACCGACGAATTGAAGGCCATGCGGTTGGCTGGGGCACCGAACTGCACTGGGCAGCCGAAGACTTGACGGTATTTTCGTTCGTAGGACGGGGCGGGGTAGGCAAGCTCGACGTACTTTGGAGATATGCTGGTTCCGAACACGGAGCGAATGAACAGCCATGTGCTGCAAAGGGCTTCCTCGCAGAGAAACGTGATCAGCTCCGGCTCGGGCGCACGCTCATGCACGCTGAGCACGACTTCGGCACCGATGACCTCGACGTCGATATCGACCAAGCTGCCAGAAGCCTGGTGCAGATCGATGCCGAGGACCATCGCGTCGGCGACCGTCGCGCAGGACTGCATCGCTACCCCGAGCATCCCGAACGTCAGCAAGACGTCGCGCCCTCCGACCTGCATGCCGAGTGGCCGGTCGGGTATGGCGCGAACTGCGCGTCGCAGAATCATCGCGGCCTGACGAAACGAGACCTTGATGCTGTCGGAGGTGACGAGTTGCTCCGGTGAGATGCCGGTAGCTGAGCACCATGGCCCGACAGGCAGTCCTTCGCGTTGACCGATCTCCACGACACCAGCCAGCACGGAAGGCGGAATCACTGCGTCATCGAGCCGGGGGTCAAGCGCCATGACACCACCTTGTCCGTCTTGTCCGGTTAGCCCCCCACATTAGCCGGAATCGCCCTCCCACCATCCAGTCCCTGACGCGTTCAATGCAGTCATTCGCGATGCCGACAGGAGACTCATGACCAACAGCACCAACGACGAAGGCGGCCGTATCTGCATCGTCGGTGCCGGACCAGCCGGGCTTTCCGCGGCCCGGGCTTTGAAACGGCTCGGCCTCCCCTACGACCACTATGAGCGGCATTCCGATGTGGGCGGAATTTGGGATCTCGACAACCCCGGCACGCCGATGTACGAGTCGGCTCACTTCATCTCGTCTCGAAAGACCTCCGGTTTCTTCGACTTCCCGATGCCAGACACCTATCCCGATTACCCGAGCAATCATCAGATCCTGAAATACACCAGGGAATTCGCTCAGACCTATGGACTGCGTGCCGCGATCCGCTTCAATTGTGCGGTCTCACGTGTCGAACGAGCCGGCGACACCTGGAAGGTGACGCTGGCCGACGGTGCCAGCCACCGGTACCGGGGAGTCATCTGCGCCACCGGTGTCACATGGTCTCCGCGCAGTCCCGCACATCCCGGGCAGTTCGGAGGCGAGATCCGGCATTCGTCTACTTACCGGGATCCCGCTGAGTTCCGAGGAAAGCGGGTGCTCGTTGTCGGCCTGGGCAACTCCGGTGCCGACATCGCCTGTGACGCTGCCGCCAATGCCGAGGCGGCCTTCGTCAGTGTCCGTCGTGGCTATCACGTTATTCCGAAGCATCTGTTCGGAATTCCCTCGGACGAACTCGGTTCTCGTGGACCGGATCTGCCGACCCGAGTCATGCGACCACTGATGCAGTCGTTATTGCGGGTAGTTCTCGGTGATCTCACCAGATACGGTCTGCCGAAGCCGGATCACAAGCTGTTCGAATCGCACCCACTGATGAACAGTCAACTTCTGCACTACCTGCAGCACGGTGATATCGCTGTCCGCCCGGACATCGCGAGCTTGGACGGCGACCGAGTCCATTTCACCGACGGCGGCACCGAGAAAATCGATCTGGTTCTCTACGCCACCGGCTATGACTGGTCCATCCCCTACATGGACGAGAAGTATTTCCAGTGGCGCGACGGCCGGCCGGATCTCTATTTGTCGACTTTCAACCGGGATTGCCGCAACGTAATTGGACTGGGGTACCTGGAGATCAACTCGAGCGCGTATACCGTGTTCGATCACGTCAGCAATGTGGTGGCACAGTACCTTCACGATCAACAACACGCCCCTGGCCGCGCGGCCACATTTGATCGGCTGATCGCCAGCGATCGCCCAGATCTCAGCGGCGGCATCGACTTTCTGAAGTCGGCCCGGCATTCTTCTTATGTCGACGCCCGCGCCTACCGTCGCTACCTGGCTGCCGTGCGCACATGCATGGGCTGGCACGACCTTGCCCCCGGCATGTTCGACGCTCTGCGGACCACCGCCAACAAGGAAGCGGTGTCGACATGAAGACTGCGGTCGTCACAGGAGCGGCGGGGGCGATTGGTTCAGCCGTCTGTGGCCAACTGATCAACCGCGGCTATCAGGTTCTCGCGGTCGACGTCGTCGGTTTGGGTGGGCTTCCGTCCGGCGTCACGCCTGTTCACGCCGACCTGACCGACCCTCGCTTTTACCTGCGGGTGTTGGAAGCCGTTAACTCTGCCGGCGAACGCTGCGATCTGCTGGTCAACAATGCCGGCATCGTGCTCACCGGTCCACTCGAGGCAGTTGACCCGGACATGATGCGCCGTGAACAGCAGGTCAATCTCCAGGCCCCCATGTTGCTGACATGGGCGCTGTTCCCACTGCTGCGACAGGCGCGCGGCCATGTCGTTTCCGTGGCATCTCTGGCATCCATGCTGCCCCTGGCCGAGAGTCCCGGGTATTGTGCATCGAAAGCCGGCCTACGTGCCTTCATGCTCGCTTTGTCATTGCGGCAGAAGGAAACCGGGGTGCATATCAGCTTGGTACATCCCGGTGCTGTCGATACGCCGATGTTGCGACATGAGGCCGCCAATGGCGGATCGGCGTTGAACTTCCTGAGTGCGCCACTCGCCCCGGAAGTCGTCGCCAATGCCGTCGTGGCCAACCTTGACCGCCCATGCCTGGAAACCAGCCTGCCTCGAATCGACGGACCACTGGTGAAGCTCGTCGGATTGAGTCCGGCTGTACTGCAGCGCATCCGACCGCTCCTGGAGCGACGAGCGGCGTCAGGTGCCGCGAAGTACCGGCGCGACAACGGCATTGAATCTCCTCGCCCATTCGATCGCTCACCATCAACGAGCCCAACGCAAGAAAGGAAGCCGTGAGCCATTACAAACCTCCGGTCCGTGACCTGCAATTCAATCTCCTCGAAGTTCTTCCGTGGCATCGAGTGACGGAGGCTCCGGCCTACAGCGATCTGGATCCGGAGAATCTGCGAGAACTGATTGCAGAGGTCAGCCGGCTCAGCGAGAATGTTGTGGCCGAGTCCTTCGTCGAGAGTGACCGCCATCCGCCGACTTTCGATCCGGAGTCTCACACGGTGAAGTTATCCGAACCGTTCAAAAGGTCGGTGCGCGCGGTTCTCGACGGCGGCTGGGCCAAGATGGGTATCGCTGAAGAAGTGGGCGGCACGCCGATGCCGAAGGTACTGGTATGGGGTTTGCAGGAGCTCATCTTGGGCGCACACCCCGCGGTGTTCTTCTACATAGGCGGTGCAGGCTTCGCGAGTATTTTCCACAAGCTGGCCACCGAAGAGCAGAAGAAGTGGGCCATCATCGCCGCTGAGCGCGGCTGGGGCGGCACCATGGTGCTTACCGAGCCCGACGCGGGTTCCGATGTCGGCGCCGGTCGTACCAAGGCGGTCAAGCAGGAGGACGGCTCCTGGCACATCGACGGCGTCAAGCGGTTCATCACCTCTGCCGACTCCGACGACTTGTTCGAGAACATCATGCATCTGGTACTGGCGCGCCCCGAAGGCGCCGGCCCGGGCACCAAGGGTCTATCGCTGTTCTTCGTGCCGAAGTTCCACTTCGACCCCGAAACCGGCGAACCCGGTGAGCGCAACGGCGCCTTCGTCACCAACGTCGAGCATAAGATGGGCCTCAAAGCCTCGGCGACATGTGAGCTGACCTTCGGTCAGCACGGCGTGCCCGCCAAGGGTTGGTTGGTCGGCGAGGTCCACGACGGCATCGCGCAGATGTTCGACGTCATCGAACAAGCCCGAATGCTGGTCGGCACCAAGGCCATTGCCACGCTGTCGACGGGTTACCTCAACGCTCTCGAATACGCCAAGAGCCGTATTCAGGGCGCCGACCTGACGCAGATGACGGACCCCGCCGCGTCGCGTGTGCCCATCATCTGTCATCCCGATGTGCGTCGTTCGCTGATGACACAGAAGGCCTACGCCGAAGGACTACGCGCCCTCTACATCTACACCGCGACCTATCAAGACGTTTCCGTAGCACGGGCCGTGCACGGTGTCGACCCAGAACTGGCGGGCAGGGTCAACGATCTGCTGCTGCCGATCGTCAAGGGTGTCGGTTCCGAGCAGGCGTACGCCAAGCTCACCGAGAGCCTGCAGACCTTCGGCGGATCCGGCTTCCTGCAGGACTACCCGATCGAGCAGTACATCCGTGACGCCAAGATCGACTCGCTCTACGAAGGCACCACCGCCATCCAGGCGCAGGACTTCTTCTTCCGCAAGATCATCCGCGACAAGGGTGTGGCACTGGCCCACGTCGCCGGACAGATCGACACCTTCGTCAAGAACGAGTCCGGTAACGGCCGCCTCAAGACTGAGCGCGAACTGCTGGCGACGGCCCTGGTCGACGTGCAGGGCATGGCCGCCTCACTGACCGGCTACCTGATGGCTGCGCAGGAAGACGCCGCGAACATCTACAAGGTCGGTCTTGGCTCGGTGCGCTTCCTGATGAGCGTCGGCGACCTGATGATCGGCTGGTTGCTCGCCAAGCAGGCACAGGTGGCGCACAACGCGCTCGACAACGGCGACGGTGATCCCGATCGCGAGTTCTATCTGGGCAAGATCGCGGTGGCGTCGTCCTTCGCGAAGAACTTTCTGCCGCTGCTCACCAGCACTCGCAGCATCGTGGAGAACCTTGACAACGACGTGATGGAACTCGACGAAGCCGCGTTCCATTCATGATGTGACATGGGGCGCTGGTAACCCATGCTCGAGGAGATCGAAGATCGCATCCAACGCTGTGCGGGGTTCGGGTTCGTCACCGACGAACTGTGGGATCTCCAGTACGTAACGGGCGGCGGCACGCGCCGTCACGTCGTCTGCCGGACGACCCAATTCGGTCGCTAGGGCTTCGGCAAGCGGTGCCTCGCAACGGATCCAGAGCTTTCGCGAGTACTCCCTCAAGGCGGGAGTGCCCATGATCAGCTCGGTGCGCCGTCGAAACGCCGGCGACGGATTCTGCTCGAATGGTCCACGCCCGGCCATGAAATCCCGCAGCGCAGCGATCACCGAAACACCCCCCGGCCGGTCGTGGACGGCGGCGAGCAGACTCTCTCGTCGCTCCACGCCGTCGTCGAACATCACCGCCGGCTTCCCGTCGGGAACGTGCTTGAACAGGGTGGGCACCGAGACGTCGACCTCGTCGGCGATGTCCTTGACCGCGACGGCGTCATAACCTCGGTCCAAGAACAACCGCTCGGCGGCCTCGGCGAGAGCGCGACGCGTCTGGGCGTTCTTGCGCTCGCGTCGGCCCAGCACCTCAGTAGTCATCACGTTCACCATACCGCGTCACGCAATTTGCTCAGTAACATTACTGAGTATATAACTTTATTCCCTTAACGGTTATCAGAGGAGCGCACATGGATGAGACACCCGCAGAAGAGACGACCGTCGTTCTCGTCGGCGGCAGCCTGGTGGGGCTGACAGCGGCGGTATTTCTTGCCTCGCAGGGGGTTCCGACGGTCCTCGTCGAGCGGCACTCAGGCAGCGCTCTGCACCCGCGCGCCATCGGCTATACCACGCGCACGATGGAACTGTTCCGCAGTGTCGGGATCGAGCTACCACAAAGCACGCAGGGTGGCCCGCCGCGGCGCGCTCGAGTCGAGAGTCTCACGGGCTCCTGGTTCGAGGAATACCCCTGGTCGCCAACGGAATCCAGTGCGTCGAAAGTGAGCGACCATTCACCGGTACACGCTAGTGCGATCGCACAGGACGGCTTGGAACCCATTCTGCGGCGGCGCGCCGTAGAACTCGGCGCAGACCTACGGCTAGGTACCGAACTCATCTCCTTCCAGGACGATGAACGTGGAGTCACCGTCACGCTGCGCAGGCGCGCCGACGGCAGCGAATACCACATCAAGGCCGATTATCTGATCGCAGCAGACGGAGCCAACAGCTCAATTCGGGACAGACTCCGCATCGGACGCACCGGCCGAGGACTGTTGTCCGTCCGGCGCAGCATCCTGTTTCGCGCGCCAGAACTTGAGCACCATCTGCGCCACGGCATCGTGCAATTCGAAATCGAGCAACCAGGCTTCGATGCCTTCCTGACGACCTACTCCGACGGTCGCTGGGTGCTCATGCTCACCGATGACCGCGACCGCAGCGACGACGAGCAGCGCGCCGCGATCCGCCGCGCCACCGGGATAGACGACCTGCCGATCGAACTGATCACCACCGGACGCTGGGAGTTGTCGGCGCTCATCGCCGATCACTTCAGCTGCGGGCGGGTGTTCCTCATCGGTGATGCCGCACACCAGCTCCCGCCTAGCCGCGGCGGGTACGGTGCGAACACCGGAATCGGTGACGCGCACAACCTCGCCTGGAAACTCGCCGCGGTCCACGCAGGCCGTAGCGAGGCGCCACTCCTGGACACCTATGACGCAGAGCGACGGCCCGTCGCGTGGCTGCGCCACAACCAGATCTTCGCCCACGACGACTACAAGGCCTACGGCGACGCGTCCACACCAGCAGAAGAGATCATCGACGACGTCGCGATGGAACTCGGCCAGCTCTACCGCTCCGCGGCACTCCCCGACGTCGGCCCGGAGCTCCCGGCAGCCCGGACACCCGACGAGTGGGCCGGGCAACCCGGCACCCGAGCACCACACGTGTGGATCGACCCGCACCGTTCGACGCTCGACACATTCGGGTACCACTGGACACTGGTCACCGATTCCGAGACGTGGCGCAGCGCCACCAATGACGTTACACACAATCTCGGCATACACGTCGACATCGTCTGTGTGGCATCCGATTCTGAGGCGTCTCGGAGTGTCGCCACCGCGTACGGTCTAGGTGCCCGCGGAGCCGCCCTGGTCCGGCCCGACGGGTACATCGCGTGGCGTGCTGTAACAGCGCCGACGAGTCGCACAGCGGCACTGAGGGCCGCACTGACGGCCGCCGCGATGCCCGTGCCCAGAGCGTCCGCCTGGGACGACCGCGCTGCCATCGTCGACCTCACCGCTCGCTACGCCGACGCCATCAACCGGGGCTGGAACGGCAAGACTGTTCAGCCCGAGGTGATCTCGCAGATCTTCACCACCGACGGCACATTCGTGCATCCGGGTACGCCGCCGACCGAAGGGGCGGCCGCGATCGCGGCCGCCCTGCCCGACGCGACGGCGCACGTACCCTTCGCGATGCACACATTCCTCAACCCCGTGCTCGTCATCGACGGTGACACCGCCACCGGCGAGTGGTTAATGTGGCTCGCCGCCAACGGCGACGGCGACCCCCGCGCCGCGTACCTGGGCGCCGACATCGGCTATGCGCGCACCGCCGCAGGGTGGCGCATCAAATCGATCGCCATCACACCGGGAATGCGTCTACCGGCTTAGCTAGCCGCGACCGTGGGTTCCACCGAGAGGGCCACCTGCTGTCTCTGGAACAGTTGGAAAGATCTCGGCCGCCTGGGTCCATCCGTCACGCCGCAGGTAGCTCGCAGACGAAACAACCCGTTACTGCGGGGACGCAGTCTGACCGCATCTCCTTCTTGGAAGGCGTAATCTGGCGTGCCCTCGAGCGTGAGCCGCACCGCGCACCGCCGGGGACACCGATGCACCGTGCAGAGGCCGCCCAGACCCCCAATGGTCTTGGCCGAACTCACGCTGTGGGTCTCCCGCGAGCCGATTTGATGGCCCCAAGAGCCGCTCTCCGAGCACTCAGGGCTGTGCCCGGGACTGGAACAGGACACCCGGGGCGAGTGGCACTACGCGCCCCGCTCCTGGGCACTGTGCCACGTGTGGATCGGAGATTTCGACATGCCCACGGCTCGCATGATCCTCATGGTCGAATAGAACTTCCACCGAACGATCTCTGTGACCGGCCACCCTTGGCAATCGATCCCGGACGAGTTCGGTACTTCGCGAAGTGGCCTGAACTGCAGCGCGATTGGTCGTCGCGCACAGCGTCGTCCGACCTTCGGGAAGTGCCCGAGGAAATCCGAGACGAGATTGAGCGGTTCTATGCCGCCCTGAATCTCTGGCGAGTTCGCACTCGGGATGCCATCGATCCGCCACGGCGGCAGATCTTCAATGAAGGTGAAACGACATAGCGGTGCGTGTAGATCGCGTGATTCGCGCGGTCGGGCAGCGCGGCACTGAGGGTGTCGGCGAGCGACCACGCCAGGCGATCGGCATCGCGGCCGCTCCTGGACTCGGCCTGAGGCAGGAGCGACCAGCGGTGCAGCGCAATCCACGCGGCATCGTCACCGGGGTGAAACGGCGGGTGGGGGCTCATGAAACACGTTGTGCCACAAGGCGTGGGCGACCGCACGGACGATCAGCGGACCGTCCGTCGGCGCCGGTGGCGGTGGCGGTGGCGGTGTTGGCCGCGCTCGCGATGTCGACGCGCCACGCGGACTGCGGCGCGACGGCAATCTGCTCGGCTGGTTCATGCAGTCCGCGAGGATGGCGGGAGATGTGGGTGGGCCGTTGCTCGGGGTCAGTGTAGACCGCGTCGTTGGCACTGCTGACGCCGGTCAGCACCAACATGCTGGGCAGACCCGCAGCGTTGGCACCCGCGATTTCTGTGTCCAGTCGGTCACCGATGACCAGAGGTGACTAAAAGTGGCTGCGTGACAGAGCATTTTGGACGATTGTCGTGGCCGGCTTCCTGGCCACTAGTGGCGCCTGCCTGCTAGCAGTGGCCAATGCAGCGACCATTGAACCGTTGCCCGGAATGGGACCGCGCTCCGAGGGAAAGCGTCACGTCGAGATTCGTCGCGACCAGCTCATGTGCGGGTAGTGCGGGGGGTGGCGTTGATCAAACGTCCGTGGGTGACGAGGGACGTCGATTGCTTAAGCTGCTCGGTGCGAACGCTAATGTCGTAAGTAGCAACGCGGCGAAGTGTGGCGAAGCTGCCGGCGAGGTAGCGGTAGAGATCTTCCTCGTCACGACAGATGACGACGACCATGAGGTTGCTACGTCCGGTGATGGCTGCGACGAAGGCAACTTCATCGTGGGTGGCGAGCTGGCTTCCCACGGCGTGGGTATGTTCCGGGGACAGGGTCAACCACAGGATCGCGTTGACGTGGTAGCCAATCTGCTCGGGCAGAATGTCGACGTCGTAGAGCAACGTGCCCGACCTCTCCAAGGCGGTGAGGTGCCGTGCCACCCGCGGCACCGACCAGCCGGTCGCTCGGGCCAGTTCGGCGTGGGACGTCCGTCCATCGTGTGCGAGTTCTACGAGCAGGCGCATGTCGTCTTCGGTAGGGGCAGTCGGTGCGCCGTCTGCTAGTTCTTCGTAGCGGTACGTCTCAGCGACGACCTGGTGGGCTTGGGTACTGGTGAGCTTTTCTCCGTATGCGGTCCAGACCGTCGTCGTTGCGTCACCGAAGGAGTGCAGCATGAGGTCGATGCTGATGCCGAGGACCGAGGAGGACCGTGGAAGTTGTTGCAAGAGAGTCGGATTCCGCCCGGCAGCCTTGGGCGCCCGGATGATGCAGAGCAGTTCGGTCCCGCCTGACTGGATGCTGGTGTAGCCGATGTCGGGTCGGCGTATCAGCGCGTCGGCCAGCTGTGCGACGCGGTCGGGTTTGACCCGGATGCGTGCGACCCACTGGGCAGCGCCGAGCAGGCGGGGGTTGACCATGCCTGCGACCCGCAGCACCCCGTCACGGCGCAGCCGGTGGTAGCGGCGAGACACGGTCTGTTCCGACAGTCCGGTGACCTCGGCGATGCGCCGGAAGGACACCCGAGGATTCAGCTGCAGTGCGTGCAATATCAGTCCATCACTAGGGCGGGTCATGGAGAAAAGTATCCAACAAAGGCCTTTCCAGCGGTGAAATCAGCACACAATTAGTTCGTCACGTGCCAAATCAACCTGAAGTCTGTGACGCTGATGGTGCTCTACGAACGGCCACCAAATGCCGTGATGTGCACCGACGTAATGACTTCGACGATAGGAGGCGGCACGGATGCCGCTACCCACCCAGCTTCGCCCAGCTCTACTCCTGGTCCACGGTGCGTGGCATGGCCCGTGGTGCTGGGAAGACCTCCTTCCCATCTTGTCGCGCCGCGGCTGGCGCTCGCACACGGTGGACTTACCCTCAGGCCTGGCTCCTGGTTCACCGGCGCCGACGCCGGTACCCGGTCTGTACGACGACGCAGCGGCCATCGCCGGCAAGCTTGCCGAGATCGCGGAGCCTGCCGTCGTCGTCGCACACTCCTACGGGGGCGCCCCGGTCACGGAAGCGTGCGCCCAGGTCGACAACGTCGCCCACTTGATCTACCTGGCTGCGTTCCAACTCGACGTCGGCGAAAGCGTGCGAACGTCGATGGGGGCCGACCCCACCAACCCGATCCCCGAGGCTGGTTACTCACCACCGATGCACCCGGCGGACCTCTACTCCGACGTCCCGCACGACATCGCTGACCGTGCGACGCGGCGGCTACGCCTGCAATCAGATCCCAGCCGCGCTCAACCGATCAGGACGGCCGGGTGGGGCACCATCGGATCGAGCTACGTCGTCTGCGACGACGATAAGGCAATCCCCCCGCACCGCCAGCTTCAGTTCGCCGCCCGCGCCGACGCGACCCACCATCTGCCCACCGGACACTCTCCGTTCTACTCCGCACCCGTCGAACTCGCAGACCTGCTGGGCCTGATCGTCTCCAACGCAACCCGAAGCACTGCGCGATGAGCCGCAAAGCGATGCGCGTCATCGCCCTCGAAGAGCACTACGCCGACCCAGAACTCCTCGGCGCCACCGGGTTCGACGTCTCCCGGCTCCCAGCGTCACGCCGCGCCGGGCTGACTGATCACCGGGTCCGCCTGGCCGACATGGACCGCGCAGGCATCGACCTGCAGGTGCTCTCAGCGCTGCCGCCCGGAATGCAACAGATCCCTGGCCCACGCGCAGCGATCGAGGCCCGCGCCGCCAACCGCCGGCTCCACGAGCAAGCACTCACCTCCTGGCCAGATCGCTTCGCCGCGTTCGCCACGCTACCGCTGACCGATCCTGACGCCTCGGCAGCCGAACTCGACTATGCAGTGCGCGAACTCGGCTTCCTTGGAGCCATGATTCACGGCATGGCCGGGGACCGGTTCCTCGATCACCCCGACTTCGCGCCCATCCTGGATGCCGCCGCCGAACTGGGGGTCCCGCTCTACCTGCACCCAGGCTTCCCACCGCCAGCGGTGATCGAGGCCTATTACTCCTGTTTGTCACCGGCGATCGGGCATGCGCTGGCCTCCCACGCCTACGGCTGGCACTACGAAACATCGCTGCACGCTCTTCGGCTGATCGCCGCCGGCGTGTTCGACCGGCTGCCCACGCTGCAGATCATCCTGGGTCACCTCGGGGAGGGACTGCCCTTCCACCTGCCGCGCATCGAACGGATGCTGTCCGGAGCCGCCCCGCATCTGGCTCACTTGGTCAGCAGCTACGTGCGGAACAACTTCTGGATCACCACCAGCGGCTACTTCGACGACGAACCCCTGCGGCTCGCGCGCCACGTCTTCGGCGACGCCAGGATCATGTTCTCCGTCGACTACCCCTTCAGTGACAACACGACCGCCACCGACTGGCTTCATGGGCTCGGGCTCGAGCCCGACACCTGGCACGCGATCGCCCACCGCAACGCCGAACACCTGCTCGGCCTCACATCCCCCGTCGACGCACCCGGAGCAACCCCATGACCGCAACCCTGCCACTGGCCACCAAGAACGCACTTGTCACCGGTGCGAGCAGGGGCATCGGCGCGGCCATCGCGCGGCGGCTCGCCTCGCTGGGAGCCGCCGTGGCGATCACCTACCGAAGTGACTATCAGGCCGCCCACCGTCTCGTCGAGGAACTAGGGCAGGCGGGCTAACGACTGTATTCAACAGCTCAATTGACTACCTCGCGGCGATCCATCGCGCGAAGCGACGAATATGCGGAAATCCAATACGCGGGGTTACCGGTAAACGTCGCCGTTTTCATGTGATGAATCATGGAGTGTCCGAGTGACCCTCACCCGTCACGCCGGGTCAATTTGGTCAAAGCGCCAGGGTGTGGCCGGATGTCAACGGCCGGCGATCTCGACGACACGCAGGCTCAGCGCCACCCCATCGAAAAACTCCACCGCAGCCCAGGACTAGCATTCGAGTTCGGCGGCGATCGACGGTGGTACGCCCTCGTTGGTGCAATCGAACCCGCTGCCGTATTGCACTACGCGCCAACCGCCGCCGTCGTCGTGGAACAGCACGATGCTGGGGGGATTCGCGTTGGTGACGGCCCTCGTGTCAATCAGGACCTTCGCCCAATCGCCGGAGCACAGCACCTTGTAGACGTCCCCGTAA
The DNA here is from genome assembly GCF_022557175.1 of Mycolicibacterium sp. YH-1. The sequence continues at coordinate 3,590,487 of NZ_CP092915.1, read as the reverse complement.
TCTCTTTGCGCGGCCGACTTCACGACATCCGCCGTCGCCGACGAGCACCGGGATGCGGATTCACTCGGGGCAACGGGCGCGACCGCTTGGCCAGTAGGCGCGGGGTCGCGCGGGACGCCCCCTCCGCACGCGGTTACCAACGCGATGGCGGCTGCACAAAGTGTCCCGTACTTGATCATTTCCATCGCACGATATTCCTTGCCCCCGGACGAACAGCAGTAGCCGCGCCGTCCTGTTCCCTTGACGATTTACGGTACTTTGCGCCGTCCAGGCCGTGCATCAGTTTGACCGCTTGAAAAAAATGAGACGGGTGCCCGCCCTCTGGACAAGAAGCTGCCGCTTGTCGTCAACTTAAGTACTCCGTCTTCATCTGATCAATCACGGGTGCTCTGAGCGGCCCTCACCCGCCATGTTGGATCGATTTGGCCAAAGCGCTTGGACCCCAACATGGCATAGCTTCGAAGTCGTCTCGGAGCGTGCCGTCCTGCACCGGATAGTCGATGACGACCACACCGCCGGTGGCGTAGTTGACGACATCGGCGGCCAGCCGCTGGCCTTGCGGCGACGCCCGTGCCGCAGCCAATGCGGCGGCGTCAGCGAAGTCGGCTTCAAAGACCGCGAAATACGGCGCTTCTCCCTTGGTCGCCGCCACGTCGAAGCTGTAGCGCCACGCAAGCAGGCCGGGCCAATTCATGACCAGCGGAAGGTGGTTGTTCACGTAGTAGTCGCGGAAGTGGTCAGGGTCGGTGGGCTCGGGATATAGGACCAGTGTCTTATGCATGACTGCCTCCTGCATCTACCGCGGTCGGTTGAATCGTCATATGCGCAGGTTAGGGGTCGGTGTGTAGTCGAGGGAAAGACCGGGACGCGATAGACTTAGAACGTATCGTTATCAATCGGCAGGGAGGGCATGTGGCGCCGGACACGGTGAGCTTGCGGTACTTTCTGGTGCTGGCGCAGGAGTTGAACTTCACCCGCGCGGCCGCACGGATCGGTATCGCGCAGCCCGCACTCAGTGCCCGGATGCGTCGATTGGAGGCGGAACTCGGTACCAGCCTGCTGGTTCGCAACACGCGGATTGTCGTATTGACCACGGCCGGTGCGGCTTTGGCGGATTCCGCGCCGCCCGCGCTGGCGGCGCTGGACCGGGCATGGGACACCGCCCGGAGCGCTGGGGCTGGTGAACTGGGCACGCTGCGCATCGGATACAGCCTCAGCGCCGGGGCCGAGACGGTACCGGCCCTGGTGGACAGGCTCATTCGTAGCAGCCCGGGTCTCGAGGTCGGCGCGGTCCCGATGGCGACACCGGAGATCTCCCCCGCGGTCGCCGACGGCCGCATCGATGCGGGGATCACCCGCGGTGAACAGCCGGGTCGTGGCGTGCGCCGGTTCCTGCTGCGGCGTTTGCGCGTCGGGGTCCAGTTGGCGCAGCATCATCCGCTGGCCGAACACTCGGAGATCGGGATCGTCGACGCGGCCGCGTATCCGCTGCGACTCCCGGACCGTGCGGCCAACCCCGTGATCCACGATGAGCTGTCCGCACTGTTCCGAGACATCCGACCACGCCCCCGATTCCACACGCCCGCAGTCTCTTTCGACATGTCTCAGCGCGACCTACGCGACGGGCTCACCCTCGCTCCGGCCGGTGAAGCCGCGGTCACGACACAACCGGCCGATCTCACGTGGCGACCGCTGCAGGGCGCACCCACCTTGACCATCCACCTGGTCCTCCCGCGCGTGCAATCACCACTACACCGCCGCACCCGTGCCGTCGCCAAAACCCTGGCGCACGAGCTGCACTGGCTGCCGGACTGACACGCAGCAGGTCACGCGAGACGGATGTCTGCGGTGGCGAGGTCGAAGACCTTGCGCCCGGCGGATCAGCATCCGATGATGGCTCCGGGTCAGGTCCGAGTTGTACACCGCGGAGACGTCCTCGCCCAGCCCGAGATCTCGGCGGATACCGCGCCTTCGCCGGACGCCGAACCGGACAAGCACGGGTAACCGGCGGGAACGCCTGCCGTCAACGGCACCCATGACGTCGGTCGATGCTTAACACCAACCACTCTTTCGCTGCTCCCCGAGGCTGGACGAGAGCCGTTTCCCGGCCTTCATCGCCTCGCCCACTGCCGGTGATGCAGACCAGCCACACCGGCCCAACCTGTGCCGATGAATGGTTTCGCACTAACGGGGTTTGAGGACGCGCGTCATCGGGCAAGATCAACCTATGCGAAATCTTGTTGGCCGTTCGACCATCGCCGTTCTTGCCGCCGCTCCGATTGCCGCCTTGTCGCTGTTCGGGGCCGGGATCGGTTCCGCAGAGCCCCTAAACTGCATCAACGGACAGTTCTGGGATCCGATCACCAACACCTGCCAGACGCCGCGTCCGGCGGGCGACTGTGCGCCCGGTGAGTACTGGAACGCCTTGTCAAATGTCTGCCGGCCCCTGGGTCAACTCTAGCCCGCTTCTCACTGCGCGACCCTAGGTCAAAGATCTCTATGCCACCGTGATTGCGCTGTATTCCCTAGTGGTTTAACGGGTTTCGCTACGGACGATGGGCACACGGAGGGACCATGGCGACATCGAATACGGCGGGTTACCAGGAACAGTTGCCGTTTTCATCTGATGAATCATGGGCGTTCTGAGCGGCCCCTACCGCGAGCCTCGCCTTGTGCTACACGCCGCCACGGCGCAGCATCCGCCCCTGCGCGGTCTGGAAGTCAATCTTCTTGCCGCGCAACCAGGTACTCGTCACGACACCGGCGAGTGCCCGTCCGTCGTACGGGCTGATCGGGTTCTTGTGGTGCAGCTTGTGCACGTCGACGACCTGCGCAGACTCGGGCTCGAAGATCGCGAAATCGGCGTCGTAGCCGAGCGCGATCTTGCCCTTGTTGTTCAATCCGGCGAGTGCTGCGGGTTTGGCCGCCATCCACTCGAGCACCTGCGTGAGTTCTATACCGCGACGCTTGGCCTCGGTCCAGATCAACGACAGGCCGAGCTGAAGCGACGCGACGCCGCCCCATGCAACGCCGAAGTCACCGTTCTCGACGTCCTTCAGGTCGATCGTCGACGGTGAGTGGTCAGAGACGATGCAGTCGATCGTGCCATCGAGCAGGCCCTGCCACAGAAGTTCCCGATTCGACGCCTCACGGATCGGCGGACAGCACTTGAATGCGGTCGCGCCGTTCGGGATCTCCTCGGCCAGCAGGGTCAAGTAGTGCGGGCAGGTCTCGACGGTGATCTTGACGCCGTCGCGTTTCGCGGTGGCGAGCATCGGCAGTGCGTCCGACGACGACAGGTGCAGAATATGAGCACGGACGCCGGTCCACCGAGCGCGTTCGATAACCTCCGCGATCGCCACGTTCTCGGCGCCGCGCGGCCGTGACGCGAGGAAGCGTTCGTATTGGTTGCCCTCCGCCGAGGGTGCTCGGTCGATGGCGCGGGAGTCCTCGGCGTGCACGATCATCATGGAGTCGAAGCCGGCCAGCACGGCCATGTCCTTCTCCATCTCATCCGCGTCGAGATGCGGGAACTCGTCGACGCCAGAGTGCAGCAGGAAGCACTTGAAGCCGAACACGCCATCGTCGTGCAGGCCGCGCAGATCGTCGGTGTTGCCGGGGATCGCACCGCCCCAGAAGCCGACGTCGATGTGTGTCTTGCCCGATGCCGCCGCACGCTTGGCGTTGAGGGCTTCGACATTGACCGTCGGCGGAATCGAGTTCAGCGGCATGTCGATCAGCGTGGTCACACCGCCCGCCGCCGCTGCGCGGGTAGCGGAGTCGAACCCCTCCCACTCGGTGCGGCCCGGCTCGTTGACGTGCACGTGCGTATCGACCAAGCCTGGGATCATGACCTGCTCGTCGGTGAGCTCGACGATCTCCGCGCCGATGAGGGCGCTGCCCAGCGGCTCGATCGCGACGACGCGACCGTCGCGGATACCGATCTCGCGGGCAACGATTCCCGCTGTCGTCAGTGTGCGCTCGCCACGGACCACCAGGTCGAACTCGGGTTGGTTGGACCGCTCCCCTGCGTCGGTGGTCATCGGCAGCCCTTCATTGCTACGAGCATAATTCCTCATCGTGGAAATGAAACTCCATACCGTGGCCGACTCTAGATGTGAGCGTTGACACAGTCAATCGCGCCAAAAGCTTGACAGCCGGTGCGTGGATGCGACTTACTTACTGAATCCGTGGAATATAACTTCCGCACAGTGGAATGTTTGCGGCGGCGTTGAGCGTCGTCGCTCCGACCGTGACAGGCGTATCCATGACCACAGAGTCCACCGGGCTAATTGGCGACTCCAACCGTACCGATGCAGCCCCGTTCGCCGACGTGAGTCCGCATCTGTACAACCCCGATCTCGCGCCCACCAAGCGCGAAGGTCGACGATGGAGTGCGTACAACATCTTCACCCTGTGGGCCAACGACGTGCACAGCCTGGGCAACTATTCGTTCGCCATCGGATTGTTCGCCCTCGGCCTCGGCGGGTGGCAGATCCTCCTGGCGCTCGGACTCGGCGGCATCTTCCTCTTCCTGCTGCTCAACCTGTCCGGGTTCATGGGTGAGAAGACCGGCGTCCCGTTCCCGGTGATGAGCCGCATCGCGTTCGGCATCCGCGGCGCACAGATTCCCGCTCTCATCCGCGGCGCGGTCGCGATCGCCTGGTTCGGCATCCAGACCTACCTGGCGTCCGTGGTGCTGCGCATCTTGATCATCGCGCTCGCGCCATCGGCGGCGACCCTCGACACGAACAGCGTCCTGGGGTTGTCGACGCTCGGCTGGATCTCGTTCGTCGCGCTGTGGGTCGTCCAGGTGATCATCGTCAGCTATGGCATGGAGATGATCCGCAAGTACGAGGCGTTCGCCGGCCCGGTCATTCTGTTCACGATGATCGCGCTCGCGATCTGGATGCTCAACAATGCCGACTGGACCATCGCGTGGACGACGCCCGATTCGCTGACCGGCGTCGACATGTGGCTGAAGATCATCGGTGGCGCCAGTCTGTGGGTCGCGATCTACGGCACGTTCGTCCTGAACTTCTGCGATTTCACCCGCAACGCGACGTCGAAACGGGCGATCGTGCGAGGCAACTTCTGGGGCATTCCGCTCAACATGCTGGTGTTCGGCGCCATCGTCATCACGCTGGCCGGCGCCCAGTTCCGCATCGACGGACGCATCATCGAGGCTCCCGCCGACATCGTCCACGAAGTGCCGAACACCCTGCTACTGGTGCTCGCGGCACTCGCGCTGCTGATCCTGACCATCGCCGTGAACCTGATGGCCAACTTCGTCGCCCCGATCTACGCGCTCAACAACCTGTTCCCCAAGCACCTGAACTTCCGTCGCGCAGCATTCATCTCGGCCGTCATCGGCCTGGTGATCCTGCCGTGGAACCTGTACAACTCCCCTGCCGTCATCAACTACTTCCTGGGCGGACTCGGCGCCATTCTCGGTCCGCTGTTCGGCATCATCATGGCCGACTACTGGCTGGTGCGTCGTTCCAAGATCAACGTCCTGGCCCTGTTCACGATCGATGCGGACGGCGAATACCACTACGCCAAGGGCGTGAACGTGCGGGCCGTGATCGCCCTGGTGATCACGGCGGTGGTGGCCCTGCTGCTGGCGTTCGTCCCGGTGTTCGCGATCGTCTCGGAGTTCTCCTGGTTCATCGGCGCCGGACTCGGTGCGATCGTGTACCTGGCGGTTGCAGACCGCCGTGGACCGTTCAACGATGTGTCCGGCGAGCCCATCGCCGTGGCCAGCACGCACTAGTAGGGACCGCCATGAGAATCCTCGTAGCCAACGTCAACACGACGGTCTCGATGACCGAGGCGATCGCCGAGTCGGCGCGCGGTGTCGCATCCCCGGGCACCGAGATCGTCGGGATCACACCGCGTTTCGGTGCGGACTCGTGCGAAGGCAACTTCGAGAGCTATCTCGCGGCCATCGCCGTCATGGACGCGATCACGTCGTACCCCGAGCCGTTCGACGCGGTGATCCAGGCCGGTTACGGCGAGCACGGTCGAGAAGGCCTACAGGAGTTGCTCGACGTCCCGGTGGTCGACATCACCGAGGCGGCCGCGTCGACGGCGATGTATCTCGGACACAAGTACTCGGTCGTCACCACGCTCGACCGCACCGTCCCGCTGATCGAAGACCGTCTCAAGCTCGCCGGCCTCGACGCACGATGCGCGTCGGTGCGGGCGTCCGGCCTCGGTGTGCTCGAACTCGAGTCGGATCCGGATCGGGCCGTCGATGCGATCGTCCGCCAGGCGCGTGAGGCCGTCGAGAACGATCACGCCGAAGTGATCTGTCTCGGCTGCGGCGGCATGGCCGAACTCGAGGAGAAGGTGACGGCCGCGACGGGCGTCCCGATCGTCGACGGAGTCCGCGCGGCGGTCACCATCGCCGAAGGTCTGGTCCGGATGGGTCTGACCACGTCGAAGGTGCGTACCTATGCGACCCCGCGCAAGAAGAAGGTCACCGGCTGGCCATTCCAGTTGTAGGCCAACGACTTAGACGAGACCGGGCACCTATCCAGGCGCCCGGTCCGTCGTCTCAGAGCATGATCTGGCGGTTGACGTCCTTGTACAGCAGGTAACGGAAGTTCGACGGCCCGCCCGCGTAGCAGGCCTGCGGGCAGAAGGCGCGCAGGGAGAGGAAGTCGCCTTCCTGAACCTCCACCCAGTCTCCGTTGAGGTGGTAGACGGCCTTGCCTTCGAGCATCAGCAGGCCGTGTTCCATCACGTGGGTCTCGGCGAACGGAATTGTCGCGCCGGGCTCGAAGGTGACGACGTTGACGTGCATGTCGTACCCGAGGTCCTGGGGGTCGAGCATGCGTGTCGTGCGCCATTTGTTGTCGGTCCCGGGCATAGCTGACGGTGCGATGTCCTGCTCGTTACCGAACTTGACCGACACCGGGTGGCCGGCGATGGCCTCATAGCGCTTGCGGATCCACACGAACGTCGCGTCGGCGTCGCCGTTGTTGTGGGCCGACCAGTCGGCGCCCGCGGGAAGGTAGGCGAAGCCGCCCGCGGTGAGTGTCTGCGATTGACCTGCCGCGTCGACCGTGAGCGCACCGGAGGTGACGAACAGGAAGCTCTGCACCTCGGGCTGCGGTTCGGGTTGCTGCGCCCCGCCGCCCGGCTTGACCTCGACGATCGCCTGGTAATACGTCGTCGCACCACCGGCGACCGGTCGGTTGATGATCCATGCGCGGGTATCGGTCCACTCCGGGAACACCGAGGTGACGATGTCCGAGAGGACGCCGCGCGGGATCACCGTGTAGGCCTCGGTGACGATGGCGCGGTCGGTCAGCAGATCGGTCTGCGGGGGCAGGCCGCCGCGGGGCGTGTAGTACGACGCAGTGGTCACTGGTGGCTCCTGGTTGGGCGGCCGAGCGCGATGTCGCGCACGGTGGACATGGAGAGATCGGTGGCGGTCTCGATCTCGTCGACGGTGAGGGCGCCGCACACGCTGCCACGATGAATCACGTTGGCGAGGGCGCGGGCGGTGGCCGGCTCGTCCATGACGGTCGAGTCGAGCCGGTGGACGTAGTTGCGCAGGCGTGTCGCGGCGGGCGCGAAGGCACCACGGTAGAACGCGTAGGTCGCCAGGTAGCGGGTGACGAGTTGGGCGGGGTGCATGTCCCAGCCCTGGTAGATGCCGCGTTCCAGGTGGCGCCGGACGAGGCGCGCGTGCAGCTTCCACGCCATGGCGACGTTGTCGGGGTCGCCGACCGGCAGGATGTTGGTCGAGCCATCGGACAGGTGAACACCGGTGCCTGCCACGGCTAGTTGCATGACGTTCTTGGCGTGGTCTGCCGCCGGGTGCTCCATCGACTGGTATGCAGCGGCGATACCGAGGGAGGCCGAGTAGTCGTAGGTCCCGTAGTGCAGCGAGCTGACGCGGCCCTGGCCGGCGTGGATGAACTGGGCAACGGGTGCGCGGCCATCGGCGCCGAGGATCGCCTGCGGTGTTTCGACCTGCACTTCGAAGCGGATGCGGCCGGCCGGCAGTCCGTTCGCACGCTCGAGCGCGCTCGCGACGACGACCATCGCCTCAACCTGGTCGACGGACGTCACCTTGGGGAGGGTGAGGGTGAGGCCGTCGGGCAGACCGCCGGAGTCGACGAGTCCGCTGACGAACATGTCGAGCGTGCGCAGTCCGCGCGCACGGGTGCCTGCTTCGAAGCATTTGAAGCGGGTGCCGACGAACGGCGTCGAGGTGCCTGCGTCGAGCGCGATTCGCAGCGCGGCGATCGCCTGTGCGACGTCGGCGTCCTCCGTTGCATCGTCGAAGGTGCCGTAGCCGTCCTCGAAGTCGATGCGGAGGTCTTCGATCGGCTCGGTGGTCAGCTTGTTCTCGACGAGGGCTGCCAGCGTCTCGGGCGCACAGTCGGTTCCGCTGCTCGCACCGACGAGTGCAGCCACCGCGTCGAGCCCGCCCGCGTCCTTGGCGGCTCCGAGAGCGGTCGATCCCCAGTCAGCGGGCATCGTCGCCGAGTACCGGTTGCCCGGGACGTAGACGGTGTGGATCGGCTGCCGACGGCCGTCATCACCGGGGTATTGGTTCACCAGTTGTGCGTCGGCGGCCGAGAGGCGGCGATCGACGTCGGTCAGCACCGCATCGTCGAGGCGTCGTGTCACAGGTATCCCCTCCCCTGTCCGGAAGTTTCCTGAAAACAGAATTCCACATTGTGGAGTTTAGCGCGAGGCTATCGGCGCATCATCTCTCGATCTTCCAAGGAACAATTTGTTCCATATTGCGGAAACTATCTTGCGCATGTTTGATGGAACGACAATCGTCGACCGGGAGTGGACTGTATGGCGGAGAAGTCGGGCGGCGTGCAGTCGGTGGAGCGCGCGTTCGAGTTGATGGAATTGATCGGACGTGCCGGAGGAGAGTGCTCGCTGACGGAGTTGTCGGCAGAGTCTCCGTTGCCGCCACCGACAATTCACCGTCTCCTGCGCACACTGGTCGGAATCGGCTATGTGCGGCAACTGCCCAATCGCCGCTACGCACTGGGGCCGAGATTGATTCGGCTCGGTGAAGTGGCGAATCGCCAGTTGGGCGCGGTCGCCGCCCCGGTGCTGCAGTCGTTGGTCGACGAACTGTCGGAGACGGCAAGTCTCGCAGTGCTCGACGGCGACATGGTGATCTACGCCGGACAGGTTCTACCTCCGAAGCTGATGCGGGCGAACAGTGAGGTCGGCAAGCGCGTCGGGCTGCACACAACCGGCGTGGGCAAGGCGGTTTTGGGTGAGCTGGATGATGCGCGCATTCTGAAACTGGTCACGCAGTCCGGATTTCCCGCACCGACCGAGAACAGTGCGTCGACCCTTTCTGCGGTGTTCGCGAACGTCGAGCGCGTGCGCGTCGACGGCTATGCGATCGACAACGAGGAGTTCGAGATCGGTGTTCGCTCCGTCGCGATGGCGGTGCCCGGCGCTCCGACGCCAATGGCAATCGGCATCTCCGGGCCCTCGGCTCATGTCAGTGCGGAGTTGATCGCTCGAGCTGTTCCCGCACTGAAGAAGGCGACCGGCGTGATCTCGGAAGCCCTGATCGGGGCGAAGGAGCGGTAACCCTCAGCCTGTGCAATCCGTGCTTTGAACCGGAAAGCCCTGCCTAAGAAACTCATTCGCCGTGTCTCCGGGATCTGCACCCGTCCAATACTAGAACGTGTTCTAATTCGGTGTATGTCCAGTTCAGCGGCGGGGCATGCTGACCCCGCGTTTGCGGAAGTGAAAGCCGTCTTTGAAGCCGGTTTGTCCAACGGCGACGACCTCGGCGCCGCGGTGGCGGTATTCGTCGACGGTCGTCCGGTGGTGGATCTGTGGGGAGGCATCGCCGACAGACGGACCGGACGGCCATGGACGCGCGACACCGCTTGTCCGACCTTTTCCTGCACCAAGGGTGTGACGGCGACCGCGGCTCTCATGGTCGCCCAGCAACGCGGCCACGGTGTCGACGAACCGGTGAGCGCCTGGTGGCCGGAATTCGCACAACACGACAAGCACGAGACCACGCTGAGCGACCTGATGGCCCACCGTGCCGGGTTGCCCGTTTTGGAGCGCCCGGTTTCGGTGGCCGAAGCCGCGGATCCCGCGGCGATGGCCGACCTGTTGGCGCGCCAATGCCCGCTCTGGCAGCCCGGGACCGAACATGGGTATCACGCTTTGACTTTCGGATGGCTGGTCGGCGAATTCGTGCGCCGCAACACCGGTATGACAGTCGGCGAGTTCACCCGGCGTCACTTGGGCGATGGGCTGCTCATCGGCGCTTCCGGTACGGCGGTGCGCGACGTTGCCCGGATCAGTTCGCCACCGCCCGAGCAGCGTGTCTGGAGCGTCGAGAACGCGCCGCCGATACCCGACGACACAGTCGCCGAGATGGTGGCCGCGATCGCCGACGCAGAATCGCTGTTCCTCCGGGCATCATCGAATCCCGTTGCATCCTATAATGATCCAGAAGTACTGGCGGCCGGCTGGCCCGGGGCTGGCCTCGTCACCACCGCTCGTGATCTGGCCAAATTCTATGGCGACCTGATCGGCGGAACCCTGGTCGGCCCGGGTCCTCTGCGGGAAGCGATCACAGAACGCGTACGCGGCCGCGACCGGGTGCTGCGGTTGGAAAGCGCATTCGGCCTCGGCTACATGCTGCCGTCGCAGAACTTCGTGGTGCCCGAACCCGCGCAATCGTCTGTCTTCGGTCACCCGGGGGCCGGTGGCTCGGTGGGACTGGCAGATCTCGAACACAAGGTCGCTTTCGCCTTCGTGCCCAATCTGCGCCGTGACTGGCTGGCCGGCGATCGCCGTGCCTATCGGCTCATCGCCGCGGTGTACGACGCGCTGTGACACCGCGACGCAACTGACACGCGCGGTGCTCCATCCCCCGTACCGCCTCTCCCCCAAACTCAATCCCGGCAAGGGCAGAAGTGCGACCGGACCGAATATGGCGGGTTACCGGTAGTAAGTTGGTTATTCGCATGCCTGGCAAACCTTCTCGGTAGAAGGCAGGCTCATTGAACAGCTTCGCCTGAACGCCTCACGTCGGCGTATTTCACCGGCCGAACAGTAGCTGCAACTGTTCGGGGACACGCTTACCCTGGATCTGAATTTGGGCCGCGGCCTTCTCGATTCGCTGCAGGTCTCCGGAAGTCAGCTCGAGGTCGAGAGCGCCCAGGTTCTCTTCCAGTCGATGCACCTTGGTGGTGCCGGGGATTGGTACGACCCACGGCTTTTGCGCCAGTACCCAGGCGAGAGCGATCTGGGCCGGCGTGGCTCCTTTCTCGTCGGCGATCTGCTGCAGCAGATCGACCAGCGCTTGATTGGCCTGCCGTGCTTCAGGAGTGAAGCGCGGCAGCTGACGGCGGAGGTCGTTGTCGGCCAGCGTCGTGCTGGAATTGATCTTGCCGGTCAGAAATCCCTTGCCGAGCGGGCTGTAGGGCACCAAGCCGATACCCAGTTCCTCCAAGGTTGGAATGATCTCGGCTTCGTGCTCACGCATCCAGAGCGAGTACTCGCTCTGCAGCGCCGTCACTGGCTGCACGGCATGGGCGCGACGTATCGTCGCCGCACCGGCCTCCGACAAGCCAAAGTGCTTGACCTTGCCTTCGGAGATCAGCTCCTTGACGGTGCCAGCCACGTCTTCAATGGGCACATTGGGGTCCACGCGGTGTTGGTAGAGCAGGTCGATGCTCTCGGTTTGAAGACGCTTCAACGAGTCCTCGGTCACGCGGCGGATCTGCTCGGGTCGGCTGTCGACCCCAGACATGGGAGTCGGCCCATGCTCGCCGTGCTTGATGCCGAACTTGGTGGCGATCACCACCTGGTCGCGGACTGGCGCCAGCGCCTGACCAATCAACTCCTCATTGGTGAACGGGCCGTAGACTTCGGCAGTGTCGAACAACGTCACGCCGCGGTCAACCGCCACCCGCAGCAGCTTCGTCATCTCTGCCGTGTCCTGAGGCTGACCATAGAAGAAGCTCATGCCCATGCAGCCCAGGCCGAGAGCCGAGACTTCGAGGTTTCCTAGTTTTCTTTGTTGCATTCGAGATGCTCCTTCGTACAGGACCTGCGGTCCATTGCCTCTCCCCTGTTTCGCCGGGAACCGGTCAAAGTAGGTTAGGCAGTAGCCCAAAGAGCGTGGGAGACCCTTGTGATAGGGGTACTGCCAGTGCCCCTTTACCGTTCGAACTTTCAGCACACGACGGGCGGGATGCAGCGGACGGACTGAAGGGTGGGCTAACCGCCGGGGGTATGAAGCTCGGTCGCCATCCCCCCCTGGCTGGCCCACGACGCCAACAGGGCCAGATTTTCAGCGGCCGACCCTCCCACACGTGCGGTGTAGACATTCAACTTCAGGCCAGGGTCGGTGGGCAGATCCATGGATTCAAAGTCCAAGTCGAGCTCGCCCACCACCGGATGGTTCACCCGCTTGCTCCCGTGTCCGTGCACCCGCACGTCCTGAGATGCCCACTGCTGCCGGAATAGCTCACTGCACGTAGATAATTGGCCCACTAAGGCGATGAGCTCCTCGTCGTGGGGATTACGGCCCATTTCCATACGCAAAATCGCGGCCGCATTTCGCGCCGACTGATCGTAGTCGACGAAGAACGTCTCGGCCTCGCTGGGATGCAAGTACACGAACCGCGCTGTGTTGGCGGGCCGTCGCGGGTCGGCCAGCACCGGTGAATACAGCGCGCGACCAAGTTGATTCATGGCGAGCACGTCGAGGCGCCCATTGCTGATCCACGCCGGCGCAGCGGTAATGGCATCGAGCACCTGCTGCAGCGCCGGACGCACCGTCGCAGGAGCTGTGCAGTGCCGTCGACCATCGGGCGCCCCGGACTGGCGTGCGAGATGGAACAGGTAATCGCGCTCCGCTTCGGTGAGTTGTAGGGCCGTCGCTAGCGCGTCGAGCACGCCCTCCGAGGTGCCAGCCAGGCTGCCGCGCTCAATGCGCACGTAATACTCGACCGATACCCCAGCGAGTAGCGCTACCTCCTCTCGACGCAGACCCTTGACCCGACGTTTCCCACCGTAGGCGGGCAGTCCAGCCATCTCAGGCGTGATGCGGGCGCGACGCGACCTCAGAAACTCTCGGATCTCGGTGCGCAGATCAAGCGTGGCGGCCATCCACCCACCGTAGGCCCGCACCGCAAGCGAAGGGAGGTACCGCCAATACGGGCGGCCCTGTTCCTGGGGCGCCTCGGCACTGCGCGCCGCGGTCGGACACGATGAGTGGACCGCTGTCCAGTGGAGTACACCGTTCTCATCTGACGAATCACGGAACTCCCGGGTGGCCCTCACCCGACTCGCCAGGATCATTTAGTCAAAGCGCCTCGACGCCAACAATTTATGACGGATTAGGGTCAGGTTCGCACCATCTCCATGCGAGGCGGTTGCCGCGACACGCGCCGACGAACATTCCTTCAATCGACACGTCACGAAGTCTTGGTCTCCCGACGACGTCATCACACACGTGCGATCGTGGACGCCATGGAGGAACGATGCCGGAAATGAGCCCCGTCGCCGAGTTCGACTTCGTCATCGTGGGAGCAGGCAGTGCCGGCTGCCTGCTCGCCAACCGGCTCAGCGCCAACCCCGATCACCGTGTGCTCTTGATTGAGGCCGGCGGCGAAGACAACTGGTTCTGGATCAAGGTGCCGGTGGGTTACCTGTACACAATTGCCAACCCCCGCACCGACTGGTGCTTCACGACCGAGGCCGACCCAGGTCTGGCCGGTCGCAGCATCCACTACGCGCGGGGCCGCGTGATCGGCGGCAGCTCGTCGATCAACGCCATGATCCATATGCGCGGACAGGCCAGCGATTACGACCTGTGGGCCCAGGCCACCGGTGACGAGCGATGGCGTTGGGGTGGCCCGAACGGCTCCGGCGAGACACTGGGGATCTACAAGGAGTTGGAGGACTACTTCGGCGGGGCCGACGACTGGCACGGCGCCGGTGGCGAGATCCCTGTCGAGCGGCCGCGGGTGCGCTGGAAGATCTTGGATGCCTGGCAGGCCGCCGCTGCCCAGGTGGGCATTGCCCCGATCGACGAGTTCAACCGCGGTGACAACGCCGGCAGTGCGTACTTTCATGTCAACCAACGGCGTGGCCGTCGCTGGTCGATGGCCGATGCCTTCCTGCATCCCGTCGCCCAACGACCAAATCTCACCATCTACACCCACACCCAGGCCTTGCAGCTGCTGACGGATGACCAGGTCCAGGAGGATCAGCGTCGCGGGGCCTGGATCACAGCTCAGCGCCGCGCCACCGGTGTGCGGCTGCTCAAGGACGGCCAGATCATCGACGTCCGGGCCCGCCGGGAGGTGATCCTGAGCGCCGGAGCGATTGGGTCGCCGCAGCTTATGCAGGCATCAGGCCTGGGCCCGGCCGGGCTGCTCACCCAGCATCAGGTGCCGGTGGCCGTCGATCTGCCGGGAGTGGGCGAAAACCTCCAGGACCACCTGCAGCTGCGCACGGTCTACCGGGTCCGCGGCGCCCGGACCGTCAACACCCTGTACCGGAATTGGATCACCCGTGCAGGCATGGGACTTCAGTACCTGCTGATGCGCTCAGGACCCATGACCATGCCGCCCTCCACGCTGGGAGCCTTCGCCAAAAGCGATCCCGCGTTGGCCAGTCCCGATTTGGAGTGGCATGTGCAGCCCTTGTCGTTGGCCAAGTTCGGCGAACCGCTACATCCTTTCGGAGCGATCACTCCGTCGGTCTGCAATCTGCGCCCCAGCTCGCGGGGTCATGTGCGCATAGCTGGCGCAGATCCGCTGACCTACCCGAAGATCTCCTGCAACTACCTGTCCACGGACGCCGATCGGCAAGCCGCCGTGCGCGGCCTCCGGATGACCCGGCAGATCATGGCGGCGCCGTCCCTGGCCCGCTACCGCCCAGAGGAGTTGCTGCCCGGCCCGCAACTGGTGAGCGACGAAGACTTGCAGCAGGCGGCTCGTGAACTGGGTACCACCATCTTCCATCCGGTGGGCACCTGCGCGATGGGAGCCTTTGACACCCGCGGTCTGCCGCGGTCGGCCGCCACGGTGCTCGACACCGACTGTCGCGTGTACCGCGTCGCCGGCCTTCGAGTGGCTGATGCTTCGGCGATGCCCACCATCACTTCCGGGAACACCAACGCGCCGGTCATGCTGATCGCAGAACGCACAGCGCGGGCGATCCTGGGCTGAGTCGCTCAATACCGAGTGGTCCCCCATATCCGGAATAAACTCCGCGCCCGGCGAACTTGGCTTAAGAGTCGATCCTTCCCCGACTCAGGAGCATCCATGACCCGTCCCGTCCGCGTCGCCGTGCAGATCCAGCCCGGCGGCACGCCCGATTACCGCACATGGCGCGATGCCGTCTTGGCCGCCGACGACCTCGGCGTCGACGTGATCTTCGGCTACGACCACTTCCATCGCCCGGCCATGGAGGCCATCGTCGACGGCAAGCCCGTGATGTTCGACGAGCAGCCCGACGTCGCCAACTTCGAGGGCTGGACCGCGCTCGCGTCGTGGGGCGAGATCACCTCACACGCCGAGATCGGGCTCCTCGTCACCGGCGTCGGCTACCGCAACGCGGACCTGCTCGCTGACATGGCGCGCACCGTCGACCACATCAGCGGCGGCCGGCTCATCCTCGGCCTCGGCGCGGGGTGGTACGAAAAGGACTACACCACCTACGGTTACGAATTCGGCACATTCGGCTCCCGCTTCGATCTGTTCGACGACAGCTTGATTCGCATCGAGAACCGGCTCGCTGCACTGATTCCGCCGCCCGTGCGCAAGCTACCGATCCTCATCGGCGGCACGGGGCCCAAGCGCTCGCTGCCCGCCGTTGCCCGCCACGCCGACATCTGGCACGCGTTCCAGGACCTCGACGCCTTCCGCAGGTCCAGCGACCGCGTCGATGAGCTGGCAGCGACGTTCGGCCGCAATGGCGACGACATCGAACGCTCGACGCTGTGGGAGAACGCCGACAGCGCCGATGCGTTCCGCGAGGCAGGAGTCACGTTGTTCCAGACCGAACTCACCGCCGATGACGGTTTCGACCTCACGTCTCTCAAGCAGGTGCTCATTTGGCGGGACAACGGGTGAGGCCGCGACGCCCGCGCATCAGATTGACTAGGCTAAACGGCCTTGATGGCAAGGGATTTGGGTAGATTCCGGCAGGGCGTCCTTCCGTACGTCGAGTAAGTCGTGCAGGTTCTCCTGACACTGCGACGTCTGTCCGTTGTTTCAGGATCCGTGCAGCGGATCTCGGCCGTTCCAGGCGATGAGACGGTCGATGGCGGGGGCGTCGTCGGGGATCGGGACGGCCTCGGCGAACGGGACGGAGACCTCGTCGAGGCCCATCGCGGCCGAGATCTCCTCGTAGAGAGCTCTGCGGTTCTCGGCCGGCAGGATTTTGTGTGCCCCCTGTAGCGCTGCGGCGATCACCGAGTCGTCCCAGTCGGGTTGCTGATCGGTCGCCACCGCAAGGTCCCACGTGTGGACGGTCAGCTCGGAGAAGTAGGACGCCAGGACCTCGGCGCCGCTGCCTTGGATCCACGGCAGTGCCATGGGTCGTTGGAGCAAGGTGTCATCGCCCCAGGCATCCGCGGCTCGTATCCCTGCCTCCCGCCACGCATTGGGCCAGCGATCGTCGGGGACCGGGGTCTCGGTGACTGCGAAGGGATCCTCACCGTTGCCGAGCGCGGCAACGCGGCCAAGCACGCCGATGAGATGAGCGAGCAGCGCTCGCACGTCCATGTCTGAGCATGGCGTCGGGTCGGTGAGTCGCTCTGGCCGGATACCGGCAATGACGACCCCGCCGGTGGCGATGGCGCGGTCGAGAATTGGCCGGGGATCCTTGAGGTGGTCGGTGGCGGAACCGGTAGGTGTGATCATGGCGCCATTGTGCCGACCTAAACCGGTCATCTAGTGGCCGGTTTGATGTGAAAGTGTGGTGGCATGCGAGCCGACCGGCTAGTAGCCATCCTGCTTCTGCTGCAACGACGCGAGCAGGTCACAGCATCCGAGGTCGCCCTGGAGTTGGAGGTGTCCGAGCGCACCGCCCGCCGCGACCTCGAAGCGTTGAGTGTCGCCGGGGTGCCCGTGTACTCCATGCAGGGCCGAGGGGGCGGGTGGCGTCTCGTAGGCGGCGCTCGAACCGATCTCTCAGGGCTGACTGCGAGCGAGGCTCGCGCCCTGTTTCTGGTAGCCGGACCCGCCTCGACGGCAACCCCGGGCGTGAAGACCGCTCTGCGCAAGCTCGTACGTGCGCTGCCCGAGTCCTTCCGGGAGCAGGCCGAGGCCGCCGCGACATCAGTTGTCGTAGACCCACGACACTGGGGATCCAGCCAGGTCGAGCCCCGGCCGCCCCGGCTTCTCGACGAACTTCAAGAGGCGGTGATCCGCGGCTTCCAGGTACGGCTCGGCTACATCGACCGCAAAGGCTCTGAGACCGAACGGACCGTCCACCCACTGGGCATCGTCGCCAAGGGCCCGACGTGGTACTTGGTCTCCGATACGGAGGCCGGTCGACGGACTTTCCGGATCGACCGTGTCTTGTCGGTCGAGTTGACCGACGATCCCGTTCAACGACCCGAGGGATTCGACCTTGCTGAGAGCTGGCGCGAGATCGCCGACGAGGTCGACCGAAGGCGCACCCCGCTCGAGGCCCAGGCCATGTGCGCTCCCGACGGGCTCGGCCTGCTCCGGGTGATGCTCGGAGGCCGCCTCGAAGTTGGTGGTTCCACGCCCGACGGCCGGATTGAGATCGTGATCCGCGGCCACAGCGAGTACGCCCTCGCAGCCGAACTTGCCGGGCTCATCGAATGGCTTGAGGTCACCGGCCCGCAGGGCGTGCGCGACCACCTCGCCTCGATCGGCGGCGCGCTTGTAGCGCGGTACACCTGAGCCGGTCGCGACTCGCTCGGCGACCTCGCAAACGCAGAGGCCAGGCAGCTCCCGACTGATTCTGAACGCGAACCGCTGATTCCGTTGCCGGACCGTCCTTTTGAGCCTGCGAACTGAAGTCGATTGCCCTGACGGCATTCCCAAACGCCGTTGCTCATCTGGCCATCGCCGCTAGGGCGGCGATCCACATCAGCGCTGGCGACAGCGGCACCGCAACTAGCCCGACGAGCATGCCGCGTCCCGCCTGACGCAACTTGCCTGTACACCTCGCCAGAATGATTGCGGCCACGAGGTCAGCGAGGATGAGTGCGAGGAAGTAGACGGTCAAGTGGACGTGGGTCACCGATATCCAAGCGGCCAGAGACACCGCCAAGATGGTCACTGTTGCCGCCGCGAAGCCGATCGCACCGTAATCAGAGAGCTGACCGATTGTCGCCGCTACTACGGCGGTGATCAGCGTCGCGCCCAAGAACCAGATGCACTCCTCAGCGCCGAAAAACTCGGGCCTCCCCGACAGCACCACGACGATGACCAGCGCTCCCACGACGATCTGGACTATGAATGGTACGGCCCAGCTAGACATGTCCCTGGTGTGAAGGTCGATGGCGCGCGGCCGACGATGCGACAAGTGCGTGGCCCCATTCTCGAGTCTGACCGCTAGGGCCTGCCGCGCTGCACCTGTGCTTGAGTGGGCAGTTCCCAGTGCAGGCCCTGCTCGCGGTCGAAGGCCATCGGGGTGTACGGCAGCAGACCACCTCCCGGATACGGGGTGTATTCACCGAACCACACGGCGCCATCGACTGCGTACAGGTCGACGCGAATGAAATCCCATCCCGCGCCGAGGACACGGGCGATCTCGACCATCTTGTCCAGTTCCACCGGTCGCTGCACATCAACCACCGGTCGGTCACCTTGGCACACTGGGAACGGGTGCCAGTCGGCGTCCATGAAGCTGGCGGTCACCTTTCTTTCGAACCGGTCACGGTTCACCTGGATCAGTTCGATCCGCCCGTCGAAGACGAAGAACTTGTAGTCGACGGGCGGCTTGCCGTCGGCGGTCGGGATGCGCTCCTCAATCAGGAGTAGCCGCCGCGCCGCGCCGTAACCCCATTCACCCATTTCCTGCGGTGTGTCCTTTAGCCACCGCTCGGTTCGCTTGCGCAGATCGGTGAGGTCAGTTTGCGGTTCGGGGCCGAACAGCGCATGCCCGCTGCTGTGATTGGGTTTGAGCACCCAGGGTGGAAGCGACATCAGGTCGGGGGCGTCGCACAGGTCGGTGCCGGACCAGTAGGTGGCGGGGATGCGGAGATCCGCACCGGGATAGGCCTCGCGGGCCATCTCCTTCATCCACATCTTGTCGCAGGCCTTCACGATCCGATCCCGCCGGTCGTTGAAGATCCGCCAGTTCACCTTCTCGTTGAAGGTCTCCGGCTCGCGGAAGTTGCCCCGCGTGCCCATCACCGCCCGATACAGCGCGTGCCGCAGCACCGGAAGTGGTATCGCCGCTATCATCGCGCGTCGCGGCGCCAACAGCCACGACGGGGTCTCGCGGTACTTCAACGACCGCATCGCACACCCCCGCCGGGCTGTGCATCCGTTGACGAGAGACACCGATGTGTCGACCAGATCACTGCTACCCCACAGAGCGTTGCGCGCCAGGCGGATGCACTGGCTAATTTCCAGACAGTATTAGTGTCCGCGCTGTTTCTGGCAAGTAACAGCGGTAATTGGTGAGGATTACCTTATTGCGGGAGTATCAGCAAATAATGGCACCATCTTCGGCGTCGCTAGCTGGGAATTGCACCGGAACTTCACGGTCGTGAGTTCCCTCGAAGGAGCTCAGATCGGTTGGGCACCCCGCTTCCGCGTGGCCTGATCAGGAACCCGGCGCGGCACTGCCCGGCTAGCAAACGGCGGTGAGGCTCGACGTAGCGACCCTCGGCAGCGGCTTTCGACTCCCGATCTATTAGCGCGGATCGCGCCGAACTGAAGCGATTCCCCACTGTCGTCGAGGCCCGAGTGGACACTCAGGGTCTGCGCACCCGCGCGCATCAGGCGCTGAGATTTCATTTCACATTGCGTGCATAGCTTGGCAAAAGCGGTGCTAGCGTCCCCGTTGACTCAGCCGTCAACGCGTGGGACCGCGAAATCCACACGGTCCCGCACAACCGAATAGTCCAGCAGAGGAACCAATGACTCAAGGCGAGGGAACCCCGTTCGACACGCAGCCCGAGTGGCCGTCCGAACCTGTTGGCGCGACCGATCCAGGCGATCTCACGCTGCCCTTGTACGGAGCGACATTCGGTCAGGCAGTGTCGCGGTTCTACGGCAGCTACGCCCGCTTCTCCGGACGCGCGTCCCGCAGTGAGTTCTGGTGGGTCATGTTGGCGCTCACAGTGGTCGCCTTTCTCTGCGGGGGGTTCGTCGGCGCGGCCGGAGAAGACAGCGCACTCGAACTCATCGCCATGGTGATCATGGTGTTGTTCCTGCTGGGGTGCGCGATTCCAGGCTGGGCACTCTTGGTCCGCCGGCTCCACGACGCCAACCTGTCAGGGTGGATGTCCCTGCTAACCGTGTTGCCCTACGTCGGGATCGTGATCCAGATCGTCTTCGGCCTACTGCCCTCCAAGCAGCTCGGGGAACGTTTCGACCGCCGTTGAGGACTGTTGCCCCTCCGCTCGGTTGGCGCTGTGCCAATGAGAAGTTAAGCGGGCGTGGAGGTTCAAGCTCGCTTGCACTCCCCCCGCAAATGCGCCTGCGTCGAGGCGAGCGGAGAGCCAAGTGTTGATGTGTCGATGAGCGGCCTCGGCCATCGGGGAGGCGTCTTCTTGTTGGGTTCGGCTGACGGTGGATTCAGGAGCGCCGATGCACGACGGGGCTATCTGGCGGCGTATGACGAATTACGGGCGTTGAGTCCGCGGCCGGATGTCGTGCACGATGTTCCAACGAAGTTCGGCACCGTTCGGGTCTATCAGCACGGGCCAGACCGTGGTGTGCCCGTCGTGCTGATACACGGATTCTTCCTGACCTCAGCCATGTGGTGGGACCAAGTCGTCAGTCTGGCACAAGATTTCACCGTCTACTCGATGGATATGTTGGGCCAGCCTGGAGCAAGTGTTCAGTCGAAACCGATGTTTACCCCAGCAGACTCAGCGCGCTGCATTGATGCGGTTTTGGAGGGGCTAGGGCTACGCGATGTGCATCTGGTTGGGCATTCCTATGGTGGTTGGCTCGCCACCCATACGGCGGCGCGGGCGCCTCGTCGGCTGGCGACGGTGACACTGGTTGATCCGGCCAGCACCGTGGCTCGAACCTCTGCCAGGTTCTGGCGAAAACTTGCGCACCTGTTGTGCCGCCCGCGTTCCGCGCGAGCTGGACGCGCCGCGGCGTGGATTGCAGGTCACCCCGCGCCGGGTAGTTCCATCGATATGCTCGCCGGACTGTTTGTGGCCGGATTCGCTGCCTTCGCACCACCCCTGCGAACACCGCCGCTGCGTTTCGTCAGCGATCGCCTGCTGCGTTCTGTGCATCTTCCGGTCCAAGTTCTTCTGGCCGGCAACACTGTTCACGACTCAACTAAAGGGCTTCGACGGATGCAGTCGGTGGTGCCGACATGGCGGTATCACCTGTGGCCCAACGCCTCACATGCGTTGCCGACTGAGGTCCCCGATGAGGTGAATGCTTGTATCCGTGAGTTCGCGATCGAACACCGTAAAGATGTTTAACGGGTGCGGCCTTTGATGGTGCCCAGCTTGCGGTGTGTCATGTTCGGTCCGCGCAGTCTGGACAATCCGGTACAGCCAGAACACAGATCGACGGCGTGCTGCACCGATCTGACGTTGGAACCCATCCCCGACAACCTCGGCGATCGCCTACCGGTCCGCGGATGGCACAGGCCAGCTAGACCGGAGGTTAGCCACCATTGGTGACGGGGTTCGATGTCAGCGTGAGGAAGCCGCCGTTGACCCAGACGCCCCAGCGGCCGCCCCAGGCGGAGTTCCACACCACGGGCTGTCCGACGAAGAAATCGGCGGGTTTCCGCGGGGCCCAGTCTGGCGGCACCTCGCCTTGCGCTGGCGCCGGTGGCGGCGGAGGCGGCTCAGCCCCGGCCAGAGGAGTGCCTATGCCGAGAACGGCCGCGGTTAGCCCGCCTGCAACCGCGACGGCCGGCAGGATCTTCGTGACCAAGTTCATGAGCATGACTCCTGCGTTGAGACTGTATCCAGATACTTAGGAGACTTAATCATATTACAGACCGGCCCGACCTCGGGGGGATACCCGTGGACACGCCGGTCTATCTGGATGGGTGGGCGTATTTGCCACAATGTTGGCCTGGTTGAGCTGAGCGTGCACGCTAAACCGACCAAGAAGTCGGCTGGGTCTGTGGCAGCCCAGCGTCGAGGCGAGCGGTGAGCCAAGTGTTGATGTGTCGATGAGCGGCCTGCGCCATCGGAGTCGGGTGGCCCGTGAATCCATGGGGAGATTCTGGGTAGATGCGCAAATCGATGTCGACCCCGGCTGCCGACAGTCGCGTGGCCATGGCCAGGTTATCTTCCAAGAGGATGTCGTCGGCGCCGACGACGATGAGTGTCGGAGGCAGGCCCGCGAGGTCGGCGTAGATCGGTGAGATGTCGGGGTGCGTCCGGTCTGGCGCGGTGCCCGCGTAGGCGTCGAGGAAGTACTCTTCGGCGATCTGTCGTCCGGCCGGTGTCTGAGCCGCGAGGTCGTAGGTGCCGAATTGCAGGACAGCGGAACCGAACGCGGTGACGCCCCGATCACGCAGACGCAGAAGCGTGACCGTTGCCAGCGTCGCGCCCGCGGAGAAACCGCTGACCGCGAGGTTCGTGGTGCCAAAGCGACGCTCGGCGTTGTCGACGAGCCAGAGGGCTGCGGTCTCGCAGTCGTCGGGCGCGGAGGGCCATGGATGCTCAGGGGCAAGCCGGTAGTCCACGCTCACGACCGCGACCCCAAGCGAGTCTGCGAGACGCCGGTTCGAGGAATCACTGCCTGCGGCTGACCCCATGTAGAACCCGCCACCATGGATCTCGAGAAGGACGCCCTTCACGGCCTTGGCTTCCGGCAGGTGGACCCTCACCGGCACGCTTCTCCCATCAGCGTTCGCGAGCTCGGCAACCGTCGACAGGTCCGACTCGGTGGAAGGCGCCGCGCTGGCTCGAAATTCGCGAAGCTCCTCCCAGCTGCTCGGACCTCGGCCGGCCGCACGCCTCGCGTAGAAAGCGCGTGACTCATCGGCAAGAGTCCACAAGTCGGG
Organism: Mycolicibacterium sp. YH-1; assembly: GCF_022557175.1. Next base: position 3,567,294 of record NZ_CP092915.1, on the reverse strand, counting down.
ATCGATCAGAGAGGCCAAGCCGAAATGCACAACTAGCACCATAGGAACTGAAGTGGCATTCCGGCCGAGACGCGCCGCTACCCGCGCAATCCACCGAATCCTCGAAACGTGACGATCACCTTCGGCGATGCAGTGACAATGTTGGGCATGACGATTGCGGAGGACGCCCAGGCCGAACGGGCGGCACTCGCAGAGTCGTTGATCGACGCAGGTCCGTCGGCCCGAACGGCGTGCGGTGACTGGACTGCACTGGACCTTGCGGCCCACCTGGCGGGTGAGGAACGCAACGGCGGTGTCTCGACTTTCATCGCTAGATCCCTGGTGGCACATGGTATTTCGGTGAGAGGCGCACCGAAGATGGTCGACACCGCCCTGCGCCTGGAACGGCGCCACGGCTTTACGACACTGATCGACCGGCTGCGTCGGCCCATGCCGCGACTGCTGCTACGGCCGCGGGTGGCGCCACTGACTCTTTTCGAGTACTGGACCCATCACGACGATCTCATCGGCTTCAGCACAGGAGCCCACGCCGTGCCGGCAACACTCGCGGAGGTCGTTCCCCTGCTGCTGCGCTATCAGCTCAAGCAACTGCCCGCGAGTGTCCGGGTGACGGTCGGTACCAGCGACGGCAACCACCGGTGGTCGGTCGGGCCCAACTCGGCCCCAGAGGTGATTGTCGGGGGCGCTCCCCCGAACCTGATCAGATGGCTATCGGGGCGTCGAACACAAGGCGAAATCACCATCACCGGACCCGATAGCCCCGTGCAGGCACTACGCGCATTCGCGGGTCAAGTGTGACTTTCGGGAACCTCCTTTGCATGGACCGCATGCCTACCGCTCCGCGCATGACGTGGGCTGGCGACGCCGGAGGTTAGCCACCATTGGTGACGGGGTTCGACGTCAGCGTGAGGAAGCCGCCGGTGACCCAGACGCCCCAGCGGCCGCCCCAGGCGGAGTTCCACACCACGGGCTGTCCGACGAAGAAATCGGCGGGTTTCCGCGGGGCCCAGTCTGGCACTCCTGCGTTGAGACTCTATCCAGATCCTTAGGACGCGTAATCATGTTGCAGACCGGCCCGACCTCGGGGGGATACACGCGGACACGCGATGGCAACGCGCGGCGCGCGCATCCCCCTCGATGCCGGCTGTGGATCCAGCCTGACCCCTGCGTGTGCGCTTGCACACTCTGATGTGCAACGAGTGCGGTGTTGTCCGACTCCCTAGAATCGTGACGATTCCAAGCCTGACGCAACGATTCCCTGTGCGACATGGTGTTCCAGTCAACGGATCCGCAGGCGAACGCCGCGGGTTTGTTCGGTGAACTCCATACGGCAGAGGTTCGACAACGGGAGGTTAGGCATGCTGTCACGCCACGGCGTCGACGTCCGCGTGCCTGCGAGGGATTGTCGATACTGCCAAACCGCTGACGACCCGAACCCGGCGTGATCCTCGGTCGGCACTGACGTCGGCGAGAACTCAGGCGGTAACCGGGCGCGCCGGTGCCGTCACACCGATGCATTCTCCCATCCCTGCAAGTATCGAAGCGAGATCCACAAGCATGACTTCCCAGCGGTCGAAACGCCTGCTGCTCAATGGTTTCACGATGGCCACGGTCGGTCACATCTCACCTGGGCTGTGGCGTCACCCTGATGACAGCGCATCGCAGTACTCGACCTTGGGCTATTGGACCAGCCTGGCGCGACTCTTGGAGTCAGGCGGGTTTGACGCGTTGTTCATCGCCGACGTGCTCGGACCCATTGAGGTCTATGGCGGGAATCCGGACTCCGCGTTGCGCAATGGAACCCAAATGCCGGTCAGTGACCCGGTTCTGGCCATATCGGCGATGGCCGCTGTGACTGAGCACCTCGGCTTCGGTGTCACTGCGTCGACCTCGTACGCCCAGCCGTATCTACTGGCACGAACCTTCTCGACGCTCGACCAGCTCACCGACGGCAGAATCGCGTGGAACGTGGTGACCTCGATGGTGGACAGCGCCGCGCGGAACCTCGGGATGGAGCGCCAGCTCGAGCACGACGTCCGCTACGACCGCGCTCAGGAGTTCCTCGAGGTCACCTACAAGCTGTGGGAGGGCTCCTGGGAAGACGACGCGGTGATTCGCGATCGAGTCGGTGGTGTCTACACCGACCCGGCGAAGGTGCACCGCATAGACCACGTCGGCGAGTACTTCTCTGTTGCAGGACCCCATCTGTGCGAACCGACGCCGCAGCGCACACCCGTCATCTTCCAGGCCGGCGCATCGTCCCGTGGCCAGGAGTTCGCCGCTCGCAATGCCGAACTCGTGTTTCTGGGCGGACGCGACGCCGAAGAGATCGGTCGCAGCGTGACAGCGATCAAGAAGCGTGCGGCGGATCTCGGCCGCGATCCCGACGGTCTGAAGTTCGTCACATCAGTCGGTGTGGTGACGGCCGCCGACGACGCCGCCGCGGAATCGAAGTACGCCGACTATCTGCAGTATTCGACCCCCGAAGGTGCCTTGACGCTGTTCTCGGCCTTCACCGGACACGACTGGTCGAACCACGATCTGAATGAGGTGGTCAGCCGTACCGATACCAACGCCTCTCAGTCGACGCTGGCCAGCGGGCGTGGTCGAACGCTGGGTGACATCACTGCCGCCATGGCCGTGGCCGGTCTGCACCCCACCATCGTCGGTGGTCCCGGCACTGTCGCCGATCAGCTGGAGGCGCTGGCCGATGAGGCCGATCTGGACGGCTTCAACATCGCGCACGCGGTGGTACCGGGCACCTACGTCGACTTCATCACCCACGTCGTACCGGAACTGCGTCGCCGTGGCCGTGTTCGAGATGGTTACGTACCCGGCACCCTGCGCGAGAAACTCAGTGAATCGGGCTCGCCCGCCGTAGCCGGCGATCATCCCGCGTCGGACTTCCGCGCCTGGCGCCGCCCGGTGACGAAGTCATGACCGCCGAGCCCATCGTCAGTTTGAGCAATGTGACGAAGACCTACCACCAGCGCGGCCAGGACGAGCTGACCGCACTGGACGATGTCAGCCTGCAGATCGGCCGGGGCACCGTCCACGGCATCGCCGGATTCAGTGGTGCTGGAAAGTCGACCCTCCTGCGCAGCATCAACCTGCTCGAACGACCCGATCGGGGCACGGTCGTGGTCAACGGTGAGGATCTGACGGCGCTGCCCGACCGCACACTGCGTCAGCGCCGGCGCAACGTCGGCATGATCTTTCAGGAGTTCAACCTGCTGGCCAATCGCACCGTTGTCGAAAACGTGGAACTGCCACTGCGATTGGCGAAGGTAGACAAGAAGGCCCGTCGGGAGCGTGCGCTGGCCACGCTGGCATCCGTCGGGCTGACTGAGAAGGCGCAGTCGTATCCAGAGCGGCTCAGTGGCGGCCAGAAGCAGCGTGTCGGCATCGCCCGGGCCCTGGTGACCGCCCCCGACATCCTGCTGTGCGACGAGGCCACTTCGGCGCTGGACCCGCGCACCACCGATGGGATCTTGGAACTGCTGGCGGGAATCAACCAAGAACGCGGGATCACCGTTGTGGTGGTCACGCACGAAGTGCACGTCATCAACGCGCTTTGCGACCGCATCTCCGTGATGGAATCCGGCCGCATCGCGGAGAACTTCGAGTTGGGCACACCCATCGCCCCGCGATCCCCGATCGCACGGTACCTGTTCGGACTCGCCGACCGACCCTCGCGCGGCTGGGAGGTCACCGATGCTTGAGAAGGTCCAATCGGTGCTGCCGGAGATCGGCCTGGCCACCGCCCAAACCGCATACATGCTCGTGTTGACCTTGTTCATTGCCCTCGTGTTCGGTGGCGCACTGGGAATCTGGCTCTATGTCGTGCGGCCCGACTCACTGGCGCCGAACCGAACGCTATACGTCGTGCTCGACGGGCTGGTCAACCTCGTCAGATCATTCCCCTTCCTAATCCTGCTGATCTCGGTCATACCCTTGACGCGATTCGTGGTGGGCACCAGCATCGGCACCACGGCAGTGGTCGTGCCACTTAGCATCAGCGCCATCCCGGAGTTCGCTCGACTGGTCGAGCAGGCCCTCCTGGACGTGCGGCGAGGCGTGGTGGAGGCCGGTCAGGCCTTCGGGGCCAGCCGACTCCAACTCATCCAGCACATCCTGCTGGTCGAAGCGCGGCCAGGGCTGATCAACGCCTTCACCATCCTCAGCGTTCTGTATCTCTCGGCGACCACGGTGGCCGGACTGGTCGGTGGCGGCGGGCTGGGCAACTTCGCGATCACCTTCGGCTACTACCGCTACGAGCCACTGGTGATGGCTGTCACCGTGTTGGTCATCATCATCTGGGTGCAGCTCATCCAGATGACCGGCACATTCTTCGTTCGTCGGGCCGACAAGCGCCGTCGCTGACCGGTCACTGTTCCCCTAACCACAAGGAAAACAATGAAATTCAGGAATGTTGCCGCTGCCACCCTCATCGCCATCATGGTGCCCTCCATGGCGGCGTGCTCGGAGGTGACCGGTGTCGGCGCCGAGAGCAACGACAAGACAATCAAGTTCGTCTCCACGAACATCGCGCTGTATCAGGACACCACCAAGGTTCTCGCGGAGGAGGTCGAAAAGCGCGGATACACTTTGGATTACGAGTTCATCACTGACGGACCGTCACTCAACTCGTCAGTGGAGAACGGCGAGGCCGACGCTACCTATCACCAGCACCAGGCGTACCTGGACTACTACGACCGGCAGTTCCACGGTGACCTCGTGACCGCGTTCGACGCCTTCGTCGACCCCAGCGGGCTGTTCTCGAAGCAGTACAAGTCCATTCAGGACCTTCCCGACGGTGCCGTGGTGACTGCGCACATCGAGCCAGCCAACTACTACCGACCGTTCCTGATGCTCCAGGACGCCGGACTGATCAAGTTGCGGCCTGGGGTCGACCCGTTGTCTATCACCGAGAAGGACATCATCGAGAATCCCCGCAACATCAAGATCAAGGGTCTTGACTATGCGCTGCTTCCCAAGGCGTTAGACGACGCCGACGCCGGTTTCCTCTATGCGTCGCAGGCCGCCGATATCGGTGTGGACTTCGGGAGCGCGTTGGTCGCCGAGTCTCCGCAGAATCAGTCACCTGATGTCATCGCAGTGAAGAACGGCCAGCAGGACTCCGAGAAGATTCGGGTGCTCAAGGAGTCGTACCAGACCGATGCCATGAAAGAGCAGCTGGTGAAGTCGTTCGGCGGGAAGACCGTGGTCATTCCGGCCTGGTGACACACCGGAGCCGACGAGCCAGGAAGGGGCTACTCCATGTCCACACCCGCCGGTACCGCGCCCGGTTCAACAGAGCACGCCGCTCGAACCGTGAGAGACAAGCTGAGATCAACTGCTGCTCAGCGTGACCGCGCACGAGAAGATCCAGTCGAAGAGATCGGCTGGCTCCGCGATGCCGGACTGCTCGGGCTCTTCGTCCCTGTGGAGTTTGGCGGTGGCGGCGCCTCCTGGTCACAGGTGGCAGGAACAGTCCGAACCATCGCAGAGGCCGACTCGTCGATCGCGCACGTCCTGCTCTATCACTACTTCGGGAGCCTTGCGGGCACGCGCGGTGAGAACGGTTTCGTCGGAGCGCGGCGTGCACGCAGCATCGCCGAACGCCACCTCTTCCACGGCACCATCGCTCAAGCGGCCTATCCCCCGTTGATTCTGGCCACCCAAACGGCCGACGGCTTTCGCCTGAACGGCTCGAAACCCTTCACCAGCGGCGCTGCTCTCGGCGATGTTCTGGTGGTGTGGACGGTCTTCGACACTGGGACGACACTTCGCGGTTCGGACGTGTCGGGGCAGATCGCCACGTTTCATGTCGAGCGGGACGCACCCGGGCTGTCATTCGGCGGAGACTGGGACAACGTCGGTCAGCGTCTGACGGTGAGTGGTTCGGCCACTCTCGCCGATGTGGCGGTGAGCAGTGATGATGTCATCGGGTACGGCTACGGAGCGGTCGAGTCGACCGCCGCCGACAACCTCGACGTGCTCTTGATGTACGCCGGCTTCGCCAACATCTTCACCGGCCTGGCGGTCGGCGCCCTCGATGAGGCCGCCGATTACACGCGCGGCCGCTCGCGCCCGTGGGTGGAATCCGGGCATCGCAGCGCCACCGACGACCCGCTGGTCCTGGAGAGGTACGGCCAGCTCTGGACCCAGGTGCAGTCTGCGGTGGCACTGACAACCGAGGCGAACACTGCTGTCGATCGCGCGCGAGAGTATGGCGCCAACCTGACGTGGGCCCAACGTGCGGAAGCCGTGACTCTGATCAATGCCGCGAGGCTGCACGCCAGCGAAGTGGCCCTGAGCGTCTCGAGTCGGTTATACGAAGTGACGGGCGCCAGATCCTCGTCTTCGGCCGTGGGCCTGGATCGGTTCTGGCGCAACGCCAGGACGCTGAGTCTGCATGATCCTCTGCCCCACAAGCAGGTTCAAATCGGGAGCTACGTGCTAAACGGCACCGAGCCGGTCCCCGGGTTCTACTCGTGAGTGGGCCGTCGGGTTCGACAAACAAACCGCCGATCTCACTGCCCAGCATGCCGAGCAGGCCGACGACAGTGCCGTTCTCGGTGCGACTCTCAAACGGCAGGAAAAGGGCGGAATCGAATAAGGCGGGTTACCAGTAGCGAGGCCTGCCAGTAACGTCGCGGCATGTCGCTGTCTGGTATCAGTACAGTTGGCATTTTGCGCAATCTATCTGGCAGTCGTTTATGCACGCGCTACAGGGTGATCACTTTGGTCAGCACCTTTGTGAAGATCGAACCGGGCACCAATCCTTCTATCAATTCATAGCCATAGCCAAGCGACTCGAGATAGGCACCCCATTGCGCATTGACCACGGTGTGGAAAGCGACCCGGGCCGTCTTTGCCCCAACCTGCCGCGCGGCCGCGATCGCCGCTTGCTCGAAGGCAGCGTTGACCAGTCGTCCCTGGCCTGCCACGCGTGACACATTCACGATGGCGTCCCGTTCGATAAGCAACTCCGTTCCTCGAAGGGTGGCGCGCACACCCGAGAAACCGACGCCCTCGACAGTGATGTCCTCGGCCACTCCCGTTCGCAGAAGCCGGATAAAGAGCGCTAACAGCGTCGATTGTGCACGCGACAAGACTCCTGCCGCCGCGGCGCCGCCGCCTGCCGCTTCTTCAGCTACCGTTGCTGCCCTGCTCGTAGCTCCCGCAATCGACTGAACGAAGCCGTAGATCATTAGCGAGTAATTCAGGACGGTCAGAAAATGCACCATGCCTTTGGCGATTGCGTCTGTGTTCTTGACATATTCGGCCTCGGCGCCCCGCAAGGCTTCGCACAACCGCGGAGCGGAAATGGAATTTAGTTCGGTCGGCACGATCCGGCCGCTGCCAGCATCGTGGGTGAAGCGGATTTTCCGGCTGGTCGCGGCTATCACGTCGACGAACGAGGCGCCTCCGGACGTCTTCACCTGCGTCCCCCGTGGCACAAACTCCAAAGAACCGACTGCGCCCTGCTGATTCACCGTCACGTGAACCGAGCGCGCGGTGCGATAGTCGACAGCCTCGAGCGGCGCGTGGATCTGGCCGGGCACTAGACCGAGGTCGAGCTGCTTATTGTCGGTATAGATAAGGCGCGCCAGTTCCGCGCCGTAGAACTCTATGCGCGCGATGCCGTTCTCGAAGTAATTGGGGTCGGCCATGATTTGTGTGACGGGCGTCTGGGGAAGGTCGACCTCCGCGATGTCACGCCGGACGATGGTCGAGCTGGCGCCGGCTGAATCACCTTGCGCGACATGCGCCAATTCGTGTGCCAGCAGACGATTCCCGCTGTGCGTGCCGGGCGCATACTGGCCCTCGGCGAAGGCGATATGCGGCCCGACCGTAAAGGCATGCGCCCCGAAGGCGCGAGCAGCCCTAGCCGCTGCCGGATCATTATGCACACGAACATCAACGAAGCTTCGGCCGAACCGGGGCTCGAAGAATGCACGCGAAGCTTGGTCCATAGGACGGCCAGGTTCATTCATCACTCCGTCGAGAACGGTCCGCCCGACGTTTCTGTAGGAGGGAGGCGTCACTGGTGTCCCTCGGGCCACTGGCTCGCTCGCGCCGGTAATGCGATCCGTCGTTCGCATTACGCGGTCTGCAACTCGGTCGGCGTCATGTTCGAGCGGATCATCGACCCGTCCGAGGGCCAGCTTGAAGAGTACTGGGAATGGCAAGGGCAGTAGGGCGTCTGGGGTTTCCCCTCGATCCGTAGGCCCCCGCTCGGGCGCAAGAACGGGAACCTCGCTGATGTCCGATGCTGTCGCTTGTACGGCCCGTGCGGCTGGGCCTCCGCTAGGCCGATGCGTCACCGCAGCCGTTGTCTTCTTGGTTGAATGTGCGACTGCCTTCGACGGTGGCTTTGCGATGCGTGGCGCGAACATGACTCCCCTTCTCCATCGCCCAAGTGGGCAACGAATTCCGTCCCTGCCAGTTGCGATGGATAGAGCCTATCGAGTTGTGGAGCGGCCCGTCGATCTTCGCATTTGCAGACTGGCACTGCGCGAGGGAACGTGGCGGTCGTTTCATGCGCCGGACTCCGTGGGGATCGGCCTTCTCCGCCTCGAACACTGCAAGGCCCCCGGCCGGGTGGCGCCGGTCCCATGAACAGGCGCGAGTAGGCGCTGGGTTGATTGGTCCCAACCCTTCGCTGCAGAAAGAGAATCGGGTCAGTCGTCGGTCGCCTTGATTCTGCAGAAACCCGATTGGGACACCAGATCGACCGGGATGCGACGCCCGACCCGGGATCGACGGCTTCGCGGGTTGCCAGTGTTTGTCGCGATCGTGTCCGTGCGGGGTCCGAATTCCGTTGCACGGCCTGATGTGCAGGATTAGCCATGCTCGCGCCATCCTCGGCTCGACCCAATCCAGCGTGTCTTTTCGCGGGGCCCTAGCGCGTGCGTGGGACGCAAATTCTCTCCACTCTGCAAGGTAGCCACGGCGCTGTGGTGGGTATTCGACGCTGCTTCCTTCATGGCAACCGCTCCAAACGCTCGAAAGCCCGCGTCACCGCGGCACAGACCTCCTCGACCGACGTCGCATACTCGTCTCGTCCAGAGTCCAGCCGGCCGCCATTGATGTGGTCGCTGCCGATGATGATGCGCGCGCGTAACGCATCTCTCTCGTACCACGCGCGAATCACTACGACCAGCGTTTCCGACGTCGGATCTTTGCTGGGCACGGATCGAGGATGAACACGACAGATCAATCAGCTGTCATACGACAATCAGCGGACCGTGATCACGTGCATCGATCCTGATACTGACCGTTGACGATGTGTTGACGAACCGCACTTCACACTGGAGATTAGGTACCACGTGGGGGCGCACGAGGGGGCGATAGTGGCGACGCGATCGAAGCATGCAACTGCGACTGTTATGGCAATGCAAGTATGTGTTCTCGGGGGGTTCGAGGTGCGGCGCGAGCGCGAATTGGTCGCGCTCCCATTAAACGCACAGCGGTTGGTCGGATTCCTCGTCGTACGCGAACGACCACAATTGCGGCTGACGGTCGCCGCGTCGCTTTGGCAGGACACGACCCAGGCGCGGGCGGCGGCTAACCTGCGCACCGCGCTTTGGAAAATTCGGCAGGAGTGCGGAAACCTGGTCCGCGCCGACCGCAACTACCTCTCGTTGGACGAGACGACAACGGTCGACTTGGCACAACTCCTGGCACAAGCCCGACGTCTGATCGATCCCGATGAAGTGCTCACACCTGCCGATGTCAGCACCCGCGGTTTGATCGGCGACCTACTCCCCGACTTCGACGAGGAGTGGATCCGGTTCGAACAGGAACGTCTGCGACAGTTGCGTATTCACGCACTTGAATCACTGTGCCGGCGCCTCTCCGCGTGGGGGCGGCACGCCGAAGCCATCGACGCGGGGCAGGCCGCCGTCGCTGCCGAGCCGCTTCGCGAGAGCGCCCAGCACGCCTTGATCGCCGCCCATCTTGCCGAGGGCAACGTCTGTGAAGCCAAGCGCCAGTTCGGTTTGTACCGTGATCTGTTGTGGGAGAGCCTTCGCCTCATCCCCTCTATCGCGCTCAACGAACTCGTCACACGCACACGTGACGCGCAAAGCAACGATGCGTTGACGCACCGCTGACTGCTGATCGGCAAGATTCCCGACACGCACTTCTCTACCCCGGCCAGAACGCGGGCGCGGGAGGTGTTGTGTCGATCTCGTTGCGACACCCCGTCTCTCCCGAGGAGGGCATATGCCCATAGCTCCTACCTATCCCGGTGTCTACATCCAGGAACTGCCGAGCCAGTTCCGCGCGATCACCGGCGTCGCCACCTCGGTCGCGGCGTTCATCGACTGGTTTCCCAGAGGTCCGCTCAACGAGGCGATACAGGTCAACTCCTGGGCGGACGTCGAGCGCACCTTCGGAGGCCTGCACACCCGCAGCGAGGCGAGCTATGCACTCGATCAGTTCTTCGCCAACGGCGGGTCGACCGCCTGGGTGGTGCGCGTCAGCAATCAAGGGGTAGCGCCCGCTAACGCCGCCGATGTTGCGGCGACGATCAAGATGCGCGAAAAGAACACCGGCGCACTCCCTGCGACATTGATCCTGACAGCGCGCGAACCCGGGGTGTGGGGTAACTCCGTGAGGGTGATCGTCGAACCCGGTTCGGCTCCAACCACATTCAACCTGGTGGTGCGCGAAGTCAGCATCGCAGAAGGTCGCCAAACCGTAGTGCGCGAAGAACGTTATAACGAGATCAGCACGACCACCGGCGACCCGAAAGCTGTCGACACAGTCCTCGGCGACTACAGCGCGATCATCACGGGTGCGCTTGGAACCGCAGCACCGAAATGCCCGTCACCGTCTGGGACGATAAGCGATGTACCCGACCCAATCGCACTGCCACTCACCATGAGGGTCACATTGACCGACGCCACCGGTACGGACAAGCGGGACTTAAATCTAGGAACAACAGTCACTCAAAACCTCGAAGAGATCGCTGCGCTACTGCAGGGCGCGCTACGAGGAGCAATTCCTAACACGCCTCCCACGGCCGATCCCGCCCGAGTTGAATTCACGCAGGCCGTCGTGCAAGTGACGGCCGACGGCAAGAGGTTGCAAGTGCTCGCCGGCACCGGTGCTAGCGCAGATGTGCAATTCACGTTTGCGAATGCGACCGGAAGCAATCTGGCAGACAAGCTCAAACTCAAAGCGGCCGGGGATGCGAACGTTAACGTCGCCGCGTATCAGTTGGGCCAACCCGCCTCCCGAGCGCAGCTGGTCGGCCGAAAGGGCGTGGACGGCAGCCTGCCTCGGGTGCAGGACCTCGTCGGACAAGAGACCGTGAGCCCACCAACCGGCATGTATGCGCTGAACGCCGCCGACACCTTCAATCTGCTGTGCGTCCCTCGTATCTCCCGGTTCGACGGCCTCGACTCTGCGACGAAGCCGACGAAAGAGAACTTCGGCGACACCAAGTTCGATGCGGCGGTCGCGGCATTCACGTTGTACTGCCAGCGGCGCCGAGCGATGCTGCTTCTCGACGCACCCGATACCGCGACCAGCCCGACCGCGATCAAAGTGTTCATGACCAAGAACTCGGTCGTCCGGGACCCGAATGTCGCGCTCTTCTATCCCCGCCTGACCATCGGCGACCCGCTCCGCGACTATCTGGACCGCAGCATCGGCGCATCGGGCGCGATCGCCGGGATCTGCGCCCGCACCGACGCCAACCGCGGCGTGTGGAAGGCCCCGGCGGGCACCGAGGCGCTGGTGCGCGGCATCACCCGGCTGGAGACCAAGCTCACCGACGCCGAGAACGGGATCCTCAACCCGGTGGGCATCAACTGTCTGCGCACGTTCGACCTCTACGGTCACGTCAACTGGGGTGGGCGCACCCTGGTGGGCGTCGATGCGGCGCCCAACCAGTGGAAGTACATCCCCGTCCGGCGGCTCGCGCTCTTCCTCGAGGAGACGTTGTACCGATCGACACTGTGGGTGATCCACGAGCCGAACGACGAGCCGCTGTGGGCCCAGATCCGGCTCTCGGTCGGCGCGTTCATGAACGACCTGTTCCAGAAGGGGGCGTTCCAAGGGCGCACGAAGCAGGAGGCCTACTTCGTGCACTGCGACAGCACCACCACGACGCCGCTCGATCAGGAACGCGGCATCGTCAACCTCACTGTCGGCTTCGCACCACTGAAGCCCGCCGAGTTCCTCATCATCTCGATTCAGCAGATCCCGCCGCAAGTGGAGGTGTGAGCCGTGGCCCAGTTCACCGTCAACCCGACCCGCTTCGACCCGTACAAGAACTTCAAGTTCAAGGTGAAGTGGGACGGCAAGTACGTCGCCGGCATCAGCAAGGTGACCGCCCTGAGGCGAACGAGCGAACTCGTCGAGCACCGCGAGGGCGGACAGCCGTCGACAAGCCGAAAATCACCCGGCCGCACCAAGTATGAGGCCATCACCCTCGAACGCGGCGTCACCCACGACCCCGAGTTCGAGGCATGGGCCAACCGGGTCTGGAATCTCAGCGGTGGCCTCGGAGCGGAGGTGTCGCTGAAGAACTTCCGCAAGGACCTGCGCATCGAGCTCTTCAACGAGGCCGGCCAAGTGGTGATCGCGTACAACGTGCGCCGCGCGTGGGTCAGCGAGTACCAGGCGATGCCCGACCTCGACGCGAACGCGAACGCCGTGGCGCTCGAGCATCTCAAGCTCGAGCACGAAGGTTGGGAGCGAGATCTGGATGTGCCCGAGCCCGCCGAGTTCGGAACCTGAGTTGAGCGACGTCAGCCTGTCCGGTCGAAGTCGCATCGGAGGGAAGCAGGTACGCGGCGCCGAGTTCCGGGACCTCGCAGGCAACGACGAGCTCGCGGCGCGCGCCGACGCGGACGGGCTCACCGTCGAGTTCGCGACGCGCCTGCTCGCCTCATGCATCCTGACCCTCCGCACCGACGGTGGCGAGTTGCCGGCCAGCAGTGACCACGTGCGCGCGCTCACGGCAGGCGACCGCGAGACGGTCCTGCTCGCGCTGCGCCGGGCGGCCTACGGCGACCGCCTCGATCTGCTCGTCACCTGCCCCGACGTGACGTGCGGCGCGATCATGGATGCCGCCCTGACCGTCTCGGACCTGTTGCACGGCCCAATCAAGTCCCCGATCGGTCGGGACTTCGACGGCACTGGTGTCCGCCCGGTGACCGGTGATGACCTGCACGCGGTCGCCGCACTCGCGCTGGACGACCCGGAGGCGGCCGTGCGCAGACTCGCCGCGCGGTGCACGGGACGCGACGACGACGGCGCGACCCTCACAGCCGACGAGTTCGCCGCGGTCGAGAGCGCTTTGGAAGCGCTCGACCCGCACGCCGAGCACGAGCTCGTACTGAGGTGCCCCGAGTGCGATCTCGCGTTCACGTCGTCGATCGACGCCGGCGAGTTGCTTCGTCAGGAGATGACGGCCTCGATCACCGAACTCGACGTGAGCGTCCACCTGATGGCGTCCACCTACCACTGGTGTGAACGCGACATCATGGCCCTGCCCATCATCCGCCGCCGGCGGTACCTGCGGGTGCTGACCGACGCTCTCGCGACGTCAGTCAGCCGCTGACATGGGCAGCGTGCTCTCATCGCTGGCGCGGCGGGCGTCGGCGTCACCCACCGTCGGCGGCCCGGGCCGAATCGGGCGCGCACGCACACCCGACAACCTGACATTCGCCCTGCCTGCGCGCGCGGTCGATGACGAGGAGTCGCTGAGCGACATTCCCGCCGAACCATCAATTGCACCAACCACTCTCACGTCGAGTCCGGGACCCGCCACGCCGACACACGAGACCTCCCCCGGACCGTCGTCACAACCGGCCGAGACACCCGCACTACGCATCTGGGCGTCGCACGCCGCTCCCGGTGCGCCGCAGCGGGTCGCGGCGCCGGAGCCGGCACGCGGTTCGACACCGACGCCGCCGACCGTCCGCGAGGTCGCGGTCTCCGGTGAGGGTGGCCTCCCGGCTGACACGCGGTCTGCGGCCACGCTGCCACAAGTTGTTCCTCCCCCGACATCTCAGGCCGAGGCAGCACCGGACCGAGTGCCTGAGAACCGAGCCGACGCCTCCCCCGCCGCGACGACCGCGACTACGCGGTCGGCCGCGACGATTGCGCACCCGACACCTCAACCCCCGCAGCCGCCCACCGTCGTCTCCTCCCCACGGCTGGCCGTCTTGCCCTCGCCACCGGCTGCGGCCCCATCCACCCCGCGGACCATCGACGTCCGCATCGGTCGTGTCGAGATCACGCCCGAGCGCGAGGCGCCGACTCCGACTCGGAGCGCACCCGTTCGGACATCCGAGACGGCGCGCGACCCGTTCGCGCGTGACAGTGCGGCTCGCTCCTGGAGCGACCGCTCAGGGAGTTGGGGATGAGCAACGCGCTCGCCATCGCATCGGTGACCGCCATGCTGCGGCACCGGCTCGAGAGCGCGTTCACCGAGGCGGCACTGGCCTTCCCGACAGGTGTCCAGGGCGCGAATGCGTTCGTGCAACGACCCGGCGGCGCGCACGCGGCGGCGACCGCGGGAGCCGACATCACGCTGTACCGGACCTCCCCGCATCCGCAGTGGCGCAACTGCGACCTGCCCACCCGCGCCGGCACCGGAATACCCACGGAAAAGCCACTGCTCGGGCTCATGCTGCGTTACCTCGTGACGACATTCGGGGCGACGCAGGAACTCGAAGCCGAGCAGCTACTCGGCATCGTCGTCACCCACCTGCACACGAACGCAACGCTCACGCGCGCCGAGATCCTGACCGTCAAGGCCGCACTCCCCCAGGCCTTCCTCGCCGACACCGATCTCGACACCCAACCCGAACTCGTCAAGTTCACCGTCCTCGCCATGGAGGACGAGGACATGAACCGGGTGTGGTCGATGATGCCGGACGGAACCTTCGCACCGGCCGTTCTGGTCGAGGCTTCGGTGGTGTTCGTTCAACCCAAGATTCGCGTCTCGGCACCGCTTCCGGTTCTCGAACGCGGGCTCACCGTCGTACCGTCACGACAGCCGCTGATCGTGCGCATCGAAGCCGAGTCCGGCGGACCCTTCGCACCGATCCACGCCGGGCAGCCCGTCATCATCCGAGGGCTTCGCCTCGACGCACCAAAGCTGCGAGTGGAGATCGACGGCGTCGACGTGCCGCCCGCGTCGGTCACCGGGTTGGACGACGAACGGATTCGATTCGTCGTGCCCGCCACCACACTCGCAGGTGCACGTGGCGTGCGGGTTCTCCACGATCTGCCGGGTGTGCCTCCCGTGCTCGGCGCCGTGTCCGGCGTCGTGCCGATGATTGTGCGTCCGCAGGTCACGGCCACCGCGAAGGTCGCCGGAAGGGTCAGGGTGAACGTCGCGCCCACGATCGGCGTTCACCAGGCTCTCGAGGTGCTCCTCTCCAACGCGGCAACAACCATCGCGTTGCCTGGCGTGCTGGCGACCCCGAACCGGATCGATGCGCAATTGGCCGGTGTGGCGGCGGGTACCTACGTGGTGCGCGCCCGCATCGACGGCGTCGAGTCCGTCCCGACGTCGTCGATTCCCGGCGGCCTGATCGACACTCCGAGTCAGGTGGTGTGATGAACGCCGACGGTGCGTACGTCCGGGATCGGGTGGGCGAACTCCTCTCCCGGCTTCTCGGGCGGGAATCGGCCCCGGTGCCCGCCATGCCCGAGTCCGCCCTCGATCGGCTGACCAACACGTGCGCGCTCTCCGCGGCGGACTGCGACCTACTTCTGCTTCTAGCCGGGCTGGCCATCGATGCATCGATCGCGCCGGAACTCGGCCTCGACGGCTGCTGCCACGGTGCGGCGACACTCGCCCAACTCGCGGACCGGATACCCGACGCCCAGTGGAGCGCGCTGGCACCGACCGCGCCGCTGCGCCGGTGGCACCTCGTCGAGCTGACCTCCGAACGCATCCTCGACGGCTGGGCCCGCATTGACGAGCGGACGCTGCTCGGCATCCTCGGCGTGTACACGCTCGATCCTGTGCTCGACGCGCTCGCCGACCCCGTGAACCCGGTCGACGCGACGGCGGAGTCACCGCGTCGCCTGGCCGCCGTCGTGCGGGTGCTCGACGTGTGGCGCGGGTGGGACGGTGAGGGCTCGGTGCCCGTAGTGCTGATCAGCGGTGCCGACGCGACCGCGATTGCGGTGGATGCGGCGCGGCAGGCGGGATTTCAGGTCCTGGCGTTCCGTGCGGCCAGCCTGCCGACCGGGCCTCGCGAGCAGGCTGAGGTTGCCGCGCTCCTCGAACGCGAGTCCGCGCTCGGTCCGATCGCGGCGATCCTGTCGGTGACCGATATCGCGGCCGAGGGGGCGGCGTGGAACATCGCGCGACGCTGCCAGGTGCCGTTGCTCATCGCCGCGCGCAGTCTCCCGGCGGTCGTCGACCTGCCGGGTCGGGTGATCGTGCACGTCGAACTCCCCACCGAGACCGTCGCCGAGCGCACCGAGGTGTGGCGGCGCGAACTCGGCAGCGCGCTCGCCGCGCAGTGCAACGGGGCCACCGAGGTGGTAGCTCACCGATTCATCCTCGGCGAGGCACAGATTCAGACCGCGGCCGCCGAGGTTCGCAGCACCTGGAACGACAACGACGCCGAGCCGACGCGGATCCTGTGGCGTGCGGCGCGCCGCCAGGCGCGGCCCGATCTCGACGAGCTCGCGACCCGCGTCTCGACCACGGCCGAGTGGGACAGCCTCATCCTGCCCAAGGCGCAGAAGGTGATGCTGCGCGAACTCATCGCACACGTGCGGCACGCCCATCTCGTGCAGGACGAGTGGGGATTCGCGCGCAGCGGCGCCTGTGGACCCGGCGTCACCGCGATGTTCCACGGCCCCAGCGGAGTCGGCAAGACACTGGCCGCGCGGGTCGTCGCAGGAGAGCTCGACCTCGATCTGTATCGCGTCGACCTCGCGCAGACTGTGTCGAAGTACATCGGCGAGACCGAGAAGAATCTAGCCCGCATTTTCGATGCCGCAGATGCGGGCGCCGCGATTCTCGTCTTCGACGAGGCCGACGCCATCTTCGGAAAGCGCTCAGAGGTCAAGAACGCCAACGACCGGTTCGCCAATATCGAGGTCGCATATCTGCTGCAACGCCTGGAGAGCTACCGCGGCCTGGCCATCCTGACAACCAATCTGCCCGACAACCTCGATCCCGCATTCACGCGTCGCCTCCGCACGTCCATCGCCTTCCCGTTCCCGGACGTCGCTGCCAGGGAACAGATGTGGTCGCACGCGTTCCCGGCCGAGTCGCCGACGGCCAACCTCGACATCGACGCACTCGCCCGGCTGTCGGTGAGCGGTGGCAGCATCGCCAACATCGCACTCGGTGCCGCGGTGCTGGCCGCCGACGCGGGTACCTCGATCACGATGGACAACATCCTCGGCGCGGCGCAGTCGGAGTACGCCAAGCTGCATCGCACCTTCGGCGCGGCAGAGTTGAACGGTTGGGCCACGCAACAGGTTTCGAACACCGATCCGCGGAGGGCAGGATGAGCGCGCCGCACGATGTCCGCATCGTCATCGACAACCTCGCGCTGCCGAATCAAGGTGACGGCGACGCATTCGCGTCCGCGGTAGCAGTCGAACTCACGCGACTGCTCGCCGCATCCGAGGGAAACCCTCAACTCGAACCGAGTCGCGACACGCACCGCGTGTACGTCGATTCGGCGAGCGTCTCGCCGGAGGACATCGCCGCCGTCCTGGCGGGCATAGTGCTGGGGGCCGAGTCATGACGCTGATGAAGGGCGCGTTCGTCGTCTTCCAGACTCGAATCCCGGTACCGACGGACATCATCGTCTTCCAGTTCAACACCGAGTCGCTGCAGCGAAGGTTCGTGCCTCCGAGGGACAACCAGACCGCAGGTGAGAAGGGCGGCGGAAGGCAGACCGCCCAGAGCGGCCCGCCGACGGAGAGTCTGACGGTGTCGATCGACCTCGACGCGGCCGACCTCCTGGAGAAGGCGGATGCGGTCACCACCGCAGTCGGCCTGCACCCGGCGATCGCGAAACTGGAGTTGTTGATGTATCCGGCGTCGTCGGTCCTTCTGCTCAACAAGGGTCTCGCGCTGGCCGGCATCGCCATGCAGGTTTCCGTCATCACCCCGACCGTGTTGTTCGTGTGGGGAACCACGCGGCTGCTGCCTGTCCGGGTGACCTCGGTGACGGTGACCGAGCAGCAGTTCGATAACCGGCTGAATCCGATCAACGCGAAGGTCGAGGTCGGGCTGACGGTACTCAAGTCCGAGGAGATGGACGAGCCGTTCGCCACTCTGGCCACCGTCACTCAGGTTGCCAAGGAAGGTCTTTCACGCATCGGGACGGTGCAGAGCGCCGCCGACATCACCGCACTGTTGCCGTTCTGAGCGGCCCGACGACCCGATAAGGAGACCATCGCATGTTCGACCAGACATCGCGGTACGCCGGTCTGCCGGTTGCCGTCATCGTCGACAGCCAGGGCCGGGAGCGCGCCTATGTGTCGGCCCGCGAGGTGCCACCGGCGGTGACGCCGCGCGCCGAGGACGTGGTGCACGTCGTCGGCGGCGACGAACGCCAGGACCGCATCGCCTGGCAGTACCTCGGCGAACCCACCCTGTACTGGCAGCTCGCCGATGCCAATGGCGTCGTGCACCCCGACGAGCTCACCGCGACCGTGGGACGGCGGCTCTTCATTCCCCTCGACGGCAGGCAGGGGCGACGATGACCGGCGGCGTGTCGACGATGCTCTCCCTGGGCAAGATGCCCGCTCCCGGGGTGATGATCGATGCGCTGCAGGAGGTCGTGGTCGAAACGGCGCTCGACGTCGCAGGCGCGTTCTCGTTGACGTTCGGGCTCGCACCCACCGAGGGCGGCGACTGGAGCACGTTGCTGATCGACCCGTTCAAGCCGATGATGCCGATCGGGATCCGCATCGGCACCGGCGGCGTGCCACTGCCTCTGGCGGTGCTCAACGGCTTCGCCACCGCGCAGCGGGCACGCTTCGCCGAGGGTGGGAAGAGTGTGCTGGAGATTCGCGGTATCGATATCACCGCTGTGATGAACCTCGAGGAGAAGGCCAAGGCGTGGACCGGTCTGCCTGACGGAGCGATCGCCGCGGCGCTGTTCGGCCAGTACGCGGTGGTGCCGAAGGTGACGATGACACCACCGCGGGTCGTGGAGCCGATGGGATCGACGGTGCAGCGCGGCACCGACATTCGCTTCCTGCGCCGTCTGGCCCGGCGCAACGGCTTCGACTGCTACGTGCAACCCGAACCGATAACCGGCCTGGACACCGGCTACTTCGGTCCGCCGACGACCGCCGGTGTGGCGTCGGCGGTGATCAACGTGAACATGGGATCACTGACCAACGTGCGCGACCTTGAGGTCCGCTACGACATGGCGCGGCCCACGCTGGCGATGGCACTCGGTCTCGACACCGCGACCAAGGCGCCGGGTGTCGGTGTCGCGCCGGTGTCGAAGCTCGTGCCGATGGGTATCGAGCCCGCGACGCTGCGGGCCGTGGCGGGCGCGGGTGTCGCCGGGTCCATGCCCATGATTCGCCTCGCCGAGACCGGCGGGACCACCGCCGCGGAGTTGCAGCCGTCGGCACAGGCAACCGTCGACCGCGCCAGCTTTGCGCTCACCGTGGAGGGCACCACCGACGAGTCTGTGGGTGTCCTGCGACCCGGCGCGTTGATCGCGGTGCGCGGCATCGGTCGCCTGTTCAACGGGCTCTACCAGACGACCAGATGCCGAATATCGGTGGTAGACGGTCACTTCGAGCAGCGGTTCACCGCCCGCCGAAACGCGGTGACAATGACCGGAACCGAGTTCGTCGCGGTGTAGTCGCGACATCGACCAGACGAGGAGCGTGATGACCGACCAACAAGTGCAACAACTGCTCGACCGTCAACTCGACAAGTTCTACGGCAAGTACCGCGGCCTGGTCACCGACAACCAGGACCCGACCAAGCGAGGACGGGTCCAGGCCTTGGTCCCCGAGGTGCTGGGCACCGAACACACCACATGGGCCGAGCCGTGCACACCTTACGGCGGCACCACCTCGGGCTTCTACGCGATCCCGCCGCTGGGCGCCGGGGTGTGGATCGAGTTCGAGGCCGGTGACGTCTCCCGTCCGGTGTGGGTGGGCTGCTGGTGGGCGACCGGTGAGACGCCGCCGGGACCCGGTGCCGCACTACCGAATCCGTTCACCAAGGTGCTGCGCACCGAGACCGGACTGCACGCCGCGCTCGACGACACCGGACAGTCGATCGTGCTCTCCGACATCGCCGGCGTGAACATCATGTCGATCAAGGTGCTGGAGGGCACGATCGAGATCAAGGCGCTCGCGCAGGTCGTCCTCGACGCACCCCTGATCAAGCACGGTGGCGGCGCCACCCATCCCGCGGTGTTCGGCGACCAACTCATGGCCTACTTGGCGCAACTGGTCACCACGTTCAACTCTCATGTGCACCCGGGAGAGTTGGCGCTCGGCCTCCTCCCGGTGACGCCGGCGCCGCCGGCGCCCCCTGCCGCACCGCCCACACCAGCCCTGATCTCGTTACAGAACCTGGTGCAGTGAAATGGCGTCGCTCAAGCCGGGCGCTCTCGGCTCACCCTCCGACCAGTCGACACCCAACGAGTTCGTCGCGTCCATGGCAGCCGCGATCGAAGACGCCTTTTGGAAATCGCTACCAGGCAAAGACGCGGACAAGTTCGACCGTTCCACGAATACCCAAAGCGACCGCGACCGCCGCCGTCTCTTCGTCGCCATCGCCCAGGGCGTGACGGAACACCTGCGCGCCAACGCCGCTGCCCTGCGGGTGACGGCCGACGTGCCGCTGCCCCCCAACACCCACATCGAGATCGACGTGACGACATGACCGACCCCGGTGTCACGATCGTCACCGGCGCCTTCGCGGGTGGGCCACGGGCCGACCTGACGGTTCCGCCCGCGGCGCGCTACCTCGACGAGCCGATGCGGATCGACGGAAGCGGCAGGACCACCCTCGCCACCGCCGACGAACACGTCCGCGACCTCATCCGCGCGGTGCTCTTCACCGAGCCGTTCGAGCGGCCGAATCGTCCCGACTTCGGTTGCGCCCTAAAGACCATGGTGTTTCTGCCCAACCACGAGGTGCTCGCCAGCGCCACCAACGCACTGGTGCAGGGTGCGCTGCAGAAGTGGCTGGAGCTGGAGATCATCGTCATCGACGTCGCCGTCGAAGCTGTCGACGCCGAACTGCGCGTCACCATCGTCTATCAACGCCGCAGCGACGGCGGCCAGCGCCGGGAGACGTTCCGCGGCCGCTACGGGCAGGTGGGCTGAATGGGCACCATCAACACCCTCATCGCCGGCGACCTCGACTGTGCGGACCTGCAGCAGCGGCGCAGCGACCTACTGGCGCACCCCAACCCCACTCGCAACGGCATCGAGTACGTCGAGATCGATCCCGGCGACCACCGGATCGTCACCATCACGTTCCTGCGTCCAGTGCCGGTCACGGCGTACGGCCTTCCCGCAACGCCCAGTCTCGCGGTGTTCACCGGCGGCGTCCGGGTCACCGGCATCCATGTCCTCACCGCGACCCGGCTGGCGCCCGATCGCATCCGGCTCGTCACCGACAAGGCCGGCGACCACTCACCCTACGTGCTCACCCTCGCCCACCCCGATCTCGATCCCCCGCTGTCCCAGGTGCTGGTCTCATTCGTCGCGCCGTGCCCGACGGAGGTCGACTGCCGCACCGACGACGACTGCCCCCCTGAACTTCTCGACGAACCGCTGATCGACTATCTGGCCAAGGACTTCACCAGTCTGCGTCGAATGCTGCTTGACGTCGCCGCCACCCGCCACCCCTCGTTCACCGACGGCAACGTCGCCGACCTGGCTTACACGCTCGTCGAGGCACTCGCCTACGAGGGTGACCGACTCGCGTACTTCCAGGACGCCATCGCGACCGAGGCCTATCTCGACACCGCACGACAACGTCGCTCCATCCGTCGCCATGCGCGACTCGTCGACTACCAGTTGCATGAGGGTCGCAATGCCTGGGCGCCAATCGCGTTCACCGTCAACAGCACCGGAGTCGTGCCGATGCGGACCCCGGTGCTCACCCGGGTCGGTGCTCCGCTGACGCCTGGCACGCCGCCACCCGGCCCGCTCATCGACTCAAAGTGGACCGATCCGACCGCCGCCGACACATTCGAGCGCACCCCGGCTCTGAGCGACGTCATCGTGTTCGAGACCAGCCACCCGGTCAAGTGCTCGCCACGCAACAACGAGATCCAGATCCACACCTGGGGCAACGACGAGTGCGTGCTCGCCGGCGGCACCACCGAGGCATACCTCTACAGCGTTGACCGCGTCGGTGCGGGCGGCGTCGCCCGTACGCCGGTCCTGGCCGATGGCGACTTCGTCGTGTTCGAGCACGCCCGGGGCAGCGACGGGCTCGGCCTGCCCGTCGATGCCGACTCGACGAAGCGGACGTTGGTGTGCATCGAGGGCCCGCCGCAACCCACGACCGACGAGCTCTACTCCAAGTCGCTTGACGAGACGTTTGACCCGGTTTCCGGTGTCGCACAATGGGAGCTGAAGCGGTGGACCGCCGGACCGGTGCTGCCCCTGCTTCGTGTGCGGTGGCGACGCCAGGACGCGCTGCCGTTCCCCCTGTGCCTGAGCACGCGCACCGAGGACGGCCGCCGGCTGCGGTCGATCACCGTGGGACGCGGCAACATCGCACTCGCCGACCACGGCCGGACCGTGCGCGAGGACGTCACGCCGATCGTGCCCGATCGCATCCCGGTGACGGTCCGACTGCCCCGGGGGCCCCTGACCCAGGCGATGCCGGCGGCAGACACCGCGACCGACGCGAGCGGACTTCCCACCACCGAACGCACCGACCTGTCCGGCACTGCGCACGACGCGGTGCCCGCTGTGAACGTCGTCGTCAAGACCTCCGCCGGTACCGACGTCTACGTCGCCGTCCCCGATCTGCTCGACTCAACGCCGTTCGACCTCGCACTGGTCGCCGAGCCCAGCGGATCGGTCGCCGGGGACACCGACGCCACCCGCAGCGGCGGGCGCAGCGATGCCGGCGCGATCGTGCGCTTCGGCGACGGCACCTATGGCGCGTCGGCGACGAGCCCCGACCCCGCCAATCCGGCGAGCTACAAGGCCGTGTACCGGATCGGAAACGGACTTGGTGGACTCGTCGGCAGCGACACCCTCGTGCACTACAGCGTGCAGCCTTCCGGCGGCGCCCTGCCGACGATCACCGCCGTCCGCAACCCCCTGCCCGCCACCGCCGGTGTCGATCCCGAGGCGGTGGAGCACGCTCGCCACGCGGCGCCGGTGGCCTTCGCCGTCGACCAGCGCAGGGCCGTCACCGAAACCGATTACGCGGATGCGCTGTTGCGCCTGCCGTCAGTGCAGAGCGCCGTGGCGCGCTTTCGCTGGACCGGCAGTTGGTTGACCGTCTTCGCCAGCGTCGATCCGGCAAGCTCGGAGGATCTGGTCGACCTCAGCGACGGACGTAGCGCGCTCAGCCCGGCGCTCCAACTCGAGGTGCGTACACAGCTGAACCGCTTCCGACTCACCGATTACGACATCGAGCTGCGTGCACCCGAGTTCGTTCCACTCGACATCGCAATCGATCTGTGCGTGCTGCCGGGTCAGTTTCGCGCCGACGTTGTCGCCGACGTCCGCAGGCGGATGGGAAGCGGCTGCACCGTCGACGGTCAACCGGGGTTCTTCCATCAGAGCCGGACAGTCTTCGGTGCCCCCGTGCGCCTCTCGGCGATCTATGCCGCGGTCGTCTCGGTACCCGGCGTCGACACCGTGACTGTCACCCGCTTTCGGCGCCTCGGTCAGCCCGACAACGGGGAACTGGACCGCGCGGTGATCGAACTCGGACCATCCGAGATCGCGCGCTGCGACAACGATCCCGACTTCACCGAGCACGGTGTCCTCGCGATCACCGCACACGGAGGCAAGGCATGAACGCCCCCCTGTGCTGCGGCGGCACCGGCGGTCGGTGCACGTGCGGTGCGTGCGAACAGAACTCGCACGTCAAGCGGCCCGACAATCGTCCCCGACTGCCAGCGATCGACACCCGCATCGGCACGTTCGCGTCGCTGCGCGAGCTCATGCTCGATGAGCTCGGAGCCAGAACCGAGTTGCGACACCTGTCCACCCGCGCATCCAGCGATCACGCCGTCGCGGTGCTGGAACTCACTGCGGCGCTGGCAGACGTGCTCACGTTCTACAGCGATCGCGCAGCCAACGACGCCTACCTCGGCACCGCCACCGATCGGCGTTCCGTCGAACGACTGACCCGGCTCATCGGCTACCGACCGAGACCTGGTGTGGCGGCGATGACATGGCTCGAGTTCACGATGGAGGCAGCCAAGTCGGCCGCCGCGCCCGCTGGCCTCCCGGTACAGGCCACCGCCGACCCGAACGCACCGACAGTTGCACCGCCGACCTACGAGACGCTCGATGCCGCTCAGCTCGACGCCCGTTTCAACCGAATGCGCGTGGCCCTGCAAGCAGCTCCGCTGCCCGCGTTCGCCGCGGGCAGCACGCACGCCATCCTGGCTCGCGGCGCCACCGCGCTCACGACGGCCCTGCGCGCCAACGACACCGTCCTGCTGTTCGGCACCGCCGCAGGGCAGTTGGAGCGAAAGTCCGTTGCCGCCGCGACCATAGACGTCGATCGCGTCCGCATCTCCTGGGCGACCCCGATCACCGGCACCGCAGGCGCCAGTCCGCGGTCGTGGCGCACCACCCGCAGCGTCGGTGCGTTCGGCGCGCACGCCCCGGTCACCTACAACGTCATGGTGACCGACACCACCGCCCCCGGCGGGGTGCGCTGGACCACCGCGTCGACCAACTTTCTGCTGAGCGCGGGCGCCACCACGATTCCCGTCGACGCCCCCATCGATGACATCGCCGCCGGCATCCACCTTCTGGTCGAAACCTCAGGGCCGCCCGTACTCGTCAAGGTCACCGCGATCGGCCGTGCCGCCACCACCGTGGGCCCGCTCACCGATTCAGCGCCGACGATCAGCGTGACGCCGCCCCT
This sequence comes from Mycolicibacterium sp. YH-1, assembly GCF_022557175.1. Next base: position 3,542,210 of record NZ_CP092915.1, on the reverse strand, counting down.
GCCGGCCTACGACCTGCGCACGGTGCGACTGCATGTCCTGGCCGGACCCGAACTCGCCTGGTGGGGAAGCGAAGCCGAGACAACCTTCGTCGGTAGCGCCTACCTGCCGGTGTTCCGCACCGAGCTGCCCAACGGCACCGTCGGGGTCGAGCTGGGTCGACGAATCGAGCGCGATGCGTGGGTGTCCGGCGAGGCGCTGGACGTCGCCGAGCTCAGCGCCGGACGGGCCGCGATCCTGTCGTGGTTCGACGCCGATGCGCCCGGCGCCCCGACCCCGCAGGTGCTGCGGCTGCAACGTCAGCCCGACCTACCGGTGTTCGACGCCAATGGTTTCGCCATGCTGCGACTCGATCTGGTGTCGACGGCGGGCACTCCCGGCGCGGCCCCGGGTTGGCCCGCCGCGACCGAAGCCTGGCTGGCGATGAACGTGCTGCGCGCGAGCCACGGAGCCTCGACCGTCGAGACGGTGGGCAACGGTGACGGCACCATCCCCTTCCAACGAATGGCCCTCGCCAAGCAGCCGGTCACCCATCTGCCCGCCGAGGTTCCCGGCGGTCTCGCCTCCACCCTGCGGGTGTACGTCGACGGCGTGGCGCGAGCCGAGGTGGCGGGGCTCTACGGGCACAACGCCCACGATCCGGTGCTGACCACGGCGACGCGGCCCGACGGCGTCACCGAGATCTGCTTCGGTGACGGCGCCGACATGGCCGCGCGCGCATCGACGGGCGTCGGCAACGTCCAGGCGACATACCGGGTCGGATCCGGCCTGGCCGGACGCGTCGGCGCGGGAAGACTGAATGCCCTCCTGGCCAAACCGGCCGGGGTCCGCTCGGTCACCAACCCGTTGCCGTCGGAGGGCGGCGCCGACCCCGAGCCCGCCGACCAGGCCCGCAAGAACGCGCCGGCCAGTGTGCGTGCACTCGGACGCGGGGTGTCGCTGCGCGACCTCGCCGATCTGCTGGTCGGGACCGGCCTGGTCACCGAGGCGCAGGCGATCTGGCTGTGGAACGGCCTCGACCGGATGATTCACATCACCGTGACCGCTCCCCTCGGTGCCCCGCTCGGCGCCGACGTGCTGACCACTCTGGCCCGTTCACTGGACTCCGCACGCGACACCAGCCACGTGCTGCGCATCGCCGACTCCATCAAGGTTCCGGTCGCCGTCAGCGCGTCGGTCGTGATCGATGCGCGGGTCGAGAAGCCCGCCGCGGTGTTGACCGCCGTGGACGCGGCTGTGCGGAACCTGCTGGACTCCAACCGATCCGGGCTGGGGCGCGCGGTCGCGTCCAGTGACCTCATCGCGGGCTGCGCGGCCGTGCCCGGGGTGATCGGCGTCGATCTCGACGATCTGATGTTCGCACCGTCGGCAGCATTCGATCCGGCCGAGATGAGCCGCCGGGGTGTGCAGATCGCGCCAGACGGCACGCCGGTTCGCGTGCAGCCCCGGCTGCGGCTGTTTCGTGCGCGTCCCGACGTGACCCGCGGCGTCGTGCTGCCGGCCGAGCTGGCCGTCATCGCGCAGCCCGGCGACGTGCGCATCGTCGACGGAGGAAGGGCATGACGACTGACCCGCGTCTGGACCGACTGTGGAATCTCCTTCCCGCGCATCTTCGTTCGGGCGATCTCGGGGCCCAGCATGTGCTGCAACCGCTACTGCAGATCGCCTCACGCGTACTCAACGACGTCGAGGACGATCTCTGGCAACGCTTCGACGACCTCTTCATCGAGACGGCGGCCGACTGGGCCGTGCCCTACATCGGTGAACTGGTCGGCAACGACGCACTCTTCGACGGTGCGCGCGCCGACGCGGCCCGCACCGCCACCGGGTTGTTCACCGATCTCGCACCCCACGACCTGCGCTCCCCGATCGCCGCGCGGGTGCGCGCCGACGTCGCCCGAACCATCTACTACCGCCGGCGCAAGGGCACCCCGGCGATGTTGGAGGAACTCGCACGCAACGTCACCGGCTGGCCAGTGCACATCGTGGAGTGCTTCGAGCTGCTCGACTGGCCGCAGTTCCTCGAACACCTGCGCTCGCAGGCCGCCCTGCTCGACGTGCGCAGCACCGAGCGCTGCGAGCGCGCCGTCGGTCCGTTCAGCGATGCGGTGCGGTGTGTGGACCTCCGTGAGCCCACGTTGGGCGGAAGCCGCGGCGCCGTGGTCGCCGAGGGCGCACTGGTGCCGGTGACCAGCACCGACTCCGAGGCAGTGGTCGACCGGCGGGCAGTCGACCCCATCGCCCCGCCCTACGCGCCGAAGAATGTCGCGTTCTTCGCGTGGCGGATTCAGGCCAACCCGCTGGTCTTCGTCCCCGCCAAACCGTCTGCGGTCTGCCCGTTCGGATGGAGCTTCAGCCCGCTTGGCAATCCGGCACCACTGTTCAGCCGCTGGCTGCGGGAGGGCGATGCCGACGGTCTGGTGACGGAGTTGCAGGTGCCGCAGCCGATCCGGCGTGGCCGATTCGCCCTCGACATGGACTCCTACGTGGCGCGCCCACCCGTGCGCGCCCTGGCGACCGATTTCTACGGGAACTTCCGCGACCTACCGGGCGTCGGCCTGCCGCCCGCTCCGCAGACCTCGATCACGGTCTACCTCGATGGCGTCGCGGTCCGCCCGTGCGCGAACCCGGCTGGTGTCGGCACCGCATGTGCCCCCCGCATCCGCTGCATTCGGGTCGATGACTTCGCCACCGCGCTGCAGCCTCCAGGCAACGTCGTCGCTCTCGACGTCGTGAACGGTCGGCTCCTGCTCGGCGCGGGACTGTTGCCCAACCCGGCCGCTCCCCCGACGGTCACCGTGTCGTCGTTCGTCGGGCAGGCAGCAGGTTTCGGCGGCGGCGGATATGACCGGCGCGCCTGGATCGTCCCGGATGCTCCCCCGACAGGCGCACCGATTCAGCGCATCCACGTCGGCACCCGGCCGCGGCCCCCGAGTGTCAAGCCACTCCCGCCACAGGTTTCGGCACTCACGACCGCCGTCGCGCAATGGGTCGCCGGTGGCCGACGCCCCACCGTGATCGTTATCGACGACAGCGGCACCTACGCGCTGCCCGGCACGATCACCATGAAGAACGACAGCTGGCTGGTCATCGAGGCCGCCGACGGTGAACGCCCGCTATTGCGCACGCCGAGCACCGGGACGCGCATCGACGCCACGGTGCCTGCGGCCACCCGGGACTACCTGTCGACACTGACACTGAGCGGCGTTCTCGTCGAGGGGCACCTCGACGTGATCGGGCCCATCAACCGACTACGACTGTGGCACTCGACGCTGACCCCGGGCCGGCGGCTGCGCGAGGACGGCGAGCCGGACACCACCCGGCCGTCGATCGTCGCCTCGGCTGGGGCGGACCTCACCCAGCTGCGCGTCGAGGTCGCCTTCTCGATCCTCGGACCGATCAGCCTGCCGCCGTCCATCGACCACGTCACGATCCTCGACTCGGTTGTGGACGGCCTCGACGTCGGTGGAGCGTTGGCGGGGCCGGCGGTCGTCGGGACGGGCGGGGCCACAACCGATCTCGGGCCGCCGCTGCGCGCCGAACGCTCGACGGTGATCGGCGCAGTGCATGTTGTCAGCCTTGACGCGTCGGAGTGCATAGTCACCGGTCACGTCGAGGTGCAGCAGACCCAGCATGACTGTGTGCGGTTCAGCTATCTCCCGCTCGATTCGGTCAGCCCGCGACGGTTCCGCTGCCAGCCCGAGCTCACCGCGCGCCAAGCGGCCGACGCGGCCGTCGCCAACGCGCTCGCCGCGAACCCGCTGCTCCCCCTCGCACAGCAGCAGGCGATCGCGGCGAGCGCGCGCGCCGCCGTCGCCGCGGTTCTCGCACCGTCGTTGACTGCCCGCAGGTATGGGCGGCCCGAGTACGGCCAGCTCGCATCGTCGTGTCCGGCCGAGATCACCGAAGGTGCCGAGGACGGCAGCGAGATGGGTGCGCTCTGCCACGTCAAACAGGCCCAGCGGGAATCGAACCTACGCATCCGCCTCGCCGAGTACCTGCCGTTCGGGCTGGATCCGGCGCTGACCTACGTGACCTGACAAGGAGGCCCAGCATGGCCGGTGACCACAGCAGTTACAGTTTCCGGCCGACGAACGACTTCGTCGGCGTGTTCGAGCAGCAGGGCCGTGTCCGCCTCGACGCGAACCTCAACGAGCTCGTCGACCTGCTTGATCGCCGACTGCGCGCCACCGCGCTCGACACCCTCGGTCGTGCCGTCGTCCCCGCCGAGACCCCCGACGCGTTCCTGCTCGAAATCGCAGGCGGTGTGCTGTCTTTCGGGCCCGGCCGCGCGTACGTCGACGGCATCCAGGTCGACAATCACGGTATCGGCACACCGGTCCCGACGCTGCACTTCGACCCGCACCTCGAGGAGATGAGGGGCACCGACCCCCTTCCTTACAGCCCGCAGCCCTACCTGCCCGTACCGCCGGCGCTTCCCACCTCCGGCACCCACCTGGTGTACCTCGACGTATGGCACCGCGAGCGCACGTGGGCCGAGGACCCGACACTGCTCGACCCCGCCCTGTACGGCATCGACACCGCGGTCCGGCGGCAGGTCGTCTGGCAGGTGAAGGTGCACGAAGCCGATACGCCCGGCCTGCAGTGCGACACCCCCGACGGGCAGATCCCTGGCTGGGCCGACATCATCCGCCCGAGCGCGTCGCGGCTCACCACCGCAGCGGTCGGGGTTCCGGCGGCGTTGGACCCGTGCGATGTACCTCCGATAGGCGGCTTTCGCGGTCGCAGCAACCGCCTGTACAGCGTGGAGATTCACGACCCGGGACCGGTTGGCGTGGCGACCTTCAAGTGGAGTCGCGACAACGCCTCGCTGGCGTCGCCGGTGACGGCGATTGCCGGCGCCGACGTCAGCGTCGTGCGTCCGGGGCGTGATGCGGTGCTGCGGTTCACCATTGGCGATGTCGTCGAGGTCACCGACGACGTTCACGAACTCGACGGTCTGTCGGGTGAGATGGCAGTCGTCGCCAGCGTCGATGACACGCGCGGGGTGGTCACATTGGCGGCACCGCTGGGCGGGGTGTTCGACGTTTCCCGCGGCGCTCGCATTCGGCGATGGGACCAATCCGGCGCGTTGGTCACGGCCGATCACGTCATGCAGGTCACCGCGGGGCCGATAGTGCTCGAGGACGGCGTTCAGATCGAGTTCACCCTCGACCCGGATATCGCCGGCGGCGCGTTCCGCTCGAACGAGCGCTGGGCGTTTCGAGCGCGCGTCGCCGACGCATCGGTCGAGGTGCTCGATCACGTGCCGCCGCGCACACCCCACCACCACATCGCTCGTCTCGGGTTCGTCGACTTCGCGAACGATGACGTGCTGAGCGACTGCCGGGTGCCGTGGCCAGGTTCGGGCGACTGCGACTGCGACGACTGTGCCTGCGATGTCTGCGTCACGGCCATCAGCCACAACAGCGGCGCGCTGACCATCCAGGCCGCCGTCGACAAGGTGCGGGACCGGGGTGGTGTGGTCTGTCTGCAACCCGGTGTCTACGTGCTGCGCGAGACCGTCGACATGTCGCGGACCAACGCGGTGCGGGTACGTGGCAAGGGGTGGACGACCATCGTGCTCACACCGGGGCCCATGCCGGCGTTCTTCGTCGATCGTGCCAGGGAGGTCACGATCGAGGAGTTGACCGTGCTTGGCAACGACGGTCGGTTCATAGACCGGCAGGAACCCGGCAGGCCGGCGGAACCCGGAAGGCCAGCGGAATCTGGAAGGCCAGCGGAACCTGGAAGGCCGGCGGAGCCCGCAAGGGCAGCCGGGCCCGTGGCTGCCGCGCCCGTGGCTGCCGCGCCTGTCGTCACCGGCGGGCTGCTCGCTGGGCTAGGCGGCAACGTTGCGATCGCAGTGCGCAACACAATTGGCTTCGCTGTGCAGCGCTGCTCTCTGATCGTGCATCCAACCCGCGCGCGGCTGCCCGCACTGGCGTTGCTCGGCATCATCGCGGGGCTGCGCGTGCGCGACTGTCAGATCCTGGGCGCCACGGCAATCGGCAATGCCCCCCTCGACGCCCTTGCACCACGCGCCGAACGCGCATTCGTCGCCGACGAGCGCACACCGGGACGTCTGTTACTCGCTCACTCCAGGATTGAGGACAACGTGCTCGTCGGTGTGCGTGCGGGTGTCTCCTTCGTCGGCACGGCAATCCACGTCGGGGACAACGTCGTTGCCGACAATATCGTCGCGGCGGTGATCGCCGGGATCACGCACTTGGGTACCTCAGCTGTGGGCGCGACGGTGGTCAGGTCGAACGTCGTCGCCGCCGGTTTCTACGGCATCGTCGACGGTCTGGACCCCGTCCGGATCACCGACAACGAGATCTTCGGCCTGAACACCCAGCTCGATCGGCTCGGGATTCCCGACCCGCGAGTTCCCGCCGAGCCTACCGATCCGCTCCGCCCGAACCCGTGCGCACCGGCGAGCGTCGTGTACAAGGCAGGGCCTTTCGGAATCGTGACCGACGTCGGCAGTATGCGCGGCGATGTCGGCTTGCCGGCAGCGATTTTCGTGACTGACGGCCTCGGCCACAGCGGACGTGTCAGGTCGGTGCGCGTCGCGGGCAACGAAGTCGTCGAATTCCTCGGTTACGGCATCATGGTGCAGGCCGCCGTCGTGACCGCGATGATTCACGGCAACCGCATCGCCCGAGTACCGCTCGACGGCATCGTCGTCACGGCCGTGCGCGGTGGCGCGGTGTCGGTGAACGACAACGTTATTCGCGGAGTCGGCTTCGAGGTCCGCGAGCAGCGGCATGCCCCAGCCGCGGAAGGGAAAGTGCTCGCCGCCATCTCCATCGGTCCGGTGCAGGAGGCCGATGTCCGCGCCAACCAGGTACTTGGGGTGCGGTCGATGTTCGCACAGACTGTGGCAGGCGTGTGGATCGAAGGTGCCCGCAACTCCCAGGTCGCCCTCAACACGGTCAACGACGTCGGTGCTCCCGACGGATTGTCGTTCGGTATCGCGGTACGAGCACCGTTCGACCGGACCGATGTCAGCGAGAATCGAGTTCACCAGCAGTCCCCGCGGGGCCGCTACACCGGCGTGTCGATCGGGGGGCTGGCGACATTGCGGCACACAGAACGCGCAGAGGAGTACCACCCGGTGGGACTCAAGTTCGGGAGACTGGTCATCGTCACCGACGGCGGCACCTGGTGGTACGGCGACGACAGGATCGTGCACCTGCAGTTGGGTCGCGAACTCGGGGCGGTGCACGGAAACACCGTCGACGGCGCCGGAATCCGCCCCATGGTGCAGGTCATCGTGGACGGGAATGCGCTGGTAAACGACAATCGAATCGTGTTCGTCCCCAACGAACACGTCGCCGCGGTACGCATTCGCGCCGACTCCGCCGTCGTGTCTGCGAACTACATCGAGACTCGACCGGAGGCGTCTGCGGTTGCGATCGACGCCGCCCCGGGGAGGGTCGCGATCTCGACGAATGTCACGAACGGCGAGCTTCGCATCAACGGCTTACCGCTAGCGTCGCCCTGGGACGCCATGAACGTCGCGACGCCTTGATCGCCATCACCGCACCGAGGAGGAAGCACCGTGTCGGCAAAACCGCCCAAGGAACCAGAGGACCCGCGCATCGGTCACCAGTCGCACGCCTTGTTGCGCCAAGCGCTGGAATCGACCCGTGGGCACGTCGCTGCGGCAGCCGATACCGCCAAAGCGGCAATGGCAGAGAGCAATCCGGAGGTCACGCGAGCCCGCCGAACCGCGCGTGGGGACGGTCCGGAAGAACTGCAGGCCATAGTGGACGCGCAACGCGGTCACGTGAGGACGATCGCAACGACTGCCACCGCACACGGCAAGGCGATCGACGATCTGATCCTTGACCTGGCAGAGCTCTTCGACTCCTGACTCGCTGCGTGGCCACAATCTGTCAGGAAGCGACGGCTCCTCGACGCAGTGCGATCAGTTCGTGCCCGGTTTCTTCTTCCGGCCGGTGCCCGATCTCCTCGAATCCCATCCGGGCATAGAAACGGCGGGCGCGCTGGTTGCGCTGGTAAACCTCCAGTGTCACCGTGCCGTGTAGTGCGCTGGCATGCTCGACAAGGGCCCGACCGACCCCACGCCGCTGCGCCTCGGGCGCGACGAACAAACCGCCGATCTCACTGCCCAGCATGCCGAGCAAGCCGACGATAGTGCCGTTGACGACAGACTCGACGACCCAGTTCTCGGCTTCCATGAGGTAGACGTCACGCATCTTTTGTTCGCGTTCACCCTCACCCTCCCCGACGACGAATGGGTGAGCCTCCCGAGCAGCGCGCGCCCACACACTGACCACCTCATCTACATCAGCCGGTCGGTAGGGGCGCACGAACAGGTCATTGTCCACCTCGCCAACGTAATGCAATCAACCAGCGGAATGCCCTTCCCAGGAGCCGCAGGCGCGCGCACGATGGGAGGCGGAAGCGCAGGAAGGGATTGGGCGATGAAGGCCAAGGTAGGCGACTGGTTGGTGATCAAGGGCACGACAGTGGAACGACCGGATCAGCGCGGTGAGATCACCGAGGTGCGTTCGGCGGATGGCTCTCCGCCATACGTGGTGCGATGGTTCGCCACCGGCCATGTAGCGACAGTGGTACCCGGCCCGGACGCGGTCGTCGTCACGTCCGCGGAACAGGAAGAGGCGGACAAGTGGGCGCGGTCCCGGTCCGCATCGGTGGAGACGGCGATCGCGCACCACATCAAGAGTGAGTAACCGCCGCGACTGATCGTGCCCGTTTTCTGGGCGTCGAGCTCACCTGGCCGATGCCGCCGATTTTGTCATCGGGTGACGTAATCTCCGTCCGTGTACGTCGACGTGATGACCATGCCGCAGCGGTTGAGCCAGATCGGCGGCTTCGCCCAGCGCATTCAGGCTTCTGGGTTCTCCGGTCTCCTGCTCACCGAGACGGGCCGCACCGCGTATCTCAACGCGGCGGTGGCGTCGCAGTCCGCCCCCGGCCTCGAGATCTCGACCGGTGTCGCCGTCGCCTTTCCGCGCAGCCCGTTCATCACGGCGGCGTCGGCCTGGGAGCTGCAGGAGGCAACCGGCGGCAGGTTTCGGCTCGGCCTCGGCACCCAGGTCCGCACGCATGTCGTCCGGCGCTACGGGATGCCCTTCGAACATCCGGGCCCGCGCCTGCGTGACTACGTGCTGGCGGTGAAGGCATGTTTCGCCGCCTTCCGGACCGGCAAACTCGACCATCACGGCGAGTTCTACGACCTCGACTTCATCACTCCCCAGTGGAGTCCCGGGCCGATCGACGCACCCGATCCCAAAGTCGATGTCGCAGCAGTGAATCCATGGATGCTGCGGATGGCAGGCGAGGTCGCCGACGGCGTGCACATTCATCCGATCGGCGAGCCCGGCTACATCGCCCGTCACGTGCTTCCCAACGTTGCCGCAGGTGCGGCCAAGGCCGGCCGCTCCCCCTCCGATATCGCCAAGATCGTTCCCGTCATGACGATCGTCGGCGACACCGACGAGGAGCGCGCCAACGAGCGCGAACTCGTGCGGGCCAGCATGAGCTTCTACGGAAGCACACCGAACTATGCGTTCATCTGGGACGAGGCCGGCTTCGAGGGCACGACGGCCCGTCTGCGGGAGAAGCAGAAGGCCGGTGACTTCGCAGGTATGGCATCGCAAATCACGGACGACCACATCGCCACCTTTGCCACCGAATCGACATGGGATGGCTTGGCAGACGCGTTGATCGCCAAGTACGACGGAATCGCCACTCGTATCGTGTTGTACAACGCGGGCAGCGAGACAGGGCGTCTCGAGAAGTACGGCGAGATCGCGCGCCTGATAGCGGCGCGGCACCCCGCGGCGGGTTGATCGACCGCGATCCCCGAGCGCAGGAGCCCCGATGATGCGATACACCCCGATGGCAACGTCGATGCACACCCCGCGTCTTCGTCTGGAGTTGCGTGACGAGTGCGATGCCGTCTGGAATCACGAACTGCTCGGTGAGCACGAGGGCGGGACGACCGAGTCAGTGCAGGATGTCCGTCTTCGACTGGCCGAGCAACGAAACAAGTTCCACGACAGCGGTATCGGACTGTTCACGATTCGCCGCAGGGCCAACGACGAACCCTTGGGGTACTGCGGGCTGATCGTCGGTCGATGCAGCCTCGATGAGCCGGAGATCGCCTGTGAACTGCTGAACCGGTTCCACGGCTGCGGTTACGCGACCGAGGCCGCGCACGCTGTGATGGACGCGGCATTCACGACAGGCCGCGGCCGAATCTGGTCAACCGTGGGGGCATGGAACCAGCCGTCACTACGGGTCCTGGAGAAGCTCGGCTTCCAACGACACCACGAGACCATCGACGATCGCGGCCGGCCGCTCATCTACCTGGTGCGGCAAGCCCCAGCACGCGAGTCGGGGTGATCCCTCTCATCTTCGACAGGCCGAGTTCTTCACGGTTCCCGGCGTTCTGCTTCCTTGACGAGTTTCCGCGACAACGTCCCCAGGACGAACCGCACAACAAGCCAGTACGCCACACCGATTGTCCGCGAACGAGTCTCATACCCGCCGCGCCACGTCACCAGGGTCCCGCCGGCGTCTTCGGTTAGCGTCACGTCGGCCTGATAGTTCCGGATTGGGCCGTCGGCCAGGATCGTGTAGCCGTGCCGGATTCCGGGCTCGTGGACGGTTGTCATCTCGCGGGTCTGCCGTCCCTTGGCTCCCACAGCACGAATAGCGCCGACTCCCCCGTCGCCCGCTGGTCCCAATGAGTCCCATGCCGAATAGCTGATCAGCGGTGAGGCCCAGTCCGACCAGTTGGCTCCGTCGGAAACGATGGAGAACAGGACCGCTGGGGACGCCGTGCTGTGGCGTCGGATGACACATTCGTATTCGTGAGGCATGTCGAGGACGATAACAGAATGGTGTTCTATTATCGTGGGATGTCAGGACCGAGTGCACCGCTTCCCTTCGCCCGTGCGCGCACCGAGGCGCAGCGGGACGAACGCCTGACCCAACTGGCCGCGGTCACCCGTGATCTCCTGCAGCGGTCCCGCGCTACGGCGCTGACGTTGGGCGATATCGCGGCGGCGGCCGGCCTGGCGAAGTCGGGCATCCTGCGATACGTCGGCTCTCGCGAGGCGTTGTTGCTACGGGTGATGTACGACGAGCACTTGCACTGGATCGACGCGCTGGACCGCGAGCTTCCGAACCGCACGGCGGCAGCGGCAGTGGCCTCCACGCTCGCGGCACGGCCGGTGCTATGTGATCTGATCGCCGTGTCGCCAGTGCTCCTCGGCCGGCTTGGCTCCGACGAACAACGCGTTCTCGCATCGCAGGCGACCGATGCCCAACAGCGACTCGGCGCGGCGCTGCAGCCATCGCTCCCCCTGTCCGATGACCAGCTCAGCGCGCTGACGGCCGCCATCCACGCGTTCACCGGGACCGCCTGGGCGTGGGCCACTCCCGAGTCCGCCAGCACCAATCCGATGGTCACCGACTTCGAATCGACCCTGGGCCGCCTCGTCGCCACGTTCATCGCCGGCCTGCGGGCCGAGGCTGGCTGACGCGCCTGCCTCTTGCCGCGCCCGGGCGGTTCTATTGCGGGTGATCCGCCAGGTAGTCGTGAACGGGAATCGGTGTCGTCGCGGCATACCCGACCGGCAGCAAGACGTCACCGGCCGTCGTGCGGTAGTAGATGTCCCACCGGTGGTAGCCGGCGAACGCAGCGGGGTCGGCCGCGAGCACGGCGGCGTAGTCGTTGACCCCCTGCACATACCTGTCCGAGTTGTTGTAGCGGAAGATCGCGCCGTCGCGGTCAGCGGCGAATCCGTTGGCAGCAAGGTGGCGTCCTGCGGCCATGATGCTGTCGCGCAGCGAGTGAATATCGCCACCGTCGCCGTACTCGGCGAACGTCGAGGGTAGGAACTGCATGGGGCCCTGGGCGCCGGCCGAGCTCGTGCCCGCAATTCGGCCGAGCCCGGTTTCGATGAGATGGATCGCGGCCAGGTAGTTCCAGCCGACGCCCGTAGCCGCCTCTGCTTGCCGGTAATACCCGAGCAACTCATCGGCCGGTGCCGGCGGGTTGATGCGCCAGGCGGGCAGGGTGTCCTTGATGTCACTCGCGCCCAACACGGTCAACTGTCGGCGTGCGTCGATGTTGCGGTCGTAGACGTCGAGAAGTGATGCCGGGATCCGTGCGCGGGCAACGGTGTCCCACTCCGGATGCCTGCCGAGGACGCGGTATGCCGCCTGCTGGCCGCGCGCCGCTTCCGCCAGCACTGCCTCCGATGAGGACGGGTCGCGAAGCACCCGCTCGTCTGCGACCAGGTCATCGGCGAGCTGCTCCGGGCTGGATGCCAGCCGTGGCTGCGCAGGCGGGCGTGGAAGCGCTGCCGGGGATGGGGCGGTGGACGGCGCCTGGGTCGACGTCGGTGCTGTCGATGTCGTCGGTGTGGTCGGTGGCGTCGGCGACTCTGCGCAGGCCACGAGGGCGAGCACGGTCGTGACGATCAGCGTCGTGCAGCGACGCATCGCACGGCGTCGACAGGCGGAATCGGTTCCGGCGCGCAAGGCCACCTGTCAAGTAGAGCACGCGAACTATGCCCGGCTACTGACAGGCGTCGCCGTGCTCATCAGACACTGTGTGTCACAGTGCTTTTCCCCAAACGCCTCAGACGCACACCTCAAGCTGATGTAGATCCACCCGCAGCGCTACGTGCTCATCGAGTATCCGGCGCAGCGCGGCGTCCATTGGACGCGCCGATGTGAGATCACGGCCGAACCGGCCGTCCACTGCCACTATCGCGCCCTCACACACGTCGGCGGTGTCGACCTGATCGACGAACGCATCGAAGAACGTTGGTGGCGTGGCCAGGTAATACAGCGCACGGTGTGACTCGTTCAATCCGGCGGCGTATATGAGTCCGTGTTGGGTGATGACGAGGGCTTCCGAGGTGATCCTGGCTTTCGGGTTCTCTGCTTTGCCCCACGTCACTGCTGCGCGCCGGCTCTCTGTCAGATGATCCGGGATTTCGTCAGTCAGCGTGAACAACCTTTCAACGAGGACTCCACCCATCTGCGGATAGGCGTCGATGGCGGATCTGAAGTACCGCTGGAGGATCTCGCCGAAGAAGTCGTACAGTTGCTCGCTCATCGCGGCTCCCTGGTTTCGGACGGACACCACAATTGTGCTCCCGAAGCGCCAGCTGAGCACGAATTTGCGCCCCCTTGCCTTCATCGGAGCGAGCAGCTCAACACCCCTGGTCAACCGTACGAGGAAGAACATTGCCCTTGACTTATATAATTGATTGCTTATTCTTGTGCCGTGCACGCGTTTGACGTCCTCGGCGATCCCGTCCGAAGGCGCATCCTCGAACTATTGGCCCGCGACGAGATGCCAGCTGGCGACGTGGTTCGTGCGATTGGGACAGAGTTCGGGATCACGCAACCCGCGGTCTCCCAGCACCTAAAGGTGCTGCGGGAAGCCGGGTTCGCGAGCATTCGAGCCGAAGGAACCCGCCGTGTGTACGCGCTGGATCCCGCACCACTACGCGGCGTCGATGAGTGGCTGGATCCGTTCCGGCGGTTTTGGGCGCCGCGACTGGATGCACTCGCGACCGAGATCGCCCGCGGCAAGAAATCACAACGAGATCGCAACGGGCGGCCGGCACCGACCAACGACTAGGAGCGACCATGGCTGAATCAACCGACAAGATCATCGCCGCGCAGCCCGGAGCGGTGCGCCGAGACCTCACCGTCAACCGCGGTGATACGACGCAGCACACGGTGCAGACCATCAGCCAGTCCTATGCGACCACGACCGACGACCTCTGGGAGGCCTGCACGCAGGCCGACCGGCTCGCGCGCTGGTTCGCGCCGGTCAGTGGCGACCTCCGGCTGGGAGGCCGCTACCAAGTCGAGGGCAACGCCTCTGGAGAGGTGACCGCCTGCGACCCACCACAATCCTTCACCGTGACCTGGGAGTTCGGTGATGACTCGAGTCAAGTGTCTGTGCACCTCGCACCGGAGGGAGACCAGACGCGCCTTACCATCGAGCACTCTCACACGGGCGCCGCCGACTCTGACTTCTGGGCCCAGTTCGGACCGGGCGCGACGGGGGTGGGATGGGACCTCGCTCTGCTGGGCCTGTCGCTGCATCTGGTCGCGGGACAGGACCGTCCTGGCGATCCCGACGCCTTCGCGCAGACCGCACCCGCCCAGCAATTCATCCGCGCGGTCAGCGAGCGCTGGGGACAGGCCTCCATGCACGCCGGAACACCGGAGGAAGACGCCACCGCGGCCGCGAACCGCACCACCGCCTTCTACCTCGGCGAGGAAGTGGGAGGGCACTGAGGGTGGCCGATACGATGTTGGTCCAGACCATGGCCGAGCTGGCGACACTTGAGGATCCGAAGGCACGTGCGGTGAACGAGAGGCACGGTGACGATCACGGTGTGAACCTCAGCAAGCTGCGTGCACTCGCGAAGCGGCTGAAGACCCAGCAGGAACTCGCGGGCCAACTCTGGGAGACCGGTGACACCGCGGCCCGTCTGCTGGCGATCCTGATCTGCCGTCCGAAGGGCTTCGACCGTGACGAGCTGGATGTCATGCTGCGCCAAGCGCGCACCCCCAAAGTGCATGACTGGCTGGTGAATTACGTGGTGAAGAGCAATCCGCATTGCGAAGAGTTGCGGGTGATCTGGCTTGCCGATCCGGATCCGGTAGTCGCGAGTGCTGGCTGGGCACTGACCGCCGAGCGCGTGAAGAAACGTTCCGAGGGCCTTGATCTCGCGGGGCTGCTGGACGTCATCGAGGCGCAGATGAAGAACGCCCCGGACCGGCTGCAGTGGGCGATGAACGAGTGCCTGGGTCACATCGGCATCGAACACACCCACTACCGCGCCCGCGCGATCGATATCGGTGAGCGCCTGGAGGTGCTCAGGGACTATCCGACGCCGCCTGGCTGCACGTCTCCCTATGCGCCCACCTGGATCACCACGATGGTTAGCCGGCAGGGACGATAGGCGACAACGGATGGGGCTGGCGTGACGACACCTTTCGAAGTGCACGAGTCCGGTGCGCTCCTGCACGGCACCAAGGCAGATCTCTCTGTAGGTGATCTGCTGGTGGCCGGACACCGGTCGAACTACGAAGAAGGACGAATCTCGAATCACGTCTATATGACGCAGACCTTGGACGCCGCAGTGTGGGGAGCGGAGATGGCCGTGGGCGAGAGCCGCTGCCGCATCTACATCGTGGAGCCAGAGGGCGCCGTGGAGGACGACCCGAACGTGACGGACAAGAAATTTCCGGGAAATCCGACCCGTTCCTACCGCACGTCGGATCCAGTGCGAATAGTCGGCGAGATCACGGACTGGGTGGGGCACTCGCCCGAGCAGCTTCAAGCCATGCAGGACAGCCTGGCGGACCTGAAGCGGCGGGGACTTGCCGTCATCTACGACTAGATCGAGCCCGCCGGTAGATTCGGGGCATGGAGAACGCCGGACCCAGTCGGACAGCGCTCGCTACCGCGTATGCCCGTGCCTATCACCAGTGCGCCGACCGGCCGTCGATCTTCGCCGATCCCCTCGCGATGCCGATGCTCGGCGTGACTGCAGATGACCTGACCGACTTGAGCACGCGCACAACCGATCACCCCGTCGCTGCGGCCATTGATCGGCCCCGGCGGCTCTTCTTCGCGGCGCGCGCCCGCTTCGCCGAGGACGCCGTGGCCGCGGCCGTGGCCACCGGTGTGCGGCAGGTCGTGATCCTCGGCGCCGGACTGGACACCTTCGCCTACCGCAATCCGCACCCGGACCTGCGCGTCTTCGAGGTTGATCACCCTGCCACCCAGGCGTGGAAGCGCGAACGCCTGGCCACGGCCGGGATTGATCACCCAGAGACGCTGACACTCGTGCCGGTCGACTTCGAAACACAAGTGCTGGCAGCGGAATTGGAAGCCACCTCGTTCGCGCGCACGGAACCGGCGATATTCGTGTGGCTCGGCGTCGTCTTCTATCTGACTCCTAGCGCCGCCCACAGCACCCTGGAGTACATCGCCGGACAGGCCGGGCCCGTCGAGGTCGTCTTCGACTACCTGCAGCCAGCGGACACCGACGAGGATCGCGCGCACCTGCGGGCTCGGGCTGAGCGACTCGCCGGCGCCGGTGAGCCCCTCGTCAGCTACTTCACACCTGACGACATCTCCGGACAGTTACGCGCACTCGGCTTCACCGCCGTCGAGGACCACACCGCGCGAGACATCATCGGCAGGTACCTGGATGAATCCCCGGGTTTCGATGAGGACCCGCCCCGGGCACTTCGTGCGAGCCGCATCGTGCGCGCGAGCCGCTGAGCCCATGACACAACCGGGATATGAGGCGCTCGCCGAGCGCTACGCCGCGATGTTCCCCGGCCCCTACCAGTCGCCAATCGAACAACACGCCGTTGCCGCCTTCGTGGAGAAGATCCACACCGCGGGTGTCGTTGTCGACGTGGGTTGCGGCATCGGACACGTCACCGCCGACCTCGCTCGTCGCGGACTCGATGTCATCGGATGTGACCCCAGTCCGGCGATGCTCGCCATCGCCCGCACCACCTACCCGCACCTGGCCTTCATCGACACCGACGCAACTCTGACAGATGTAACCGACACCATATCGGCGGTCCTCGCCCGGTTCAGTCTGATACACGTCCCGCCTGATGAACTCGAAACCATCCTTGGGCTGTGGGCTGATCGACTTCGTTCCGGAACACCGGTGCTGATCGCGTCTCAGTCATCCGACATGCCTGGCCCCGCAACACCGTTCGACCACGCGGTAGCCCCGGCTTGGCGCTGGCACCCCGACGAGCTGAGCCGCGTCCTCGCTGACGGCGGCTTCGCCGAGGACTGGCGGATCGTCAACCGTCCCGACACCGTCCACCGCTTTCCCGGAGTCCATCTGCTCGCACACCGCCGCTAATAGCGGGGCCACCGTCCAGCTGCCTACGTCGCGATCCTGTGCAGCATTGCCAACGCCGCGGTCATCGCAGGTCCTTGTGCATCGGTGATTGAAACTCTGCGATATATTGGGTCCAGGCGAGCGTCCTGAACGTCTGAGCTGCACCGCCGACGCCGTCCCGCCAAGTCGCACTCTGCGCGGCGCGCGAATCGAATCTCCCCCATCCCGGTAGTTCCCTGACGCCGATGGTCGTCGCTCTCTCGCGATCGATCGCTGCACCGTCGCCTCGTGCCATTCATCACGACCCACGCAGTCAAACAGCGCCCATGGTGCACAACAGAGTGGAGTGAAAATTGATGAGTACCAACCGAACAACCGCTGGAACCGAGCGAGCAGTCATCGAGAGCATGCTCGACGGCAACCGCGAAGCTCTCATCGAGACCGTGCGCGGTTTGTCTGACGCCGACGCCCGCCGGCGACTCGTTGCGTCACTGACGACACCGATCTCCTTGATCAAGCACGCCGCGGCTGCGGAAAGGATCTGGTTTCAACGATTCTGGGCGGGACTCGACGAATCCGAATGCGATGGATACTCGCGCCGCGACGAGGGCACCTTCGTCGTCACGGCCGACGAGTCGCTGGCAGATGTTATCGCCGAGTTCGAGCGCGCCAGTCAACGATCGCGTGCGATCGCCTCCCGCTTCGACCTCGACGACATCAAGGTCAATCCACGCGAGGGGACGGTCAGCATGCGGTGGACCCTCCTCGCCATGATCCAGGAGTTCGCAAGGCATGCAGGTCACGGCGACATCCTCCGCGAACAGATCGACAGGCCCCCACTGCGAGAGCCGAACTCTTGAGAATGCGTAGCTGGTTGCGGGGATGAGCTTGGGACTGCGTCTCCCCCGCAGTGTCACAAAACGCGCCATTGATCGGTCCTACCTGTAGACGGAGCCCAAACCGTCCAATTTTCGCAACGTCTTTGGTTAAGGCGCTCAGGAGGAGAAGAACATGAGCTTGGACACCACCTCACACATCGTCACGCCCGACGAGTTGGTTCCGTCGCGCTACGCACTGCGAGTCGGCGATATCGACGTCATGGTGATCAGCGACGGGGTGCTACCGATAACCACCGGCACGCTGGCCACCAACGCCGCTCCTGCCGACCTGTCAGCCTGGCTCACGGACATGTACCTGCCTCAGGAGGTGCTCGACTGGCCGTTGAATGTGGCCGTAGTGCGCAGCGGTGGCAAGACCATCCTCATCGATTCCGGACTGGGCACAGAGTTCCCGGACTTCCCGCGGGCCGGGCAGCTGGCGATGCGCCTCGTCGCCGCCGGGATCGATCCGTCGTCGGTGACCGACGTGGTGCTCACGCACCTGCACATGGACCATATCGGTGGGCTGCTGGTCGACGGGCTCAGGAATCAGCTGCGCCCAGACCTGCGGGTGCACCTGGCCGCGGCCGAGGCGGAGTTCTGGGAAGCACCCGACTTCTCCCGCACCGTCATGCCCGGTCCGATTCCGGACGTGCTTCGGCGGACTGCCGCACAGTTCCTCGACGTGTATCGCAGCCAGCTGCGGCCGTTCGAGACCGAGCACGAGGTGGCACCCGGCGTGCTGCTTCGCCGCACCGGCGGTCACACCCCCGGTCACAGCATCGTTCGCATCGAGTCCGGCGGCGAGGCACTGACGTTCGCCGGTGACGCCGTGTTCCAGGTCGGATTCGACAACCCCGAGTGGCAAAACGGATTCGAACACGACCCCGAGGAGTCCACCCGAGTCCGGATCCGCCTGCTGCAGGAGCTCGCGGCCAGCGGCGAGGCACTGGTGGCCACTCACCTGCCGTTCCCGTCGGTGTGCCACGTCGCGGTCGCAGGCGACGCCTTCCGCTTCATACCAGCCAACTGGGACTACTGACCGCCTGGTGGAAGGGCCGGCCCAGGCATCGGCCCTTCCACCGCGGCCCTCCCCCGGTCGGCCCTGAAATCAACCCGATCAACGAGCCGTCCCGCGGCAAGGACCGGGTACCGCGGCTGTAGCGTGGCAACCGTGAACTCCTCTCGCGTGTCCTCCTCCGTCGCGATCGCGGCCTGCGCCGCGTCGCTCGTCATGGCGCTCGCCGCGTGCGGCTCCGATACCGATACCTCATCGGCCAGCTCGTCGCCCGTCTCCGACGTGTTCACGCCGCCCAGCATCACGGAGACGGCAACCGAGGCCAGCACCTGCCCAACGGCTGCGCCTGCGGACGGTGCCGCCCCCGAGTGGACGCTCCCGGGAGCCACTGGCAGCGTTGCGGTCAGCGGATCCACGGATACGGCAGCGCCGAACGTCAAGGTCACTGCACCCTTCAGCGTGACCGAGACCCAGGTGCACACGCTGCAGGCCGGTGACGGTCCAGTCGTCGCCGACAATGCCACGGTTTCGGTCTGCTACATGGGCGTGAACGGCCGTGACGGATCTGTGTTCGACAGCAGCTACCAGCGCGGCGAGCCGGTTGAGTTTCCGCTGAACGGAGTCGTGCCGGGCTTCCAGAAGGCCATCGCAGGACAGACGGTCGGATCCACAGTCGGTGTCGCGGTGGTCTCTGCCGACGGCTACCCCTCCGGTCAGCCCGCCGCCGGCATCCAGCCGGGTGACACGCTCATCTTCGCGATCAAGATCCTCGACGCAACCAGTTGAGTTCGGCGGATCGACGCCCGACAAGTCAGGCGTCGATCCGCACCTGGTAGCTCTGCGGCCATTCCTTGCCGCTGATCAGGAACTCCTGGCCGCTGATGTGGGCGATGCCGCTGACTACCTGGCGAGCCGTGCGTTCACTCGGGTTCCACAGGCCGGACGTGTCCAGCACCAGGTCAACCACGCCGGTCGCGGGATCGACGCGAACGAACTGGTCGTTGGGCCACGCTGCAGCCCAGACGCGGCCGTCCACACAGTCGAGCTCGTTGAGCCCGCTGACAGGCTGTCCGTCGCGCGTCACGGTGATCCCGCCGGTCACGGCGAAGGTGTTGACATCGTGAAACGACAACCGGCCGGTGCCATCGCTGCTGATGAGCCGATCACCGTCGAAGCACAGTCCCCACCCGCCGACGTCGATGGGGACTTCGCGAATCGGAGTGAATGTCGTCTTGTCCCATTCGATCGCCACATTGTTCTGATAGGTCAACTGCCAAATGCGGTCACCGACAACGGCAATGCCCTCGCCGAAGTACGTCGGGGGTAGGCCGACGGAGCGAAGCACCCGGCCAGTCGCCGGATCCACCTCGCGCAGTTGAGATTTCGTCTCCTCCCCCGTGGACTCATACAGGTCGCCTCCGTCGAACTCGAGCCCCTCGCTGTATGCGGCCGGGTCGTGTGGGATGACGCCGACGACTACCGGCGTGATGACTGGAACCGGCGTGACCTCCGCATCCGGCGGCACCAACAACACCGCCGCCCCCACGATCGCCGCCCCTGCGAACACCGCCGCTGTCGATCCCACCAACACTCTGCGAGGCCACATCACTTCGTTGTACATGGTCGTAGTCGTGTCCTCGCCGAGGCGCTCGGTCTTGACTGTCCGTCTCAGACCTTCTTTGGCCGAACGGTCATGGCGTGATCCTGTCGAGGACGCCAATCAGCCCGAGGCGGATCGAATCGCTGTCGCCGGTATCCAATCCGTGGGTGACCTCATGCCACGGGCCCATCTGGTGCCAGGACAGCGCACGATCACGCTGGTCGGCGGTCACCCCATATGTCGACGCCAGTGCCTCGGCGAACGCCGCCGGGGTGCCGTGCAGTGCCCAGGCGAGGTCAAGCGCCGCATCGTCGCATCCGAGGTCCCCGAAGTCGATAACGCCGGTGGGGCCATCTCCCGTCGTGAGCACGTGTTCTGGCCCGAGGTCTCCGTGCACGATCGTGTCGGCGGGGTAGCTCAGGACACTGTCGAGCAACGCCAGTGCCGACGCGGCGCGTGCCTTCGGCAACAACGGCACGACGTCAGCCCGAAAGCGCTTTACCGTGTCGCCACGCTCTGCGATGGTGTCTGCGGCGGCGGGAAGGCCGCGCTCGATCGCCTCCGTCACCGGACACCCGTGTAGTGCGCGCAGGAACATTCCAAGCGCCCGGCCCGCGGTCGCGTCTAGAACGGTCAATGGCACGCCGGGGACGAGTTCGTGGCGCAGGACCAGCGGCGCGGCGCTGACTACCTTGGGTTCGGGCACTCGAAGCGGCAAGCGTGGCGCCAGCCACGGCATCAAAGCTGCCTCCCGGCGGAGCTGATTGGCGACCTCGGGCCGCCTCGGCGTGCGCTCGATCCAACGACCGTCAACCAACCTCGCTCGGCAGTCCCACCCTCCGTCGAAATCCACGGCTCAGAATCCTAGGGTCCGTAGGCGGCGCGGCGCAGTCGACTTTTAGGGCGCACAGCTCAGCTGCGGTGACCGCGGTGCTCGCCGATGTAGCGTTCGGTATGGCTGAAAGTACGGTCGACACCCGGGCACAGCGTCGACGGATGCGCACGGCCGGTCCGATCATGGACGCCGCGGAACGGCTCTTCGCCGTCAAGGGGCTGGTGAGGACCACCGTCGACGAGATCGCCGCGGAGGCCGATGTTTCGGTCGGGACCGTCTACTTTCACTTCGAGTCAAAGGACGGGTTGTATCTCGCGCTCGTCGAGCGGGCACTCGATGTCAACGAGGAGTACATGGCCCGGATCGATCGGGACCGTGGACCGTTCGATCGTGTGCTGCAATCCGGCGACTGCTACCTTCGCTTCTTCCTCGACCATCCCGACAAGTTCAGGCTCGTGGTCCTGCGCGTGCTGGAGCCCTCGAGCGGCGAGACGCTCAAGGACGCCGAGCATCGGATCGCACCTCGGGTCAAGGCGATCGTCGGACGCATCGAGGCTGACCTCGCCGAGGCACGTGCGGCCGGGCTGATCCGCGACGTCGACGTGCCCGCCACCATGCGGTTTCTCTGGGGAGCCTGGAACGGCGTGATCGCGCTGGCGCTACGTCAGGACGATCTGGTGATCAGCTCCGCAGAGCTCGAGCACTGCCTCGAGGTGGGGCGCGGCCTTCTGCGGGATGCACTGCAGGCGTGAGATCCGTTTCGGCGCATGCGGATCGAACTCACGCGCCGGCCATATGACGTCGATACCAGGTCCTGCCATGGAGGCGTTGATAGTGCCAGGTGGCACTCGCCAGGGCACCGCGCGAATGCAGCCAGTAGCGTTCGGGAGGCTCGAGTGAGGGAGGGCGACGGCCGATCTCGACGTCGCCGAGGACGATGCCCTCGCCCTCATCTGGTCGACGCTCGGCGAGAATCGTGCCGTGTGCGTCGGTGATCAGAGTCGAACCCTCGAAATGGCCGCGGTACTGCACGGGCAGCCACGGCATCGCGCACGTCAAGCCTCCGGCGTGCGCGGCGTGAAGGACCGGTGCCCCCACGTATTTCGCGAATGAGGCCGCCGCGGTTCGGGCCGTTGCGGCGTTGCCGCGTTCCCACCGATCGAACACCGCGTGGGGATGCCATTGCGGAACCGACCACCACCCCGAGCCGGTCATCACCAGATCGACGCGCGACCGCAGACGCCGAACGGTGGCGGTGCGCATCAACTCCCAGCACACGGCGGCCCCGACCTGGTAGTCGCCACTGCGAAACACCCCGTCGTCCTGCCCACCGATGTAGAAGGCGTTCTCCCACATGGTCGGCAAGTCCTTGTCGTGGCGCCCGAGCACGCCGTCGGGGCCGGCCGCGATGTAGGCGTTGCGCACCTGGCCATCAGCGTCGCGGCACAGAAATGAGCCGCCCACCAGTGCCTGATGTCGACGGGCGAGCGTCGTGAGCAACGCGGTGGCCGCACCATCCGGCGGCAGCGCGGCGTCCTTCAACACGTCGTCGAAGCCGATGCCGGTCGAGAAGAACTCGGGTAGCGCGATGATCCGCGCACCCGCACGGCCTGCCTCATCGGCGAGCCGTTCACACGCCGCAAGATTGCCGGGAACATCGCCGAGAACCGCCTCGAGTTGGATCGCCGCTGCGAGCGTCATTTTGGAAGGTTAACTGAACGCAACTACAAAAACTGAGGGTTTGTGCAACACTCGGGTATGGTCGGCGGCTCGCCTCGATGCACCCTCGGTCGGACCCCTGTGCGATGAGCGCCATCGGCCAGCCACTGGAGTTAGCCTGCGGGCAGACGCTGGCAAACCGGCTGATGAAGGCGGGACTCAGCGAGCAGCTCAGCGATCGTGAGCACGCACCGACGCGGGCGCTCGAACAGCTCTACGACCGCTGGGGGCGGGGCGGCTGCGGCCTGATCATCACCGGCAATGTCACCGTGGACCGGCGGCACATGGCCGAGCCGCGCAACGTCGCCATCGAGGATGGCCGCGATCGTGACCGCCTGCATCGCTGGGCGCGGGCCGGCCAACGTGGCGGCACGCGTATCTGGGTGCAACTCAACCACCCTGGGCGCCAGGCCAATCCGCTCGCCGGACGCACGCGCCCGGTCGCACCCAGTGCGGTTGGGCTCGACGTGCCCGGTGCACCGCGTCCACGCACGCTGACGGTGGGCGAGATTGAGGCGATCGTCGAACGCTTCGCGACGGCTGCGGCGATCGTCAAGGACGCCGGGTTCGACGGTGTCCAGCTGCATGGCGCGCACGGCTACCTGATCTCACAGTTCCTCTCACCGCTGGCCAATCTGCGCGACGACGACTGGGGTGGGGATCTGGACCGCCGCATGCGTTTCCCCGTGGAGGTGTTGCGCGCCGTGCGTGACGCCGTCGGCGACGGGTTCGCCGTCGGGATCAAGCTCAACTCGGCTGATTTCCAACGCGGGGGCTTCACCGAGGACGAGTCCGAACACGTCGTCGCCCGTCTCGCCCGTGAGCGAATCGACCTCATCGAGATCAGTGGCGGCACATTCGAGAAGCCCGCGATGATGGGCTCCGTCGCACGACAGAGCACCCGCGACCGGGAGGCCTACTTCCTCACCTACGCCGAGCGGGTCCGCGCGCACGCCGGCACCGTGCCGCTCGCCGTCACCGGCGGATTCCGTTCACGAAGTGCCATGGATCAAGCGCTGGCGGATGACGCGTGCGACGTGATCGGCATGGGCCGTCCGCTGTGCGTCGACCCCGAGGCGGCGCACCGGCTGCTCAGCGACGCCGGCCACTACGCCGCGGCGGGGACTCCGCGCGTGTCGGCGCGTTCGCTGCTCGGCCGCGTGGTCGACCTGCACGCAGCTGACGCGCTGCTCGACGTGCAGTGGCACACCGACCAGATCCACCGCATCGCGGCAGGCCGCGACCCGGACCCGGCCCGTTCGTGGTGGCGGACCATCGCCACCACCGCGCATCGCAATGGCCTCGCGGCCCTCTCACGTCCGCGGCGCGGTTGACCGGGCGACGAAGTCGAGGATTCCCTCGTCAGGCACATAGGGCTCACTCGGGCTTGATGAGCGGCAAGAAGATGGTGTCGACGATCTCTTCGATAGTGCTGTCGGGCAGGGGCTTCAGGGTGAACATGACCTCGTAGCGGAACAGATCCGCAGGCAACCGGGCGATCCGGTCGGTGACGTGTTCGGGTTGAATCTCGCCACGGTCGATCGCCCGCTGGATCACTTCCTCGAGGGGGTTGTCCCGTCCCCCGCTGACGAACGCGCTCAAGCCGGCCAGGTTCGTGCCCGAATCCTCATAGAAGGTGCCGAGCCGAGTGAACAACTGCGTCGCCAACCTCACCCGACTCCCGTTGGCCGCGCGCAGGAGGCCGACAACATCCCCACGCAGGCTTCCGGTATCTGGTGCAGTCTCCGGGTCCTTGCTCACCGCGTGAATCACCGCCGCCAGTACCAGGTCCTGCTTACTGGGCCAACGTCGATACAACACGGCACGACTCGTCTGCGCCCGCGCCGCCACGGCATCGAACGTCAAGTCGTCGTAGCCGTGTTCCTGGATCTCGGCCCACGTCGCCTCCAGCAGAGCGTCCTGCAGCACACTGCCGCGCCGACGCTGCGGCGCCGCCGAAATAGGAGACATTGCGTTTCCTAACCTGTCGAGCTAGCTTCATTGGAGACAGTTTGTATCTTACAGCTTGGGCCCGCATCTCCCCAAGGGGTCTTGCTGGTGCCGCTGAACGTGAAAGGACGCAACCATGCGCATCCTCGTCTCTGGAGCCGGCATGGCCGGGCTGAGCGCCGGCATCAGCCTCGGTGCCACGGGTCACGATGTCACCATCATCGAACGCGCTCATCATCTGCGCACCAACGGATCACCCATCGACATTCGCGGTCCGTCCCTCGAAGTCGCCGGTGCGATGGGCATTCTGGACCAGATCAAGCAGCATCGGGTCTCGCTGACAGAGCTCGTCGGATTCATCGACGGCACGGGTGCGGTGATCGCCAAGCTTCCCCTCGGTGTCGGTGTCGTCAACGACTCCGTCGATGACATCGAGATTCCCCGGGAAGACCTCGCGAACATTCTCCGCAACGCGATGCCCCCATCGACCACCCTGATCTTCGAGGAGTCGATCAAAGAACTCGTCGACAATGGCGATGGTGTCGACGTCACCTTCGTCTCTGGCCGCGAAGACCGATTCGACATCGTCGTCGGCGCCGATGGCCTGCACTCACTGACCCGACGCCTGGTCTTTGGGCCTGAAGGCGACTACCTCAAACATCTCGGCCTCTACATCGCCTTGACCACCCTCCCCACGGCGTCGATCGGCGAGCGCGGCATCCTGAATTGGCCGGGCCACATGATCGGCATCGTCAGCTACCGCACCACCACGCTGGGCGTCATGAACTTTCGGTCCCCGTGGATCGACTACGACTACCGCGATCTGGAGGCCCAAAAGCGGATCCTGCTCAACGAATATGCCGGCCACGGCGAATGGCGTGTGCCCGAAATCCTGGACTCCGCACGTGATGATCCCGAGCTGTATTTCGACTCGATCAGCCAGATCCACATGCCCACCTGGCACAGCGGTCGCACTGTGCTGGTCGGCGATGCCGCCCACTGCGCCTCCCCGCTGTCCGGTCGCGGCACCGCGGCCGCCATCCTCGGAGCCTGGGAGCTGGCGCGAGCACTGGAGAGATACCCGGACGACCTCACGGCGGCATTCCAGGACTACGAAACCAAGCACCGCCCATACGTGACCCACGCCCAGTCCAGTGCCGGCCTCGGCGGCGATCTCCTAATCCCCGCCACCCGGGCAGATCTGGACGCCCGCAACCGACGACTCCGCGAGGTGGCATCTTGAGCGCTTGCTTCGTGGCGCCGGCCTAGCGGTTGGCCAGGCCGTCGATCATCAGGTCGAGGGTGAAGTCGAAGCGGTCATGGCCCTGGCCGGCCGTGAGTTCGGTTGCGTAACGGACAGTGTGAGGGAAGGACTCGGCGGGCAGAGCACTCAGTCGAGACCGGAGTTCGTCTGTGTCGACGACCCAGTCCGCCTCGTCGTGGACCTTGCGCTGCTCCATGATGCAAATCTCCAGGCAGTAGGCCGCTACGTACAGCAGAAGCGCATCGATCGCCCAAGCGGCGGCCTGCGGGGCCACGCCGCCGGCGAGCAGTAGTGCCAGCATTCCCTCGCTCACGCGCACGATCTCGCGGTCGGTGGGGGCCATCGCGTATGCCGCGCGGGAGATTCCGGGGTACCTCAAGTACTGGTCGCGCATCTGGGTGCACACACTGCGGAGTTGGTCCCTCCACACCTTGGGATCGGGCTCGGGCAGCGAGAGCCCGGCACACAATCGCCCGATGAGTAGCTCATCGAGGTCGGCCTTGTTGACCACGTGGGCGTAGAGCGAGGCGGGTCCGGTGTCGAGTGCGTTCGCCAGTCGGCGCATGGACAGGGCCTCGTAGCCCTCTGTGGCAATGACGTTCAGTGAGGTGTCGATGATCTGCGCGGGGGTGATCGTGGTCTTGCGGCGCCGCCGCATGGCGCCGGCTTCGACCTCGGGACCTGGCATCTGGCGACGCGCGGCGCGTCGCTCTCTCGGAGTCACCCGATCAGCATAGCTTGACACGAACACTGTTCGTAGATAGAACGGTGTTCGTGAATGGCTTCAGTGGGATCCAGATGAAGACGCCGAGTCGTGTGCTGTTGGGCCTGGGACTTGGCGTCGAACCCGGTCTGACCGACGTACGCAGGCTGCTCCCGGAAGCCCGCGCGTGCGACGCGGCCGGTCTTGACGTCGTGTCGATCTCCGACCACCCCAACTACGCCGACCGCGTCGACGCATACGCCGCACTCGGCATGATCCTGGGTGCCACACAGCGAATCAGCGGCGTGGTCAACCTCACCAACATCGGGATCAGGTCGGCTCCCCTACTCGCACGCACTGTCGCCGGTCTTTCGGCCCTGTCGGATCGCCGCGTCATCCTCGGGGTCGGCGCAGGCAGCCTGTGGGACGAACTGAGCCGCCTCGGCGTCACACCGCGCTCCCCCGCCGAATCCGTCCAGTCCATGGAGGAGACGATCGCGGTTGTGCGCGCTCTCACCGGCGGAGGACCACCCGTCGGCTTCGCCGGGCGCTTCTACCAACTGCACGCTGCGGACCCATCGCCGGAGCCGACGCCCCCGATCTGGACGGGCTCACAGGGTCCCCGATCCCTCGCGGTGACCGGCCGCCTCGCCGACGGCTGGATACCCGCCCACGCCGCGGACTGGCGGAGTTCCCTCGTCGCCAGATCGCGCCCACTCATCGACGAAGCTGCGATGGCCGCCGGCCGAGACCCATCCGACGTCGTCACCATCTACAACGTGGGCGGCCAGATCACAGACCGAGACCTGCCGAAGCCGCGTGATGAGGACGGTCGCTGGGTCGGCGGCTCCGCCGATCAGTGGGTCGATGAATTGACATCAGCGGTGCTCGATTACGACGCAGCCGGCCTGATCTACCTTCCCCTCGGGCAGCCCGAGTCGGCGATCCACCGCTGGATGCACGAGATCGTCCCCGGAGTGCGGCGCGCCATTGCCGAGTCGAGTCCGCAACGCGGCCGCTGAGCGATGGCGCCGAGAAGCAGGCCGGCGATACGCTGGCCACGGCATGTTCTTCGAGAGCGACGCCTATGAAGGATTCATGGGCCGGTGGAGTCGTCGCCTGGCGCCACTGCTGATCGACTTCGCAGAGGTCGGCGCGGGTCAGGCGGTACTCGACGTCGGCTCGGGAACCGGGGCGCTGACATTCGCGGCCGCCGCAGTGCCCGCCACCCGGGTGACCGGCGTCGATCCCGCGCAGCAGTACATCGAGTACGCGCGGGTGCGCGCCGACGGTGCGAGCGTACGGTTCGAAGTCGCCGACGCGCAGGCGTTGCCGTTCTCCGACGCCACATTTGACCGCGCACTCGCGCTGCTTTCGCTCAACTTCGTCCCCGATCCCGGCCGCGCATTGGATGAGATGAGTCGCGTGACCCGACCGGGAGGTGTTGTCGCTGCGGCAGTTTGGGACTACGGCGGCGGTATGGAGATGCTCAGAGCGTTCTGGGACGAGGCCGTTGCCCTGGATCCAACCGCCCCCGACGAACGTCGGATGCCACTGTCGCGGCGCGGTGAACTGGCCGCGTTGTGGAGTGCGCATGGGCTCGAGAGCGTCGAGGAGAGGCGGTTGGTCATCGAGATGACGTTCACCTCATTCGACGACTACTGGCGGGGGTTCCTGGGCGGGCAGGGGCCTGCAGGGCGCTACACCGCGACATTGACGGAATCGCAGCGAGCCGCGCTGCGGTCCCGGCTGCACGACCGCCTGGCGCCATCGGGCGAGGGTTTCACCCTTCGAGCGTGCGCCTGGGCCGCACGCGGTGTGGTCACGCGCTAGCGCCAGACGTACGATGTGCAGCGATTGCAGCGTGGCCGATATCGGCGCTACACTTGCTACATGAACGCTGCGGAATCCGCCTACGAGGTCGCCGAACGGGCCGACCACCTCGAGGTGCGCGGAGTGAGCCGCCGTGATGTCGAGGAGGGGCTCGAGCTCATTGGCAGAGTCCGCGTCCTGCAGGCCGACCACGTTGCGGCAACGCGCACCGATCTCCTGCGCGCCCTGATGTCACGCAATGTCACGCTGACGCCACCAGCCACCCTGGCCCAAGCCCAACGGCTGGCCACCCACCGTGACGGGCTGCTGGCGACGCCGGTGTTCACCCATGACACCCTGCGGGCGTTACGCGGTGACGCGAAAACCTCCAGCACCCGAACCTGGCTGACCCGCCGTCGCGACAACCACGAGGTGTTCACGGTGACGCACAACGGCCGCACTCTGATCCCGGCGTTTCAGCTCGATGAAGTGGGCCAGCCCCGCCCCGAACTGCAACCCGTGCTCGAGGCACTCGCCGGTGCGGGTGTCACCGGATGGCCACTGTGGACCTGGCTGACCAGCCCCGCCGCTCTGCTGTCCGGTGATGTTCCCGAGGAGCTCGCCCGCCGAGCACCGGCCCGGGTGCTCCGAGCCGCGCGGCGATTCGCGTCCACCGCAGCCGCATAACGCGGCGGATGACCGTCCCGCCAGCAGATCTCGACTGCCCCGATCCCGACGGGTGCCCCGTCGCACCAGCGCTGCCTCGGCTGCGAACCACGACCCTGCCCGCGGGCACTCCGCTCTACCGGGTGTACGACGCGACCTGGGGTTACGACGAGCACAACCCCGGATACGGGGACGCCCGCTTCTCCCCCATCGACGACCCCGCCACCGCTGACCGCCTGCCCAGCATGTATCTCGCGATGACCCCCTCTGCCGCGCTGCTGGAGACCGTCTTCCACGACGTCCACCAGCTCGGCGGGCGCATCATCTACGAGCGTGACCTACGCGGGAAACTGTTGGCCCACCTACGGGTACCGGCCGCGGCCACCCTCGGCGATCTGCGCGATCCCGAACTCGAACGGCTGGGCCTCTCCCGCCCGCAGGTGGTGTCCAGCCCCGCCGAGCACTACCCGTGCACGCGCCGACTGGCCGGCGCGGCGCTCAACAAGACCCCGCGCGGACGTGCCCTGGCTGGGCTCATCTGGCACTCCCGACAGACCGAACTCGCCGAAACCGAACGTGTGGAGGTCATCGTGCTCTTCGGCGACCCGCGGTACGCCTCTGGGCGCGGCAGCTGGCCGCTCTTCGGGCCCGGCGCCTCATCACTCTACGACGGACCCGGACGGCTCCTCGTCGAGGAGATCGCCGAAACCCTCGGCGCGATAATCGAACTCGATGGCTCATGACCGCGCTGGCAGGTGAGTCCGACACCGAGCATCCGAACCCGCTCGTCCAATTCGCAGAATTGCGCGGTCAGCCCTCCTAGCCTGAGACTGTTGAGGGCGCCACACCAGTTCCTCTCGAACATGCGAGGTCGACATGGCCGTTTCCATCAGACCGCTGGCGATGAACCCCGCGCATCCCGACTTGGCCAACGCGGCCGGCGTGCGTGCGCGACTTGCCAACGAGCAGTACGTCGAATCACTCGCACGGATCTCGTACTACTGGGGATATCCCGCCGTCAACACCTTCGGACGGACCGATACCTGGCAGGTGATGCAGGCTCCGGGTGCCACGATGGGGCTCTTCCCCGGTGCGCCGAAGAACCGGCTGGGTTACCTCGACGACTACATGTCCGCCGCACAGCGCAAAGTGGTCACCCCGAACAATGACACGATCTACGGCGCCGGGTTTGCCGACCTCGCCGAGGGCGCCGTCGTGATCCAGACTCCGCGGGACGTACCGCAGGGCCACTACTGGACGATTCAGATCGTCGACCTCTTCACCACCGTGACACATCAGCTCGGCTCGGCGTCCGGAACGCCCGGAGGCAAGCTGCTGCTGGTCGGTCCGGGCTGGACCGGCGAAAGGCCCGCCGGCTTCCTCGACGTGCTCCACTCGCCCACCAATGTCGCCGGTGTATTCGGTCGCAGCTTCGCCGCACGAACTCCCGAGGCGAAGGCACGGGCTCGCGCGGTGCTCAACCAGATCGGCATGGTGCCGCTGGGCCAGGACGAGCCGGGCCCGCTGACGTTCGACTGCGAAGCGAGCGCGCGCAACAAGGTGTTCCCGCCTGGGATCACCGAACAGATGGTCACCGCGGACCCCGATATCCTGCGCGTACGGCCGGTGGACGTCACCGCTTTCTGGGACGACCTTGAGGAGGCACTGGACTTCAATCCCGTCGTCGGGGCTGACGACGCGCCGATGGCGGACCAGGCACGGACGCTGCTCGCACTGCGGAAGGCCGACCCGGTGTGGAAGGCGCTGATCGATCACGCCGCGCTCGAGGCCGACACCGAGTTGCACGACGGGGCGACGTACCACCAGGTGGGTGTCGACATGGGCAACGGCTGGCAGCGCCAGCAGAACGCCGGGCTATGGGGCACCGACTGGTTCGGTCGGGCGCAGGCCGCGGTGATCTACATCTATGTCAACGACTTTCACGAAGCGCTGTACTTCATCCGCGGTACCGATGCCCGAGATACGTTGCTCCACGGTCGCTATCACTACGCCATGACCTTTTCGCCTGATGCCCTACCGCCGGTGGACGCGGCAAGGGGCGGCTTCTGGTCGCTCACCATGTACGACCAGGACTACTTCATGCCGGCCGACAGCCCCAACGGCAGGCACAACATCGGCACCGTCAATCTCGACGCCAACGAGCTGAGGTTCGCCGAGGACGGATCGCTGACGCTGCACCTCTCGCACGAGTCACCGACAGATGAGGTGGCGCAGGCTAATTGGTTGCCCGCTCCGGACAGTCAGTTCGCGTTGATCGTGCGTGCGTACGTCCCAACGGATCCACTGTTGGACGGCACGTATCAGTTGCCGAACGTGCAGCGCTTGTAGGGGAACGATCCACAGCGCAACGATTGTGAGGAGCGGCCATGACTGAGAAGTTCAACGGCAAGATCGCACTGGACATCCGCGACTCCACGCCCGACTGGGATGCCTTCCTGGACCAGAAAGCGCCAAAGGACGCGCCGAATGTACTCGTCATCCTCTACGACGACACCGGGTGCGCTGCATGGTCCACGTACGGCGGACGGATCAACATGCCGACGCTGGACCGGCTGGCCGCCGACGGACTCACGTACTCCCAGTGGCACACCACCTCGGTCTGCTCGCCGACGCGCTCCACTCTGCTGACTGGCCGCAACCACCATCAGAACGGCTTCGGGACCATCGCCGAGTCCGCGTCGGGTTTTCCCGGCTACGCCGGGCACATCCCCCCTCAGAACGCGACGATCGCGACGGTGCTCCGCGACGCGGGCTGGAGCACGTTCTGGGTGGGCAAGAACCACAACGTACCCGTCGACGCCTTCGACATCGGCGCCAATCGCAAGCACTGGCCTTGGGACTCGGGTATGACCGGTTCTACGGCTTCATCGGCGGCGAGACCAACCAGTGGTATCCGGCGCTGATCGAGGACAACCACTACGTCGAGCAGCCCTACTCGCCCGAGGAGGGCTACCACTTCTCGAAGGACATCGCCGACAAGGCAATTGGCTTCATCCGGGATACCAAGCAGTCACGACCGGACAAGCCCTGGTACATGTGGTACTGCCCGGGCGCCAACCATGCACCGCATCACGCGCCGAAGGAGTACATCGAGAAGTACAAGGGTCAGTTCGACGACGGTTACGAGGCGTACCGAGAGTGGGCCCTCGCGCGCATGATCGAGAAGGGCGTGCTGCCGCCGAATACCGATCTGACCGAACTCAATCCGATGGAGCCGGGCACGTTCATCGAGGGCGACAGCGTCCGCCCCTGGGCGTCGCTCTCGGAGGAGGAGAAGACGCTGTTCAGCCGGATGGCCGAGGTGTATGCCGCGCTGTCGGAGTACACCGACGTCCAGATCGGGCGGCTGATCGACTATCTCGAGGAATCGGGACAGCTGGACAACACCCTGATCTTCTACTGCGCCGACAATGGCGCATCGGGTGAGGGCAGCCCTAGCGGTTCGGTCAACGAGAACCGGTTCTTCAACGGCTATCCCGACGACGTCGAGTCGAATCTGGCCATGATCGACAAGCTTGGATCGCCCGAGACCTACAACCACTACCCGACCGGATGGGCCGTCGCGTTCAGCACGCCGTATCGAATGTTCAAGCGGTACTCCCAGTATGCGGGTGGTACGGCCGACCCGATGATCATCCACTGGCCCCGAGGTTTCGAGGCCCGCGGTGAGGTGCGGGACCAGTATCACCACTGCACGGATATCGTCCCGACCATCCTCGACTGCTGCGGCCTCTCCATGCCGGAGGTGGTGGACGGTGTTCGGCAGGCGCCGCTGGCCGGCGTGTCGATGCGGTACAGCTTCGAGGACGCTGATGTGCCCACCCGCAAGGAAACCCAGTACTACGAGATGCTCAGCACACGCGGCCTGTGGCACAACGGGTGGAAGGTGTCGACTGAACACGGTCCGATGATCAACAGGGGCGCCTTCGCCGACGACCGCTGGCAACTGTTCCACACCGACGTAGACCGCTCCGAGGCGCACGACCTGGCGGCCGAGCATCCCGAGAAGGTCAAGGAGCTGTCCGAGATGTGGCTGGCAGAGGCGAGGAGAAACAACGTCCTGCCGCTCAATGACTACGGTGTGGAAGGGATTCACGCACTGGAGTACAAGGTGGCTCCGCCCGAGGACGGCCGCTACACCTACTACCCCGATACGAGCGAGGTACCCGAGGCGTCGGCCGCCAGAACCCTCGGGTCGTCGTTCAAGATCCTCGCCGAGGTCGAGTTCACCAAGGCCAGCACCGGCGTGATCGTGTCGCAGGGATCACGCTTCGGCGGATACACGATGTTCGTGAAGAACGGCGTGTTGAGTTTCGTATACAACTTCCTCGGCATCGCGCCCGAACAGAAGCTGAGTTGTCCGTTGCCCGATCCGGGACGACATGTCGTCGGTGTGGACTTCGCCAAGAAGTCGATCAGCGACAGGCTGGAGGCGCTTGGAGCGATGACGCTCTACGTCGATGACGAGGCCGTCGGACGCGCGGACTTCCGCACCCAGAGCGGCCACTACGCATTGTGCGGCGAGGGCGTGGCCGTGGGGCGCGACAGCGCGGACCCGGTGTCGACGGAGTACTCGCCCGGCTTCGCGTTCACCGGTGGACGCATCTTCAAGGTGACGTTCGATGTCGGCGACGATGCATACGTCGATTTGGAGCGGCGTATGGGCGCGATACTCGCGCGCGACTGATCAGCGGCTAGCCTCGGGGTGGTGACGAGCAACGGTCGACCGAAGGTCCTGATCATCGGTGGCGGTTTCGGAGGGCTGTTCTGTGCCCGCAGGCTCGGTGACGTCGATGTCGAGGTCACGCTGCTTGACCGTGCCGCGTGCCACGTGTTCCAGCCGCTGCTCTATCAATGTGCCACCGGGACACTGAGTATTGGTCAGATCAGCCGTTCGCTGCGGGAGGAACTCGCGCGACACCGCAACGTCACCACACTGCTCGGCGAAGCGTTCGACCTTGACGCGGATGCGCGTCGGGTCACTGCTCGCCGCCCAGATGACACCACCTTCGTGATCGACTACGACGTGTTGATCGTCGCTGTCGGGATGAGGCAGGCATATTTCGGACACGAGGAGTTCGCCCAGTGGGCACCGGGGATGAAAACCCTGGACGACGCACTGAGCGTTCGTCGGCGGCTGTTCGGTGCGTTCGAGATGGCCGAAACGCTGCCCCCTGGGCCCGAGCGAGACGCCTGGCTCACCTTCGCGATAGCGGGCGGCGGACCGACCGGTGTGGAGTTGGCGGGGCAGATTCGAGAGATGGCCACTCGCGCCCTGGCCAAGGAATTCCACAGCATCCAGCCCGAGGATGCGCGCGTAATGCTCTTCGATGGCGGCGACCGTGTTCTCGACAGCTTCACCCCGGACCTCACTCACAAGGCCACCCGAATACTGCAGAAGCTAGGTGTTGAACTGCACCTCGGTGTGCATGTCACCGACGTTCGTCGTGATGGAATCACCGTCACTCCGAAGTCCGGCGGCCCTTCCGACGAGTACTCGGCGCGGACCATTCTCTGGACTGCCGGTGTCGAGGCCGTGCCCTTCGCGCGGCGCGCAGCAGAGGCCCTGGGGGCATCCTCCGACCACGCTGGGCGGATCGCGGTGGAACCCGACCTCTCCGTGGCCGGCCATCCGGAGGTCTTCGTCGTCGGCGACCTCGTCGGCCGCGACCACCTGCCGGGCGTTGCCGAGAACGCGATGCAGGGTGGCATTCACGCCGCCGCCTGCGTGCGTCGCGACCTCGCAGGCAAGGCTCGTCGACCGTACCGCTACCGCGACCTCGGCTCGGCGGCTTACATCAGCCGGGGCCACGCGTTGTTGCAGGTAGGTCCCGTCAAACTCGCCGGATTTGTCGGCTGGCTGGCCTGGGGATTCATCCACATCGCCTTCCTGACCGGCATTGAGAACCGCATCAGCACCGTCGCATCCTGGCTGGCCACGATCGCCCGCGCCCGCCGTACCGACCGAACCTTCACCCTGGGGAGCACGACATCACCTGAGCATCCGTACACCTGGTTGAAATTGGTGCATCCCAACATGATTCACCAGGAAGAGGGTTACGGGGAAACGGAATCGGTGTCGTAGGGCCATCTTCGCTGAACCGGCGAGCCGCTTGTGTCCCGTTGCAGCCACTTACGGGTTGGAGGTTCGCGAACGCAGTAGTTCGGCGCGGGTGGCCGGAACGCCGCTGCGACCGTGTTCATCGCATTTGACAGCCAGTATCTGATTGATCCCGAGCCGGTTGGCGGTGAATCCAAGCGCCGACCCGGCCATGTAGAGCCGCCATATCCTCGCGCGCCCAGCGCTGCTGCGCGTCACCGCCGCGTCCCAGTTGTCCTCGAGATTCCCCACCCATGCTCGCAGTGTCATTGCGTAGTGCTCGCGTAGCGACTCGACGTCGCGTACCTCGAAGCCGGCTCCTTCGAGTGCATCGATCACTGGTGCCATCGGTTCAATCTCCCCATCGGGAAAGACGTAGCGATCGATGAACGAGGTCTTGGAAAACTCCGCCGGCTTGCCCGGTCTGCGGGAGATGGCGTGATTGAGCAATCGCCCCTGGGCGCGCAGGAGCTCATACAGGTGGGTGGCATACACGGGCAGCATTGCCGCACCGACGTGTTCGGCCATTCCGATACTCGAGATTGCGTCAAAGGGCCCGTCGGAGACGTCGCGGTAGTCCTGGACGCGGATTTCGACTAAATCGCCCACACCCTCATCGACCATCCGTTTGCCTGCATAGTCCGCCTGCTCACGCGACAGGGTGATGCCGACGACACGCACGCCGTAGTTGCGGGCCACGTGCAGGGCGAAGGTCCCCCACCCGCAGCCGACGTCGAGCACCCGCATGCCCGGGGTCAGACCAAGCTTGCGGGCCACCAAATCGCATTTGGCGAACTGTGCCGCGGTCAGGCTCTCCTCTGGTTGCGCCCAGTACCCACATGAGTACGTCATCGACTCGCCCAGTACAAGGCGGTAGAAGTCATTGCCGACGTCGTAGTGGTGGCTTACCGCTGCTGCGTCCCGAGGCTTGTCGTGCCGGTGTCCGCGACCAGTTCTCGCCTCCTCATTCGGCGGCCTAGGTGGCGGGCCAATGATTCCAAGCCGCAGCGCCGCCTTTATCAGGGCCTTCTTGGTCTCGCTATCGATGTGCACACCCGGACCGCGTGCCGGATTCGACAGCCGCTCTAGGACTTCCATGCCCGCGAGCAGGTCCCCCTCGATTTCGATATCACCGGACACGTAGGCGCGGGCGAAGCCGAGTTCGTTGGGGGCCCACAGCAGGCGCCGCAGACCCCTGCGGTTGTTGAACTTGATTGCCCACTGTGTGTTCGGCGGCCCGGTCCGACTTCCGTCCCAACCCCTGATCTCGATTGGAAACTCTGCGCCCACGGCCGCACGAACCAAGGGCAACAACGATTCGGCAACTGTCACAATCGAACCTCCGTCCTAAGTCGGCTCGTCAGTGGCGTCACTCACCATGTCGCCAGCGTACGACTGCCGACGTCTGGCGACACAGATACGCCAGATTCGCTTGGCCGGCTTACTGATTCACATGGCGGCTGATCCGCCACCCCCGCCGGCCACATCGGGATTGAGGATGTACAGACCGGCTATCGTTCGATCGTCACGGAAGGTGATGCGAGCGACGAAATCGCCAGCCTCGAAGCCCAATGGCGTGTTGGTAGTGGTGAAGTCGCCGGCGCGCACGGTGTCAGTGTCTCCGTGGCCCTCGTAGGCCCCGGCCAACCCCACAATGTGGGCCCACGCCTCCGCAAGCCCTTCCTCCGTGAGCCGGTCACGCATCGTGGCGTCGAAGCGAGCGCTGACATCAGCCCACCGGGCGTGCGCAAGATCAGCGATGACCTTCCTGGCGAGCTCGTCGGCCTCGGGAAGTGCGCTGGTATTCATGAGTCCTCCGGTTCGCGGATCAATCGGCTTGCCGTAACGCTGGAAAACGGCCTGACGCGATACACCGAGCACCTCACCGATTTCCTGCCAGGTTCGGCCCGCCTCTCGCGCATCCTCGACGGCCGCTGCCATCAACACCTCGGCCCGCTCCTGAACCTCGTGCGCCGCACGAACCAACTCGAGCGGATCGTCCTCGCCACGCAGAACCGGCGCAGCGAGAATCTGGCCGAGCTGGCGGTGAAGCTGCTGACCAGTCACCGTGAACGAACCAGGCATACGTCAATGTTCAATTGACATAGGTCGATCTGTCAAGCAATCCTTGACATCATCCGCGCCCTGTGGAGGCCGCTGCATCCCATTCGCGGGGTGACCAGTGAGGCGCAGGCGTCACCTGGGGCGCGGGTGATCGAGTCGCTCACACGAGCCGTCCCGACACGCGATCCCCGCGCCTGCGATGGCGTGGCCGTCGCCTATGTTGGACGGTCCGAGGATCAAGACAGGGGGTTTGGTGGACGACAACACGACGACGTCGGCCGTCGACCTCCTCGACCTCAACCGCGATATTCAGGGCTCCCCCGCGATCCGCCTGCTGGCCACGCTCAACCTGGGCGTTTACGCCACTCTGATGGAGCGCCATCTCAGCGGTGGCGTCGTCGCCGAGACCGAGCTGGTGGTCCGGCTCGAGCGTGATCTCGACGAGTTGGGTCGTCCCGGTGGCGAGCAGTCCGGCCTGGCGTTGATCAAGTCATGGGCCAGCCAGGGCTGGCTGCACCGAGTCGCCGACCAGCGAGCCGGCGTCGAGCGCAACCTCTGCTACCTGACACAGGACGCACGCCGGGCGCTGGACTTCCTGCGTGGCATGCGGCGCCAGGACACCATCGCGACCGGCGGCTCCATCAACGGCATCGCATCACGGCTCAAGCAGATAGCCCTGCGCGTGGGCAATGACCCGGATCGCATCCGTGCCGGTATCGAGGCCGAGATCGCCGCGCTGCACGCCGAACTCGACGCGCTGGACAGAGCCCAAGACGACCTCGACGACGACGATCTCTCACGTCCCGAGCCCGATCTGACCGACTCCTACGACGAGGCCCGCGCCATCGCCCTGCAGATGGAGCGCCTGATTACCGACATCGGCCAGTACGGCACGATGATCGAGCAGGCCACCGCCGCGCTCGATGAGCCGATCGACACCAACGTCGAGTACCGCGACCGGCAGCGCCAGATGTACGCCGACTATCAGGCCGCATGGGACTCCCAGGGACGCGATTCGCACCGCGCTTTCCTGCGCATGATCAATGACCCCGACCAGCGCGCCGAGTTCGAGGCCGATGTGGCCGCGGTCGCCGAGGCGCTACCGGCACTCGACCCGGCGCTGCGCAAGGTCATGGCCGGGTTCTTCGAACTGGTCGGTCATCAGATCGACGAGGTGGAGCGCATCCAGCAGCGCTGTGCCCAGCGTGTCAAACGCTTCACCGCGTTCGGCACCCTGGAACAGAGTCGCGGGGTGGCCCGACAGCTCAACGAGGCCATCGGCACCGCTCGCGCCCTGCTGAAGACGTCCCTGACCGACTCGCGGCTGGACATCGAACTCCCGCTGGCCCGGCACGCCATCAGCTCGGTCGGCGCTCTGAGCTTCCGGATCGGCGACCTGTCGAACCCAAAACCCGCCCACGCCGCCGACGGCGACGTCGACCTGTCCAGCTTCGCCGCGCTGACCACTCAGGTCGACGCAGCCGCGATGTCGGAGATGATCAACACCGCGATCAGTGCGGGCACCCAGCTCTCCCTGCCGGAGGCGGTGCAGATGCTCTCCGCCGACGGACAGGGGGCGTACCTGGGGCACGTCATCGTGCTGTGGTCGTGGGCGCTCAAACAAGCCGTCCACCCCGACAACGCGGCGCAGGCATCCGAGTCCGTCACGATCCGTTTTCAATCCCTGGATGGGCGTGACCGTGAGATGGAGCTTCCACAACTGATGTTCACCGAACCGATCTCGAGCCTCCTGGGAGCCTCTGCGTGAAATCCCCTCAGCCGACCGCCGACGGAGACATCGACTTCTCCTCACTGCCTCAGGTCGACCAGACCGGCCGCAATCCGCACCAGCGGAGGCCCCGGTTCGACGGCGATGTCAGCGAACTCCCCGACCGCGCGTGCTGGGCGCTGCAACACCTTCTGACGCGGCGCTACATCAGCGCGGAATCCGACCGCGATCTCTACACGTGGGTGCTTGAGTACCGGGCGGCACTGACCGTGCGACTCTCCGAACTGGACCTTCTATTGCGCATCGTGGAGGGTGCTGACGTCGCGTTCGTCGAACAGGCCCGCTACGAATCAGCCAGGGGCGTCAAGCTTCTGCGCCGCGAACCGCTCGGCACATACGACTCGATCCTGGCGCTGCATCTGGCGCAGATGATGCGTGCCTCCGGCGACCAGGCCGTGCTCATCAGCCGCGACGAAGTCCACGGCTTGTTCACCGGGGTCCTCAATGACACCGACCGCGACGTCGTCACGTTCACCTCGCGCATCGACGCGGCCATCGCCCGGCTGACCTCGCTGGAGATTCTGCGCAAGAGCCGCGACGACGAGGACAGCTACACCGTCAGCCCGGTGATCAACGCCATCATGACGGCGTCGGTCATCACCGAGTTGCAACAGCAATTCGAGCTGCTGCTCACCGGTGGGGCTCCGCAGGACCAGGAGGAGGCAGAGCAAGATGGCTGAACAGTTCCACCTGTCACGCCTGCAGGTCATCAACTGGGGTGTGTTCGACGGCTATCACTCCATTCCGTTCAGCGAGGGTGGAGCCCTGATCGCCGGCGCCTCCGGCAGCGGTAAATCCTCACTGTTGGATGCGATCTCGCTCGGATTCCTGCCGTTCAACCGGCGCAACTTCAACGCGTCCGGCGACAACTCGGCGGCCGGCTCCAGCGCGGGCCGCCGTACGGTCGACAAGTACGTCCGCGGCGCGTGGGGCCAGCGCAGCGATGCCGGCGCCAGCAAGGTCATGTATCTGCGCGGCGACGGCACCGCGTGGGCGGCGGTGGCCGTCACCTACACCAGCAACACCGGCCGCACCATCACCGGACTGGTGCTGAAATGGCTTACCGGAGAATCACGTTCGGACTCCTCCAGCAGGTTCGTCCTGGCCGACGGGGACCGCGACATCGAGGGCATCTGCAACCGATGGGCCGCAGGCCGTTTCGATGGCAGTGTCTTCAAGGACGACGACTGGCGGTTCTCCACCAAGGTCGAGTCGCAGTACCTCGCCCAGCTGTACGCGACGATCGGCATCCGCGCCTCCGACGCCGCCCAGCAGCTGCTCGGAAAGGCCAAGTCGCTCAAGAGCGTTGGCGGCCTGGAGCAGTTCGTCCGGGAGTTCATGCTCGACGAGCCCAGCAGCCTGACTCGACTGCCCGAGGCACTCAAACAGATCGACCCGCTGGTGGAGGCGCGCGAACTGCTGGCTGTCGCGCAGCGCAAGCGCAAGATCCTCGGCGACATCGAGAAGATTCAGCAGCGCTACGGCTCGGAGTCCTCGGATCTGGGCATCATCGATCTGGTGGATCAGCCGATGGTCCGCGCCTACACCGACCACATCCGCCTTGCGCAGTGCCCGGCGCAGATCGATTCGCTCGACGCCACGATCGACCAGCTCGGCAACGAGTACGAGGACGTCACCCGCCAGCTCAATCTCGCGAAGGCTGAGGGTGACTCGCTCAACGCTCAGATCAGCGGATCAAGCGCGAGTATCGGGCCGCTGCAGTCGCAGGTGGCCGGTGCCGAGGCTCAGGCCGAGGAGGTGTCACGTCGGCACGCCGCATACGAATCGCTGCTCATGGCCCAGGGGCTGGACACCCCCGATACCGCGGACGAGTTCTGGAACCTGCGTGAGGAACTCACAGCACAGGTCACCGAGCTGCTGGCCAAACTCGACCGTGGCCGCGAGGCATCCACCGATGCCGAGTACGCGCAGAAGTCGGCCCGCATGATCCGCGATGACGCCACCAAGGAGTTGAAGCGCGTCGAGCACGTGGGGTCAGCGCTGCCCGAGTTCGCCATCACGATGCGTGAACACATCTGCGCCGCAGTGGGCGTCGATCCGAGTGAGCTGCCCTATATCGCCGAGCTCATGGACCTGCGGCCCGAGCAGAACCGATGGCGCATGGCGGTCGAGAAGGTGCTTCGCGGTGTGGGCCTGCGGCTGCTGGTGCCCGACCGGCACTATGCCGCGGTCCTGCGGTTCGTCAACGAGACCAACATGCACGGACGCCTCCAGCTGCACCACGTCCGCGCGTCGGCAAGCGGTCGTGAGGCTGAGCCGAACACGTTGGCAGGCAAGCTGTTCGTCGTCGACCCGACCCACGTGTGCGCCGCCGAGGCCGCCGACGTCGTCGCCGCGGCAGGCGACCACATCTGCGTCGACAACCCGGACCTATTCCCCCGGTTCCGCCGCGCCGTCACCGACACCGGCCTGTACAAGGATTCCGACCGGTTGGCGATCAAGGACGATCGGCGCCCACTGAAGCAGTCCGAGTACATCTTCCAAGGTGATGTCGCCGCCAAGATCGACGCGCTGACTGTCGATCTCGCCAACGCCGAGGAGGCCTATCAGGCTGCCCGACGCTCCGCCGACGATATCGCCACCGAGCGTCAGCAGTGGCGAGACCGGGCTGCGGCCTGCAAGGCCATCTGCGAGCAGTTCCCACAGTGGAACCACATCGACACCGAGTCCGCGGACGGACACGCCGAAAGGTTGCGCGAGCAGTACGAGCTGCTGCTGGCCGACCATCCCGACATCGAGGCGCTCAATGCCCGCGCCGATCAGTGCTGGGAGGAGATCCAGACACTGATGACGCGACGCGGGGCGATCCAGACTCGCCGCGACGACCTCGATGGCCGCCGGACCCAGCTGCTCGAGCTCCAGGAGCGGCTGACACCGACATTCGTGTCCGAGCCGCTGACCGAGCTGCTGAACCGCTATGCCGGAGACGTTCCGGTGACGTTGGAGCTGCTCAATCCCGAGCCGCATCGCGATGCCGTGTTCACCGCGATCCGCCGCGAACGTGAGCAGTTGCGCGAGAGCCGCAGGCGTTCCTACGACGAACTCGCCCGCATCCTCAACACATTCGACACGGCGTTCCCGGACGCGATTCCCAACGACAGCGACGTCTTCGACGAGCGCGTGCACGACTACGTCGCGCTGTGCCGGCACATCGACGAGCGCGAGCTACCCGAGGCCTACGAGCGGATGATGCGCCTGGTCACCGAGCAGGCACCCGATGCGATCCTGACGCTGCACCGGGTGGCAGAACAGGAAACCCGGCGCATCAGCGACCAGATCGACCGCGTCAACACCGGTTTGGGCGCCGTGGAGTTCAATCGCGGCACCCGGTTGACGTTGCGCGCGACGCCGCGCAACCTGACCGCGGTGGCCGAGCTGACCGATATCGTCAAGGCCATTTCACGCCGTATCGCCGAGGTTGGCCTGGGTGACAAACAGGCGATTCTGGATCAGTACGCCGACATCCTGCGGCTGCGCAATCGGCTGGCGTCGGTGGCACCGGAGGACAAGGCGTGGACCAGAGATGCGCTCGATGTCCGTAACCGGTTCACCTTCGACTGCGCGGAATGGGATGTCAGCACTGAGGAGCTGATCCGCACGCACAGCAATGCCGGTGACAACTCCGGCGGCGAGCAGGAGAAGCTGATGGCGTTCTGCCTTGCGGGCGCCCTGAGCTTCAACCTGGCCAACCCCGAAAGCGGCGACAACAAGCCGGTTTTCGCACAGCTGATGCTCGATGAGGCGTTCTCAAAATCCGATCCGCAGTTCGCGCAGCAGGCGCTGCAGGCGTTCCGCAAGTTCGGCTTCCAGCTCGTCATCGTGGCCACGGTGCAGAACGCCACCACCATTCAGCCCTATATCGACGGTGTGGTGATGGTGTCCAAGACCGAGGCCACCGGACGCAATGCACGCCCGGTGGCCACTGTCGCGACGAAGACAATCAGCGATTTCACCGCGCTGCGCCAGGAGATGAGCGCTACCGCGGCCGTCGCCAGGGTGCCCGCTGGGGTGTGACGCGCACCGATCCCCGGGTCATCGCCGCCAGAACAGGTGGTGCGTCACGCCACTCGGACTCGGTACGACGTCGTGGTGGAACCGGTCGTTCAGCTCGTCGGGAGACTCCCACAGTCGTACTCCGGATCCGAGTTCCACATCGGACACCGCGACGTGGAGGGTGTCGACGAGGCCAGCGTCGAGGAACTCCCGGATGACGGTCGTCCCACCGCCGAGTCTGATGTCCTTGCCCTGCGCGGCCTCCCTGGCCCGCTCGAGCACAGCGGCCGGATCGTCATTCACGAAGTGAAACGTTGTGTCCGACAGCGTGAACGACGGGCGCTCATGGTGCGTGACAACGAAGACCGGCGTGTGAAACGGTGGCTCGTCGCCCCACCAGCCCTGCCAGTCGTGGTCGAGCCAGGCGCCGCGCTGCGGGCCGAACTTGTTGCGGCCCATGATCTCGGCGCCGATGTTGTGGGCGAAGTCCCGTGTGAAGTAATCATCGAGTCCGCGACTCCCGCCGGGATCGGTGCGGTTGGGCCAGCTCGCCGTCGCGCCAGCCCATGACATCAAGGCACCGGGGTCGGCGTGACCGAACGGACGCTCGAAGCTCTGGTTCTCACCCGCGCCGAAGCCGTCCCGAGACACGGTGAAGTTCTGGACCTTGAGCAGTTGCACTACGGATTCCTCCTGGGTTGTGGACAGACGATGATTGGACCACTGGGGTCGGCCAAACTCATCGCGCGGGGCCGTCCTCGATCAAGGACCGCACATCGGCGACGTCGTACTCGGCGACCGACGCCGAGAGCATCGCCGCACTCTGGTCATCGCTCGGGCCGCTGCCGCGGAAGTCCTCGACGGCCTCTCGCGACTCCCAGCGCTCGTAGATGTTGACGCGGCCAGGGTCGATCAGGTCAGCGGCGATGGTGAAGTCCAGGCAGCCGGCCCTCCCCCGTGCCTGCTCGACGACGTTCACACAGCCCGCGAGGTAGGACGTGCGCTCCTGGGGCTCGACGGTGACGTGGCCTGCGACGATGACCATGGCGGACTCCTCCTGAGACATTCGTGTCGTGCCGGCCGGCACCGTGCTCTCCATATAGACACCGCGGGGGCGCAAAACTCATCCCCCCGTACCTCGCCTCTTGAGAGCGGCGCGCGCCCGTGCCAGTTCTGGCAGCGGACAGCCCATCGGCATCTTCTCGACGGCTTCGGCGAGATAGTGGCGGGCCGGTTCTCCGCGTAGCTCGACATCATCCAGAGCGGAGCGCAGCTCGAACAGCCAGGCACCCTGGGCGCGCGCGAGTTCGCGGGCCGCGGCGAGACCCTCCGCGCATGAGGTCGAATCCCCATGAGTGTGGGCGAGAGCGCGCAGCAACTCGGCGCTGTAGAAGCAAATGCCGGTGTCCGCGGTGAACTGCAGAGCGGTGTTGAGACGGACGCGCGCTTCGTCGAGCCGGCCGGCGGCAATCAACAGCTGCCCAAGGGTGCACCAGTAGAACGGCCGATACGTACTGGCGCCGAGCGCCTGCCAGACCTCGATCACCTG
This sequence comes from Mycolicibacterium sp. YH-1, assembly GCF_022557175.1. Next base: position 3,497,308 of record NZ_CP092915.1, on the reverse strand, counting down.
TGTCAGGGCGTCGATCTGAGCAGCGATCGTGGCGAGTTTGGGAGTGCGTCCGGCAAGTGATGCCCGCCCATCCACCATCGCCTTCTCGGTGGCGCCGAGCAGCTGCCAGTACAGGTGGTCCAGTCCAAAGCGGTCGGACTTCTCGACGAGTTCCTCGACCAGTGCGCGAGCGCGGTCGAACTGCCCGGCCTCGGCGTGCACCCAGATCTTCATGTCAATGGCATATAGGTGGTTGTATGGCCGTTGCGGATAGCCGAGCCGGTCTGCGCGGTCGACGGCCTCGCCCAATCGCGCCTGGGCGCTGTCCAGCTCACCGCGGATCAGGTGATCCCAGGCGAGGTGTTCATGCGCCAGGGCCACCGGGTCATGCGGGGCGGTCCAGATGGCCTGAAGTCGGTTTTCGTACTCGTCGGTCACGCCCGTGGCGGCTTGCTCGAAATACGTTCGTGCGGTGTCGAACTCACCGCGTAGCCACGCCACGATACCGAGCGACCCGGCAATCGCCGGGCGGAACCACCGCCTGGCGTGTTCGGTGCTCTCCCACATCAGCTCCATGAGCTGGCTGGCCCGGGGCAGGTCCGCGCGCCACATGTAGTAGGCACCCACCGCGCACAGCGTCGCGACCAGTTCGTCGTCGCGCAGGTCCGTGCCCACCAGCTGGAGGCACCGTTCGAAGTCGGCGACGGCGACAGGGCTCTGGGCGCCCTCAGCGGTGGCGGTGAGGTACCCCCGCTCAAGTCGAGGGGCGATCTCACTGCGGTCGCGAGCCGGGCCGGGCGGACAGTGCTCGAGCTGTGTGAGGGCCTGGGTCAGGTAGGTGCGGGCCTCAGCCAGCGCCCCTCGCCGACGGGCAGCGGCCGTCGCTCGTTGATAGGCCGCTGCCGCGTCGGCGTGCTGAGCGGCCTCCTGGTAGTGCGAGGCAACCAGTAACCAGTCCGGGTCGGCGGTCACCCCCTGGACCATCGCATCGGCAACCCTGGCGTGGAGTCTGCGCCGCACGCTGGGCGGTGCCAGCTCGTCGACGACCTCGCGCAGAAGCTCGTGCCGAAACCGCCAGGTGTCGCGGCCAGTCGGTTCGAGCACACGGGCTTCAATGAGCTGGCCGATCACCTCGTCGACCTGTGTCTGGTCGAGGTCGACCACCGCTGTCAGCAGGGATCTGTCGATGTGGCGGCCAATGACCGCGGCGGCCTCGACCACCGGCACGACATGTGTGCCTGCGCGCAACCGTGCGAGGAGCGGCTCGTACAGGGCATCGGGCACACGACGATCCGACGACGACGTCATGCGCAATCCGGCCACGACCTGCTCGATATAGAAGGGCATGCCGTCGCAGCGGCTTCGTACCGTCGCCCGCTCCTCCTCGTTGACCGTCGGATCGATCGCGGTTATCAACTCGTCCGTCTGCTCATCGGACAGCGGCGCGAGGTCGAATGTCTCGACATGCCACTGTGCAGGCAACCAGTCACCGTCGCGGCCGGTGAGTAGGACGAGCAGTCTGCCCCGCCCGGAATCCAGCATCGACCCGACGACGCCCAGCGTGGACTGATCGAACCACTGCAGATCCTCGGCGACGAGCAGCGCCGGAGTGTCACCGATGCGGGCGAGTAGATATGACCGGACCGATGCCGCGATGAGCTCCCCGAGCCTGAGACCCTCAGCGGCCACGGGTGTGTAGCCGTGCTCGGGGGCGATCGCCAACACCGGCGCGAGTGCGGGCACCGCAGTTACGGGATCCAGCCCGCGCGCGGCGATCTCGGCCTCGAGCAGCAGCAGGCGTTGTTCGGTGGTTGTGTGCCTGTCGATTCCGCATTGCCGCTCCAGCAGAACCCGGACTGGATGTAAGCCCACTTCGGCGTGGTAGGGCGAGCCGACGAGTTCAAGCACCACACCACCGCTGGCGCGGACCAGATCTGCCGCTTCTTCGGCCAGCCGACTCTTTCCGATGCCTGGTTCACCGCGGAAGAGCAGCCCCGGTTCCGCTGACGTGCCGGACTGCACGTGGGCCCACGCCTCATGGAGACGACGGCGCTCACGGCGGCGTCCCACCAGCGGACTCCGGGCGGAACGGTCTGGGGTGGCCCGTTCCGCGATCAACCGGTAGTGCGTGATCAGCTCCTCGACACCCTTGACCGGTGCCGGAGCGCAATCGGCAAGCTCAAAGTCATTGCGCACCAGGGCCTCGATCGCCGAGGACACCATGACCTGGCCCGGTGCGGCCAGGCCGGAGACGCGTGCAACGAGATTGGCGGCGAGTCCGTAGACGTCGTCTTGGGCTGTGTCCAGATAGACCAACCCGCGGTGCACACCGACCCGAACGTTGACCTCGATCCCGAACCGGTCCCGGGCCTGACGGCTGATCCGGGCGACCTCGGCGACGACGTCCATGCCCGTGAGCACTGCCCGACGCGCGTCGTCGCCGTGGGCCACCGGATGCCCGAACACGGCCAGAATGCCGTCGCCGGCGGTCCCGCCGATGTGGCCCTCATAGTGGGCGACGATGCGACGCACCTGTTCGCGATATCGCCCCACCACCGAGTGGTACGTCTCCGGCTCGACCCGGGTCGAAAGCGCCGTCGAGTCAACCAAGTCGGCGAAGAGCAACGTCAACCGCCGGATCTCGCCGGCATCGCCTGGCGCGGCCAGCAAGTCCTCGGCATCGGTATTGCCCTTGTCGGCCGCGAGCACCTGCCCCGCCAAGGCCGCCGCATGGCTGCGATCGCCCCGGTTGATCGCCGCCACGGCGCGGTCGATCAGCGCGTCGACTGAGGCATCCCGCTGAGAACCAGCGTGACTGCCTTGCGGAACGTCGGGGCGGCCGGTCGCCACATCACCATCTTGGCAGCCGCGCTCACGACGCAGTGCTGGAATGGGTCGCTGTAGCGCTGCGAAAATGGTTGGCGCGACGTGTACCTGATGCGTAACGCTCTCAACATGCTCGATGCAGCGGGGTTCGCGGAGAACGGTGTCCTCAAGCTGGACGAGGCGGCACCCCGGGAGGTCGCCGACGCGGCGCGAGACCTGCTGTGGACCCAGATTGGCTTGTCTCCCGACGATCCTGAATCGTGGACCAAGCCGGTGGTGTGGGCGGCCGACCTGACCGGTGCGGGCCCCTTCGGCGTGCTGGCGCGGAGTCGCAGGCTCGCGGACGCCCTCGATGTGCTGTGCGGGCCCGGCGGGTGGCAGCCGCGGGGCGCGCTGGGCAACATCCCAGTGCGGTTCCCGGTGAAGCCCACGGACGACGACCGCGGTTGGCACATCGACAACAACACCCCGCGGTCAGATGGCACATGGGCGGTCAGCGGCCGCCCTCAGACGCTGTTGCTGCTGACAATTCTGTCCGAGGTGGGCCCCGATGACGCACCGACGCGGATCCGGGTTGGCTCTCATCGAGACGTCGCCGCCGTGTTGGGCGATGATCTGATCGACGCGCACGAGTGCGGGCCGTTGGTGGACGCCGCCAGCGCCGGCCGCGACGTCATGCCGGCCACCGGCGTTCCCGGCGACATGTATGTCGTGCACCCGTTCACGGTCCACGCCGCCGATGAGCATCGCGGCCGAACCCCGCGGTTCATGGCGCAGGCGCCGGTGTTGCTCGCTGCCCCACTCACTCCGCAGACCCGATCGCTGCTGGGATCGGCGTGGCACCGTTGACTCAGCGAATTGGCAGTCAATCGACAATGATTCGCCAGATTTACGCCCATTCTTGGAAAGCGCTGTTAGATTTCCACTCTGCATATAGGAATTTCTCAGAAAAGGTCGTGTGAACTGCGCTTATAGCGCGCATTCGTGAATTCTAGATGAACGGGTGGGCTATCTCACGAATTGCAAAATGACTGAACTAAACGCGAGTTTTATCCCGTTCAATGTGCATGACCAATACAACAGATTCACCATTCACGCGCACCATGCCCGAACATCGCACGGGTGCTCCCCGCATCTCAGGGACGGGGGTGGCCCTGACACCGCACCGTTACTCCCAAGAAGAGGTGGTCGGCGAGCTCACGTCGATCATCGAGCCGGGGTTCGCGCGCTTCGCACGTACCAGCGGTGTCGAGCATCGCAGTCTCGCAATGACTCTCGATCGCTACCCCGCCATGACCGGGTTCACCGAGGCGAACTCCACCTACCTCGAGGTGGCTACCGACCTCGGTGAGCAGGCTGTGCGCTCGGCGCTGGACGCCGCCAAGCTCGAGCCTTCCGACGTCGACGTCATTGTGACGGTGTCGAGCACGGGTGTTGCCGTTCCGACGATCGACGCGCGGATCTTCTCGCGACTGGGATTGCGGCCCGACGTCAAGCGCGTACCGCTCTTCGGGTTGGGCTGCGTCGCCGGTGCTGCCGGGCTGGCGCGAGTTCACGACTACCTTCGCGGGTTCCCCGACCATGTCGCGGTTCTCCTGTCGGTGGAACTGTGTTCGCTGACGTTGCAACGCGGCGACACCTCGATACCGGCACTGATCGGGGTGTGTCTCTTCGGTGACGGCGCCGCCGCAGTTGTAGCCAGTGGTGCGGATCGAGTTCCTCATGGCCCGAGCATGATTGACGAGCCACGGGTACTCGCGACACGTAGCAGGATCATCCCCGGCACCGTCGACGTGATGGGTTGGAACGTCACCGCCAGCGGATTCGGGCTGGTGATGTCGCGTGACGTGCCGCGAATGGCGCTGGACTACCTCGGCGAGGAGGTTGTCGCCTTCCTCGCCGCTCACGGCCTCACCACCCGTGACGTGTCGGCGTGGATCTGTCACCCCGGGGGTCCCAAGGTTCTCGAGGCGGTCGGACAGGCGCTCGACGTGTCCACGGCGGAGTTCCGGCACAGCTGGGAGTCGATGCGGGACAACGGCAACATCTCCTCCGCCTCGGTCCTTGACGTGCTCAATCGCACCCTGGCCGAGCCTCCACCTGCGGGGTCGATCGGCCTGATGCTGGCGATGGGCCCCGGATTCAGCTTCGAACTGCTCCTCCTGAGCTGGTAGGGGAACGACGATGTACTACCTGTTCATTGCGTTGATCGGCGCCGAACGCCTGGTCGAGCTGGGGTTCGCGCAGCGCAACGCCGCATGGTCGTTCGCCAACGGCGGCAAGGAGTTCGGGCGCGGGCACTACCCGGTGATGGTGGGCATGCACGTGGCGCTACTCCTGTCGTGCGTTGCCGAGGTCGCGTTCCTGCACCGGCCGTTCATTCCCGTGCTCGGCTGGGCCATGGTCGCGGTGGTGGCCGCCAGCACCGCGGTCCGATGGTGGTGCGTGTCGGTCCTCGGCAGGCACTGGAATCCGCGGGTGATCGTCGTCCCGGGGGCTCCCCTGGTACGGAGCGGCCCCTACCGATGGGCGCATCACCCGAACTACACCGCGGTCGCGGCGGAGGTGGCAGCACTGCCCCTGGTGCACTCGGCGTGGGTGACCGCCATCGTGTTCAGCATCGCGAATGCCCTGGTGCTGAGGGTTCGGATCAGGACGGAGGATGCCGCGCTCGGGTACGCCTGACTCCGCTTCCACCGAGGAGTCGTCGCAGTCCATCATGGACGTCATGGAATCGTCCCGTGTGGATCGGTGGTTGTGGGCGGTCCGGCTGACGAAGACCCGGCCGGACGCCGCCGAGGCGTGTCGCGGCGGGCATGTGCGGGTCAACGATCGACCGGCAAAGCCGGCGACCATGGTGGTGCCCGGTGACCAGGTACGCGCTCGGGTTGGCGACACGACGCGGATCGTCGAGGTGGTACGGGTGATTCAGAAGCGCGTCGGTGCGGCCGATGCCGTGACGTGCTACCTGGATCGAACACCCGCGCCGCCACCGACTTCCTCGGTCCCGGTGGCGGCCCGAGATCGGGGCGCGGGTCGGCCCACCAAACGGGATCGTCGGCTTCTGGACAAGTGGCGCGCAGGTCAGGGGTGAGACGTCACGGGGCGTCCCCTGATGCAACGAACTGGCCGGGCAAGTCCGATGGTCTGGACGTGCCAGGTGTCGCAGTGGCAGCCGCCGCTGCACAGGCGCCCGCTACGAGGAAGCACGCCGCGACGTACCAGAGACTCCCGATGGGATCACCATTCGCGGTGATGCCGTCCACCGCGCCGAAGTAGGCCGGCAATGAGGCCAACCACAGAACCGCCATGACCGCGAGATAGGCAACGCTGTAACGGATTACGAGCGGGCTCGTATGGCGCTCCGCTGTGACGGCACTGCGTAGCCGCCGCCACTGGCTGACCATCACCGGAACCGCTACACAGGTGATCGCCACGAGCTCGGCGGCATAGACGATGCCCATCAGTGTGGTGCTGGTGAGCGCACCGATGAGCGTCGCTGGCAGCGGCAGGATCGCGGTTCCGAGCGAGGCCAGCACGCCCACGACGACGGTCCGCCAGAGCACCTGCACACCGGTGAAGCGCTCACCGCGGTCGACGTGTCGGCCCACAAAGAACTGGACGCACAGGGCCAACGACATCGGCCACAGCGCGGCGAACACGACGACGCTGGGCAGTGGCACGGCGTCGAACATCGGTTGGTTCATCGGGTTGTCGACGGACCACTCCCACCAACGCAGTTGGGGGCCCAAGTGATCGAAGATCTCGTAGAAGGCGTGGTGCACGAACCCCACGCACACTGCCCCGATGAACGTCCCGTAGCGCCGGAACACCCCGAGGACCCTGACGATCTCAAAGGCGACGGTCGCCATCATCGGATAGATCGCGATGATGTAGAGAGGCAGTCTCCCCCAGAGGAAGTCGACGCTGAAGACGTTGTGGGCGAACATCGTGTCGACGTGCTCGTCGATGCCGAATGCCGCCGGGAAGTACAGCGGCGGTTCGATGATCAGGAGGTAGGCGATCGCGCCGAACCACAGCGCGAGATTGGTCGCGTCACCGTGGCGTCGGTATCGGCTGATGGCGTAGACCAGGGTGAGGACCGCTCCCACGATGACCGTCAGTTCGAGAACTGGCAGTGTCCAGTTCTCGAGGGCCAGCGGGTTGCGAAACTCGACCAGGCCGCCGGCTTCCTCGCAGGAGAATCCGAGCGCTCTCGCGAGTTGCTCGAACGTCGGCGCGCACAGATCAGACATCGGCATCCCTCAACGCTGCGGCGGTGTACCAGTTCGTCACGTCGTAGCCGGCGTCGTAGCGATCGAACCACTCCCCGGCCAGCGCTGGCAGCTTTTCGTGTGCGGGTTTGTGGTTCGGCATCTGGCTGCGCACGATGCCTGCCAGTGCCCGCAGCTGCTGGCCGGCAGGCAGATGCGCGAAGGCGTTCTGCACGGGCCCGTTGTCGGTCTTGGTGCCGAACGGGAGCCGCCGACGGATCTCTTGTTTGTACCGGTGGGTGACGAACGTCGAAAGTGCGTCGACTCGGCGTTCCTCCACCGCGATGTGCTTGTTGAATCCCTCCGCGGCCATGCGCACGACGGCCATCACGTGTTTGAAGATCGCCGGGGCAACCCGGACTCGATAGATCGGGTCGGCCACCACGTGGTCGTAGATGATGAGCGCGGAGCTTCTATGCTCGACCTCCTCGACGAAGTGCCACAGAAACAGTGACGCCACCCGATCGTCGCCCGGGGCGAACAGCGTGTCGTCGTTGTCGAGCATCAGCTTGAACACCGGTGTGAACGTCGCCTCGAGGTCGGCTGTGTATGCCAGTCGGTAGGCCAGCGACGTGTTCGCCGTCAGATCGTCGAATGCCGCGATGACCTCGTCGAGCGTTTCCTTCAGCGCCGGATGGCTTTTGATCAGCCCCTTCACGTGTTGGCGATGAGCCATCGAGTGCTGACCCTCTTGCCGCACGAAGGCATCGGCCTCCTCGGCGACCGCCGGGTCGGTGATCAGCGGCATCGCCTCGGGGATCATCGCCCCGATCATCTTCTCGAATGCGACGGCCAGGAACGAGACCGCGTTGGCCATGCACGAGAACGCGGGATTGGCCTCGTTCCACAGGAACGGCACGTCGTAATCGGCGAAGCCAAAGCGCATCTTGCGTACTTGAAGATCTGTCATCAGCTGGCACCTCGTGACTTGGGCGCTCGGCTGATCCCCCGCAGCGCGTTTCCTTGAACATACAACCATACGTATACCCGTGTGATTGTATGATAAGTAGGCCGGGATGCGGCGTCAAGACACGCGTCGGCCGTCCTTTTCCCAGGCCAGCGGGGGTGTCGTGCTATGGTCTCGTCGCTGCCGGCGTGGCGCCGGAATGTTCACTTAGACAGCGTCGGCCGAGGATCGGACATGGCACGCAGGCGTGGATGGGGTGGGCATCCGCCCAGTAGCGACGACGAGGCCGCGGAACGTGTCGTCTCCGCCGCGGTTGCGCTGATCGCCGAAACCGGTTCCGCCATCACCATCGCCGACGTCGCATCCTCGCTGGGCGTCATCCGTCAGACCGTCTATCGGTACTTTCCGACTGCTGAGGCATTGATGCACGCGGCAGCGGTCTCGCTGGTGGACGGTTTTCTCGATCGACTTGAGGAGCATGTCCGCGGGATCGCGGACCCGGCTGTGGCAATGACCGAGGGAACGATCTACTCGCTCGAGACAATCAGGAACACACCAGGTTTCGGCATTCTGATTACGGGAACCTTCACTCAGAATTTCGTTGAGAACCTCGCTTCCGACGAGGCGCGCACATTCGGTATGCGCATGATCAACAGGTTCGACGTCGACTGGCAGGCCCACGGCTACGACGACGTCAGTCTGCGCGAACTGGTTGAGTTCACCTTGCGCACCATGCTGTCGTTCGTGGTGGCGCCAAACGACCCGACTCGCTCCCAGGACGACCTGCGACGGTATCTGCGCAGGTGGCTGGGCGGCGCGATCGAAGCGCAGGCCAGGTCTGGGTTGGCCCCGCCGTGACTCGGATCATTCACCTCGTGACGTGGCTGGCCGTCATCGCCGTACCGGCGGCCGGGTGGTTCGTCAGGGATTGGTCGGCTGGCACAACGCTTGTCGTCTACTGGTTCGAAACCGCCGCGGTGTGCCTGTTCATCGCCGCCCGGATCCTCGTTCACCAGCACTGGAATCCTCGCCGCGGACACTTCAGGTACGCGGCACCAAGTACGGATCGACGCAACTCCTACCCGTCCTTCGTCAAGGGCTTCGTCATCACCACCACCGCCTTCTGCGTTGCCCATGGAGCGGTTCTCGGCGCCATGGTGCTGGTACTCAACCGCGCCGGAACACGGCCGATCGTTGACATCGACTGGCACAGTGTGGGATCCGGCTGCCTCAGCGTACTGATTCTGCTCGCCATCGATTTCGTCGTCGATCTGTTCAGCCTTCGGCAACGGTCATTCCTCGACATCGAACAGCTAGCCAATCGAGGCACCAGCCGCATAGTGCTCGTGCATCTCGTCCTTCTCGTCGGCTTCCTCGGCATCGCGCTCACCGGCGCGCCGACGGCGCTGTTCGGAGCCTTCGTCGTCCTCAAGACGCTGTTTGCGCTGAGCAGTGCCCTGCCGCAGTGGGAGCCCGTCGCAGCGCCGGAGCGGCTCAGCCGCGTGATGAACCGACTAGCTCGCCGTCGCCCCGGCCTGAGCTTCGCTGAACAGTGGGACAGGGATCGCGCCGAGGAAGCCCAGCGGCGCGACAGAAACGAGCAGCCCTGGGTCGGCGCTCGCTCCGGCACGAATTTGGCATAGCGCCAGTAGTCGGCAGCAACCAAATCTGTCCCCTGCGATCGTTTCAACGACAACCACTCGTGCCGCGCGTACGAAGTTCTGTTCGTTGAAACCGCACCACAAGAGGATGATTCGATCTTGATGCGCGGACACCGCGCTCCGCGGGGGGCTCTGCGCCGAAGTGGAGGAGGAGCGAAATGAAATATGTCGTTGCGATGAACTTCAGGATGGGCGGTTCGGCATCCGAGAACGACGCAACCGTCAAGCGCATGCTTGAGCTGTACTCCAAGTGGTCACCGCCCAAGGGCACGACCTTCCATCAGTTCCTCGGCAGACTCGACGGTGGCGGAACATTCGCCGTCGTCGAGACCGACGATCCCGCGGAGATCGCGGAGACCACCAGCCAGTTCGGTCCATATGTCGAGTACCAGCTCTATCCGGTCCTTGACATCGAGGACACGGTCGGTGCCGCGCAGAAGGGCGTCTCCTTCCGGGAGTCGGTCGGCTGACCTCGCGATTCGGCCGCATCAGGTAGGTGTGAGGATCACGAGTCGCTGCGTCGCTCGGGTCATCGCCACGTAGCGGTCGACCGCGCCTTCGACACCGCTGCCGAACGCCTCGGGATCGACGAGGATGACGAGATCGAACTCGAGCCCCTTCGCCAACTCGGGCGGCAGGGACTGGACGCGGGATGTCGGCTCGAACGTCGGATGACCGATGACACAGGCGGTTCCGTCGTCATGCGAGGCGAGCCAGTCATCGAGGACGGCGGTGCGCCAACCGGTGAATCTCCATGTCGCGCTCCATCGCCGCCCGATCCACGCCGCCGGGCGACCTGTGCAGGGCATCGAGGCGGGCGGTAACGTCCGCGATGGACTTCTCGAGGCACTGTGCGATGGCCGCAAAGTGCCGCTCGTCGTCGGCGATCAGTGTCGGGTCGGCCTTCGCGGTAAGTCGACCGGGAAGGGCGAAGGCGCTCGTCGACATCACACTCATTTCGTGGCCCTCACTTACATGCGTCTGTGGGTTCGGCCAGCGATTCTGCGGCACCACCCGGGTCTTGCCGCAAGCCCCCCACTGCGCTATATGTTGAAGGTGGAAGGAGTTTCGTCCTCCTTTCTCATCGATCGTCCCTCGCGCACGGGCAAACTCCACGACCTCCTCGGTTGTTTGACTCCGCCACGAATCCTCGACGGACGTCCGGCGATGTGCGGAAAACCGCCCGGCGAGATGTTTCGATGAAGCCGATCCGGGAAACCCACGCCCCGAACTGCTAAGGGGCACTAAACAAGCCCGCTCTGGACGTCGAGGAGCCGAACCATGGGCAACGGCACAGCTGGACACACGTCAGCGGATCGCCACCCGTCCCGCACCAAACGCGCACAACGCGGGATCCCCCTCCTGCTCGTCGCAGCCGTGGCGGTCCTGACAGCGGTGGTACACCCGTTCGTCTACGCCCCGGTGGCGGCAGCCGCGCCATGCCCCGACGTCCAGGTCGTGTACGCACGCGGCACCTTCGAGCCGCCCGGTGTCGGACTCACCGGACAGGCGTTCGTGGACGCACTGCGCGGGAAGCTGCCCGACAAGTCCGTTGACGTGTACCCCGTCAACTACCCCGCTTCTCTCGACTTCGCCCGAGCCGCCGACGGTGTCATCGATGCCACCAACAAGGTGCAAGACGTGGCGGCAAAGTGCCCCGATACGAAGATGGTGCTCAGCGGCTACTCCCAGGGCGCCGCCGTCATCGCCTACATCACCACCGATTCGGTGCCTGCCGACTACAAGTTGCCACCCGGGATCACCGGCCCGATGCCGGAGTCGGTGGCCGGTCACGTCGCCGCTGTCACGCTCTTCGGAAAACCGTCGACCGGGTTCATGAACATGATCGACCGCAGTGCACCGCCCATCACGATCGGCAGCGAGTACGCGGGCAAGGCGCTCGACCTCTGTATACCCGCAGACCCGATCTGCTCGCCGAACGGCGGCGACAGTGCCCTGCACACCCTGTACGCGGTCAATGGAATGGCCGACCAGGCAGCGACATTCGCGACCCAACACCTGCGGCTGACGTGAGGTAGTTCAGCCCCGAATCTGTGAATTGTGCGAGGAAAGGGCGCTGTTGCGACCTCTCCCCTTCTCCGGCTGTGGCCGCCCTCACACGATGGTCGACACCTACCGGAAATGAGAGGGCCAGGACATGGTGTCGCAACAACAGGAAATGGGCGAGGCGCCCAGCGGAAGGTCGGTCGCAGGCAACGTGATCCGCGGATCACTGGGCAACTTGATCGAGTGGTACGACTGGTACGTCTACGCGGCGTTCAGCATCTACTTCGCCAGCGTGTTCTTCCCCTCGGGCAATCCGACGGCGCAGCTGCTGAACACCGCGGGGATCTTTGCAGTCGGATTCCTGATCCGACCGCTGGGTGGTTGGGTGTTCGGCCGCTACGCCGACCGTTTCGGGCGCCGCGCCGCGTTGACCCTATCGGTCACCATGATGGGTGCCGGCTCGCTCGGCATCGCTGTGCTGCCCGGATACGAGCAGATCGGGGCGCTGGCGCCGATCCTGTTGGTCGCAGCGCGCCTGCTGCAGGGATTGTCACTTGGAGGCGAGTACGGCACGTCGGCGACGTACCTGAGCGAAGTGGCCACGCCCCACCGCCGCGGCTTCTACTCCTCGTTTCAGTACGTGACGCTGACGAGCGGTCAACTGCTCGCTCTCGGCGTGCAGATCGTGCTGCAGCAGATCCTCACGCCGGAACAGATGCACGGCTGGGGTTGGCGGATCGCTTTCGTCATCGGCGCGGTGGCCGCCGTGACCGTGATGTGGCTGCGACGCACGATGGACGAGTCGGCGAACTTCGAGCTGGCAGTCAGTGAGAGCGCCGAGACCACCGAGCGAGGCAGCCTCCGGGTCTTGCTGTCCTACCCCCGAGAGTGCCTGACCGTCGTCGGTCTGACCCTCGGCGGCACCATCGCGTTCTACACATTCACGACCTACATGCAGAAGTTCATGATCAACACGACGGGCCTGCCCAAGGAACAGGTGACCTGGATCAACTTCGTGGCACTCGTCCTCTTCGTCGTCATTCAACCGCTTTTCGGTGCACTCTCGGACCGAATCGGCCGCCGCCCGCTGCTCATTGCCTTCGGCTGTGGCGCAACCCTTTTCACCGTCCCACTGCTCACGGCGGTGTCTCGGGCCGACTCCGCGCTCACTGCGTTCTGCCTCATGCTCCTGGGCCTGCTCATAGTGTCGGGCTACACGTCGATCAACGCCGTGGTGAAGGCCGAACTCTTCCCCGCCCGTATTCGAGCGCTCGGCGTCGGACTACCGTATGCACTCACCGTTGCGATCTTCGGCGGCACCACCGAGTACATCGCCCTGGGACTCAAGAGCATCGGGCACGAGAACTGGTTCTTCTTCTACGTGGCGGGCGCGGGTTTGGTCTCGCTGTTGGTCTACCTGTTCATGGGCGAATCCTCGTCGCGCTCGCACTTGGAGCGCGAGGAACGCGAACTTCATGCCGTCGACCCCGAACCCGCCAATATCGTGCAGGTTTCGGGTAGCGCTTCGTAGCATCACCACCATGCGGGTTCTGCTCGTGGAAGACGATGAGGGGGTGGCGTCGGCGCTGGCCGAGCTTCTCGGTCAGACCGGCGCCACCGTCGTCCACGCAAGTCGTGGCGCTGATGCGCTGCATCGTGTCAAGGGCTGCGATCTGGTCCTGTTGGATCTTGGGTTGCCGGATATGGACGGCCTAGACGTACTCCGAACGCTGCGGCGTGCGTCGACGGTGCCGGTGATCATCATGACCGCCCGAGACAGCGACGGCGCCGTGGTGCTGGGGCTTCGCGCTGGAGCTGACGACTATCTGGTCAAGCCCGTGCGCAAAGCCGTGCTGCTGGCGCGAATCCACGCCGTCATGAGACGTCTCCGCCGTGTCGGCAGCGACAGCCCAACCCCAATCAGCCCCGTCGTGGCGGGCCCCGTCACGATCTACCGTGACCGTCATGAAGTCACACTCGAGGGAAGACTCGAGGCGCTGACCAAGACCGAGTTCCAGATCCTGGCCACCCTGGCCTCCCGCCAGGGTGAGGCGGTCAGCCGCGAGGACCTCATGCTGGAGGTGTGGGGCACCGCCGTCGTCGGCCGGTCCAGATCGTTGGACTTCTTCATCGGACAGATAAGAGCAAAGCTCGCCGGTCTGCCGCTACAGACCGTGCGCGGCTTCGGTTTTCGGTTGGACTCCTGATATGGGTCTGCGAGTTCGGGTGGTGCTCGTAGTCCTGTCCCTTCTCACCATCGCCGCCCTTGCGGTCCCCCTCGCGCTGAGCCTGGCCGACCGGCGAACCGCCGCACTCGCTGAGGAACGGGGTCGCCAGCTTGCCGCGCTGGCGGCCTCCGCGGCCATGCCCGACACTCCCCTGCATCGACTGGTCGAGCGCTATCACGACGTATACGGGGAGGGCATCCTCGTCGTCGATTCCGATGGTCGCCCCCTGGCCGCCGGTGGTCTGAGCGTCGAGGATCCCGCAGTCGCGGATGCGGCCGAACGAGCCCTCGTCGACGCACCCGACGTGCGGTGGACGCGGATCTGGCCGTGGGACCGCCGTGAGGTTCCAGTGGCCGCCGGTGTGCGACGCGAAGGGGAGCTGGCCGGTGCCGTGGTGATCGCCGTCGACACGTCGATCGCGGCACGCGGTATCGCCATCGGCTGGATGTGGGTGGCGGTCGGCTGCCTGGCTCTCCTGATACTGGCTCTCCTGGTCGCACGTGCCCTCACGCGGTGGGTGCTGCGCCCGGTCAACGGCCTCGAGCGCGCGGTCGCCGACATGACCGAGGGGGTCGCCGGACCACCCGCCGATGTCGCGGGTCCACCCGAACTTCGTCACTTCAGCTCGGCGTTCAACACCATGGCACAGGTCGTTCGGGGCTCGCTCGATCGCCAACGGCGCCTCGTCGCCGATGCGTCACATCAACTTCGCAATCCGTTGGCAGCCGTGCGACTGCGCGCCGACAACCTCGAGGACCACGTGGCCGAGGCGGGACGGCCGACCTATGTGTCGATGACCGCCGAGCTCGACCGCCTGGAGAATCTCCTGCAACAGCTGCTGCGGCTGGCCCGCGCGGAGGAGGTCAGCGGTAGTCGGATGGCGGGCCTGTCCCCCACCGCCGCGAGTTCGACCGACCTCGAGGAGGTCGTCACCGAACGCATCGCGTTCTGGCGGCCCGTCGCCGACCAGCAGAACCAGCGGCTGCGCTTCGTCTCGGATCGTCCCGGCCTGGCGGTGCCACTGGCTCGGCACGACGTAGAGCAGTTGCTAGACGTCGCACTGGACAACGCCATTCGGTACGCCGGACCGGATACCACGATCACAGCCTCGACCGAGTGCACCGACGATATGGTCGACCTGATCGTCAGCGACGACGGTGCCGGTCTTCCCGACGAGGACCTGTCCCGTGCCGCCGGGCGATTCTGGCGAGGTCGAGACGACCGCTCCGGTACCGGCCTCGGGCTGGCCATCGCCGGTGAGATCACGACAGGCCACGGTGGGGCGACCGCAGTGGAGCGGGCACCCGAGGGTGGTCTCCTGATCCGCTATCGGCTGCCCACGACGAGTACCCCGACGTGACGGGCAGTCGGCGGATCGCGCTGAGTCGCCGCGCATTCATCGCCGCGACGGCGGCGCTGGCCGTGGGCTGCGCGGACCGCGAACCCCCCGGACGAGTGCGTCTGGCCGCCGGCGAGCGAGGTGGGCTGTATTTGGCGTTCGCGGAACTTCTGGCGAAGCAGCTCGGAAGCCGTGATCGAGACATCGGCGTCGACGTCATGTCAACCGAGGGCAGCGTCGACAATCTCGTCCGCCTGCGTTCGGGGGACGTGGATTTCGGGCTAGTACTTGCTGACGTCGCCGAGCGGGACCGGGCCACGGGCCCCACCGACAGTGCGCCGCAGGCAGTCGCCCGGGTGTACGAGAACTATCTCCAGGTGATCGTGCGGGACTCCGCTGAGTTTGACGAGCTCGCCGACCTTGCAGGCCGAGCGATATCCATAGGCCCGGGCGGGTCGGGTGCGGCGGCAACCAGTGAGGTGATGCTCGAGGCCTCGGGACTTCGCGGCCGGGTGGCGACCGAGAGGTACCGCCTGAGAGAGGGACTGGCTCGGCTGGCGGACGGCGGTGTGAACGCCCTCGTGTGGTCCGGCGGTGTGCCGACACCGGCCATCGCCGATCTGGATGCACAAGTGCCACTGCGGATGCTGGACATCGGCCGGCTCGCGGCACCGATGAGCCAGCTCTCCGGCTACCCCTACCTTGTCCGCACCGTACCGAGCGGTGCCTACGTGCCACCCGGTCTTCGCTCCATCGGTGTGCCGAATCTGCTGCTGTGCCGGCAGGACATCTCAGCGGACCTCGTCGGCACCGTCGTGGACGTAATCGCCAATGATGCAGCGCAACTGGTTCCACCCCACGTGCGCGGCCTGCAGTACCTGGACCCGCCGTCGATGGTCCAGACCGGCCTGATTCCGCTGCATCCGGGCGCGGTGCGCGCCTACCGTCGACTTCACGGGTGATGGTGCATCCCCGCTAGAGCACCGAACCTGTGAATCGTGCAAGGGAATCCACGCCGAGTCCGTGCTCCCATTCCCTCCCGGAGATGGCCCGCGCGACCATGAGGACTGACAGCACGGTTGTCCGCACGCTGAGTGGTGGAGGGCTCATCATGAGTACGAACGGAAGGGCACTACTCGCCGCGGCCGTCGCGGGAGCGTTGGTCATCGGCGGGGTGCACTGGCTGAACCGGCCCGATACGGACACGCCGCGGGAGGGATGTCCCACGGTGGTCGTCGCAGCCTCCGTCGAGAAGTCCGACCTGATGGCCGAGGTCGCCGATCGATACAACAAATCCGACCGCACGGTGAACGGCGCCTGCTACGGAATCGCGATCAGCGCAATGGCTTCCGGTGTCGCCGAGAAGCGCCTCACCGATGCGAGCTGGGATCCGGCATGGGGGTCCGCACCCGATGCCTGGTCACCCGCGGCATCCACCTGGCTGCAACTTTTGCGTCACGACCGCGCCGCTTCGGACCGGCCTGACATCCTGGCCGATGACAACGCGTCGGTGGTGTCCACGCCGATCGTCCTCGCGATGCCCGAACCGAAGGCGAGGGCGCTGGGCTGGCCCGAAGCTGCCATCGGCTGGTCTGACCTGCTTGCACTCGCGAATCACCCGGCCGGTTGGGCGTCCAAGGGGCACCCCGAGTGGGGTGCCTTCAAGTTGGGCAAGACCAACCCCAACGTGTCCACATCGGGGCTGTCCGCGATCGTCGGCGCTTTCGTCGCGGCCACCGGAACATCCAGCGACCTGACCCTGGACACGCTGCGGGATCCGCGCGTTCGTGATTTCGTTGCCGGAGTCGAGAAGTCGGTCGCGCACTACGGTGACACCGCGCTCACGTTCCTCACGAATCTACAGCGGGCCGACGACGCCGGCGCCGCTCTCGGCTACGTCAGCGCTGTGGCCGTCGAGGAGAAGTCCATCGTGGACTACAACGCGGGGAATCCCACTGGCGACCTTCAGACGCTGGGACGACACGCCGCGCCGCGAGTGCCCTTGGTCGCGATCTACCCGAAAGAGGGAACGCTCAACAGCGACAGCCCCTTCGCAGTCCTTGAGGCACCGTGGTCGGAGTTGGGCAAGCAGTCCGGCGCCCGGGATTTCTTGGACTACCTACGTGAGCCGGCACAGCAGGAGTTGTTCACCGACAATGGCTTCCGTACATTCGATGGCCGGACCGGCATTGTCATCAGCGACTGCGACTTCTTCGCCGAGGATGTGGGCGTCGTCCTGTCGCCGCCGAGCCCGCCCGTCTTGGCGGCTGTGCGCGCGGACTGGACAGACCTGCGCAAGCCCGCGCGAGTCTTGTTGGTACTTGACGTGTCCGGGTCGATGGCTGGCTCCGCCGGCACTGGGCGGAGTCGTCTGGAGCTGGCTCAGACCGCAGCCGTCAACGGCCTCGCACAGCTCTCCGATACCGACGAGGTCGGGTTGTGGACATTTCCGGCTCCGGCCCAGGGGCAGGTGTTCTGGGAGCAATTGCCGCTCGCCCCGCTCGGTCCGCAACGGCAGTCGATGATCGCGCGCATACAACAGCTCGTCCCGGCGGGCGGTACTCCGCTCTATGCCGTCACCAGGAAGGCGTCGCAGGCAGTGAGTCTCGGCGCGCGCGATGACGTGATCAACGCTGTCGTGGTGATGACCGATGGTCAGAACGAGTATCCGGAGGACGACGATCTCGCCGGTCTGGTCCGACAGTTGGGTGAGCGGGCCCTGGAGGGTGGTGTCCGCGTCTTCACGATCGCTTACGGCGAGGACGCCGACCTGGGCACCGCCAGGCAGATCTCAGATGCCTCGCGCGCCGCCGCGTATGACGCGACCGACCCGCTGACGATCGACGAGGTCTTCACCAACGTTCTGTCGAACTTCTGATGATGAGCACTCGTTGTGGAGCGCGGCTGCTGACGACTGCGTGCGACCCGTGGCTGCTGCTGCTGTCTGCGTTCGGTGGCGGCACGGCGTGGGCGTTGGGCGCCCCGATCCCGATCTCGGTGAGCACGGCCGCTGCGATGTTGGTGACAGCGGCCGCGGTCGATGCCCTCACTCGGTCAAGGAGTCAGAGGCCAACGTCGCCGCCGCCGGGGACGCCGCAGCAGGCGTTGATCCACCTTCTCGACGGACACGTGAGCTCATTGAGGTCCATGCAGACGGCGACGCTACCGATTGCGGTGCAGACGAGGACCGCGGACGCAGTGGCAGCCGCTGACACCGCCCGGCCGTCGGTGCTGGCGGTGGCAGCGGCAGTGGACGCGTTGGACGACACGATTATGGCCGCCTGCAAGGTCTCTGGTCACGGCGAGCACGCGACGGAGTCGATCAGGAACACCGTCGACCGGCTGAGGTCGCGGCGCGCCGCTCTACTCGCCGGACTCACCGCCACAGTGGACGAGGTGGCCACCGTGTACGCGGGGCTGTTGGAGTTGTCGGCAACGGCGCGCACTGTCGGTGTCTCGCTTGACGATACGAACGTCGGCGCGGTCAACGACTCGATAACGCTGTTGCAGACGACTTTCGCCGAACTGGAGGCGGACGCAACGAGACTACCCATCGATGGGCTGGCCTAGACCGGCCCAAATCCGAATTGGACTGTCGCCCATCGGATTGCCGCCCCGCAGACGGCGTCGTTCATTGACGCGCGAGCCGCCGTACAGGGGGTGAAAAGCAGGAAACCCCCGGACTGATCAGGAATGGCACTGGGTTGCAGCGCGCATACCGATCAGCTCGGGGGTTGTCCGGAGGGAAGGTCTAGAGGGCGGTGACGCCGACCGCCTGGGGACCCTTCGCACCCTGCGTGATGTCGAACTTCACGCGCTGATTCTCCTCCAGCGTGCGGAATCCGCCCGACTGGATCTCGGAGTAGTGAACGAACACATCTGCCGCGCCGCCGTCAGGCGAGATGAAGCCGAAGCCCTTCTCGCTGTTGAACCACTTGACGGTTCCTTCTGCCATGCTCTTACTTCCTTCTTCTTCTAACAATGAATGCAACTGATGTGCATCCAGATCTGGGGGGACGGTATTGGACTAGGTGCGATCACCAATTCGGATTGGGATCACGAGACTCGTACGAAGTGAGTGAGCGAAGACCGTCACAAGTGCGGCGCTCCTGCCCGACCGCAAACCGGCCAATCCTCAAATCGACGACGTCACGACTAGATCAGTCGTGCGACGAAATACCGTCGATGTGGAGTTACTCTACCGGCTTTTCGTCGCCGTCCCAACAGTTAGCCGAATATGGGTTTCGGCATGGTCCGTCGTGGAGCGGCCGCTGAGCCTGCAACGCAGTCCCCTCGCAGGAGCTCGAACACGGCACTCGGACAGCGCAGCGGGACCTTTCACCTCCTCATGTCCGGGTGCCCGATTCGGTGCGGCAGGCATCACACGTCGTGCATGCACTACGGCGTGTCGCGCACTGTTTCGACGCATCCGCCGCCGAACGAACCCTCCCCTTGGGGCCGGTGGGGCGCATGTGACTCGCAATCAGCGATATCGACCGCCTGTCGGGGGCGTGCGACGGTAGTCTTTGGACGGCTATCGCGGTACCCACCACCAGGTCATACGCGAGGAGCGGAGACCGTCTTGAGCACTCGCAGAGCAGCGATACGACGACCGTGACCTCCGATCGCCCCGCGACAGGTGAGGATCTTCCGCAGATCCTGGCCGACTCCATCACGAACCTCCTCGACAAGCCTCGAGCCCGTGGCTGGATCCACCTGGTGGTCGCCGTGCTGGCCGTCGTTGCAGGTGCGGCGCTGGTCGCGGTCGCGGCCGTCAATGTCTCATCGCGGGCCGGGTGGGCGACCCTCATCTACGCCGTGGCCATCATCGCCATGTTCAGTGTCAGCGCCATCTATCACCGCGTGGATTGGATCTCCCCGATCACCGAGAAATGGATGATGCGCCTCGATCACTCGCTGATCTTCGTCTTCATAGCGGGCAGCTACACCCCGTTCGCACTGTTGGCCATGCCGCACCACACCGGCACCGACCTGCTGATCCTGGTGTGGACCGGCGCTGCGGCCGGTGTCGCGTTGAAGATGCTCTGGCCATCCGCGCCGCGGTGGGTCGGTGTCCCCCTCTACCTGCTGCTGGGGTGGGCGGCGATCGGGTTCGCCGGATCGCTCAAGGACGGCGGCGGCCTGGTGGCGGTGGTATTGCTGGTGGCCGGTGGCGTGCTCTATAACGTTGGCGCGGTGTTCTACGGCTTTCGATGGCCCAACCCCTGGCCCCAGACGTTCGGCTATCACGAGTTCTTCCACGCGTTCACCGCAGTGGCCGCGGTCTGCCACTACGCCGCCGTGTGGGTGGTGCTGCGGTAGTGACGCCGTCGCCAACGACGACCACGACACCGACCACCATCCCGGCGCTCCTCGAGCACAGTGCGCGTGAGTTCGGCGGGCACACCTACCTGATAACCCCCGATGAACGGCTCACCTACCAAGAGGCCGAACAGCGTTCGGCCGTGGCCGCGCGGTGGCTGCTGCGCGAGGGCGTCGGCAAGGGCACCAGGGTGGGGCTGTTCTTCGCGAACGGTGTCGACTGGGTGATCTGGTGGCTTGCCGCATCGCGGATAGGGGCGCTGGCCGTGCCGCTGAGCACGATGTACACACCCGCCGAGCTCGCCAAGGTGGTCAGGCTCGCCGACATCGGTCTGCTCGTTGCGCCTGATCGCGTGCTCACGGTCGATGTCGCCGAGCGGCTCGAGGCAGCGCTGCCCGGGCTCGTTGATCAGCAGACCGGGGCTCTGGTCCTGGGCACTGCGCCCTACCTGCGTCGCATCGCGATCACCGGCGACACTGACCGGCGCTGGGCCACCCGGTATGACGAGGCGGCCACCGCCTCCGTGCCTCCTGCGGTGCTGGCCGCGGTCGAGGCAGAGGTCTCCGCTGCCGATCTCGCGGTCATGGTGCACACCTCCGGATCCGCCGCGGACCCGAAGGGCGTCATTCACACCCACGGCACCCTGGTCAGGCAGACCGCGACCTGGCCCGCAGCGGTTCGTGTCGTCACCGGATGGGACGGCGCCACCCGGGTGCTGTGCGCGATGCCGTTCTTCTGGGTCGGCGGGCTCCTCGCGGTGACGGGCGCGCTGCACGAGCCCACCACGGTCCTGGTCCTGCCGCGGCTGGATGCCGAGACAGCGCTTGACATGGTTGAGAGGGAGCGGGTCACCGGGGTCGTGGGTTGGCCGGCGTTCACCCAGCGACTGCGTGAGCATTCGACATTCGGCCGTCGCGATCTGAGCAGTGCGCCGCTGCTGCGCGAGGGCCCGTTGGACATCGCTATGACCGACGTCCCGGACGGATATCCCGTGCACCGCACCATGTCCGAGACCGCAGGCGGCTTCGCTCATACCGATATCGCGATCATCGGCGATGACGGAACACCGGTGGATTCGGGCGTCGTCGGTGAGCTTCGCATCCGCGGAGTCGGTGTGATGGTCGGTTACAACAAGCGGGAGCGGTGGGAGACCTTCGACGAGGACGGTTGGTATCACACCGGCGATCTGGTCTACCGCAACGACGGTGACCCGCGCCTGTTCTACGTCGGGCGCACAAGCGAACTGATCAAGGCAGGCGGTGCGAACGTGTCACCGTTGGAGGTCGAGGCCGTGATCGCCGACTTCGCCGACGTGACGCAGTGCATCGTCGTGGGCATCGAGGATCCAGTGCGCGGTGAGGAGGTCTGCGCCGTGATCGTGCCTGCTGACACGGAACTCGACGTGGCATCCCTCGCGTCACGTGCGCGCGAGCAACTCTCGGCGTACAAGGTGCCCACGCGATGGGCGATCGCGGCCAGTGACCAGATTCCGACGCTGCAGAGCGGCAAGCTCAACCGGAGGGCACTGCGCGATCTCGTCGTCGACGGCGTCCTGACGTCAGTGAGCTCGTAACGCGGTTCGCGTCATCCCCACAGTCTGCGGAGCCGACTACCGAAGGGGTGCTTCACGGTCAGCGAGCCGAACCTGACGTGGCCGCGCAGCACGACATGCACCCGGCCGGCGGGCGGTGCGGTGTTGGCACGGGAATGGGCGCTGCTGCCCAGGCACCTCAGGTCGTTGATGTCCACCGTGAAGTCGTCGGGCACCACGATCTCGGTGCTGCTGCACATGTCGTCGACGTCGACCGTGATGACCGGGGTACGGACATCGGCCTGCGTGAGATCGAGTTTCACGTCGGAGAACCGCGTCTTGAGCGCCAGCCGCTCGGGCACCCGCCAGTTCCCCGACCGGTGAATCGAGGACATGGTCACCTTGATCGGAAGTGCCGCGGTCGCCGAGGGCAACGAGAATTGGCGGGGGTCGGTGGCGACATGCGAACCGGGTAGGTCGGCCACGACCTCGCTCAACTCGCCCCTCGTCCGCGCGGCCAGTGCGGCGTCCATGCGGGAGCTGAACTCGTCCAGGGTGATCATGCCCTCGCCGACGGCGCGGTGCAGCATCTCGACCACGCGCTCGCGATCCGCATCCCCTACCCGCAGGTCTCGTTCGTCCACTCGACCCAGGATAGGGGTTGGCCTGCCGCGGTTTACGCTGACGCACGTGTCCGATCAAGATCGTCTGCGCTGGGACGAGCGGTACGCAGATCGTGGACCGGTGCCACTCGACGACGTGTCACTACCCCCGGTGTTCGAGCCGTTCGCCGACGTGTTCCCGACCGCGGGACACGCTATCGATCTCGCATGTGGTCGCGGGGCGGCCGCGGTGTGGTTCGCCCGACGCGGCATGACGGTGTCGGGCTTCGACGTCTCCGCCGTGGCAGTGGCCCAGGCCGGTGAACTGGCGTTGGCCAGCGGTGTGATGCAACGCTGCCGTTTCGTGGCCGTCGACCTCGATGCCGGTCTGCCCGCCGGGCCGCCCGCGGACGTCGTGCTGTGTCACAGGTTTCGCGACTCCCGACTGGACAGCGACATCGTCGCGAGGCTCGCTCCCGGTGGAGTGCTGGCTATCAGCGCGCTCAGCGAGGTGGGCGCCTCCCCCGGCCCATTCCGGGTCAAGGCCGGCGAGTTGAACGCAGCGTTCGGCATCCTCGAACCGATCGCCGCAGGCGAAGGCGACGGAGAAGCCTGGCTTCTGGCCCGCAAGTAGACGTGCCAGCCAGTTGGGCGACGCACGCGGCTATCGTCGCCTGCGTGCTCGAACCCCTTTGGACTGCCGCAACCAACCATGTGTTCCTCGACTCCGTGCGCGAGGGCACGATCACGGACTCAGCGTTCGACCGCTGGCTGGCCCAGGATGCGGTCTTCGTCGCGGACCTCCTGCGCTTCCAGGCGCGATTGCTCGCCCGGGCACCACGATCCGCCCAGTCGACGCTCGCGGGTGGGTGCGTTGCCCTGGTCGAGGAGCTGGACTGGTTCGACGTGCAATCCGCGCGGCGAGGCATCGACACCGAACAACCGGCGCTTCCCGCCACGCTCGCCTACCGGGACCTGCTCGTGCGGCTGGACAACGCACCCTTCGACGCGGCGATCACCGCGCTGTGGGTTCTGGAACGGGTGTACCTGCTCGCCTGGACCGTTGCGGCGTCCCCGGAATCGCCGTTCTCCGAGTTCACCGATCACTGGACGACCCCGGAATTCGCCGGCTACGTCGAGGCGCTCGGCGCTCTGGCCACACCGGATGGTCACGACGACCTCATCGCTGAGGTCCTGTCGTACGAGGTGGCGTTCTGGGATATGGCGCTGCCGAATCTGTGAACAGAATTGATTTTGTGTCTAGTTAGTCGTTGACACCCGACACTCGCGCGGGTTCTGATGTGGACGTGACGACCGACGCATCCACCGCGACGGCCACGCCGCCGCAGATCTATCCAGTCGACCTCGCGAGGTCGATGCGCGATGTCGTGGCCGCGGAGGCCGCCGCATCGGAACGTCTTCGCACACTCTCTACGCCGATCGTCGATGCGATGTGGTCGAGCGGCCTGATGACATCGTTCAACCCGGTGGTCGCTGGTGGCACGGAACCCTCCTTCGCTCAGATGATCGAGGCGTGGATCGAGATGGCTTGGCAGGACGGGTCATTCGGCTGGACAGGTATTGCGAACATGCCGTCGTCGCTGGCCGCGGCGACCTATCTGCCTGAGGCTGGTTTCGAGGAGGTGTTCACCCGCAATGGCAATCGCGTGACCCTCGGCGGCCAGTTCGCCCCGAATGGCCAAGGTGTGGTTGTCGATGGCGGCTACCGCTTGACCGGGGCGTGGAACTTCGGCTCCGGCACGGCGCACTCGGCGTATGTGGCGGCCGGCTTCCTGCCGATGGAAGGCGGCGAGATGCGATGGATCGCCGATGGCATCCCCGAGATGATGATCGCCGTCCTGCCGCGTGATGAGGTCACCTTCACCGACGGCTGGCACGTCCAAGGGCTCAAGGGCACAGGCTCCTACGACTACAACGTGGCGGACCTGTTCGTGCCGGCGTACCGGACGTTTCAGCTGTTCACCCGCGAACCCCTCCGCGGTACCTCAGCGGTCGGTCGGATGGGCATGATGGCCGTGACCGGCGCCGGTCACGCGGCGTGGGCTCTGGGCGTCGCCAAGAGCATGCTCGACGATGTCCAGGAACTTGCCGCCACCAAGTACCGAATGTCGGATATGGCGGCGCTCGCGAGCCGGCCGACATTCCAGAAGAGCCTCGCCCATCACGTGATGAGTTGGCGCGCGGCGCGATTGCTCGTCCTCGACACCTACGGCCGGGCCGAGTCCGGCGTGCAGACCGGTGCCGAGCTCACCCCGCAGGGTCGTGCCGACATGCGGGCCGCTGCGGTGTATGCGACGGACGTTGCCCGCGCATGCGCCGAGTGGGCCCATCTCGCCGCAGGCACCACCTCCATCCGCGAGGGCAGCCGGTTGGAGCGGGCGTTCCGCGACATCTACACCGGTACACAGCACGCGTTCATCAGCGAGAAGGTCGCCATCGACGCGGCGCAGATATGGCTGGGCACCATCGAGGACCACTTCGCGCTGTAGCGCGGCTCGCCGACTTCAGCCAATCGTCGGCTCGCCGACTTCAGCCAATCGTCGGCTCGCCGACTTCAGCCAATCGTCGGCTCGCCGACAGCGACCAGCATCTTGCCGATATTGGCCCCCGTGAAGAGTCCGTTGAGTGCGTCGACGCATGACCCGACACCCTCGAAGATCGTCTGCCGATGCCGCAGCAGGCCGTCCTGCTCCCACTGACGTAGCGCGGTGAAGGCCTCGTCGAAGCGACCCCACTGATCGAGGGCATTGAAGCCCTGCATCGACGCGGTTCGCGCCAGCAGGTTCACATAGTTCGACGGTCCGGGATGCTCGCCGGTGAGATAGCTGGAGATGACCCCGCACAGGACGACACGCGCCCGCGGTGCGAGACGGCCAAGCACCGCATCGAGGATCGGGCCGCCGACGTTGTCGAAGTAGACATCGACGCCGCGCGGACAGTGCTGTTTGAGGCTGGCGGCCAGGCCGTCCTCGCGGTAGTCGATACACGCGTCGAAGCCGAAGTCCTCGACGACGGCCCGGCACTTCTGTGGCCCGCCGGCGATGCCGATCACACGGGCGCCGTGAATCTTGGCGATCTGTCCGGCGATTGACCCCGTGGCGCCCGCGGCTGCCGAGACCACGACGGTCTCGCCTTCCTTGGGCTTGCCGATGTCGACCATCCCGAAGTACGCCGTGGCGCCGGTCGGGCCATACACCGACATGATCGCCAACTGGTCGGTCAGCCCGGGCATCGGCGTGCTGAACAAGTCATCCCGGATGATGACGTACTCCTGGAATCCGGTCAGGGTCGTGACAATGTCGCCGACTGAGTAGGCGTCGCAGCGGGACGCCACGACCTCGCCGATACCGGCTGCTCGGATGACCTCACCGAGTGCCACCGGCGGGAGGTAGCCGGGCTGGTCGTTCAGCCAGGTCCGTACCGCGGCGTCGATCCCCACGTAGGTGGTCCGCAGCAGCGCCTCGCCGTCGGCCGGCTCGGGAGCCGGTGACGCGACGATCTCAGTGTCCCCGGGTGCGACCGCCCCGGTGGGTCGACGGCGAAGCAGCACTTGGCGATTCATCGGAGCGGGCACATCGTGAACCTACCCAATCGGGTGCCCTCAGAATGCAGAACGCCCCTCGACGCCGTGAAGACGGGCCGAGGGGCGTTCTCGAGCAGATGGGGTCAGCCCGCAGCAGCGATGGCCGCGTCGTAGTTGGGCTCCTGGCCGATCTCGGGGACGAGCTCGGCGTAGGCCACATTGCCGTCCGCGCCGATGACAACGACGGCCCGGCCCAGTAGACCCGCCATCGGACCATCGGCGATCGTCATGCCGTAGTCCTCGCCGAAGGTGCCGCGGAACGCCGATGCCGTCGTGACGTTCTCGATGCCCTCCGCGCCGCAGAATCGCTTCTGCGCGAACGGCAAATCCTTCGAGACGCACACCACGGCCACGCCATTCCCGGCGGCGCGCTCGTTGAAGGTGCGGACGCTGGTGGCGCACACCGGCGTGTCCACCGACGGGAAGATGTTCAGCACGACCGACTTTCCGCGGTACTGCTCGCTGCTGATCTCGCCGAGGTCAGTTCCGGTCAGGGCGAAGCCAGGTGCCGGCGATCCGACGGTGGGCAGTTCTCCGACAGTGTTGATGGGGTTTCCGCGCAAGGTGATCTGTGCCATGCCGACAGTCTGCCAAGTCGGATGCCACAGCGGTCGGTCAGGGTGCCGAACGTCGGTCGGACGGTCCTGGGACCGGCATCACCACTCGATGATGCGGCTCAGATAGGGCGCCATCTCGTTGGTGCGGACCGGCGAGACGGTGACAGCCTTGTCGGTGACCCCGACCATCTGCCCGTTGCCGATGAACATCGTCACGCTCTGCGTGCCCTCGGGCCCGTAGAAGATCAGGTCACCGGGCAGCGCCTGCGACGGCAGGATCTTGCGGCCGACCTTGTACTGCTCACCCGAGGAGCGCGGCATCTTGATGCCCACGCCACCGAATGCGTAGACGATCAGACCGGAGGCGTCGAATCCCGCGACCTTCGGTGCGACGGGCGCCGCCGGTGCCGCAGGTGTGAGGAGGCTGGGGAACAGTGGATCGGGGTTGTTCGCGGTGAGCCCCGTCGCGGACGGCTCCTCGCGGACAGGGGGAAGGCTCGGTCCGTTGATGTCGCCACCGCCGTAGGTGAAGGGGACGCCCTGCTGCGAGACGGCGCGCTTGATCACCATGTCGATCGCCTGCTGGCGCTGCGCCGGCGTCGCGTAGTTGTCCGCGTGGGCCAGCCCGGGCGTCGCGAGGAGTACGGCCAGGCCGAGCGCGATGGCGTAGATGCGTCTCATTCTTCAATCCCACTTCTGCGGTCGTTCATCTGCGGTTGGCACTGCGCTGTGCCGTCGGGCTGGTGTGCCGTCGGGCCTCATCGTGAGGTCACAATCTTCACATCAGTCACTTGCACCCCAAATTGTGCCACTCCCCTGTGTCAATAAGGCCCATGGCAGTGGGAACTTGCCCGTACCGTGACCGAACGGTGACCATCCCATGGTGAGCCCAATCACGTTTTACCCGTTGAGCTTTCGGGCGCCTCCCCGTTGTGATGAACGGGGTGCGAGGATGCTGCACGTGATCGAATCGACAAATGAGGCATGGTCGGCCCGGCTCTGGAACGAGATTGACCAGACCTTCACCGCAATCCTCGAGCACCCTTTTGTGACGGGCCTGCGCGACGGCACTCTCGATATTGACGCATTCGCCCAGTACGTCGCCCAGGACGTGCACTACCTGCGGGACTACGCGCGCGCCCTGGCCATCGTCGGCGCCAAGGCCCCCACCCTGACCGACACGGCGATGTTCGCGCGGCACGCAGCCGAGGTGTTCGACGTGGAACTTGAGCTGCACGGCTCGCTGCTACCCGAGATCGGTCTGGATTCAGCGGCAGTTAACGCGGCGCCGGTCACGCCCACCACCAGGGCATATACCAGCTATTTGCTTGCCACGGCCTACGGTGGCAGCTTCGCCGAGGGTCTGGCCGCGGTCCTGCCGTGCTACTGGATCTATGCCAGGGTCGGCGCCGCGCTCGCCCAGAGCGGTTCGACGGACAGTCGCTACCAACGCTGGATAGACAGCTACGGCGGGGAGGAGTTCGCGGCGACCGTCGCCGAGGTCCTTGCTCTAACCGATCGGATCGGATCGACGTTGAGTCCCGCCGAGGAGGAGATTGCGCGAGCACACTTCGCGACGACGTCGCGCTACGAGTGGATGTTCTTCGACGCCGCTTATCGCCGCGAGATTTGGCCCGTCTGAACGGCGCGACGGCGGTCCGTCGAATGCCCGTGGGCGCGGCATCGCGCACAACATGTAGGGTTCGACGGCCAGTCGCACTTCGTCAAGTTTCAGTCGAGGTGTCCCGGGAACATTCGGCACCATCCGCAACGTTCTGATGGCGCCGGTTCCACACTCGAGAGGACGTTCCCTTGGCCACCGATTACGACGCACCACGTAAGACCGAGACCGAAGACACCGCCGACGAATCGTTGGAGGCGCTGGCTGGCCGTCGGACCGACGCCGCCACCGCGGTTATCGACGTCGACGAGGGCGACGACGACATGTTCGACCTGCCCGGTGCGGACCTGTCCGGTGAGGAACTAACGGTCCGAGTCGTGCCCAAGCAGGCCGATGAGTTCACGTGCTCGCGTTGCTTCCTGGTGCACCACCGCAACCGTCTCGCGACGGAGTCGGGCAACCAGCAGATCTGCACCGACTGCAGCTGAGGTTCTACAGAAGCGCTTCTACAGAAGCGCAGCGCGCACGCGTTCGCGCCACCACGCGATCCTCGTCGGATCGGTGAGGGCGTAGCGCGCCAGGGCGTCGGCGTCGGGGGCGGGTGGCATCGGCGCGACCGGTAGATGGCCATCGACGGCGACCAGCGTCCGGCTGGATGAGACCACGTCGCCACCGAGCCGCGCCGCGGTGGCGAACCCGTAGGCGTACGGCAATTCGGCCAGCGCCCCAGCGAGTGCCAGCCCCGCAGCCAGTCCGACGCTGGTCTCCACCGCGGACGTCACCACGCAGGGCAGCTCGAGCCGCTCGGCCTGGCGCAGCGCCCGCCGCACACCGCCCAGCGGGGCGCAGGCCAGCACCGCGACGTCGGCGGCGTCGGCTGGTGCCACGGGTGCCGTGTCAGTGAGCAGACGCGATGCGGGAACAGCGACGGAAACAGTCACGCGTCGGCGGACCGCGGCCAACTCGTCCAGGCTGCGGCACGGCTGCTCGACGTACTCGATGCCGCCAGCTGCCTTGGCCAGGACTGCAATGGCCGAGACCGCGGTATCGACATCCCATGCGCCGCCGGCGTTCAACCGGATGGCGCCGTCCCGGCCGAGACCGTCGCGGACGGCCTCGAGCCTGGCGATGTCGTCGGCAATCGCACCCGCCCCCACCGCGACGTCCGCACTGCGGCAACCGGATTCGGCCACCAGCTGGCGTGCGCGAGATGGATCGACCGCCGGCACGCCGATGGCAACGGGAACCCTGCCGCGCACCGCGTCGGGCCAACCCACGGTGCCGGGCTCGGTCGCCGCCGTCAGCCACCGATGCAGATCGCCGATGGCGCAGTCGTCGGGCGGACTGAACTCACCCCAGCCCTGTGGTCCCTCCAGCAGCACGCCCTCGAACACGCTCCCGGAACCGTCGGTCACGGGGAGCGCGAACACGGGTGCCGCGGCGAAGTCGATCAGCGTCCTCATCAACGTCAACTTAGCGAGTGCCCATGGGCGAGCAGCGACTGCCATCGCCTCAGCGACAGCCGGTTACTCTGAGCCGATGACGGGTTGGATGACGGAACGCAGAGTCATCCAGCGAGCCGCCGATGAGGCGTTGATGACACCACGCCCGCTCCCCGACGGCGATCGTGACGATTCCCACGACCGCGCGCCCGATGACCGGGACTACCCACCCGGATTCGGTTCGGCGAGAGTCGGTGACCCGAATGTCACAGTGCTGTCAGGTATCAGCGCGTTGGCGGGTGGCTATCGGAATCGACCTTGGTACCAGACCAGGCGGCTGTTCCCGGTGTTGGCTGTGGCTCTGATCCTCGCAGTCGCGGCGTGGGGCATCATCGGTGTGCTCCGGAGTCCGGGTGATGACTCCCCCGCTGTGTCGCCAACCGGCGAGCCCGCGCCCGCCAGCCCACTGCCCCCGATGAGCCGGGGCGAGCCCATCGAGGTCGCTCCGCCGCCTCCCCCGGCGCCGCGTCCGACGGCCGAGAAACTCAATCCGCCGGCCAACCGAAATGGACAGTGGCCGCGGTCCAGACCATCGCGGCCCGATGGGAAACCCGAGATCGGTGTCACCCGCACACCAGTCACCCGTGCGCCGCTGAGCGTCGCACCGATACCTCGGCAGCCCCGCTGACCCATCCAGGGGTGCGAGCGCGGTGCGGGCTCAGCGGATCCGCTCGCCGTACACGCGGGTGACGGCCAGTCTCATCAGGACTCTGCGGTCCGACACCATGACCGATCGGTACTCGTCCCAGTCGGGATGCTCACCGGCCGCGGCCCGGTAGTAGTCCACCAACGCCCCGACCTCGGGACCATGCGGGTCGGTGCCGGGCCCGGTGAGTGTCACCGTGCCCTCGGCGGTGGCCCACGACCAACCGTCACGGCTCGTGACCTCGAGGGCGGCCCGCGGATCGCGGCGGAGGTTGACTGTCTTGGCGCGCCCTTCGGTCATCGACACGTAGACGACGTCGGCGTCGCGGTCGTAGAACGGCGTCACCGGCGACAGCTGCGGCATCCCGTCGGCCTTGATAGTGGCCAGGACCCCCAGGCCACTCTCGGCCAGCAGGTCACGAGGGTCAAAGGGTTCGGGCATGCCCATCGCAACGTGCCAGGGCTGACAGCCATTCCCGCCGCGCGGGTGCGGGGTGCGACGATGACGCGGTGATCGACCTACCCAGGCTGGTGAGCGACACCCTGGAGGCTTGGGATCTGGTGGTCGACGGCCCGGTAGCCCATGGCCATGGTTCGGTGACGGTGCCCGTCCACACGTCGGACCGCGTGCCCGCCGTGCTCAAGATCGCCCTTCCCGCAACCACTCCCGCGCTGGAGCACCTGGCGCTACGCCGCTGGGGCGGCAATGGTGCGGTGTTGTTGATGCGGGCCGATCCGCACCGGCGAGCGGTGCTGCTGGAGCGGCTGCACAACCGGAACCTCGACGATCTCTGGGACATCGAGGCATGCGAGGTTGTCGCGTCGCTATACGGGCGGCTCCATGTGCCGGCGATGCCGCAGCTGCCCGACCTCGCCGACATGGTCGCGAGCTGGACCGAGGACCTCAGCGCGCTCCCGCGCAGTGCGCCCATCCCTCGCCGGTTGGTCGAGCAGGCCATTGCGCACGGACGGGACTTCTCCTCGGACGGCGCTACCAGTGCCACGCTCGTGCACGGCGACCTGCACTATGCGAACGTCCTGGCCGCCGATCGTGAGCCGTGGCTGTCGATCAGTCCCAGCCCGATCAACGGCGACCCGCACTTCGAGGTCGCACCGATGCTCTGGAACCGGTGGGACGACCTCGCCGGTGATACCCGCGGCGGCATCCGCCGACGATTCTTCGCCGTGGTGGACGCCGCAGGTCTGGACGACGAGCGGGCGCGGGACTGGGTGGTGGTGCGTGCCGTACGCGAGGCGATGGTAGGGCTGACTGCCGTAGAACCAGATCCGGCATTGGTAACCCGATGCGTGGCCATCGCCAAGGCCGTGCAGGGCTGACACCCGCGGTTCCGATTCACACCCCGCGCGGCAACTGCGCGCTGATGAGGGGCGCGATCCTCTCCGCCATGTAGGCGTGTCCGGCGTCGGTGGGATGTACGCCGTCGGCGCCGATGAGGTCAGGGCGGCCAACGAACCACTGCTCGGCGATCGGGTCGACGAAGGTCGCGCCGGCCATGCTCGCCGTGAAGCGCAGGACGTCGCGAATCTGAAGCACTGCCTGGGGCACGTCGGCGGTGGGCCACGGCGGTCCGATCACCAGCAGGTTCGCCCGCGGAGCGATGCGGTGAGCCTGCGCGAAGGCATCCTGCGTCATCCCGGCAAGCGCCAACGGGTCGGCCCCCTGGTCGTTTCGCGACCCGAAGAACACGACCAGTACGTCGTTGGCCGTGACGGCGCGCGGTGTCAGGTCGCCGAACACGTTGCCGTTGTAGCCGCGCACGACGTAACCCGCGCGCCCCTCGGCGGCGACGTTCGGATCCACATCCTGACCCCGGCGTGCGAGCTTCTGCCAGGTCAGCGCCGTCCAGCCCTGCGCTCCATTGCCCCCCTCGGTGCTCCCGGTGGTGTAGGAATCACCCACCACCGCCACGCTGTAGAGCGGCGACTCCCGAGTGAGCAGCACGGGGTGCGGCGGCGCGTTTTGGGACGATGTCGAACTCGGCGTGAGCAACGCACCGGAGATGACGACGAGCGCCACGACGGCGGCGGCGACACGACCCACAGCTATCCTCCAGTTCATCCGGCGCGGGCCGACAAGGCCTCGGATCGTGTGTCGTGCGCGGTGTCGACCGGATGCAGTCTGCCGCCGCTCGACGGGCCCTTCCCCTCATCGCCGCGGGTGTCCGCGGCAACTTCCCTGACGTCGACCATCCGGCGCATCCATCGTCGCGCGGGCTCTTCGACCAGGTGATACATCAGGCTCGAGAACGCGATGGCCGCCGCGATCAGCCCCACGACGATGAGCTTCCCAGCGCCACCGGTGAGGGTGATCTCGAACTGCTTGGCCGCCCAGGTCCAGGCCGTGTGGATGAGTTCGTGCACCATGTAGAGGGCGAACGAGATCTGGCCGAGGTAGACCAGCACCCGCGTCGACAGCAGCCGCGGCAGGCTGCCCGCCCCTATGGACAGGGCCACCACCAGCGGCAGGAACAACACGTCGATGAGCCCGCCCGCATCCCGAACCGTCGCCACCGGATGGGTGCTGAAGTGGTACAGCGCGCCGACGATCACGGCGATCAGGACGATTGACGCGTAGCCGGCGGCCTGGCGGGTGCGGTCGGTGGGTCTGAGCTTGCGGACAGCGGCACATGCCAGCGCGCCTGCGGTGAACTGCATGACGATGCGCGGCAACCAGCTCCATGGCGTGTAGAACTCGCCGGAGGCCAGAAGCAGCATCACCGGTGGCAGGGACGCAGCGAACGCCAGCAGCAGCAGGCCGCGCGCCCGCGTCGCCCGTGCCATCCGGAACACCACCAGGGCGATGCCCGCGAACAACAGGTAGGCCAGCCACTCGGCGCTGATCGACCAGGCAGGGCCGTTCCAGCTCGTCCCGTCGAAGAACGGCTGGTACCACAGCTGGACCAAGAACAGTTGGCGAATGTAGCTCGTCGCCGTCAACGTGTCGACGTTCTCCGATGGCACATGGCCGACATTGAGCGTGAAGATGATCCACAAGGCTGCGAGATGCAGTGTGACGAGGTAAATCGGCCACACCCGAGCCAGGCGCAACCACAGGAACCGAAGTGTGGCCCGCATGGACCAGGTACGGCCCATCCTGTCCAGGTACGTCCAGGTCAGCACGAATCCACTGAGGATGAAGAAGAGGTCGACGCCTTGCGCGCCGGCGTCAAGCAGCGGAGCCAGCGCAGCGGCGAAATCCGGTGCGGCCTCCCCCAGCAGCGGCCGAAAGTGAAAGAGCACCACCCACACCGCGGCGACGATCCGCAGGCCGGTTAAAGCCTTGATCTCACCGCTGCGCACAACACTCTTTCCGTATCACTTCAGCTTTTCGTTCGCGCCCTTGCGTCACGCCACCGGGCGGTCCACCCCTCGGGGGCGACCAGGCAACCGGCAGCCATCGCAGGGTAGCAGCGTGCCGGAGTCGTTTGGGTGAGCGCGACACTGTGCGATTCCTGTGTATGGCAGACCCCGACGCCACCGGCGCTCGCCAGCAAACGCCGCTTCGGGTGAGCGCCTGCCCGGACGAAAAGACATGCACCAGTACAGCGAAATCACTTTCCTTCAACACGGCGCCGCCCCGCGCGCACGGGTACACAATCGGCTCACAGCCAAACGACGAAAGAGGCCTCCATGCCGCTGGACGAGATTCGACAACCT
Organism: Mycolicibacterium sp. YH-1; assembly: GCF_022557175.1. Next base: position 3,463,024 of record NZ_CP092915.1, on the reverse strand, counting down.
CGCCGCACCGTGATCGTCGGTACGGGCCTAGGCCTTGCCGCGACCGCACTCGCCGGCTGCGCCACTGCCGACGACAAATCCGCCGAGTCGTCAACGGGTTCGGCCCCAGTGGGAGGCGAGGGCTCACCGGCCGCCGACGCCCCGCTGGCGAAGACGTCCGATGTGCCCGTCGGGTCCGGGATCATCGTCGACGAGTTCGTTCTCACCCAACCGACCGCAGGGACTTTCAACGGCTTCTCGTCGGTCTGCCCGCACCGCGGATGCAATGTGTCGGAGGTGATCGACGCGAATATCGTCTGCCCGTGCCATGGCAGCCGGTTCGATCTCGAGGGTGCGGTCGTGAGTGGTCCGGCAGTCGAGCCGCTGGAGCGCAAGACCGTGTCGATAAAGGGGGACGCGATCCTCGCCGGCTGAATGCGAGGATGGCGCGATGATCACCCGATGGCAGAACTCGGACGCGCCGCGGGGCGACGATTACGACGCTCGCTGGCGAGCGCTGGCCGCACAGGGCCGCAGCATCCACGGTGAGGCTGACCTCGTCGACGCTCTGCTGCACGAGGCGGGCGGCACGCGCGTGCTCGACGCGGGTTGCGGGACGGGTCGGGTCGCAATCGAGCTGGCGACCCGCGGTTACCGCGTCACCGGTGTCGACGTTGACCCAGCCATGCTGTCGACCGCCCGCGACAAGGCCCCCGAACTCCGCTGGCTGCGGGCCGATCTCGCCGATCTGGCGGCGGTCACCGACGAGCGCTTCGACCTGGTTGTGCTCGCCGGCAATGTGATGATCTTCGTCGACCCGGGCTCAGAGGGGGCCGTCCTCGCGGCGGCCGCGGGGCGGTTGGTCGACGGCGGGATTCTGGTCGCTGGCTTTCAGATCCTGCCGGACAGGTTGTCGCTGCAGCGCTACGACGAGCTCGCCGAGGCCGCGGGTCTGCAGCCCGTGGCCCGGTGGTCCACCTGGAATCGCGACCCGTTCACCGGAGGCGACTACGCGGTGACGGTGCACGCCAGGAGCCGGTCATGACGCTGCCGTCGCCTGATCCGGATCTCGCGCACCTCAGTGATGTGGTTCCCGCGGTTCTCACCGCGATGGGTGCGCCCGGTTTCTCCAGCCCGATCGCGCTCCCGGGTGACGTCTCCGGCGCCTGCGTGCTGCTGATCGACGGGCTCGGCGCCGAGCTGCTGGCCGCCCACGCCGGCGACGCACCTGTGCTGGCCGGACTTCGGGGGCAGACGATCAGCGTCGGGTTTCCGTCCACCACCGCGGCGGGTCTTGCCGCAGTCGGCACCGGCTGCAGGTCCGGTGAGCACGGCATCGTCGGATACAGCTTCCTGCTGCCCGGAACCGGTGTCGTCAACGCTCTGAGCTGGCGGCCCCACCCGTGGGGAGACGACCTGCGGGCGACGGTCGAACCCGAACGGGTGCAACCGCTTCCGACCACATTTGAGCGGGCCGCGTCGGCCGGGTTTGCCGTCAGCGTGATCTCCGCGGCGAAGTTCGCCGACTCCGGGCTGACCCGCGCCGTCCTGCGCGGCGGCCGCTACGTCGGTGTTCATGCGATCGGTGACCTCGCCGCCAGTGTGCGCGCCGTCGTCGCCGATGGCGGCTTCTGCTACGGCTATCACGCCGACCTCGATCTGTTGGGACACCTGTACGGCCCGGGGTCTGATGCGTGGCGCGCGCAGCTGCAGCAGGTCGATCGCCTGGTCGCGTCGGTGGTGGAGACCCTGCCGCCCGGCGGTCTGCTCGCCGTGGTCGCCGATCACGGCATGGTCGCGGTCGACGCGGCCGGTGTCGTCGACCTCGACGCCTCTCCCCTGCTGCTCGACGGTGTCGCCGACATCGGAGGTGAGGCCCGCGCCCGCCACGTCTACACCGCCGCCGGTGCCGCGGACGCGGTCCTCGCCGCGTGGCAGGAGACGCTCGCGGATCGTGCGTGGGTGGTGTCGCGGGACGAGGCGATCGCGGCCGGGTGGTTCGGCGCACGGGTATCCGATGAGACGCGCATGCGGATCGGTGACGTGGTGGCGGCCGCCCGGGATTCGGCGGCGATGGTGCGCCGTACCGTGGAACCCATCGAGTCCTCGCTCATCGGCCACCACGGATCGCTGACGTCTGCCGAGCAGCGCGTGCCACTGCTGCTTGCGCATGGCTGATCCCCACTCCGTTAACCTCAACGCCCGTGATCGTCCTGCTGCCGCCTTCGGAGACCAAACGTGACGGCGGCGATGGGCCGCCACTTCGCCTCGAGACGTTGGGCTCGCCAGAGTTGGGCACGCTGCGGTCGGAGTTGATGGGCGAACTCGTCGCCCTGGCGGCCGATCGGCCGACCTGCCGAAAGGCCCTGGGTATCTCGGCGGCCCAAGATGCCGAGATCGACCGCAACGCGGCCCTGCTCACCGCGGGCACCATGCCCGCGATCAATCGCTACACCGGCGTTCTCTACGACGCCCTGGATGTCGAATCCCTCAGTGGGGCAACGGCGTCGAGGGCGCGAGCGCGACTGGCGGTGGGCTCTGCGCTGTTCGGGTTGTTGCGCGCCGACGACGCAGTTCCCGCCTATCGGTTGTCGGCCGGGTCGAAGTTGCCCGGTCGGCCGTCCTTGGCGGCCCGATGGAAACCTGTCCTGGAGCCCGTACTCGCCGCGCTGGCGCTCGATGAACTGATCGTCGATCTGCGCTCCGGCGCGTACGCGGCGCTGGCGCGGGTGCCCGGTGCAGTCACGGTCGACGTGGTGTCGGAACGCCCCGACGGAAGCCGCGTCGTGGTGAGCCACTTCAACAAGGCCCACAAGGGGCGGTTGGCGCGTGCACTCGTCAGCTCCAGGTCCGAGCCCGACGATGCGGCGAAGGTGGCGGCGGTGGCCAAACGCGCAGGCATGCAGGTGGAACGCAGCGGCAACGCGCTAACGGTCGTGATTACCGGTTAGTGCAGCGTCGCAGGGAGACTCGCGCCTAGGTGCACGGAATCCCGTGCGGACCGCCAATCCAGTGACCGGGCGGGGACTGCCAGGGGCACCACTTCTTGACCTGTCCGGGCGAGCCCCAATTGACCCCCGGATCCCAGTCAACCCAGTCTCCCGGGCCCGGAATCCATGGAATGTCCGGACCCCAACCGGGATCAGCCTGTGCCAAGCCTGTTCCGAGTCCAATGGAGGCAGCGCCAAGCGCACCGGCGATCATTGCTGTCGCCGCGGTTCTCCTCAAATTCACCTTTGGTCTCCTTCCTGCTCGTCGCCGCTGCCTCCGAGACAAGACAGGGTGTTGACGCGCGGTACCAGGAAGCCGGTATGTCGTCGTTGTGCTGGACGGCAGACCAACGTTCACGACCCGTGCGTCCAGAATACGCCTCTGCCCGTGGCGTAAAAGCGCAGATCACGACTGGTCAGAAGGGTGGTGCCGCGCCAGCGGGCTGACACTGCGGGTCGGTTTCGTTGAGCCGGCGTTCATCGTCGATGCGATGTGCACGGGCACGGGCTCGGGAGGTGCCGCGTCGGGGCATGGTGAGCCCGCTACCCGGGGCCGTTGCGTGCGGCGTCATGCGCGTGATGCTGGCGGCGACGGGTGCGGTCGGGGCGCACAGTTCGGGGAACAGCACGCTGCTGCCCGGGCAGGTGCGGTAGGTCTGACCGTCAGGCACGGTCCAGATGACGGCGCCGTCGGGGTCTTGGCGGTCGTGCCAGCCGCCTTGACCGCTCCAGAAGGTTTTGAGCAGGTGGTGTTTTCGGCACAGGCACTTCAGGTTCGATGCACACGTGGGCCCGACAGGGTACGGAATCGTGTGGTCGAGGTCGCAGGCAGTGGCCGGTTCGTCGCAGCCCGGGAACCGGCACGTCAGGTCGCGGCAGCGCACGAAGTCCGCCAGTGCCATCGACGGCACGTAACGGGGTTCCGGAGGTGCGGTCCCGGGGTGCAGGACGTGTTTGATCGCGGCGGTCAGGGCCAGGCGGCGGATGATTGGGCCGGCCAGAACGGGCCCGTCGATCATCACTCCGGGTGCGGTGGCCGCCAACTCGCCGGGGTCAGTGTCGGTGAGCGCCTCAGCCAGGGTCAGTTCGCGCACAGGCTTGTCGAACATGCGCGGCTGCTCGCCGTCGAGAGCGGCGTCCTGGCGCGCTGTCACGTCACCCTGGTCGGTGAGGGTGTCGTCGCGGGTGATGACGTAGACCACTGCCGAACTGCGGACCGGTGCGGCGGCGGCGCAGTCGGGGTCATCGCACAGGCAGGTCAGCCGATCCGCTCCGGTGGCCAGTGCACCGAGGGCGTCGGCGCGACGCTGATCGAGGGTGCGGGGGTCCCGCCCGCACACGGTGTCGGCCAGCCCATCGAGACGCCGGCCCAGTGCCTTGGCATCGTGGGCGAACAGCTCGCCCCACAGTGTCGCGATACCGGAGGCGTCATCGACGTCGATGTCGACACCGCGGGAGCGCGCCCGTGTCTGCGTGCGGCGCAGCGCATGCGGGTCGTGGCGGTCGACGAACACGTCGATCGCGTCCACCGTCCTTTCCTTCGACATCGGCGGCCAGTCGGTCAGCGCGTCAGCCAGATCGGCGTCAACGGCACGCAAGGCGTCGGCATCCTTGATCAGGGCAGTACGCCACACCGCGGTGGACACCAGCTGGTAGGACAGCTGGCCCTGGGAGAAGGCCGCCGCGACCCTCGGCAGCCGGTCGCGCAGCGATGTCGCGACCAGCAGTTGATTCGACGCCGCCGCGGAGGTGATCTGTTGGGCGGCACCGATCTCGGCGCAGACCGCTCCCCAGTTGTCCAAGTACCACTGTTCCCGCGAGGCGGAGTCGTCGGCGGACTGGCGGACGTCGAGTATCGCCACCATGGCGCTCAGGCGCCGTGCACAGGCCGCGGACTCGACCCGCGCCCACGCTGCCACGGCCTCACCACCAGAGGCCCGGGTTGCGACTGACACGAATTCATCGAACACATATTCGAAAATAGTCGCAGTGCGGGACACGCGCCAGCACCGAAATCGGCATCTGTGGATGAAAACGCCGCTGTGGATAACTCGGTGATCAACCGCCGAGAATGTCAGAGCCCCATGCTAATTGGCCCGAGCGCCGGTCCCCGGCATCGAACGCGACTCAGAGCGTCCCGAACAGTTCGATCGAGTTACCGTCGGGATCGGCGATGAACATCCAGCCCATCCCGGGGACCGGTTCGAACTCGGTGGGCGGTTCCACGACCTGATAGCCCGCCGCCTCGATCTTTGCGGCCGTCTCGCGCAGGTTGGTCACCCCGATGGTGAGGTAGCGCATCCCCGCCTGAGCCTTACCGCCACCGGGCATCACCGGTTGCGCAGGGGGCGTGTTGTAGGTGACCAGCTTGATCACGCTCGCCCCCAACGCATATCGCCGTTGCCGTCCGTCGGCGAACTCAATCTCACCCTGCAACTCGAGGCCGAGGAAGTCCTCGTAGAACGCGACCATCGGGTCGAGGTCGGTCGTGACGAGTCCGATCTCTACGGTCGGTGTCAGCAGGTCAAGGTTCACGGTCACCTCTTCGGTATCGCGGGTCATGGGGGCGTGCCGTTCGGAGCCTAGCCACTGTTGTCGCCCCCGAACCCGGACACGCAGGCAATATATGGGGACCATTCAGCTGACGCTTACGACGGGAGATCGCGTGGAAACGTTCTGGCGCTACCTACGCGTACAGGCGTTCGTCTTCGTGTGTGGCATCGTCGGTCCGATCTTCCTGATCGTCTACTTCGCCACCCAGCCCGATCCGACCATCAAGTGGATGTACTGGGCGGGCCTGTTCATCACGGCGCTCGACGTGTTCATCGCGCTGGGGCTCACATCAGCGGCCAGTCGCGGCAACCCGAAACCCTCCAGGTCAGAGCCATCGGAGCAGTAGCCAATGCTGCCCGAATTTCACCACGACCGAGTTCCTCTGACAGACTGATCGCTGAGGGGAGTATTCCTTCGCCGCGGTGTCGTCATCACGTTGTCCACCTTTGGACAGCCGGTGCCGTGGGCCGCATTCTGCGGCGGCAGAGACCTCAGCCGTGTTTGACGACCGGAGGAAGCTCTTGAACGTTACCCAGATCGAATGGATCGTCACGCTTGGCGTGACGCTCGCAGTGCTGCTATTCGACATCATCTTCATCGCTCGCAGGCCTCACGAACCCACATTCCGTGAGTGCGCGATAGCGCTGACGTTCTATGTCGGTCTTGCAGTGCTGTTCGGGATATGGGTCTGGTACTTCCACGGCAGTCAGTTCGGGGTGGAGTTCTTCGCCGGCTGGCTCACCGAGTACAGCCTCTCGGTGGACAACCTGTTCATCTTCCTGATCATCATGGCGAGCTTCAACGTGCCCAGGAAGTTCCAGCAGCAGGCGCTGCTGATCGGCATCATCCTGGCGCTGATCTTCCGCGGCATCTTCATCGCGCTGGGCGCGGTCGCGATCAACCAGTTCTCCTGGATCTTCTACGCATTCGGCGCGTTCCTGGTGTACACCGCAATCAAGCTGGCCCGCGACACCGAACACGATGACGACGCCGAGAACGGTGTGATTCGGTTCGCCCGCAAGCATCTGACGCTCACCGACAAGTGGGATGGGCTCAAGATGTGGATCAAGGAGGATGGCAAGCGTCTGATGACGCCCATGTTCCTGGTGATCGTGGCGTTGGGCACCACCGATCTGCTGTTCGCGCTGGACTCGATTCCCGCCATCTACGGGCTCACCCAGGAGCCCTACATCGTGTTCACCGCGAACGTGTTCGCGTTGATGGGTCTGCGCCAGCTGTACTTCCTGCTGGGCGATCTGCTCAAGCGGCTGGTCTACCTGTCGCAGGGGCTCGCCTTCATCCTGTTCTTCATCGGCGTGAAGCTGATCCTGCACGCGTTGCACGAGAACGAGCTGCCGTTCATCAATGGCGGCGAGCATGTGCCGGTCCCCGAGATCCCGACGCTGGCCAGCCTGGGCGTCATCGTCGTGACCCTGGTGATCACCACCGTTGCCAGCCTCTACAAGACACGAGTGATCGACAAGAAGAACGGTGCCTCCAAGGTGTCCCCGGCCCCCGCCGCCGAGACCTCGGCGGATACACCGGATCGGCCCGCCTAACTGACGCCGGCCAACGGCATCGACTTGCCGTTGGCCGGGGCAGGCCCCAGGATCTGGGGCAATGGATCAGAACTCGGCCGTCGAATTGTCGGCCATCGATGCGATCGACCAGGCCTCGCTCGTCGCGGCTGGTGAGTTGGGGGCGGCGGATCTGCTCGACGCGGCGATCCTGCGCGTCGAGGCGACCCGCTCCCTCAATGCCGTCATCACCGACCTGTTCGAGCGGGGTCGCGCACAGGCGACTGCGCTCGACGAGTCCGGGGTGCTTCGGCACGCGGCAGCGGGGCCGGTGGCCGGGGTGCCGTTCCTGCTCAAGGATCTCGGGGCGTCGCTCGCTGGCGCCCCCGAGGCGATGGGCTCGCGGGCGTTGCGATCCCACGTGGCAGGCGAGTCCGCGTGGATCGTGGACCGCTACCTGGACGCTGGTCTGGTGGTGTTCGGCAAGACCAACACGCCGGAGTGGGGAAACCACTGCACCACCGAACCCTCCCTGTTCGGGCCGACGGTCAACCCGTGGTCACCGGATGTCAGCCCCGGCGGGTCCAGTGGCGGTTCTGCGGCTGCGGTCGCCGCCGGTGTCGTGCCCGCGGCCTCCGGTGGTGACGGCACCGGCTCGATCCGTGTGCCTGCCTCATGCTGCGGGCTCGTCGGACTCAAGCCGCGCCGGGGCCGAACATCGTTCGCGCCGGGCGGCGGCCACGGGCTCGAGGGGCTCGTCAACGAGCATGTGCTGACGCGGACGGTGCGCGACAGTGCCGCGTTGTTGGATGTCGTGACCGGGTCTGCACCTGGCGATCCCTACACGGCACCGCTGCCGCGGTCACCGTTCCTGCAGGCGATGTCGGAAACCCCTGCGCCACAGCGGATTCTGACCACAACCGGATCGCCATTCCCGGGGTCGCCGACCCATCCGGAAGTCATCGCCGCGGTCGAGTCGGTGGCCGCGACGCTGAGCGATCTTGGGCACCACGTCGCGTCCGGTGCGCCGACAATCGATCCGGACGTGGTGGCCGACGCGATTGCGGTGCTGCACACCGTCAGCAATGCCGAACTGCATGCCCTCGCCACCGGGCACCTCGGTCGCGAACCCCGCGAGGACGAGTTCGAGGCCAGCACGTGGGTGATGGTGCGCGAGGGCTTCGAGACAAGCGGTGTGGCATACGCCAGGGCGATCCACGCCGTGCATGACCAGACGCGACGCTTCGTCGCAGGCATGTCTGGGCATGACGTGCTGCTGGTGCCAACGTTGCTCACGTTGGTACCGCCATATGCGCTCCTCGATCAGCCGCGTGGAACCACCAGGGGGTTCTTCGACGTGGAGTTCGCCACGACGGGCTGGACCGCGCTCGCCAACGTCACCGGTTGGGCCGCGATCTCGCTACCGCTCGGGATGAGCGCGACGGGGCTGCCGATCGGCGTGCAGTTGATGGCGCCCGACGAGACGATCCTGCTTCAGCTCGCCCGCCAGCTCGAGCAGGCGTCGCCGTGGATCGATCGACGCCCTCCGGGATGGCTCGCCTAGTCGACGTGCGCGTTGATCTGTGCCAGCCACCCCTGCGCCACAGGCAGGTCCGTGCCGTACTCGTCGTGCCAGTTCAACCACTCGTACGGCGGCGTCTGCGGATAACCCTCGGGTGAGTCCTCCCAGTTCTCCTGGCGACCGAGCGCGGTGATGTCGAGATAGCTCCACGTGCTACCCATGGCCTCGTCACCACGGTTGTCCACGAAGTACGTCCGGAACACGTCCTCGCCATCGCGAATGAAGGCGTTGTGCCCGTGAAAGTCCTTGACCCCGAAGTCAGTGTCGAAGTCGTCGGTGAGGGTGAACCACGGCATCTGCCAACCCATTCGATCCTTCAGCGCTGCGATAGCCGCTTGGGGCGCCCGCGATGCGTAGACCAGCGTCGTGTCCCGCGCATTCAGATGGCCGAGGTTCCCGACATGGTCGGCGACCATGGAACAGCCCCGACAGGCGTGCTCCGGCCAGCCGAACACTCCCGGTTCGAAGAATGCCCGGTAGACGATCAACTGTCGTCGGCCATCGAACAGGTCCAGCAGGCCCACCCGGCCCCGCGGCCCCTCGAACGCGTAGGGCTTCTCCACCCGAACCCAGGGCATCCGGCGGCGTTGAGCAGCCAACGCGTCACGCGCCCTGGTCATTTCCTTCTCCCCCACCAGCAGGTCCTGGCGCGCGGCGTCCCACTCCTGCGGCGAGACGATCGCCGGCTTCACCGCTCCTCCAACCCCGACTTGAGACCGGCGAGCTTGCGCGGCCAACCCTGCGAGATCAGGCCCCGCACCATGCTGTCTGGACCGAAATCGTCGTGAATCACGGTGAGCTTCACCTGATCACCCTCCTGCTCAAGGTCGAAGGACACCCTCGAGCGTCGCTCGGCAGCGAGTTCGGCGATGGTCGCCTCCGTCAGGCTCGGTGCGATCTCGCGGATCTCGGGCACGAAGGTGTGGAAGGTGAATGCCAGCCGGCGGTAGGGGTCTGACTCGAGGATCACCTGTTCGGGATGCTCGATCCGCACTCCCCCCTCGACCCACGCGTAGGTGGAACCCTTCGTCCAGTCCGACTCGATCGCGTGGCCCATGTAGTTTCGCGAGAACACGGGGTCGGTGATCGCCCGCCAGAGTCTCTCGGGCGTGGTCTTGATGTAGGTCGTGTACACGAATTCCGCAGTGTCGCTCATCTTCTCTGTCTCCAATGCCGTCTTCAGGTCGGCCAGTGCCTTTACCCGCGGCTGGTCGTATTGATTGATCCACCGATCGGCGATGGCGTTGATCGGCTCGGCGTTGAGGTAGTGCAGCTTCTCCCGGCCCCGCCACGTCGTCGTGACCAGGTTGGCGCCTTCCAGCACCGCCAGATGCTTGCTCACCGATTGCCGGGCCATCGCCAGGCCAGTGCACAACTCCCGCAGGCTCTGACCGCCGCGGACGTTGAGGCTGTCCAGCAGACGGCGCCGGCTGGGATCTGCCAACGCCTTGAAGACCTCGTCCATCCGCGTCGTTCGCTTCCTTACATGCAGCCGGTTGGCTGCATATCTACCTTATGCAGCCGATCGGCTGCATGTCAATGGGTGGCACTCGTCGGCCGGATTTCCCAGTTGGATGCGTGCGCCGACGCTGGGATGTCAGCGCTAGCCCGCAGCGCCGTCAATCTGATTGGCGGGAACTGGGATTCGTGCCGTCACCGTGGTTCCCGAACCCGCGGCGCTCACCACGTCGAGCTGCCCGGACACCGCCTCCACCCTGTCCCTGAGCCCGATGAGGCCGCTGCCCCCGCCCGAGGTGGCACCGCCAACACCGTCGTCGGACACCTCAAGTCGCAGGTCGTCGCCGTCGAAGCCGATGCGAACCGTCACCTCGGTGGCGTCGGCATGCTTGACGACGTTGGTGAGGGCCTCCGCGATCACGTAGTAGCCCGCCACCTCGATGGATTCGGGCAGCCTTCGATCCACCGCGAGATTGAGTCGGACGGGCACCGTGGACCGGCGCGCCAAGGTCTTGACGGCCGGGCCAAGCCCGCCCTTGGAAAGGATGGCGGGGTGAATGCCGCGCGAGAGGTCCTGCAGCTCGGTGTACAGGTCGGCCATGCCGTTGACCAGGTTGTCGATCTGCTTGCGCACTGTGACCTGATCGTCGGGGACCGAGGCCTCCAACGCGCGTAGTCCGAGACCGAGCGAGACGATGCGCTGCTGCGCGCCGTCGTGCAGGTCCCGTTCAATGCCCCTGCGAGCCTGATCGGCGGCAGCGACGATACGCGCCCGCGACGCCTGCAGCTCGGCTCGCGTCTCCGCGTTGTTGATGGCCGTACCCACCAGATCGGCGAAATCGCCGATACGGGCCTCGGTTTCGGCCGGAAGCGCATCCGAGTGGGCGGAGCCGACGATGAGGGCGCACCTCGGCTCACCGTTGACGTTGACGGGGCAGCCCACCCCGGAACGCAGCCCAAGTCCCCTCAGCCTGGTGGCGATGGAACCCTCGACGTCGGTGTAATCGTCGATCCGGGCCGATAACCCGGTTCGGAGCACCCGGCCCGTGATGCTGTCGCCATCGAGTGAAAGCCGTTCTCCGACCGAGAGCTTCGGCTTTCCCGGTGCGTCGTGCGCCGCGAGGACCACACACTGGTCCCCCGGCTCGAACCTGGTCAGGGTGACCTGCTCGACACCCAGTCCCCTGGCCAGTTCGTTGACCGCAACCGGATACACAGCCGATGGATCGGCACCTCCTGCGACAAGTGTGGCCACCCGGCGCAGCGCCGCCTGCTGGCGGGCGAGGGCATCGGCTTCGCGACGACGCTCCTCGGACTCGGTCGCGCGCAGCCGAGCCTGGCCCGCCAGAACGTTCACAAGCAGCGCCAGCGGCAGGAAGATGAACAGCGCGGGCGCCAGGCTGTCGCTGCCCTCCAGGTGGAAGTACGCATAGACCGCAGCACTCGCCAGGGACGTCGCCAACGCCAGTCCGAAGTTCCACCCCGCCGAGACCACCAACACGCCGAGCAGGAACACCGCGCCGAACGCGTTCTCCGGCGCCACCCGCTTGAGTTGGAGGACCAGAATCACCTCGGCGACGATGAAACCGACCGCGACGAGGATGCCCCAGCCCAGGGGCCGCGCGGTGGGGCTCAACACGAGGGCAAGCAGCCGGCTGCGAAACGAGCGCCGGCTGTCGTCGGTTACCGGTCGCTCTGTCATCCAACGGGATGCTAGTGGGTCGGCTCCAGTGGGAGTTCCAGCTAGCCTCAATGACGCCGGATCAAACAGCTGGGAGACTCGTTCCATGTGGTTTCCGGGACGTCAAACGTGCGCTGCCTGATCGTCGATGACAGCGCCAACTTCCGCGATGCCGCGAGCAAGATGCTCGAGCGTGCGGGGATCGAGGTCGTCGGTATGGCGAGCAATGGGGCCGACGCCCTGACCCGATTCCGGCAACTGAGCCCCGATGTCACGCTGGTCGACGTCGACCTCGGCGTGGAGAGCGGATTCGACCTCGTCGTCCAGTTGTGTCAGGCCACCACGCCGTCGCCGTCGGTGATCCTCATCTCGACGCATTCCGAGCAGGATTTCCTCGACATGATCGCGGCTAGCCCGGCGATTGGCTTCCTGCCCAAGTTCGCGCTCTCTCCCGACGCCATTCGCGACCTGGTGGCCACGCGCGGGTAGCTGCCTAGAGCGAGTCGAGATACATGATCACGGCGCGCACGCGCCGATGGTCATTGCCCGTCTCCGGCAGGTCAAGTTTGGTCAGAATGCTGCGGACGTGCTTCTCGACCGTTCCCTCGGTCACCCAGATCCGACGACCGATTCCGGCATTGGACAACCCCTCCGCCATCAGCACGAGGACCTCGCGTTCCCGGGTACTCAGTGCGGCCAGGGGGTCGTCTCTGCGCCGCGCCGACACCAGCTCGGCCACCAGCGCCGGATCCACCACGGATGCACCGTTGGCGATACGCCCGACTGTCTCGATGAAGTCGGCGACGTCGGTGACGCGCGTCTTCAGCAGGTAGCCAATCGAGTGGCCCCCGGCGAGCAGCTCCATTGCGTGCTCGACGTCGACGTGAGCCGACAGCACCAGAATGGCGATGTCCGGCCACTCCTCGCGGATCGCCCGCGCCGCGTCGAGGCCCTCGGTGCTGTGCGTCGGCGGCATCCGGATATCAACAAGGACCAGCCCGGGCTGGGTCTCTCGGACCAGATCGAGAAGTTGAGCCCCGTCACCGGCCTGACCCACCACATCGAAACCCGACCGCTGCAGAAGACTCGTCACACCCTCACGAAGCAGGACGTCGTCATCGGCGACAACCACGCGTACGGCATTCACCACGCGATTCTCTCATCGCAACCGCGGAGCTACCTGCTAGCCGGTAGGCCGAATGGAGGGAAAACCTCCATGGGCATGGCGGACAGCCCCGTCGACACCTGGCCGGCGAGAGAGAAGTGTCATCCACACCAGATCACCGAAGGCCCTTCGACCCCGCCGAGGAGCACGACATGACCCTCTCGCTCGCACGCAACACTCACTCCGCCTCCCTGCTCGACGGCGAGGTCGTCGAGGAGTCCGAACTGGGCTCCATGCGCCGCGTGACCGCCGACAACCTTCCGATCCTCAAGAACCTGTCGATCAAGCGGGTGCTCCTCAACCCCGGCGCGATGCGCACACCGCACTGGCACGCCAACGCCAATGAACTCACCTATTGCGTGTCCGGAACCGCTCTCGTGTCCGTCCTCGACGACGGCAGTCGGTTCTCCACCTTCATCATCACGGCCGGGCAGATGTTCCATGCCGCGTCCGGGTCCCTGCATCACATCGAGAACATCGGCGACGACATCGCGGAGTTCATCATCGCCTTCCGCAACGAGCGCCCCGAGGACTTCGGTCTCGGTGCCACTTTCGGCGCCTTCACCGACGCCGTGCTGGGAAATACCTATGACCTGCCCGCCGCCGACCTTGCCAAGATCCGCCGCAGCACAACCGATCGCAAACTGGCCGCCCGCATGGGCGATCCACAGATCCCGGCCGGCGCGTACTTCAACGATCCGCACAAGTTCGATATCGAGGCCCAGGCCCCGGGATTGAACTACGTCAGCGGTAACGCACGATTCGCCAGGGACCAATTCTGGCCGGTGCTCAAGGACATCTCGATGTACTCACTGCGCGTCACCGAGGTCGGCATGCGCGAGCCGCACTGGCACCCCGTGACCGCCGAGATGGGCTACGTGCAGCACGGCGACGCCCGGATGACCGTCATGAATCCCGATGGCACGCTGGACACCTGGAATCTCACCACCGGGGACATGTACTTCATCCCGCGGGCCTACCCGCACCACATCGAGAACGTCGGCGCGGACGACTGGCACTTCCTGATCTTCTTCGATCAGCCGTTCCCAGCCGATATCGGCTACCGCGCCTCGGCCAGTGCCTACTCTCGCGAGGTCCTGGCAGCTGCGTTCAACACCCACGTCGAGGACCTGCCCGACTTCCCCTTCACACCGGCCGACCCGCTGATCGTCGGACGTAGCAATCCGGTTGACGCACACGGCGTCGGCGAGCACTGAGACCACTGGCGCAGGACGGGAGAGACCGATGTCAAGCATGTGCTGGCGAAGGGAACTCGACGTGGCGTCGGGAGATATGCCGACCATCGTCGCGTCGCTGTCCGAGTTGTCCCACCGCGACCGTGTCTTGGCTCAAAGCCCGGGCACTGACGGTGAGCCGCTCAGCTACACCGCGGCTATCGAGGTTTTCGATGTCATCGAGACCGGTCGCGTCCTGGTGGTGTGGACAGCGACGTTCCCGGTGCCCGATAGGCGCTTGGCCACCGCGGAGATGCTGGGCCACGCCGTCTTTCGTGACTTCATCGGACAGCTGCGCTACGAATTGCTCGCGGACGCAACCCTCGACGTGTCGGCGTGACGGCGGTCGGCCGCCCGGTCAGCCGGGTCGAGGGCCACGACAAGGTCACCGGCACAGCGGTCTACACCGCTGACGTCGTGGTGCCGAACGTCGCACATGCCGTTCTGGTGCAGTCCACGATCCCGCACGGTCGGGTGCTCGCGGAGTCGCTGCGTGCGGTGACCAGAATCGCCTCCGCGGCACCTGGTGTCCTGCGTGTCATCACCCCGCTGAACTGCCCGCCGCTGAAGCCGCCGCCGCGGGAGATGAGCGATGACCTGCCGCTGGAACGCCGGCCGCCGCTGGCCGACCTCACCGTGCAGCACGTCGGACAGCACATCGCCGTCGTCGTCGCGGACACGCTCGAGAACGCCACGCACGGGGCCTCACTGATCAACGTCGACTACGAGAGCCTGCCCGCGCACATGTCGGCGAGCCAGGTGCTCTCCCAACCGGTTACGCCCGACGACGGAAACGGGTGGGTCCGGCACGGCGTCTACCGACCCGACCACTTCGTCAAGCTCGCCGACGAGAGGCTTCAGGACCACCGCGGTCCCGATCGCGAACCGGCGGACGGTGTTCGGGTCTCGGCGCGGTTCTCCACCCCGGTCAACGCCCATTACCCGATCGAACTGGCCGCGACCACGGCGCACTGGGACGGCGACCTGCTCACCGTGCACGACACCACCCGGTGGATCACCGGCGAGCGGGCGGCGCTCGCCGCATACCTGGACATGCCCGAGCACAACATCAGAGTCCTGGCGCCCCTGGTGGGCGGCGCCTTCGGGTCCAAGAGCTTCCTGTGGATGCACGCGGCGCTGTGCGCCGTCGCGGCCCGCGAGGTCGGACAGCCGGTCAAACTGGTGCTCACACGCGGCCAGATGTTCACCTCGACCGGGCATCGGCCCAGGACCGAGCAGCGCCTGTCCCTGGTGGCCGAGCACGGTGGTGCCATCGTCAGCACCGAACACCACACCCTGACCGAGACCTCGACCGTCGCGCACTTCTGCGAACCCGTCGGCCTCTCGTCGCGATTCCTCTACCAGTCGCCGCGCCTGGCCGTATCGCACACCGTGGCGCGGATCAACTCCCCCACACCATGTTTCATGCGCGGGCCCGGCGAGGCCCCCGGTCTGTTCGCGCTCGAGGTCGCTATGGACGAACTGGCCTACGCGACCGGCCTGGATCCCGTCGCGCTGCGTCTGCGCAATGACCCGGAGCTGGATCAGGCGAGCGGGCGGGCCTGGTCGGGAAAGCACCTGCGCGAGTGCTACCAGCAGGGTGCCGAGCGCTTCGGCTGGCACAGCCGGCCAATGGAACCGCGCAGTCTGCGACGGAACGGTGTTCAGATCGGTTGGGGCATGGCCACTGCCACCTATCCCGGGAGACGCATGCCAGCGGCCTGCCGCGTCACAACGACCGCCGACGGGATCGTCCGGTTCGCATCGGCGACCCATGAGGTGGGCACCGGCGTTCGCACCGTGATGTGTCAGGTCGCCGCGGACGCCGCGGGCCTCCCACTGGCCGCCGTGGCCTTCGACTCGGGCGACTCGCTGTTTCCGCATGCGCCCTACAGCGGTGCGTCGCAGACCACCGCTACCGTGGGATCCGCCGTCCACGCGGCGGGTACCCAGTGGCGACTCCGGCTCGACGAGTGGTTCGGTGATCGCGCCGGCGTCGACGCTCCGTCCGTCATCGAGCTGATCCGCGAGGGTGGGACGGCCCTGCTGGAGCGGCTGACCTTCACCGTCGACAGTGCCGGGCCCACCGCAGACGGCCCGGTGTCGCAGTCGTTCGGCGCCCACTTCTGCGAGGTCGAGGTCGATGAGGACATCGGCCGTGCCACCGTGACGCGCTGGGTCGCGGTGATGGACTGCGGGCGCGTGGTCAACCCCAAGCTGGCGCGTAACCAGGTGATGGGCGGCATCCTGTTCGGCCTGGGCATGGCGCTCATGGAACGGCTGCCCCACGACCCGCACACTGCACAACCCATCGGCGAGTACTACCTGCCGACGCATGCCGACGTGCCCGAGTTCGACATCGGCTTCATCGACGTTCCCGATCTCGCACTCGACCCCATCGGGGTGCGGGGCATCGGTGAGATCGGCACGTGCGGTGTACCCGCTGCGATCGCGAACGCGATACATCACGCCACCGGGCGGCGGCTGCGTGACCTTCCCATCACGGTGGAAGCCCTGATGACCCCCTTCGATACGGGAGTGTCCTGATGAGTACGGAACAGTCAACCTGCACCACAGTCGAACTCGTCGTCAATGACGTTCGGCGCCGGATCGCCATTGACGTCAGGCAGACCCTGTTGGACCTGCTTCGCGAACGACTGCACCTGACCGGCACCAAGAAGGGCTGCGATCACGGACTGTGCGGCGCCTGCACGGTCACCGTCGACGGTGAGCGGGTGCTCAGCTGCCTCACCCTGGCGATGTCAGTAACCGGGCGCGACGTCCGCACCATTGAGGCAGCAGCCGACGCTGACGACCTGTCCCCCATCCAGAGGGCTTTCATCGAACACGACGGATTCCAGTGCGGCTACTGCACTTCGGGTCAGGTGACCTCAGCGCAGGCACTGCTGCGCGAGCACGCTCGAGGTGACCTGTCCACAGCATCGTTCGAGCGCGGGCGGTGTGCAGCGTTGCGGGGCGAGGTCGCGCTGACGCATGACGAGATCAGGGAACGTATGGCGGGCAACATCTGTCGGTGCGGGGCCCAAGCCAACATCGTCGCCGCGATCGCCGATGTGGCAGGCGCGCCGTGAAGCCGTTCGCGTTCGGTCACGCCGATAGCGTCGACGATGCGATCCGCACCGCGGCCACGACCGGTGGTCGGTACTACGCGGGCGGCACCAATCTGCTGGACCTGATGAAGACCGGCGTCGAGACACCCGACGTGCTGATCGACATCGGCCGGCTCGGGCTGACGGACATCACCACCACAGCTGACGGCGGTGTCCTGATCGGCGCCGGCGCCACCAACACCGCGGTCGCCAACCACGCGTTGATCCGGACCCGCTACCCGGTGTTGTCGCAGGCGATCCTGTCCGGTGCGACCACACAACTGCGCAACATGGCCACGGTCGGCGGAAACCTGATGCAGCGAACGCGCTGCCCCTACTTCATGGACCCGGGATTCCCGTCCTGCGACAAGCGGTCACCCGGGACGGGCTGTGCGGCGCGGGACGGCTTCAACCGCGAACACGCACTGTTCGGCGCGGACGGATCCTGTGTCGCCGTGCACCCGTCGGACATGGCAGTGGCGCTGACGATCCTCGATGCCACGGTGCACGTCAGGGGCCCCGGCGGTGCGCGGGTGATTCCGGTGCAGCGGTTCTTCACCCTCCCCGGCGCAGACCCCGGCCGCGACAACACCTTGGCGCCAGCCGAACTGATCGTCGGGGTTGGGCTCCCGCCTTCGAGGTATGCCGACCACAGCTGGTACTTGAAGGTTCGTGACCGACACAGTTATGCGTTCGCCCTGGTCTCGGTCGCGGTGGGTCTCGAGGTCACTGACGGCGTGATCCGGTCGGCCGGGCTGGCCCTTGGCGGGGTGGCCGCCATGCCATGGCGTACCGGTGACGCCGAGGCCGCGCTCGTCGGCAGACCGCCAGGTCGGGAGGTCTTCCGGCGTGCGGCCCGGCTGGCACTGGCGGGCGCCCGACCGCTGCGCCAGAACGGCTTCAAAGTCGACCTCGGCAAGCATGCGGTGGTCAGGGCGTTGACGGTCGCGGCGGATTTGCCGGTCTGACCCTGCGAAGGCCTGCAGGCGCGACCAGGCGGCGTGCGAGACTTCAGCCATGGTCATGCCTATCGAACGCCCCAAGCTGGAGGGCAACGTCGCGGTCGGGGGTGATCGCCAACTCGGGTTTGCCGAGTTCGGCGACCCTCAGGGCCGCGCCGTGTTCTGGCTGCACGGCACACCGGGCGCGCGCAGGCAGATCCCCGTCGAGGCCCGTGCCTACGCCGAGCAGCGGCACATTCGGCTCATCGGTGTTGACCGGCCCGGCATCGGCTCATCGACACCTCACCAGTACCGCAACGTACTGGCCTTCGCCGAGGACCTCCGAACCATCGCCGACGTGCTCGGGATCGGCAAGATGGCGGTGATCGGACTCTCCGGCGGCGGGCCTTACACCCTGGCCTGCGCAGCGGCGATGCCCGACCGCGTCCTATTGGCCGGTGTCCTCGGGGGCGTCGCACCCACGGTCGGCCCCGAGGCTATCGGCGGCGGATTGATGGGGTTCGGTTCACGCGTGGCGCCCGCGCTTCCCATCATCGGGTTGCCGCTGCGGCTTGCGGCGGTCGGCCTGGTCCAGATGATGCGTCCCGTAGCCCCTCTGGCACTGCACGCGTATGCGCTGGTGTCCCCCGAAGGCGACCGGCGTCTGCTGGTCCGCCCGGAGTTCGGCGCGATGTTCCTCGACGATCTGCTCAACGGCAGCCGCAAGCAACTGGCCGCACCGTTCGCCGACGTCGCCGTCTTCGCCAAGGACTGGGGCTTCCGGCTCGCGGACATCAAGGTGCCGGTGCACTGGTGGCACGGCGACGCCGACCACATCGTGCCGTTCGCGCACGGTCAGCACGTCGTATCGCTACTACCCGACGCGGAGCTCTACACCCTTCCCGGTGAGAGCCACCTCGGTGGGCTCGGCGTCGCCGAGGTGATCCTTGGCGATCTGATGAATCTGTGGGACGCGCTCGACGCCGAGAAGTGACGCCGTGACATCGCAGCCGCCCTGGCCGCCGGAAGGGCCATCGCCGCAGTGGTCGCAGAGCTGGCCACCGCACCCGGTCCCGCAGCCACAACGCTCCTCGGCCGATATCGCGGTGTCCATCGTCGCGCTCGTGGTGACGGCGCTCATGGGGGCGGGCGCTGCGCTGATGGGTCTGTTCCTACTGGCGTTCCTCGACCACTGCCCACCCGCGACATGCAGCATTGACGGTGCGGTCACCGCGGTTGGGACCGCGCTCTTGATCGCGCTCGGTATGGGCGTGGCGGGCCTGGTGGCCACGGTGGTCCTATTGGTCCGCCGCAAGCGGGCGTGGCCCTTCGCGGTCGCGACGCTCGCGCTGTGTGCGCTGACCCTCGTCCTGGGCATGGTCGCCTACGTTGCCGCAGTCGGCGGCTGAACCTCATACCAACGCGGGCGACTGTCAGCGGATCCGCGAGTTGGCGGGGTCGTAGATCGGCTTGAGCGACACCGTGATTGGATACGTCGTCCCGCCGACGTTGACCTGGTAGTCGCCGGCGCGGATCCACTGCGCGTCGATCGTCGCACCGTCCGGCGAGCGGACGTAGGCCATACCGACGCAGGCACCCGCCGTCTCCCCCCATGCCGCCGAGGACACCTGGCCGGCGACGGCGCCGTCGCGCAGCACCAGTTCGCCACCCCACAACATCGCCTCCGGTGAGCCGACCGTGAAACCGACAAGCTTTCGGCGTGGGCCGTCGGACCTGGCTCTCTCCACCGCGGTTCGGCCCAGGAAGTCGATGTCGGTGTCGAGCTTGCACGCGAACAGCAGGCCCGCCTCTACGGGGTTGTCGTTGGGTGTCAGCTCCCGACCGAAGGCGCGATACCCCTTTTCCAGCCGCAGCGATTCGATGGCGTAGTAGCCGCCGCGCGCCACCCCGAACTCGGCGCCTGCGGACATCAGCGACTCATACACCCCGACCGCGAACTCGGTGGGAACGTAGAGTTCCCATCCGAGTTCACCCACATAGGTGATGCGGGTGGCGCGAACGCTGGCATGACCCAGGCTGATCGACCGGCTAGTACCGAACGGGAACGACTCGTCGGCGAGGTCAGTGTCGGTGAGCGTCGACAGCAGATCGCGCGAGGCCGGTCCCATGACACCGAACACCGCCAGCGCCGAGGTGGCGTCGACCAGTTGCGCGAGGGCGCCGTCGGGCAGGTTCCTGCGGATGTGGTCCTTGTCCCGCTCGGTGGTCGCCGCGCTGCTGACAATGAGGTACTCGTCGTGCGCGGTGCGGGTCACGGTGACATCGGACTCGTAGGTGCCGCGCGCGTTGAGCATTCCGGTGTAGACCGTCCTGCCGACATCGACGGCCATATCCGCTGTACACAGCCACTGCAGCGCCGCCTCGGCGTCGGGTCCAACGAGCAGGTACTTCGAGAACGACGTCTGGTCGAACACGGTGACCGCGGTCCGCGTGCTGATCTGCTCAGCGGCCGACCACGGCAGCCAGTTCTGCTTGCCCCAGGAGTACTCGATGACGGGATCGTGGCCCTGCGGGGCGAAGAAGTTGGCGCGCTCCCAGCCCATCCTGCTGCCGAAGTTCGCATTCGCGTCCACCAGTAGATGGTGGACGGGTGACCGGCGGAAGGGCCGCGCAGTGGTCATCTCCCGGTTGGGCCAGGGGATTTCGTAGTGCAGGCCCAGCACCTCGGCCACCCGGTCGTGTAGCCACCGGTTGTTGCCGTTGAACGGCGCGAACCGTCGAATGTCGACGCTCGTGAGGTCACTGGTGGGAGCGCCGTTGACGATCCACTCGGCCAACGCCCGACCCGCTCCGCCCGCCGAGGCGATACCGACCGAGTTGAAACCCGCGGCCACGAAGTAGTTGGCGCACTCGGGCGCCTCACCGAGGATGAACTGATTGTCCGGGGTGAAGCTCTCCGGTCCGTTGTAGAGCTTCTTGAGTCCGGTCTCCTCCAACACCGGAATTCGCAGCAGTGCGTTGTCCATGAGGATCTGAAAGTGGTCCCAGTCCTCCTCCAGCAGCTGGAATTCGAACGGGTAAGGGATAGCGTCAGGGCTCACCCACGGTTTGGCCTCCGGCTCGAACCCGCCGATGACCAGTCCCCCGACCTCCTCCTTGAAGTAGGTGTAGCCGTCGGGGTCGCGCAGGATGGGCATGTTCGGGTGCACGCCCTCGATGGTCTCGGTGACGACGTAGAAGTGCTCGGCGGAGTGCAGTGGCACGTTGACCCCGGCCATGGCGCCGACCTGCTTGGCCCACTGTCCGGCGCAGTTCACCACGATCTCCGCTTCGATGTCCCCCGCGTCGGTGCGCACGCCGGTGACCCTGCCATCGGCGGTCAGCACGCCGATCACCCTGGTGTGCTCCAGGATTCGCGCCCCACGCAGTCGTGCGCCCTTGGCCAGCGCTACCGTCAGGTCGGTCGGGTTGGCCTTGCCGTCGGCGGGCAGCCAGATGGCGCCGACGAGGTCGTCGATCCGCATGACGGGATAGTGCTCGAGCGCCTCCGCGGGCGATAGCAGCTCACACTCCAGGTCGAATGCCGCGGCATTGGCTGCGGTGCGGCGCAGCTGAATCATCCTGTCCTCGGTACGCGCCACCGTCACGCCGCCGCACTGGCGGTAGCCGGCGGTCAGCCCGGTCTCGGCCTCGAGATCGCGGTACAGCTGCGTCGAGTACTGGACCAGCCGCGTGCCGCTCTCGGACGCGCGCAATTGCCCGACCAGACCCGCGGCGTGCCACGTGGTGCCCGACGACAACCGTCCCTGCTCGAGCAGCACGACGTCGGCGTGGCCGTACTTGGTCAGGTGATACGCGACGCTCGCGCCGATCACACCGCCACCGACGATCACCACTCGTGCGCGGTCGGGAAGGGCTGCCATATCGTCCTCTCAGTCCGATGCCCGCACGTCGGCGAGCAGTCGGTTGAAATCGGGCCCACGGAACTCCTGCATGGCCAGTTCGAAGCGCTCCATTGCCCAGCCCCAGAAGTCGAAGTCCAGTGCGCTGGAGCCATTCTGGATGCAACCCCACAGCGTCCAGCCGTATTGGGAGACGGTGCCCTGCAGGCGGACACGGGCCATTTCGTGACGAGTCCTGCGTCCGAAGTACTCGACCACCAGTTCCTCGAGCTGGTCGAGGGACAGCCGGCATTCGCGCCAGATGTTGCCTAATTCGAAGCACGGGTCGTTGTTGCCCGAGTACTCGTAGTCGATGACCCAGACCTGGTCACCGTCTTCGACGAAGTTGGCCGCCAACAAGTCGTTGTTACATGGGACGGTGGTGTCGTCACCGCCAAGGGCGACGCGGATGGTCTCGAACTGTTCGGCAAAGCTCAGGTAGTCATCCGGAAGTCGGAAGCCGTTGTCCTGCACGACCTTCAGGTACTGGGATTGCCGCACGAACATGTCGAAGTCGTCGCGGAACCGTGGTCCGGCGTGCAGTGCGCGGCAACCGGCGGCGACCTTGGCGATGACGCCGGGCCTGGCGAAGTCGTCATTGGTCAGCGTCGCCCCGGGAACGAACCCGATCAGCAGGATGCCGAGATCGGGCCGGTAGTCGATCACGGGCGCCCCGACGCCGGCCTGTTCGGCGGCAAGAGTGTTGGCGTACTCGTTGTCACGGTCGATACCGAGCAGGTTCGACGAGGAGTCACAGCAGCGCGCGACGAAAATCCCCGTGGGCGTGGTGATCTTGACGTTGCGATTCGTCAGGCCCCCCGACAGGTCCTCGAGCACCCGCCTCTTACCCGCGAGTGCGGGGAACTGATCCAGCACTGCGTCGAGTTCGGCATCGGTGAGCGAGAACGACACCGCATCAGTCCGGGTCGTGACGCAGTGCCCGGCGCAGCATGTGCATCGCGACGGTGGTGGACCGCTCTCTAATGTCGGATCGGTTGCCCGGCAGCAGCAGTGTGCGCGTCGTCGGCGCACCGTCGCCGAGCCGCACACTGAAGCAGACGGTGCCCACCGGCTTCTCGTCGCTTCCCCCACCGGGACCTGCGATGCCGGTGATCGCCACGGCCGTGTCGGCTCCGAACCGCTGCAGCGCACCCGCGGCCATGGCCTCGGCGACCGGCTCGGACACCGCGCCGTGCGCCGCGATGAGATCGGGATCGACCCCGAGCAGATCGGCCTTGGCGGCGTTCGAGTACGACACCACACCGCCGGCGACGTAGTCCGAGGAGCCGGCGCGGTCGGTCAATCGGGCGGCGAGCATACCCGCGGTGCACGACTCAGCGGTCGCGATCGTGCGGCCCGCCAGCAGCGCGGCGACCTGGTCGTCGACCAATGCACCGTCAGTTGAGTAGATCTCCCTGGCGTGGTGCTTCTGCAGTAGCCCCACCAGTCGCGCATAGACGTCGTGAGCGCTGGGCTCATACCGGGTGACGATCTCGAGCTCGCCGCGACGCAGACACGTCGTGATCTCCAACCGGTCGAAGTCGGCGATCTCGGTCTCACCGATGCGCAGCGTCTCGGCGAGACCCGACTCGGGCAGCCCGAACATGCGGATGGTGTCCTGTCGATACTCCGTGCGGCCCGCGATCGCATCGGTAACCGCAGGTGTGGCAATGGCGGCGGTCCACATCGGCTGAAGTTCACGCGGCGGCCCGGGCAGTACCACCACTGTCGGCTTGCCCGGCACCACGACACCCGGTGCGGTACCGACCGGGTCGAGGATCTGCGCTCCCTCGGGCACCATCGCCTGCTTGCGGTTGGCGGCCATCACCGCATCGAAGTCGACGTCCTCGCGACGTCCCATGAGCCTGCGCAGGATGCCGGCGATCCGCTCCTCGAGTGCGCTGTCGAGGACGAGGTCGCGTCCGCAGAACCGGGCCACCGTGGCCACCGTCATATCGTCGGCGGTCGGGCCGAGCCCACCGCTGGTGACGATGAGGTCGACGCCCTCGGCCGCCAGGAATCGCAGCTGCGCCTCGATGTCGGCGGGACGGTCACCGCAGATGGTGATGTGCGCGAGTTCGACGCCAAGTTCGAGTAGCCGATCGGCGACCCACGGGCCGTTGCGATCCTGAACCCTCCCGGTCAGCACTTCGGTTCCGGTAACCACGATTCCCGCACGTGCACTCACGGGTACAGACACTACGACCATCGCCGCGCATGCGTGGCGCGTGGCGTGGACGTGTTGCGTTCAGCGTCCCGCAATGTGGCAGCGCTAGGTTCGGCGGCCGTGACGAGCGCCGTCCTGGCCCTGCCAGAGGTGATGGACCCGATGTACTGGTTGGGCCACGGCGGCCCCTTCGCGGCGGCGCTGCTCCCCGGCGTGGTGATCATCGTGTTCCTCGAGACCGGCCTTTTCATCCCGTTCCTGCCCGGTGACACGCTGCTGTTCACCGCGGGTCTGCTTGCCGCGCAACCGAACGCCCCGGCGAGTGTCTGGCACCTGGGCGTCTGTGCCGCCGCGGCCGCCATCGTGGGCGGCCAGGTCGGCTATCTCATCGGCAGACGGTTGGGGCCCGCGCTGTTCAAGAAGGAGGACGCGCGGTTCTTCAAGAAGCGCTACCTTGCCACGTCGCATGCGTTCTTCGACCGACACGGTCGCAAGACCATCGTGATCGGGCACTTCATCGGCGTGGTCCGGACGTTCACCCCGGTGATCGCCGGCGCGTCGGGTATGCGCTACCGCGTGTTCCTGGTCTACGACATCATCGGCGCCACGGCCTGGGGCGTCGGGCTGACACTGATCGGCTTCCATCTCGGCGGCGTCGGGTTCGTCAGCACCCACCTGGAGTTCGTCGTGTTGGCCATCGCGGTGCTGTCGGCGCTGCCCATCGCGGTGTCGGTGCTGCGGGCCCTTCTGGCGCGCCGGCCCTGCGTTCCGACCGCCCGGCCCTGCTTCGGCGACAGGTGCTGCTCGCAGTCGGTCGGTGATCCATACGCTGAGGGCTGCCGTGGCGCAGGCAGCCGAGGACACTGACGACAGCCCAGCCTGTGGCACGGAAGGTAACTGTGGCGGAGATTACTCCGAGTGCACTGCTGAGCGAATAGAACACCATGTAACTACCAATGATGCGGCCAGCCAATTCTGTTGTGTGCGGGACGATTTGGCTCTGCCGGTGACTTGCATAGCCTGGACTGCGAAGTCCAGCGCGATCACGCCGACGCCGAGCAGAATAAGGGAGCGTGTGGCCCGAATGCGGCGAACATTCATGTCCGAAAGGTCGGATACCCCTGATGTAGTTGGCGGACAGGATATCCGGAGGCTTTCGCGCAGCAGGTGAGATCCGTGTCAGGCGAGAGC
This sequence comes from Mycolicibacterium sp. YH-1, assembly GCF_022557175.1. Next base: position 3,437,553 of record NZ_CP092915.1, on the reverse strand, counting down.
CTTGACGGCCTCCAGATAGTCATCGATTGCGTCGCGGTTGCGGGTCAGGAACTCGATGCGGTCGCTCATGCGGTCGCGTTCGGACTCCAGGGTGGTGAGCATCTCGGGTGTGGCGTCGGCGAAGTGGATGGTGCGAGGCTTGTCGAGACACGGGAGGATCTGCTTGATGATTCGTGTCGGCAAGCCGGAGTCGAGCAGTCCCCGGATCTGAATGACCCGGTCGACCAGGTAGTCGTCGTACTCCCGATACCCGTTTGCCATGCGGCCGGGAACGATCAGACCTTCGTCCTCGTAGTAGCGCAACGCTCGCGCAGACGTGGCCGTCAGCTTTGCGAGTTCTCCGATCCTGATGCGACGCACCTCACTTCCCGCCTAGTGGCCCACAGCTTGACCTTAACGTTAACGTCAACCTAGACGATGGCGTCATGACTCAAATTCCGCACCCCTCGCAGCGTGCGTCCCGTCCTGACCGTCTACCGCTGGCAGGCCTGCTGGCGCTGGGCGCGGCGGGGTTCATCACGATCATGACTGAGGCGCTACCAGCAGGAATCCTGCCTGCGATGGGTGGCGACCTGGGCGTCACCGAATCTGCGGCCGGGCAGACGGTGACTGTGTACGCGATCGGTTCCGCCATCGCCGCGGCGCCGCTCACCGCAGTGACCATCGGCTGGGCGCGCCGACGGCTACTGCTGTTCGCAATAGCGGGATTCGCGATCGCTAACACGATTACCGCCGTCTCCAACAGCTACGCACTGACCCTGGCCGCACGTTTCGTCGCAGGCGTCGTCGCGGGACTGCTCTGGGCACTGTTGGCCGGGTATGCGCGCCGCATGGTTGCTCCGCATCAGCGCGGCAAGGCCATGGCGATCGCGATGGCCGGCACTCCGCTCGCGCTGTCAGTCGGTGTGCCCGCAGGTACGTTCCTCGCGGGGCTCGTCGGCTGGCGGCACACGTTCGGGATCATGACGGTGCTGACCCTGGTCCTGATCGGCTGGGTGCTCGCGGCCGTGCCGGGCTTTCCCGGCCAAACCGAGGACGCGCGGCTGCCGCTGCGCCGCACCATTGTGATCCCCGGCGTCGCCGCAGTGCTGTTCGTGACCCTCACCTTCGTCCTCGCACACAACATCCTCTACACCTACATCGCCCCCTACCTCGCACCGCTCGGTCTCGCTGATCGCGTTGATGCGGTTCTGCTCACCTTCGGCGTCGTGTCACTGCTGAGTATCTGGTTCACCGGCATCGTCATCGACCGATACCCGCGGCAGCTGACGATTGCCAGCTGCACCCTGTTTGCCGTCGCCGCCCTCGCGCTGGGACTCCTCGCCGCCACGCCGTGGTTTGTTTTCGCCAGTGCCGCAGTGTGGGGCCTCGCATTCGGTGGCGCGGCGACGCTGCTTCAGACAGCGTCCGCGGAGGCCGCCGGGGCGGCCGGTGATGTCGCGCAGTCGCTGGTGGTCACCTGTTGGAACATCGGCATCGCCGGCGGCGGAATCATTGGCGGCCTCCTCCTCAGTGGCGTCGGGCCGGCCTCGCTGCCCTGGGCTGCGCTTGTTCTGCTGATTCCAGCTCTCGTCGTCACCGTGTCCGCGCGCCGACACGGATTCCCCGGACTCCGCGGGGGCAACGACATTGCCAGGCAGCCCCCGTCATCACTCCTGCTACGCGGCCGGCGACGAGGTCGTTGAGACATGGCGTTGAATAACAGGTACCCGCTGTCATGATCGACACCATTTTGATGCGACTGAACGGGAGGAACAATGGCTCGCGACCGCGACGAAGCAGGCCGTGCGCGCAACGCGCGAGCCCGAGACGAACTGGGCCGACCGCTGCCGCGAGGGGTGCAAGGCGTCCCCCGTGTCCCAGACGACGCGGTCTTCACACCACCGGAAGCCCTCACCGCAGCCCAGGACTACCTCGATCGTGGACAGGCATTCCACGCGCACGAGGTCTTCGAGGCCATGTGGAAGCAGGCTGATCCCGCCGAACGCGAGCTGTGGCAGGGACTCGCCCAGCTGGCGGTGGCGATCACCCACGTCCAGCGGGGAAACCGCAAGGGCGCACTCGCATTGCTGCGACGCGCAACCGAGGCCATCGATCAGCCAGAGACACCCCATGACATCGACACCGTCGGACTGGTCGGTTATGCCGAGAAACTGATCGACGACCTGCAGGCCGACGGCGAGATCGGTGCAGATCGATTACGCCCAGGAGTTCGACGCCAGGCGCGCTAGGTGACCGGCACAAGCACCGGAGCCGAGTTGTAGCCCGCCACCCGCACCCAGTTCGCCGTCACCTGCGGGCTCGGCACGACGGCCCTCAGCTCGACCGTCTCGCCGGGAAAGACCGACACGTAGTTATCGCTGTACTCGATCGGCAGGATCTCATCACCGTCGCGGGTTGCAGTTACCTCTGCGCGTTGGAAGAACGCGACCTTGGTGGTGGGGTTGGTCAGGCGGATTGTCACGGTGTTCTGTCCCGCGCCGTTCGCGCTGCGTTGAGCGGTCACGCCGAGCCGTACGCGGGCCATGTGGTTGAGCGGAGTCATATCGGCCCAGCTCTCCTGTCGTAGCTCGAAGGCGAAGTCCTCGTTCGGGTCTCCGACATCGTCGTCGCGTTGCGACTGCCAGTAGACGTTCTCGGTGATGACATTGCCCGCGTCATCGAGCAGTTGGCAGCGGACGAAGTAGACCTGCGCGTCGCGCGCCAGCCGTGGCAACGTTATGGCCGGTGCGGTGCCACCCGATGGCACTGTGAGAGGCCCGCTGGTGCGATCGTCTCGCACCTTGCCCTGCAGGTCGTAGGCGCGGACGCGGACACGTAGACCCGTTGCGGTGCTGGGGCTCTGATTCACCGCGGTGACGTTGGCGACGTCGTGGTCGCCGGTGGCGTACGAGTCGAAGACCACCGAGAGCGGTCGCAGTCCCTTCTTCGCGCCGTAGTACGCGCCGCCGGGGCGCAGGTAGTAGTCGAATACGTTGCCGAAGAACGACGGCCAGTGGTTGTTGAGCATCCAATAGAGCGTCATCTTGTGATCCGCCCAGCCCAGGGCGGCGAAAGACTCGAACTGGGCCCGTGTCGACTCATAATGCGCGAGTTGGGCTTTGCGGGTGAACTCCTCCGCGCCGCTGGAGTAGCCGTATCGTCGGTTGATAGCCCGCTGGATGCTGCGCAGCGCGGCGTTACCCGGGTTGGACCCGGCGTGGAAGTACCAGTAGTCGTTGATGGGCCACAGCTTGTCCGGCGGGATGAACTGCTTGAGGCTCGCCAACGGCGGTATGTGCTCGTTGTCGCCCTGTTCGGCCGAGGCGCCGCGGGCCGCACGGTACCGGCCGCTGAACCAGTACGTCGGCGGCCGCCACGTGTACGGCCCGGCCATGTGGATCCCGTCCCACAGACGTTCACCCGTTTCATCTGTGGTGTAGGACGACACGCTGTCAACGACGGCGTTCTGCCAGTGGAGATCTCGCAGAATTCCGTGGTAGGCGTCCATGACCGGCGGGGGCGGGCGTCCATCGCTGGCGTTGGCCCACACGAATGCCGAAGCGTGCGATCGCAACATCGCAATCTGTGACCGCAGACTGTCCTTGGCGACCGCGAGATCCTCGGCATCCCACTGCGGCCACTTCTCCCACTGGTTGCAGCACATCCAACCCACCATCAGCGGGATGCCGAGCTCGTCGGCGGTCTGTACGAAGCGTTCGGTGGGGATCTTCGACTCGAGTCGAATCATGTTGAGGCCGAGGTCGCGGGTGTAGCCCAGGATGGCGTCCTCGCGGTCGGGGTCGTAGTCGTAGAGCAGGTCGGGTGTGTACGTCGCGCCGCGAACCAGGAAGTCGCGTCCATTGACCTGGAGATAGAAGTTGCCTCCGCGGCCCAGCTCGGGAAACTGGTCCTGGGCGTCGCGGAACTGCGACACGGTGCGGACGCCGAAGCGCAGGGTCGACTCATCCACCGAGCGGTTGTACTGACGGAACTCCAGGCGCAGGTCATACAGGTTGGGCTCACCCATCGTGTACGGCCACCACAGGTCGGGGTTCGACAACGTCAGATCGTCGAACTCGTCTGGGCTGAAGCCGACTTCACGATCGTCGCCGGGCGCGAGAGACACCGGCTGTTCCACCCGGACCGTGTCGCGGCCCGGCCGGGTGATGGTGGCCCGCAGCACTCCACGCACGCGGTCGGTGGAGAAGTTCTGCAGCCGGGTGAACACGTGCAGCCGGGCCGAGTCGGTGGCAGGCAGCGGCAGTTCGGTGTTGACCGTGGCGTCCGCGATCGCCACGGGTCCAGACATCCTCAGGTAGACCGGTTTCCAGATACCCGCATTCCGATCGGCGACGAAGGAGTTACCGTTCGCCGGGTTCTTGTCGGCCCCCTGATATCCCAGATAGTTCCAGTTGATCCAGTCGAACCAGCTGTCGGCGAGTTCCACACCGTCGACGTCCTGGATGGCGCGCTCCGGTGTCACCTTGACGGCCAGCGTGTTCCGCCGTCCCGGCTCGATCCATGGCGTCACGTCGAGGTCATGCTCGACATACATGCCCACCACCTGGTCGCCGTCGGCCACGAGGTGCCCGTTGAGCCAGATCTGGGCGCGGTAGTTGATGCCTGGGAAGCTCAGCTGGTAGGTGCTGTGGCCCGCCGGCGCCTCGAATGTGGTGCGGTACCACCAGTCCTGCAGATAGAGGTCCTGCGGAACCTCCTCGAGCAGGTTCTTGCCGTAGTACAGGTTGGGGTAGGTGCCGTCGTCCTGCAGGGCCGCCAATACCGTCGCGGGCATGCTGGGCACCTGGTGCCACGCCGAGTCCTGGTAGTCCGGCCGGGACACGTCCGCACCGTCCGCAGTGACGTCGCGTGCCGAGGCGAGACTCCAGCCGTCGGCGAGTTCGATCTGCGCCGAGGCCTGCTCCGGGCCGGAGAAGCGTGGAATGTCGCCGGCGCAGACGACCAACAGCAGCAGAGAGATGGCGACGCCCAGCACGACGGTGCGGCGCATCTCGGTCGCGATGGCGCGTCTCCCTCTGGTCGGGCTTGGGTGGATCGCGCGATGCGCGGGGTTTGGGCTCCCATTCTGCCCAGGGATGCGCGGCGGCGCGTCAGGTGCCTGCGATCCCGCTGATCATCCGGTCGCACACCGAGTACATCTGGCGCAGCGCCGCATCGGCGTCATCGGCGCGCGCGACGAACAGCGCCGCCTCGTCCAGCGCCCCAAGCAGCACGTGTGCGGTGGGGCGCAGCGGCTGTTCGGGGATGACCCCGTCGGAGATGGCCTGGGCCAGCATCGCCTCGATCACACCCAGGCCGTACTTCTCCCCCACCTCGCGCCACCGCTGCCAGCCGAGCACCGACGGCGCATCGATCAGCACGATGCGTTGCACACCGGGGGCCGAGCACTCCTCCAGGAACAGTCGCGCCCCCACGCGCATGGCCTCGAGTTGGTCGGTGGGACCCGCGGCGGCGATCCGCGCCGAGATTGCCGCGACGATGTCCTGTTCGACCTGCTCGTAGACCTCGGAGAATAAACCCGTTTTGTCCCCGAACTGGTGATACAGCGCCCCGCGCGTCACGCCCGCGGCATCGACGATGGCCTGCGTGGAGACCGCGGCGTAGCCCTGCGTGGCGAAGAGTTCGCGTCCAGCCGCCAACAGCAGGGCCCGCGTCGCGGCGGTGCGCTGTGCCTGTGTGCGACGCGGTGCCGAGGGGGCAGTCTGCTGGCCGTTGACTTTCATACAGCGTGCACGTAACTTTCATACGAAGTGTTCGTAAGTTTGAGAGAAGGGTAGCTGAGATGTCGCAAGTGACAGTGCAGGGCGCGACAATCGAGTACCGCGTGTTGGGCCCTTCGGACTCCCCTCATCCTCCGGTGGTGTTCGTGCACGGCATCCTCGTCGACCATCGGCTGTGGACCCGGGTGGCAGAAGATTTGGCGCGCAACGGATATCGCTGCGTCCTGCCCGACCTGCCGCTCGGCTCGCACACCGTCCCGGTCGATGACCCCGTACTACGTACTCCCGTGGCGGTGGCCGAACTGGTGCACGATTTCATCGTCGCGCTGAACCTCGATGACGTCACCCTAGTTGGCAACGACACCGGCGGCGGGCTCTGCCAGTTGCTGATCGACGCTCACCCGGACCGCATCGGAAGACTGGTCCTGACCAACTGCGACGCCTTCGACAAGTTCCCGCCGTTCCCGTTCAACGTCGTCTTCGCAACGATGCGCGGGCCTCGGTCGATCAAGGCGCTCGCCGGCCCCATGCGGATTCCGGCGCTGCGCCACTCACCGCTGGGCTATGGCCTGCTGCTGGAACGCAACGACGACCTCACCGCGGCCTGGATCAGGCCGTGCGTCTCCGACCGTCGCATCGCGCAGAACCTCGCCACCCTGTTACGAGGCGTCCGCGCAACGGATCTCACCGACGTCGCCACCCGGCTGCACCGGTTCGACAAGCCCGTGAGCGTGGTCTGGGGTCAAGCGGACCGCAGCTTCACACCCGCGCTCGGCCGGCGGCTCGCGGCGCTCTTCCCGAACGTGACGATGGTCGAGGTGCCGGGCGCACGCACCTTCGTCGCGCTGGACGCGCCGACGACGGTGGTGAATGCGATCACCACCGTCGGGGCAGCGCGTTAGCGGGTTTCGCTAGAGGAGGTCCCGGTGCGGTACGTCGGTGACGAGGCCGCCGTCCATCACGAACTCGGCGCCGGTGGAGAACGACGACTCGTCACTGACCAGGAACACCACGAACGTGGCGACCTCCTCTGAGCGCCCGGGGCGGCGCAGCGGCGCGGTGACCATATCGTCGGGAAAGTGCTTGGTCATCGGCGTCCGAATGAAGCCGGGGTGGATCGAGTTCACCCGGATGTTGTCAGGTCCGAGCTCGATCGCCGCGGACTTGCTCAGGCCGCGCACGGCCCACTTGGACGCCACGTAGGGATGCACCATCGGCGCGCCACGCAGGCCCTCAATCGAGGACACGTTGATGATCGAGCCGTGGCCAGCTGCCTTGAGCTGCTCGACGACGGCCTGCATGCCAAGCATCGTGCCGGTGAGGTTGACGTCGATCACGTTCTGCCACTTGGCCATGTCGAACTTGCCGATCTTGCCCAACGCGACGATTCCGGCGTTGTTGACCAGCGCGGTCAGACCACCGAACGCGTCGACGGCAACCTTGACCGCGGCGTCCCACTGCTCGGCGTCGGTGACGTCGAGGTGGACATAGCGGGCGGCGTCACCGAGATCGTCGGCCAGCGCCTGGCCCGGCTCATCGAGGATGTCGCCAATGACGACCTTCGCTCCCTCGGCCACCAGCATTCGGGCGTGAGCCTCGCCCATACCGCGTGCGCCACCGCTGATCAGTACGACTTTTCCGTCTACCCGTCCCATGGGGCGTCAGGCTACCGTACGGAATCGAGACTAGAACCTGTTCCAATTCAGTGGCTCAGCACGCATACTGCGTTTCATCCCTAGGAGGAGGCAACGTATGGCGATCCGCGTCGCACTCATCGGCACCGGCAATTGTGGCAGCCTCGCGTTACGGCAATTGGTGACCGATTCCCGCTTCGAGCTGACGGGCGTCTGGGTGTCATCTGAGGCGAAGGTGGGCAAGGACGCGGGCGATCTCGCGGGCCTCGAGATCTCCACCGGCGTACGCGCCGTCAACGACCTCGACGCCATCGTGGCGGCCAAACCCGACTGCGTCGTGTACTGCGCCATGGGCGATGTCCGCCTGCCCGCGGCCATGGCCGACATCAGGTGTTTTCTCGAGGCGGGTATCGACGTCGTCGGCTCGGCTCCCGGGGTCCTCCAGTACCCGTGGCAGGTCATCCCGGACAAGTACATCGAACGCGTCGAGGCGTCTGCACGCCAAGGCGATTCGAGTGTGTTCATCACCGGCGTCGACCCCGGCTTCATGACCGACCTGGTGCCCTTTGCGCTGGCCGGCACGTGCCAGAGCATCCAGCAGATCCGCACCATGGAGATCGCCGACTACGCCACCTACGACGGTGCGACGGTGATGTTCGACGTCATGGGCTTCGGCAATCAGATCGGTGACTTCCCGATGCTGTTCCAGCCTGGTGTGCTCAGCATCGCCTGGGGCACGGCCATCCGGGCGCTCGCGGCGGGCCTCGGCGTCGAGGTCGACGAGATTCGGGACTCCGTGGAACAGGAACCCGCGCCCGAGGACCTCGACGTCGCCGTGGGGCGGATCGCCAAGGGAACGGTCGCGGCGCTGCGCTTTCAGATCGAGGGGCTGGTCAAGGGTGAGCCGGTGATCGTGGTGGAGCACGTGACCCGCCTGCGCGGTGACCTCCGCCCAGACTGGGCCCAGCCGGCGCAGGAGGGTGGCTCCTACCGCGTCGAGATCGTCGGTGAACCGTCGTACGTGGTGGACGTCTGCCCAACCAGTCGCAACGGCGACCACAACTACGCGGCGATCCTTGCTGCTGCGGGACGGATCGTGAACGCGATTCCGGACGTCATCGCCGCCGCGCCCGGTATCCGCACCACCCTTGATCTGCCGCTGGTCACCGGCAGGGGTGTCTACTCGGGCGCCTAGCTGGCGGCGCGGAGACCCACGTCGCTCCACTCCATGTGGACGCGGGTGCCCTCGTCGGTGGTATCGATCGACGCGTGGTCCGATAGCGCCGCGATCAGCGGAAGGCCCCGCCCGCGACTGAGACTTCGAGGTGATTGCGTACTGCGCCACGCGCCGTGGTCGGACACGGTGACGACCAGCTTGAACTTCGCCGGGTCATAGCGCGCCTGGATGTCCATGGTGCCCGCGCCGTCCGTGCCCACGTACGCGAATTCGGCACTGTTGGCGAGCGCCTCATAGACGGCCAGGACGAGGTCGTTGAACCGCGCGGCATCGAGATCGAAGAAGTGTCCCAGCCAGGAGGCGAACGCACGTCGCGTCTGTGTGGCCGCGCGTGCGTCCGCGATGACGCCGATCCGCTCGAAGCGCTCAGCGTCTGCGACGTCGGTGATGGGCATTGAATAGATCATGGCAGCGGTTGCCTACCCGATTGGCGTGCGCTGTAAGCGTGTCGCGCAGCTGGATTTATGACTGCAGTGCGGCGAGTGCCTCATCGAGCGTGGCGTACAGCGGCACGATATCCGCGATTCCCACCAGTTTGAGGGGTCGGCTGGTGGCCGGACCCTCGGCGACGACACAGAAGTTGGTGGTCGAACCGACCTCGTCATGAGTCGCGACGATCACACCCATACCTGCTGAGGCCAGGAACTCGACCGCGGTCAGGTCTACGACCAGTGCCGTCGGCTTCGTCGCCACGGCCGCACGGATCGCCGCCTCGAGTTGCGGGGCGGTCAGCATGTCGACCACTCCTGCGGGGGCGACCACGGCCACCTCACCAACACGCCGCTCGCTGACCTCACACGTCGATGCCGACGAGGAGGTCGCTTCCGCGGCCGCTGCTTCGCGTTGTTCGTCCAATGCCCAACTTTCCTTTTCGGCCGCACCGCTGGCTGCGATATCGGCACCACTTTCATGCTCGCGAGGCTTCAGGCTGAACCTGGCAAGAACAAAAACTGCCGGTCTCGAACCTAGCCGATGGAGGCGCCAAAGCGTTGATCGGCCGCCAAACGACACTCATCGGCCACGGTTCGGCCACGGTCGCGGCGGCGAACGTCGGGCCTCGATGCTCCAATGGAGGAGATGACCCCGCAAGAACACCTGTCGCAGATCGCGGCGAGCCCATCAGATGCCGCGGTCGGAGCGTTCTTCGACCTCGACGGTACGTTGGTGCCCGGATTCACCGCGACCGTGCACGCCGGGCACCGCATCCGCAGACGTCAGGCCGGAATCGGCGAGATGCTCGGGGTGATCGAGGCGGCCCTGCGGTACCGGCTCGGACGCATGGAGTTCGAGCGGCTCATCGTTCGTGCAGCGGGATATCTGCGCGGAGAGTCGGCCGACGAGCTCGCGGAAACCGGCGAGTACCTGTTCCGGAGTCACATCGAGGACCGAGTCTTCGATGTGATGCGGGACATCGTTGCCGCCCACCAGGAGCGCGGCCACACGGTGGCGCTCAGTTCGTCCGCGCTCACCATGCATGTCGAGCCCGTCGCCCGCCACCTGGGCATCGAGCACGTCATCTGCAACCAGTTCGCCGTCGACGACCGGGGCCTGCTGACCGGCGGGATCGTGGTGCCCATCGTGTGGGGCGCACGCAAGGCCTCGGCTGTGCGTCACTTCTGCGCGGACAACGACGTGACCCTGCAGCGGAGCTACTTCTACGCCGACGGCGATGAGGACATTGCGCTGATGCGCGAGGTGGGTCTGCCCCGGCCGGTCAACCCCCGGTCCGGGCTGGCCGCCGAGGCGGGCAGGCTCGGTTGGCCGGTACTGAACCTCACCGGGCGGGGCGGTCGGCGGCTGTTTGGGCGTCGATGATCGCGCGCACGGTGCGCCGGCACCTGCCGCACTCCGAACCGGCGCCGCACGCATCGGCTATGTCCTTGGACGTCCGTGCGCCTGCGCACACGGCGTCGGCGACGGCTTGGTTGGTGATGCCCGCGCACAGGCACACATACATCAGGACCCGCCCGTTGAGTCCCGCTCGGCGATCTGCAGTACCCGCCGCAACCTGCCGACGAACACCGGTGGGTAAGCCCCGATGCCGGCCTTGCCCAACCACTCCGAGGACAGGTCGGTGTCGCGCAGCCAGTGTCGGGCATGGCTCTCATCGTCGATCCGGAACACCATCATGGCTTCATGAGGGTTGTCAAAGGCGCTGAACACCAAGAGATTTCGCACTCCGGCCGCCCGCAGGTCATCGAGCGTGGCGTGAATGTGCGCGATCAGCGCGGTGATGTCCTCGATGGGCGTGACAACCGAAACCATGGTCTCCGGCGCGGAGGGGTTGGTCTCGCCGACCAGGTCGACGCTGTCGACCACCTCACCCGCGAACAGCGCGGGAATGTCCTCGACTCCGACGGCGTCGAACCAGTCGAAGAACACCCGCGACCGCAGGAGTTCGAGCACGGTGTCACGCGTGTGGATGGCCATGATCACCATCACCCGCTCCGGGTCGCTGGTCGACGTGTACACCAGCACGTGGTGTGCGCCCAGTTCGGCGAGCATGTCCTGCCGTCGCTCGAGAAGCGGCGCCACCCGGTCAGGGTCGGGGATGCGGTAGTCCGAGGAGACAACGAGCGAGTGGTTGAGCCAATGCATCACGGCCTGCATTCCTTCGGCGACACGATCATCTGGCTAGCGACGATCGCAAAAACGGTAGTGGGCTTACCTGCCGGTGTCGAGTGTCGACACTCACCGGCGGGACGGCGTCATCTGTTCCCGAGTCGCACGTGGTCTACTAAACTAGAACACGTTTCACTTTTCCCGTCGCTGACGCCCCACCTAGGAGCTGGCATGCATACTTCCCTCTGCGATCAACTCGGCATCGAGTTTCCGATTTTCGCCTTCACGCACTGCCGTGACGTCGTGGTAGCCGTCAGCAAGGCCGGCGGCTTCGGCGTGCTCGGCGCGGTCGGCTTCACCCCCGAGCAGCTCGAGATCGAGCTGAACTGGATCGATGAGCACATCGGTGACCACAACTACGGCGTCGATATCGTCGTCCCCAACAAGTACGAGGGCATGGACTCGAACCTGTCCGCCGACGAGTTGGGCAAGATGCTCGCGGACATGGTGCCCCAGGAGCACCTCGACTTCGCCAAGAAGATCCTCCTCGATCACGGTGTGCCGCTCACCGCGGAGGACAACGAGAGCACGTTGCGCCTGCTCGGCTGGACCGAGGCGACGGCCACCCCGCAGGTCGAGATCGCCCTCAAGCACCCCAAGATGACGCTGATCGCCAACGCACTCGGCACTCCCCCCGTCGACATGATCGAGCACATCCACGCTGAGGGCCGCAAGGTCGCCGCGCTGTGCGGGTCGCCGAGCCAGGCGCGAAAGCACGCCGACGCAGGCGTCGACATCATCATCGCCCAAGGTGGCGAGGCCGGCGGGCACGCAGGCGAGGTCGGCTCCATCGTGCTGTGGCCCCAGGTGGTCAAGGAGGTCGCACCCATTCCGGTGCTCGCCGCGGGTGGTATCGGCAGCGGACAGCAGATTGCCGCGGCTTTGGCACTCGGCGCCCAGGGCGCGTGGACGGGTTCGCAGTGGCTCATGGTGGAGGAGGCCGAGAACACCCAGGCGCAGCAGGCCGCGTACATCAAGGCCGGCAGTCGCGACACCGTGCGCAGCCGCTCGTTCACCGGCAAGCCGGCCCGCATGCTGCGCAATGACTGGACCGACGCCTGGGAGAACCCGGACAACCCGAAGCCGCTCGGCATGCCGCTTCAGTTCATGGTCTCGGGACTCGCCGTCTCCGCGACGCACAAGTACCCCGACGAGACGGTCGACGTCGCGTTCAACCCGGTTGGCCAGGTCGTCGGTCAATTCCATAAGGTCGAGAAGACCTCCGCCGTGATCGAGCGATGGGTACAGGAGTACCTCGAGGCGACGACCACGCTGAACGACCTCAACGAGGCAGCCAGCACCTAGCCCGCTCCCCTGCAGTCGAGACCCACGAAATGGCTGCGTGAACCTCGGTTCACGCAGCCATTTCGTCGCTTTGGGGCGCCATTCGACCGTCGATTATGTAAGGTGACATACATAGTCGACCGGCGAAGGGATTCTCGACGTGGTCACGCCCCGCGAACGGATGGTCATCTCGACAGCGCTGCTGATCCGCGAACGCGGCGCCCACTCGACGGCGATCGCCGATGTTCTCGAACACAGCGGCGCGCCCCGCGGGTCGGCCTACCACTACTTCCCCGGTGGCCGGACGCAGCTGCTGTGCGAGGCCGTCGACTATGCCGCAGACTTCACGTCAAACCGAATCGCGAGTGCCGCAAGCAGTCTCGAGGCGATCGACCACATCGTAGACGGGTTCCGGACGCAGCTGGTGGAGTCCGACTACCGGGCCGGCTGCCCCGTCGTCGCCGTCGCGGTGGAAGCAGACAACCCCGAGGTCATCGAGCGTGCCGCAGCCGCGTTCACCCGGTGGACGGGCCTGATCGCCGACCGGCTGACACACGACGGTGTCGCGACGGACCGCGCCGACGAGCTCGCGATGCTGTTCATGTCATCGATCGAGGGCGCGATCGTCGTCGCCCGCTCCACTCATGACGTCAAACCCCTCGAGATCGTCCACCGGCATCTGCGCGCCACAGTGGCGGCAGAGTTCAAGGAGTCCCGACAATGACCACTGACTGGCTTCCGACCGCGTGCATCCTGTGTGAGTGCAACTGCGGGATCATCGTTCAGATTGAGGACCGCTCCATCGCCAAGATTCGCGGCGACAAGGACCATCCCGCGTCGCAGGGTTACACCTGCAACAAGGCGTTGCGGATCGACCACTACCAGAACAACCGCAACCGTCTGACGTCGCCGCTGCGTCGTCGCGATGACGGCACATATGAGGAGATCGACTGGGACACAGCGATCGCCGAGATCGCCGCGGGGTTCAGTAGAATCCGCGATGAGCACGGCGGCGACAAGATCTTCTATTACGGCGGCGGCGGTCAGGGTAACCACCTCGGCGGTGCTTACAGCGGCGCGTTCCTCAAGGCGATCGGATCCCGCTACCGCTCGAATGCGTTGGCCCAGGAGAAGACTGGCGAGTTCCTCGTGGACTCTCACCTCTACGGTGGGCACACGCGGGGTGAGTTCGAGCATGCCGAGGTGTCGGTCTTCGTCGGCAAGAACCCCTGGATGTCGCAGAGCTTCCCCCGCGCGAGGGTGGTGCTCAACGAGATCGCGAAGGACCCGCGCCGGTCCATGATTGTCATCGACCCGGTCATCACCGACACGGCGAAGCTGGCGGACTTCCACCTGCGTGTGCGGCCCGGCACCGACGCGTGGTGTCTTGCCGCCCTCGCCGCGGTGCTGGTGACCGAGAACCTGTGCGATGAGGCGTTCCTGGACGCGCACGTGACGGGCGCGGATGCCGTGCGCGCCGTGCTGCGTGAGGTGCCCATCGCGGACTACGCGCGGGAGTGCGGTGTCGGGGAGGAGTTGATTCGGGCCGCCGCCCGCCGGATCGCCGCCGCCGCCAGCGTGTCGGTGTTCGAGGATCTGGGCATCCAGCAGGCGCCCAACAGCACGGTGTGCTCTTACCTCAACAAGATGCTGTGGATCCTCACCGGGAACTTCGCCAAACGCGGTGGACAGCACCTCCACTCGTCGTTCGCGCCGCTGTTCAGCAGCGGAGGTGTCGGACGAACACCCGTCACGGGGGCGCCCATCATCGCGGGACTGGTCCCGAGCAATGTTGTGCCGCAGGAGATCCTCACGGACCACCCGGACCGTTTCCGCGCGATGATCGTCGAGAGCAGCAATCCGGCCCATTCGGTGGCAGATTCGGCGGCCGTGCGTGAAGCGCTGCAATCGCTGGAGCTATTGGTGGTCATCGATGTCGCGATGACCGAGACGGCGCGCCTCGCCGACTACGTCCTTCCCGCGGCGAGCCAGTTCGAGAAGCCCGAGGCGACATTCTTCAATCTCGAGTTCCCGCACAACACCTTCCACCTCCGGCACCCCGTGCTTGACCCGTTACCGGGAACCCTCGCCGAGCCGGAGATCTGGGCCCGGCTGGTCCGTGCCCTCGGCGTCGTCAGCGACGAGGAGCTCCGACCGCTGCGCGCCGCTGCCGAGCGCGGTCTGGAGGCGTACACCGAGGCCTTCCTCGTCGCGGTCAGCGGCAACCCGGCACTGGGTCGGGTGCTTCCGTTCGTGCTCTACGAGACGCTGGGGCCGAGCCTTCCCGACGGGCTTGCGGGAGCGGCGGCGCTGTGGGGACTAGCCCAGAAGGCGGCGATGACGTACCCCGCCGCGGTGCAGCGCGCCGGGCATGCCGACGGTAACGCGCTGTTCGAGGCCATTCTGAACAGTCGTTCCGGCGTGATGTTCACCGAGCACGAGTATGAGGACGACTTCGCGTTGATCACGCACGCCGATCGCCGCATCGCGCTCGAGATGCCCGATATGTTGGCCGAGGTCGCGGCGCTTCGTACCGCGGCGTCGGTCCTGACCACGGGCGAGTTCCCGATGGTCCTCTCGGCCGGCGAGCGCCGCGCCTACACCGCCAACGACATCCTGCGGGACCCGTCCTGGCGCAAGCGCGACACCGACGGGGCGCTACGGATCAGCAGCACCGACGCTGCCATGTTGGGCCTGGTCGACGGCGGTCGGGCGCGAGTCACCACCGCTGGGGGTTCAGCGGTGGCCACCGTTGAGGTGACCGACGTGATGTTGCCGGGCCACGTGTCGCTGCCCAACGGCTACGGCTTGGACCACGTTGACGCAGAGGGGCACTCACACACGCCGGGTGTCGCGCCGAACGCTCTGACGTCAACGGGTTGGCGTGACGCGTATGCCGGGACACCATGGCACAAGCACGTGCCAGCCAGGATCGAAGCCGCCACCGCGCGCTGACCGACGTCAGGGCACCACCGCGCGGGTTGTGTCAGAACCGTCGCGTGAACACAATGGAGTTCTGCGGTTCCGCACAGCGGAGGGGGTGCCCGATGGTGTTCATCGTGTTCGGTATCGCCGTCATCGCGCTGCTGGCGCTGGTTGTAGCCATCGTGTTCGGAAGCATTGTCTCGGGGTGGATCGCCATCTGGGTCAGCGCAGTTGGCCTCGTGCTGCTTCTCGTCGACGGACTGCGTCACTACGAGAGAGAGGATGCCCAACAGGATGTGGAGATCGCACCGTCGCCCCGGTTGGACGTCACTCCGCCGGACGATGAGGCCCCCAGCACTGCACCGGAACCCACGGATGACGTAGTGCAGTTGCATCCGGACATCTGGCCGCCCGAACATGCCATGCACGAGGCACCGGGCGACGACAGTCGGCTCGAGCCGCGACGCGCGCGCGAGGGAGAATCGCTGCATCCCGACATCTGGCCGTGACGCCTTGCACAGATGCCTACAACACGCCGACCGATGACGTTATCCATCGCAGCGGATCGGTACAGCGAAAGGGCGTGATACCCCGAGAACTCACCCGGTCACCCGCGTGCGGCTGCCCCAGCGCCGAGACGACAAAGTAGCGGTACGTCAATTGCATCGCAGCGGAATGGCTTTCGATCGCGGTGACGATCGACCTCGCATGCAGTCGGAGTAGCAGGCTGCGCACCTCCTCGTGCAACAGCTCTCCGTCGTTGTCGTCGTAGTGGGTGGCCGCCGAGTTTTCTCGCAGGTACGCGGCGCCGGCATTCGACATGATCTGGCTCCACTCCGATCCCTCCACCTCACCGAGCGCTCGCAATGCGTCGAACTTCGAGAGGACGACCGCGAGCCTCGGCCGGCCCGCACCGATGGCGAGCAGTACGTTGCTCAGCAGCGCCCGGGGGTCTCCTGCGCTGTAGGACTGGGCGGGCAGCAGATCCTGCAGCTGATCGCGAATGTCCTTGACCCGTATCGGATCGAACATGAAGAACACGGCGTCGGCGTTGGCGAAGTACCGGAACTGCGGTGACTGCATGTCACCGGACTCCAGGTCCTCACCGGCGATGTCACGGATGACCAGAAATCGTCGTACCCCATCGCGGATACCAAAGCTGAATATCAATGGAAGGCGCTGGTTGGGTGCCTGGATCTGGAACGTCGGCGTCGGCGGAACCATGCCGCGCAGGTCGTAGAGCGGCTGCTCGTAGTTCAACGCATACGCGTCGGCACTGACCCGGGTGGCGGGCTCCATCGAGACACCGAGGCCTTCGCACAGCATCTGCATCTGCCTGATCAACACCGCCAGGTAGGTGCTCTTGCCGGTGGACGGGGTTCCGGCCATGGCGATGCAGATGGCATGGCCTTGTCGCCACCCGTCGGGCAGTACGAAGTGGCATACCGGACAAATCTCCACCACTGGTGCCGCCAATCCCGCCTCGGCATCGGAGACCGACAGCAGCGGGCCGCGGAAGCCCGGGGGTCTGGTCACGCTGTAGATCGGTCCGGACTCAGAGTCGGCGCCGGCGAATGCGGAGGCCACTGGATCGATGTACCGTTGCCCGCCGGCGAGCGGCGACACCGACCACGCGTACTGGTCGTCGTGCAAATCGGAGAAGCACCGCGGGCACTTGTTCATCGCAACGCACGCACCAGTGACGATGTGATCCTATCCAGCTCGGACGAGTTCGCGAGCAGCTCGATGTCACTCTGCAGCCCGGGGGGCGGGGGTGACATGCGTACGCAGCGTTTGTCGAGTAGTGGGCTCTCGGTGAGTGCCATAACGACGCACCGCTGCACTGTGATTCGGGTCGGAAAGTCGGTGCACGCAACAATGCGGCCGCTGGTGTGTGGCAGGAGCGACCAGCGCGCGCCTGCGCTCCATCGCGGTGTGGCATGGCTGACCGCCGCGGCTAGCTGGGCGGCCGTGCCACACATCACCGGGACGGGTTCGGCACCGACGAATATCGCCGATACGTCGTTGATCCCGACGGCGGCGGCGACACCGACGATGACATCGACGGCAGCAGCGGCCCCGCCGCCTGCGAACGTGGCCAGCATCGAGGCCGACGTGTCCAGCGCCACCAGCACAGGGCCGCGAGCCGCGCGGCGCTTGCCGTCAAGGACTCTCCGCGCCGACGTGCGTGCCGCTGACCCCAACGGACTCATCGGGGTGTCCACGCCCGCTGCGGCCGAGACCAGGACCCCAGCACCGTGCGGGATGAGCCTGGCCAGCTCCACGGCCGAATCGCCGGTCACATCAACAGGATCGAATAGCACCTGCACCGGGTCGAGGTCGGTGGCGGTGTCGTGTCCGATGGCGAGGCTGACTTGGGTTCCCGGCGCGAAGAGGGTTGCCCCTGCGGCGGGGACGACGGTGACCGATACCGGTCCGCTCACCCGCGGCAACACAGCCAGGTGCGAATTGGGTTGCATCGTCACCTGGTCGTCGCTCGCGCGTATCACCAGCGAGGCGCCCCGAACAGAGCCGCTGACCGACACTGTCAGCGCCTGGTCCGGAATCTCCACGGAGCGGTTGCGGGGGCCCAACACATAGATCGGCATCAGATCGGCGATCCTGTCAGTCGCAACGTCGACACCGGCGGATCGAGCAACGCCAGCCGGCGCAGCCGCTTCGGGTCGCCGAGATTGGCGAATAGCCGGATCCATCCCGTGCGGTAACGGACATCACCCACCCACAGTTCGCCGCAGCCGTACGCGGTTATCGACGAGTATCGGATCTCCTTCGATGGCGGTGAGACGTACTCTCCCCGCTCGTTCACCGGGGCAACATCGACTGGCTGACCATCGTTGACGCTCAGTGGAATCCGGTCAGGATTGTGCACGAGCACGAACGGCGGTGAACCCCTGACGTCCACTTCGGCCCGCACCGCCAGGGCAGCGGTCATCGGCCAACCTGCCGAGTCCCGTCCGATCTGCACCGAATACCACAGGCGTAGCAGTCCGTCGTAGATGATGCTGGTGACATCTCCGAGGACACGCCGACCCGCCGAGAAGGCGACAGCGGCGAGGTGCAGCGAGCAGCCGCCCGGAGGCAACTCACCGGTGAACTGCATGCCGCCGTATCGCTCGTAGTCCTCCAGCGTGATCTCGTAGGAGCGACCGCTCAGCCCGGTGCGAGGATCGTGCGCCTTACCTGCCAGATGGACGATGACGGCCGCCGCGCCATCCGGCCATCCGAATGTCAGCACCTGCTTGTTGCAGTACTCGATGAGCGCGACGTCGCGGATCGGCGCGGTTCGCACAATCGACGCCGTCTTGCCGAGTCTGGCCCGCCCGCCCACCAACGTCACCGGGGTGAAGTAGGCGCGGCTCCAGTCGTGCGGCCACGGCACGCCGGTTATCACCGCCCGCGGGCGAGCGTGCGCATCCACTTCCTGTGAGACCGGGTGCGTCAGCCGGTGTTCGGGATGCAGGCCAGCCTGCTCCATCGCCGTCTCGGGCATCTCGTCTGCTTCCGCGCCCGCTCGGGGGCCGACTGCGGTGCGGAATATCGCGACCCGTCCTCCGGGTGGTGGCGTCCACGCCAGGTCGACTGTTACCGGGTCGCTGGCACGCACGGTCAGCGAGAGGTCGGCAACAGGGATGAGCAGAGTCGTGACGGCGACCTCTGCCTCGGTGGCCTCCGAGAGGCGGCCGACTCCGTCGACGATCACCTCGCAACGGGCCCGATATATGTACCGGCGCCCGCCTTCGGCTTCGGAGTCGACGAATCCCCCGAGGTTCTCCTCACCCGCCAGAATGCGATAGTGCGGTCCACCCAGGGCGGACTCGTCGAACGGGATTCGTTCGACGTGCACCGTCCGTACGCCAGGAAAGACAGTCCACTGCCCGATCACGCGACCGAAGTCATCCCGCACCGCCATCCCGCACACTCCAGCCACCACCAGTCCAGTCGCGTGCAGACGTGGTTGTGCAGCAAGGGCCTCCTCGCGCGTGGTGCCCGCGTTGACCCATACCTGGTAGTGACGCACGGCGGCGGCTGCCTCGCGTTCGTCCACGGCCTCCGCTGAGATGGTGGCGGCCACCATGTGTGCCCGATCCGGGGAGTACGACGCCTCCTCCTCGCTGCTGACCACGCGATACACGACGATCGGCGCCTCGTACGTTGGCCACGAGAGTTCGAGAACTCCGTCGCCGCCGCGCCGCAGCGCGATCGGCGCTGGGGCGCCACCCTGGCCGATGGGCGTGTAGTGGGCGAATTCCTCTGGGGCAAACGATATTTCGCCTGAGCGCACCGGAGCACCGTCGCCGGGAACCTCGGCGAGCACTAGCGCCATCGCGTCGGCGTGCTCGCCCACCGGATCGGGCAGCATCATCCGGATCTGTTCGGCGTCGGTGCGGCCGGACCGCAGCACCATCCTCACATGCGCCTCTTTGAAGGCCTGTGCCGACACCGCGCCCGACGCGATCAGCTGTTGGCGCCATGCCAGCAGCCCCGCCAAGCGGGGATCGTTGTCATCGCTTTCGATCGCGTTTGGCTCGGACATCGTTAGAAGACCAGATCACCAGAGCCCGGCGGCGATTCATTGTCAACAGACGACATCGTCTGCGGCAGAGCGAACACGGCGAAGTCGTAGGACGGCAAACCCTCACTGGCCTGGATCACCGCAGCGCGGTACCCGAGTCCGCGCCGTACCACCATCCCCTCATCGATCGCCACCGCGGAACTGCTGGCAGTTTGTGCAGCGTGAGTGAACAGCGACGCGTCGAACGGAGCCCCCCGTCCTGTATGGCGTTCGATCATCCCGTCGCCGAACTCGGCGGCCGACACCCGCGCGCCGTCGGCTTGCACGACCGTGTCGACCAACCCCTCTCCGATGCCAACGGCAGGGTCATCGAAGAGCTGCTGCACTCGACGCCAAAGGACTTCGGCCCCACTGGGCGCCACCTGTCCCTTGGCGAGCGCACGCGACCAGTGATCCAGCGCCGAACCGCTGCCCGCCCCGGGCATGGCAAGCACATCGGCCTGCCCGGTCCGCACGTCAGCGGCCACCGCGGCGAGCAGCTGCTCCCACGGGCGCGTCAGCCAGCCAAGCCGGTACAGCCGCTGTTGGATTCGGTGCGTCGTATCGCCGTGATCGTCGCCGTGCGCCGCCACCGCCACCTGCGTCGAGCGGGGCAGGCCCTGGATCAGCATCGTGCGCGCGCCGGTGGCAGGGACGACCGCGCCGAAGGGGGCACGCAAGAACGCACCGGAAGCCCTGCACCACGAAAGCAGCTGCCCATATGCCATCGACAGTCGACTCAGGTCATCCAGCGCCGAACGCACATTGGTCTGCATCGCCTCGAGCTGGCTGAGCGCAGACTTGCGCGAGTTCATCTCGGCAAACATGTCGCGCTGGGCCACCACGAACATCGCCAACGCCACCAACACGTATGTCGCCATCAGCGCACCGCCACACGTCAACGTGAACGACCAGCTCAACCAGCCGACTGCGGCGGCAATCGCCATCACCCCCAACGCAACGAACAGCGCCCAGCCGAAGGTCTTGAGAGACAAGGCAATTGCTTGCTGCCGCCGCCGGAGCCGCTCGTCGATCGACTGGGTGATGGACGCGGCACGGATCTGCTCCACCAGCGTGGTCACCTCTGCGCGAGCCCGGCCCATGAAGTCGGCGAGTATCGCTGCCGTCTGCCATGCGTAGCTCTTGGAGACGACCTCCTGCCAGCGCTCCAACTCCGCAGCGGCGTGGCGGGCCTCGACTCCCGCGGCCTGGTCGGCGTAGGCACGTTCCAGCCGGTCCCGCAGGTCCGTCGCGGCCAGTACGTCGACAGGTTCCACCGAGTCCATTCCGATCACCGCTGCTAGCGACGCAGGGATCGCCGAGAACCTCTCCGAGGCGCCGGGCACCACATCCGCGCTTCTGCGAACCACCCCTACCCCGGCACCGACGCTCACCGGTTCGAGCCCGGCATCGCGGCGACCGCCATCAGCCAAAGTGATTGCGCCGTTGATGAAGTCGGTCCAGAGCGAACTCAGATCGCGTCGGGCCAGGTGGCCGTCCTCTACCCCACCAAGCAGCTCGGTGCTCATCGCCTCAGCGCTGCTGCCGAGCTGCTCCCAGCCGGCGACTTGAGTGTCGGCGACAACCGCGAACGCCGAGCCGGTGCGCCCGAACATCGTGCTCTGCACGGTCGCGGCGACCGCGGAAGACACCGATCCGAGCATCGACGACATCCAAGCCGACGGCGCGCGGCGCAGTGCCATACCGAGAAAGCGCAAGAACATCTTCAGCGCCTCCCAGATGGAAATCGTCTGTGGAGCTGGGCTTTCCAACGGGATCCGAGGTCCGCGCAGGACGTCGCGGCGTTTGGTCCACAGCGCTCGCGCCATCTTCCGCGCGGCGAGCTCCGCGTCGTCGATGTAGACCACCGGTACAGGCCCCCCGTTGGGCAACGGCAGCTGGCCGGCCCCGCCGAACAGCTGTGCGCGCAGCTGGTCCTCCACTTCGGCCGAGTCGAGCTCGCGGTAGAAGCCGCGCACCGCGCGCACGGTCTGGCCGGGCACGATCTCGACGGTGTCGAACGGAGTGGCCTCGATGCCGGTCCACATCCCGGCGGTCCCGCAGATCACCGGGGCGACATGGCGGGCCAGCTCAAAGGGATCGTCAAGCGGGTCGATGATCACCGATCCCAATTCAGGCGACGGGGCGTCCTCCGGCACGATCAGCAGGTTGTGCCACCCCTCCAGCACCAGCGGTTGATCCTCATAAGCCGACCCGGCGTCGGCCGAGCCGGTCAGCAACAGCCGCAGCAGGGTGACCTCCGCGCCCACCGAGGCGCTCCGCACCAACCGCTCCACCGCCTGCTCGGCCGCGAGTGGCACTCGGTCCATCGCATGCGCCTGCACTGGCACCAGCACCGCGAGCCGGACCCGGCCGTAGCGCTTCCCTGTCAGCAGTCGCTGCAGCGAGACCACCTCAGAAGTCCCGTCCCGCACCAGTGTTGTCGGGACCGAGCTGCGGCCCACCTCGTTTGCATCGATCCACGCGAACGCGGTCAGCATTCCGGCCGCGCTGTAGTCGGCGAGCACGGCGAGAATCTCCTCGGTGGAGGCTCGAGGTGCAAGCAGGACAATCAGCGCCGGGAGACGGGCCGAGGCAGTCATCGCTAGAACATCACCCCTCGGGACAGCACGACCTGATCGTCGGCGGTCGGCTCATCGTCGTCGTCGCCGAGAGTCAAGATCCGCTGCAGCGTCTTGATCAGGCTCTCGGTCGCCCAGAACACGTCGGGCGCCATATCGCGGAAGATCGGCGTGTTTGTCGCCTTTGCACGGCCAGAGATCGTCGTGAACGTACCGTTGGGGTCGGCGCCGGGAGTACCGGCAGGCAGGTATTGGGCGGCGGTGTCGCGAACCCGACCCAACCAGGTTGTGGCGGCGCTGATGCGTTCGGCGGGTGTCGATGCGGCCGCGACCGGTGTCACCCGGGAGATCAGGCCGGGCCCTGACGAACCCGTCACGACGAAGTCTCGGAGCAGGTGTACCGCCGACAACTGCAGAATTCCGCTGGCCGGAGCCTGCGAGTTTGCGTCGAAAAGCTCCCGCAGCACCTGGTAGGGCCGCAGCGAGGACATCAACGGCGGTTCGTGCGACTGAGCTATCGCCAACAGGATCGACTCGAGCACCGCAGGTAGCCAGTCATAGCTGGCCTTGTACTCCGAAGGCGGGGTCAACAACGGATTGGGGAAGCTCAGCCACCGGCCCGCATCACCGTCGTAGATGCGCACTGGTTCCGTATATGGAGGCGCGGGAATCTGGATGCGTCCGATGATCTGTCCCACGAACCAGCCCCCGGTCATGGTGCGGCGTTCGGCGTCGGTCATCGGCAGCGACGCAGGCAGCGGGCGGGACCGCCGGAAGCGCCAGAACCCCGCCCTCCCAGGGCTAGCCATCGATGCCCACTCCTGTGCGGCGGGTACGAGTACCGAGTCGAAGGCCAATGGCGAGTAGTTCGGGTACGAGCCGAAGATGTCGACGCGGGTTACACCGTCCTCGTCCGACAGCGACCGGGCGAAGTTCTCCTTCGTGGCGCTGTCGATTCGCGGATTGGATGCCAGCGCGTCCTCCAGTGCCGCTGCGACGGGCTGGCCCGCGAACGGGATGTCGGAGAACTTGTAGCGGTACTCGACCTGCTGGCCGGGATGTACCCGTTGCATGGCCTGGTCGTTCACGCTGGCCAGCGGGCGCGCGAGCGACAACGCCTCCGCGAACTTGCCCGCGATGTCGTGTCTGCGGGCAGACAGTTCGGACTCCGATGCGCCCATGCCCTGCACGAAATCTCGTAGCGAAACCTTGCAGAACTCGTAGAAGGACTCACCCGGTCGGTCGACGTACTGCCGCGCCCGAGCCAGAAGCTCCGCGGGGCGGGTGTGCACATCGAACTGCGCCATCGACGGCACGCGTGTCCGGCCGGTCTCGGGGTCGGTGCCCAATGCCCGGGTCGTCCACGTGGAGGTGCGCTCCAGCAGCCCCTCGGGGGCGGACACCCCGCCGGTGGTGTCCCACTGGCCGGCGATGACACCGGTGGTGGCTCTGTCCACCGAGGTTGCGAACGGTATCAGCCCTTGCGAACCAACCACCGCCTTGACGAGATCCGATTCATAACGGGCCTTGAACGCGGACGAATTGATCAGCAGCACCTCATTGTTCGCCTCGGCGAAACGGCCAGGTACCAATTCGTCCGAGTCGGCAGGCCACGCCGCGTACTGGTCGGTCGCCAGCCTTGCCAAGCCGATGTCCGTTGGCGGCTCGACACTTGCCTGCTCGAGCGTCACCAACGCCTCGCCGAGCGCATGACGCAGGGGAATCAGCAGTTCGGTGCCCATCACGCGCATCACATCGGCGATGCGCGCGGATGCCGAGGCATAGAGCTGGCGGCGCACGCCGGCGTGGAAGCCCTCGAGTGCCGTCGCCAACACCTGATCGGTGTTGGACAGCACGCCCCTCAGCCCGCCAAGAGCCGTCTCGACGTGTGCGGGCAGGGCGGCGATCTCGGCAGGACCCATCGTCCCGAGCTGGGTTAGGACACCGGTCAACACGTCGTCGATGTGGTGGCGTACCCGGTCGACCAGCGCCCGCGTGTACGGCAGACCCAGCGTCGAGACGGCCTCGATCACCGTCTGCTCGAGCCGTCTTGCGAAGTCGCGGTGCCAGCCGAACGCCATGTCGTAGGCGGCCTCGGTGCACGCGGTCGTCAGCGCGTCGCGGCGGTTCGCGATCGCCTGGCGGAACATCGGCACCCACTGCTCGGCGCTCATCCCCTCGGGATGTGGCAGGTAGCCGCGCAACTGACGGTCCACCAGCCCACTCACCGTCGAGCCGACCACCTCTGGCGAGAACGCGGTGTTGGCGACCCAGGTGCCGAGCATGGTGACCCGGCTGTCCTCGTCGCCCACCGCGGACGGCAGACCCAGGCCGGTGCAGATTGCGTCCCACTGGCTGGACAACAACGACTCGAGTTGCTCGTTACCCGAGGCGGGGTTGCCTGGCTGCAAGTGGCCGCGCAGCAGCTTGTCCGCGCTGCTGCGAGCCAGCCGCTGTGCCGCGTACTCGGCGTAGCGGTCACGGCCCATCGACAGCGAGGAGAACCCATAGGTGCCCCACGGCAGCGGGTCCCACACCGATATACCCCAACCCAACAGATCCTTGTCACCGGCCGGGGATGCGGTGTTGCCCAGGTCGTACGAGACGAACTGATCGCTGGCGCTGCCGCTCATCATCAGCCCGGCCAGGCCACGGCCGAGCCCGCGATAGACCGCGAACTGCGAGCCGTCGCCGAACTGGGTCCGGTCGGCCCCGACGTAGCGGCCCACCGGAAACACCCTGGCGAACGGGATCGGCTCACCGTCACCGTGCTGGTGTCCGAGCGCGCGCAGGATGCGCACATCGTGGTCCCGCGCCGCCCCGGACTGAGAGGCGACGATCTCACCGAGCATCGCGAGAGCGTTGGCCCGCACCCCGATTCGCGCACTCGGCGGCAGCGACTCGAAGATGTCCGGGGTGACCATGAAGACGCCCATCAGCTTCACGTCGACGCCCGACACCATGGTCAGCAGCCGGCACACATCGAGTGCCATCGACGCACCTGCACCGCCGGCCATCGAAGACACCACCAACACGAGTGGCGGCTGGTTCGGGTCGAACCGCCCCATTCCGGGGACATCCAGCGACGCCATCTGTGACATGGTCTCCACGCGGAAGAGCTCATCGGTGGCCGACTGCAGCTTGCTGCGGATCTCACCGGCCTTGCTGAGCGTGATCATTCGCCCGATCGCCCGGTACTGGCCGGCACCCGCCGAGATCGGATTGGTCACCTGATCCGGCTGGCGCGGCGCCCACGTCGCGATGGCGTCCAGTGCGGTTCCTGCGGCGAGCCGCGCCGAAAGCGCGCCGTCGAGAATCGAGTAGCTGCTCCCCCGCGGGCCACACCCGACGTACGTGCCACCCTGCATGGCCACGTTCGCCAACCCGTCCGGGCCGGGATCTGCCGCGCTGGGCACATCGATGTGAACGAATTGCCAACCGGCAATCAGCTTGTCGACGCCTGCGGTGTGCAGTTCGGAGCGCAGCTGGTCCATCATGTAGGACAGCGTCGCGCCACCCGAACCACCACAACCCACTACCAAGAATCGTCGCATCAGGGTCCTCCATCAAACGGGTCGAACGGATCGGGATCGGACCGCCACCGCGGGATGGCTGGGGACATCGCGGTCACATCGGCACCGAACGGATCGGCTTGCGTTGCCGCTGCGGCCGTTTCACCGAACGGTGATGAGTGCGACGTTGGGTCGTGCGGTGGAGCCACACCGGCTTCGACCGCACGCAGCCGCAGTGCAGCCAAGAGCTCGGGAAGCCTGCGGGCCACATCGTCGTAGATACGCTGACGGGCAGCGTTGTCGGTGCGCCCGCCGACCAGCAGCAGCACCTCCGCCTCACCGGCAGGCCCGTCGGGGTCGTGCAGGACCACCCAGTTGTTGTGCACCGCCAGTGGCAACACGGCGTGCAGGCCGCTGCGGTCGGTGCCGGGAAGCGCGGATCCAGTGCTGATGCGGCCGTCGGCCTCTACGCGAACATGTCCACTGCCGAACGGGCTTCTGCCGGTCGTCGCGATCAACGTCGTGCCGAGCACGCTCAATCTGCGGGTGGCGCGCGCCAGGCCTGGCACGGGGTGCACCAGGTCGGTATCGGCCATTGCGAACGGTGCGCCGTCACGCTGGACAACGTCGTCGTTCACTACCACCGGAATGCGCTCAGCCAGCAGAGGTTTCGGCGGTATTCTGCTCACCCGCCACTTGGCGGCGTATAGCAGGGCGAGTGGTATGCCCGGTCCGAGCAGTATGGCGGCGATCAGCACCACCAGAAAGTTCGTGGTGCTCAAGGGATGGGTCAGGGAGGCGAAGAACGGCACGTCAATCACCTGTGGGCCGTCCGGGTCGGCAAGCGCGGCGACGTGTACCCCAATACTGCCGTCGAGTCCGCCGTGGCCGTCATGGTCGGTACGCAGTGTGACCGGCAGGTTCACGGTCTGACCCGCCTGCACCTTCAAGCAGTTGTCAGGACTGCTGGCGTCGGAGCTGAAGTGCGGGGCACCGACGCCGTCGGGCGTCGCTCTGACTTTGGCTACTTCAGAAGGCGAGATCCACGCGCAGCCCGGCCCGGTGATCGGTAACAACGCCGTCGCCCCTTTGACCCCCTCCATGGTGCCGAAGTCGATACGGCTACCGGGGCTGGGCAGATTCGCCTTGGGCAGGATCTGGATCGGGACCTCGACATTCTGCGGCGACAACATCGTGCCTGGCGCGATCTGTTCACCATTGCGACCGGTGGCCGGCGCGGTGGTGACGACGAGCGACATCCGCAACTCGGCACGGCCGGGTTTGACGTCGGTCAAGTTGGCGTCGACCGGTTTGGCGATATCGGACTTCGGCGCGGACTCGACAAGCGGTATGGGTGCTCCACCGTCGGGTACCAGCGCCACCGACATCCTCGCCGTGCCCGCCAGATCGGTCGGAGCCAGTGCGTGACCCTGACCATCGGCAAGACCGAACGTCAATCGCTTCACGACCTGCCCGCTGCGCCAGTCGATTTGATCCGCGTTGGCCAGCGCGGGGTAGATGTCGGTGGTGATGTGGATGTTGACCTTGGATACCGCGTCCGGGTGCTGTCCTGTGGTGTCGACGTAGACGACGGCCCATCTGCCCGCCCACTCTGGCCCGCTGTTACGAATCGAGATGGTCTGCGCGGAGTCGGACTGCCACTCGTATTGCACCGGCGTCCCGCCTATCTGGACATCGGTCGTGCCAGGCTTCTTGGGCAGCTCCAACGTCTTACCGGACGGAGAGATCAGGTAGGGCTCGATGCCGGGCACGCCACCTGAGCCAAGGATGTTCACAGACTTGATGGAGCGGTCGAGCACGAAGTCGTGGCGCGCTTCTGGACACACCCGCAGGTGGCACACGGGCCCCTGCCGCGTGATCCCGGGATCGGGGTTCAGTGCGTCGAACGCGAACAACATGTCGTCGAGGTTGGACACCGGATAGAAGTCACCCGGCACCGGCGTGGTGATGCTGCCGCAGTCCGTCCCAAGGACACCCTTTCCGGTGGCTATCGCCGACATCGTGTCGAAATCCCCTGGAGCACTATTGCCACTGAGGCCGACCGCCAACATCACGATGCCACGGGAGCGGATCTGATCTGCCACCCCTCCGGCCCTGCAGATCCCCTCGGTGGCTCTGCGCACCATCTCGCCGATACCGCCCGCGCTGTCCAGACTGACGTCGGGTGCATACGGCTTAACCACCGGCCGCGCCGTGAAATCGATCTTGCCGTCGGAGAACCAAGCGATGGCCTGGCATCGGTCGGCATTGCCGGGGCCGCTCTCCCGGGATGCCAACGTCTGGCGCGCACCGTCGAGGGCGAGCCAGTAATCAGTGTCGATACCGGTGTTACGCGTTGCCTCTGGGGCCAGCTTGTCAGCAATGGAACCGGTCGTCGCAGCGCTCAGCTTCGTCCAACTCTCATGCAGCACATAGCTGTCTGCAAAACCGGCCACCGCGACGTCGAGGTCTGCGCCGACCTGGTCGGCGTATGCGCCCAGCGTCTGGATGAGATAGTTCGCCGCCGACACTCGCGCCGCCTTGGCGTCGGTCGACTGCAGGCTGCTCGACTCGTCGAAGAGCAGCAGAAGATCACCGCGCTTCTGCGCTGCCAGGCACCCTCCGTATCGGTTCGCGCCACCCGCGTCGGCATGTGCGAGAGGGACAGGTGAACCCAGCAGGACGAGCCCCCCGGCAAGGAAGGCCGCCGACAACCAGCGCAACAGCCGCCCGGCTCGGTGTCGGCTGTTGCGCATCGTGTTCATCCGCCCTACCGCCTACCTGCCCACAGCGCGAGATACCATGCGCTGATTGCAATTCCAGCCATGCACACCGTCACCGCCGTCCAGTACGCGGCACCGGTCCAGCTCGGCGCCGAATAGACGGCGTTGGTGCGGCGTCGGGTGTCGACAAGGGTGTAGATGGCAAGCAGTCCGATCGCCAACGGACCGGCCAGAAGCCAGCCGACACCCGCGGCCGCAAGCGCATCGCCCCATACACCGGCGATCACCGCACCCGCTGTCGCGAGTGCGATGGCGAGACCGAATAGGGCCAGCGGCGGCCGGGCCACGGTGAGGCTGTTGGTCGATTCGGTAGCCCACGGTGTGGTCGGGCGGAACACGTCGTGGGGCTTTGCCTGTCGGGGCGGTGCATCGCTGAACGGATCGAACCCAGTGTCGAGGTTTGTGCGTTGCCGCGGTGCCTCTACTCCGGCGGTCCCTCCCGGCGGCCTGGCGTCGGACGCAAGCGCTGCGGCTGTTGTTGGCGTTGAACCGAAGTCGCTGAAATCAAACGGATCTAGCATGTCAGTACTCGTTGAGGCACAGTGCGAATGAGTGATCGGGCGGGGCTGCGATGTAGGTGGATTGGCAGTCGAAGTCGTTGGCAACGCGGGCGACGACGGTGTACACCCCTTGGCGGTGTTTGCAAGGTACCGCGAACAGATCTAGCGCATCGGCGCCGATGTCACGCTTCTGAATTTCCGCGCAGGTGCCGACGGTCACCTGCGTCAGGTCGAGCTTGACCCTGGGGCTGACGGGCGGTGGCGCCACTGAAGTCACCACCACCGGAGGCGGGGCCCGCAGCGGCGGATCAGCTCCGACGGTGCCCGGGCCCGGCGCCGGTTCGGATCTTCCGGATGGATCGGTGATGGCCCACAGGATCAATCCGGCCAGCAGTGCCGCAGTCAACACATAACCGATGACCACGCCCCAGAT
Source organism: Mycolicibacterium sp. YH-1 (assembly GCF_022557175.1). The sequence continues at coordinate 3,407,745 of NZ_CP092915.1, read as the reverse complement.
GGCTGCCGTGCGGCCCCTCTCACCTGACCGGCGTATCTGCATCAGGGCCCGATGACCGAGAATCACGCCAACTGGCGGCGCCACGACGGCGAAGACAGGTGACAGTGTTGCGAGTGTGTTGTGGGGTGGTTCCGTTGGCGGATAAGGGTTTCCGCCGGTCGGGCCGAACGGCCACGGCTGCGGCTGCGGCAGATACGTGTGGGGAGCCGGTCCATTGGGCGGACTGGGCGGATCGGCCGGCACCTGTCGGAACGGATCACCGGCGACAGTCATCGTAGGCGCCTCTGCAACGCGTGGTCACCGTACATCGGCATCAACCTTTGAACTTCGTGATGCAGGCAACGATCGTGTTTCCCGGGTTGGCCAAGTACTCATCAATGCAGGGGTTGGTCGACGATGAGACCACGTCGACACGGAACACGCCATCCCGAACCTGGCAGTTCACTGGGTAAATCTTGATCAATTGGGTATCAGCGTTATTCGGGTCAGGTTTGGTCTGCTGAATCTCGACGCAGTCGCCCGCGTGTAACTCATTGACACTCACCGTTCTGCGGACAGGCGGTGCCCGAGTGACGACTGTTGTTTCGACCTTCGGGATGGGTGCCGCCTGTGTGGGAGGTGCCATGCCGGTGGGTTGGGCCGCCGTCGATGACGAGCCGGATTGAGCGGTGATCGCCCACAGCAGCAGCGCGATGACTGCGAACAGGATGAACGCGTACGACAGCGACAAGCCAACCAGCGCACGGTCGCGGGCCTGTCGTGTCCCCCGTTTGCTCTGGGAAAGCGCCACGTGGCCCAGTACCGCACCTACGGGTGCGAACACGAACGCAAAGACAATCGATAACGTCGCCAGCGTTTTGGCGTCGACATCCGGTGGCCTTGGTGTGTACGTAGATCCCGGCCCTCGAGCGGGCTGCGAACCGTTGAAGGTGGGGCCGCCGAACGGATCCAGTGGCCCTGCGCGGGTTCTGTTTGATGCCATCGGCGTGTCCTTCGCCAGACGTAAGCGACATACCGAACGGTCCGTGAGGACCGCGCCGCAAACCCGGGGGCCAACACCTAGACGTCGGTGAGCAGACTGTGTCCCCCGGCGCCCCTCCCGTCAAGGATCGACATGTCAGCCCCTAATGACATGTCATCCTCTTATAAACGGCGAGGTCAAATGTAGTGTAACACCGGGCTGCACTTCTGCGCGGCGCAAACTTTCGGGGCCACCCGAGTGCATCACTGGTATCGCATGTCGTTGGTAGGCGCACTCATTGCGATTAGCCGCGAGGGCAGCAAGCCCGACGGCGGATTCCTTCAATGCCCTGGTGACATCCGCCAACTCGCCGGTCGGAGACCAGCTTCCCACCGCACCGGTGAGCGCTCGAGAACACGCGTCGCCGAAGTCGGACACCCATGGGGAGTTGTGTTGATTCACTTACGATCTGGCGCGAGAACTCACGCGGCGACGTCGTTCTCGCTGCCGTGGGTCACAACCGGGCGACGGCCCATCGGCTCACGCGAGCGAGCTCGCGCCGAGACCCGGGCCCAGCAGGAGTCCGGTCTAGTCGAGGCCCGGCGAGAAGGTAAGCGGAGCACGGGCTTCCACGTCGTCCTGATCGTCGACGGGGGTCAGGCCAGGTCTCTGGTCGGGACCATGTTGACGCAGAGGGACACTCACACACCCCAGGCGTCGCGCTGAAAGCCCTGACGTCAGTGGGTTGGCGTGACGCCTACGCGGGGGCTCCGTGGCACAGGCACGTGCCAGCCAGAATCGAAGCCGTCACCGAGGCGGTCCTCACGCACTGATCACCGTCAGGGGGCCGCCGCAGGAGATAGCGGGGCCGGAGCCGGTGGCGGCAGCGGTGCACCGGGCGGGGCCAGCGGGGCCTGAGGGTCAATCGGGGCCAGCGGGGCCGCCGGGTTCGCCGCGTTCGCCGGGCTGAGGGGAACGTTCGGGCCTGCCGCCTGCTCCGGGTACGGCGTGTTCATACCGCGCTGCGCCAGGCCCATGATCAGGGCCTCCTTACCGCTGATCTCCTGGCTCTGCACGGCATGCCAGAGGTCCTTCAGGTAGCTCACATTGGGACGCTCGTTACCCTGCGCGGACGGATCCATCGTCGAGCCCGGCGGCAGAGCATCAGGACTGGCCAGGTGTGGGACGCCCTCGGGCTTCGGGATCTCCGCCGCAGCCGGGCCCTCGCCCGCCGCGGTCGATAGAGGCGCCGCCTCCGCCGGCAGTGGTGCCTGTGCTGCGGGTGCGGCCTCGCCTGCGGGCGCCGGCGGCGGTGGCATCGGCGGAATCGGATCGGCGCTCGCCACACCGGAGCCAGCGAGCGCCATCAGCGCGCACGCTGCTCCGCCGACGGCTGCGGTCAGAAAACTCGGCATGTTGACGCCCATCACGGTGGCCTCCCGGGAGTTGCGGCTGGGACAGATGTTACCGACGGTAGTTGACGCGTTCTTCCGTTTTCACCGGCCAATCGTTACAGCTGTCCACCGGACGCGCATCTCAATCGTCGCCGCGGGGTGAGAAGAACACGTTTCACTTGCGAGTTTTCCGAACCCTCCTCGGTACCTGTCATCTGTGGTGTAGCAATGAGTTACGCCACTAGATCACGTCGTGTGAGGAGCCTTTTACAATGGCCACCCCGAACTTGCCACCCGGTTTCGACTTCACTGATCCCGACATCTACGCCGAGCGACTGCCGGTCGAGGAACTTGCCGAGATGCGCAAGGTCGCACCGATCTGGTGGAACGAGCAGCCCGACGGTGTCGGCGGGTTCGGTGACGGCGGATTCTGGGTGGTGACCAAGCACAAGGACGTCAAGGAGGTGTCGCGCCGAAGCGACGTCTTCTCCAGCCTGGAGAAGACGGCCCTTCCGCGGTACCAGGACGGCACCGTGCAGCAGCAGATCGACACCGGCAAGTTCGTCCTGCTCAACATGGACGCGCCGCACCACACCCATCTGCGCAAGATCATCTCGCGGGCGTTCACCCCACGCGCGATCGAGCGGCTGCGCGACGACCTACGGGAGCGCGCCAAGAGCATCGTCGAGACGGCGGCGGCGCAGGGTTACGGCGACTTCGTCGAGCAGGTCTCCTGCGAACTTCCGCTGCAGGCCATCGCCAGCCTGATGGGGGTGCCGCAGGAGGACCGGATGAAGCTCTTCCACTGGTCGAACCAGATGGTCGGTGACATGGATCCCGAGTTCGCCAACAACGACGCGATCTCCGCGTCGGTCGAACTCATCACCTACGGTATGCAGCTTGCGGCCGAACGCGCCGACGCCCCTGGCGAGGATCTCGTCACGAAACTCGTGCAAGCCGACGTCGACGGGCACAAACTCTCCGACGACGAACTGGGCTTCTTCGTCATCCTGCTGGCGGTCGCGGGCAACGAGACCACCCGCAACTCGATCACCCAGGGAATGATGGCCTTCACCGACTTCCCCGACCAGTGGGAGCTCTTCAAGCGCGAGCGACCCGCCACGGCGGCCGATGAGATCGTTCGGTGGGCAACCCCGGTGACGTCGTTTCAACGCACGGCGCTCGAGGACACCGAGCTGGATGGTGTGCCGATCAAGAAGGGCCAGCGGGTCGTGATGTTCTACCGCTCGGCCAACTTCGACGAAGACGTCTTCGACGACCCGTACACCTTCGACATCACGCGCGACCCGAACCCGCATGTCGGTTTCGGCGGCACGGGCGCCCACTACTGCATCGGTGCGAATCTGGCCCGGATGACCATCGATCTGATGTTCAACGCCATCGCCGACGAGATGCCCGACCTGACCCCGCTGGCCAAGCCCGAGCGGCTCCGGTCGGGCTGGCTCAACGGGATCAAGCACTGGCAGGTCGACTACACCGGCGGCCAGGGTTCTAAAGACCCCGTGGCGCAACAGGCTTCGCCGCAACGGGCTTGACACCACCGGGGTAGTCGAATATCGAACGCCAGTAGTCCTCCGGGATATCGGCGCCCGTTCGCAGCACCATGGCCAGCCCGGTCGCCATCGCCAGGCCCAACAGCCCAAGCCACAGTCCGGCGAGCGCGATCGCGACCCACAGCACCGTCGTCACGGCCGGCCACGGTGAAACAATGGCCAGCACAGGCGCGAAGAAGAACCCCAGGCCGACGTACCACGACGATCCCGCGCGGTCGGACTTCAGCACGAACCGCAACCAGCGCGGAATCTGCGGGACGGTGTGTTGCCGGTGGGACTCCATCATCTGCTCCTGCCGTTGATGCGGACATGTCCAGCGTGCGGCGACCAGGTAAGGGTGGCAATTACCGCGGAGGTAATGGATGCCGACGGAGTCCTGCGCAACACTGAGGCATGGCCACCGCCTCCCCCGTCCAGTTCGGCACCCTCGTCCGTCAGTGGCGGCAGCGTCGGCGGCTCAGCCAGCTCGATCTCGCCCTGCAGGCCGACGTGTCGTCGCGACACGTGAGCTTCATCGAGACCGGGAGATCGGCGCCCAGCCGCGCCATGGTGCTGAGGCTGGCTGAGGCCCTGGACGTCCCCCATCGCGAACAGAATCACCTGCTGCTGGCGGCCGGCCTCGCCCCGGAGTTCACCGAACGCTCGCTGGACGACCCCGATATGGCCGCCGTACGCGAAGGCGTCGACCGGGTACTGCGGGCCTACGACCCGTATCCGTGCCTCGCGGTGGACCGCGGTTGGCGCATCGTTGCGGCGAATGCTGGGGTGTCGATGCTGATGAGTGGCGTTGCCGGGCACCTGCTGGAGGCGCCCAACGCGCTCCGCATCTCGTTGCACCCCGATGGACTGGCACCCCACATCCGAAATCTCGGGCAGTGGCGCCATCACGTCATCGGCAGGCTGCGCCGCGAGGTGGCGGCCAGTGGTTCCGAGGAGCTGCGTGGCCTGCTCACCGAGATCGAGGCCTACCCGGGTGGCTCGGAGGAGACCCGCGATCTGGGTGGCGTCGTCGTGCCGTTGGTGATCGAGCGCCCCGACGGTGCGGTGCTGACGTTCATGAGCACGGTCACGACGTTCGGCACCGCTCTGGATCTGACCGCCGCCGAACTCAGCATCGAGGCGTTCCTACCCGCCGACGAGCAGACCGCCGCGGCACTGCGATAGGCGCGCAACGGTTTTAGTCTGCTGGGGCGCAAATGTTGTCGCTCAGCCCGACGCGCCGCATTCTCGAGCCATGACCGCCACCGCCGACGCACCCGCCGCCAACGCCACCTCACCATCGCCCGGTCGGGTGTCGCGGTTGCGCGTGCCCGATCTCGACGAGCTGACCACCCCCGGTGTGCGCGGCTTCTTCTCCCGCCAGCAGCGCGATGAGGGGTTGACCTCCAACTGGTTTCGCGCGCTGTCACTCAACGAGGCTGACCTCGAGCGGCTCAACGGCTACCTGCTCCCCCTGCTCGGAACCGATGGTCGCGGCGGGCTGTCCGCGCGCGAACGCGAGGTGATCGCGACGGTGGTGTCGGGCGAGAACCGGTGCGCCTACTGCCACACCAACCACGCCAACAAACTCGGCAAGCTGGCCGGTGACTGGTCGTTTGGCCAGCGCGTCGCGATCGATCACCACCAGGTCGCCGAACTCACCGATCGTGAGCGAGCACTCGGCGATCTGGCCGTGGCGGTCAACAACCATCCGCAGTCGATCCGCGACGCCGACCTGGACCACCTGCGCGATCTCGGTCTCGACGATCACCAGATCCTGGAGGGCATCTCGATCGCCGCATTCATCGGTGCGACCAACCGCATCGGGGTGGCGTTGGCGGTACCGCCGAACCCCGAGTACACCGGCATCCCCTCCTAGCCGCTGGGACTGGCTACTGGTAAGACCACTTGACCTCTGACCGGGTGAGTGGCAGCCTGTCGACATGGCGCTGCAACCTGTCAACCGCCGATCGGTACCCGAGGACGTCTTCGAGCAGATCGTCAGCGAGGTCCTCAGCGGCGATATGCAACCCGGTGAGGCACTCCCCAGTGAACGCCGGCTCGCCGAGGTGCTCGGGGTCTCGCGGCCGGCGATCCGGGAGGCACTCAAGCGACTCACCGCCGCAGGCCTCGTCGAGATTCGACAGGGCGACGCCACCACGGTCCGCGACTTTCGGCGCCACGCAGGTCTGGACCTGCTCCCCCGGCTGCTGGTGCGCGCCGGCGAGGTAGACGTCGCGGTGGTTCGCAGCATCCTGGAGACCCGCCTGCACAACGGACCGAAGGTCGCCGAACTCGCGGCGCGCCGCCGAACGCCCGAACTGCCCGACATCCTGGACGCGACGATCGCCGCGCTGGGCGCCGAACAGGATCCGATCGCGCGGCAGCGTCACGCCCTGGCCTTCTGGGATCACATCGTCGACGGTGCGGACTCGATCGCCTTCCGGTTGATGTACAACACCCTGCGAGCCACCTACGAGCCCGCACTTCCCGCGCTCGCGGCGTTGATGGCCGAGGAGGTCGGACGCCCGGAGAACTACCGCCTGGTGGCCGACGCGATCCGCGCGGGCGATCCCGACACCGCCGAGCGTGCCGCGCGCGCCCTGCTCGAGCCGGCCACCCTGGCCATGCTCGGCGCGATCACCACATTGGAGGACGGCCAATGACGAACGGACGACGAGGCTTCACGCTGGCGGACGCGTTCGCCGAGTTCTGGCGTCACCCCTCGCCGTGGATGATCGGCGCCACCTGGCTCGCCGCGGTCGCCGCGCGGGCTGCCGTCGGCGACTGGCAGCCCACCGACGCGCTGGTCCCCCTGGCGATGCTCGCGGTGTTCCCGTTCTTCGAATGGATGGTGCACGTCTTCGTACTGCATTGGCGGCCACGGAGTCTCGGCGGGATCACAGTCGACTCCCTGCTGGCCCGCAAGCATCGCGAGCACCACGTGGACCCCCGCGACGTGCCGCTGATCTTCATCCCGTGGCCCGCGCTGTTGTGGGTCCTGCCTGCGGCGGTCGCGATCGCCCTGTTGGCCTTTCCGCGGCCCGGCCTGGGGTTGACCTTCCTGGTGTTCCTCGCGACACTCGGCATCGTCTACGAGTGGTGCCACTACCTGATCCACAGTGACTACAAGCCCAAGACCGCGGCCTACCGCGCGGTGTGGCGCAACCACCGCCACCATCACTTCAAGAACGAGCACTACTGGTTCACCGTCACGACCGCGGGTACGGCCGATCGGGTTCTGGGCACCAACCCGGATCCATCAACCGTGGCTGCCTCACCGACGGTGAAGAACCTGCACGAGGCTACGCGCGGATGATGATCGGATCCCCGATGCTGACGTTGTCGAAGTACCACGCGGCGTTGTCGGGGCTCAGGTTGATGCACCCGTGGCTCACGTTGGCGTAGCCCTGCGACCCCGTGGACCACGGCGCACCATGCACGTAGACGCCACCCCAGGTCACGCGAACCGCGTCGTAGACCGTGAGCTTGTAACCCTCCGGGTCGCTCAGCGGGATACCGATGGTGCGTGAGTCCATCACGACCACGTTCTCCTTCCCCAACACGGAGAACGTGCCCGTCGGCGTCGGGAACTTGGGCTTGCCCATCGATGCCGGCATCTCGCGGACGACCTGGTCATCGATGCTCACCGTGAAGGTGTGCGCGTCGATATCGGCGACGCCGACCACCGCCGCACTTGTCTCGAAGCTGGTCTTGGCGCCACCGACGGACACCGTGATCTCCGAGTGTGCGGGCCAGAACTCCTTGGGCGTCCACTGCAGGACGTCGTTGTCGAGCCACGAGAACGTGCCCGTGGGGGTGTCGGTCGAAGAGAACCCGATGCTGCGCTCGACCGCGGCGCGGTTGGCCACCGGCCCCGCGAAGGTGACCGTCACCGCGGCAGCGACGCCGACGACATCACCGGGGCCCGGTGAGATGTTCGCTACGGGGGTCGGCTGCGGCACCGCCGAGACCCCGATACCCGTCGAGGCCCCGAGTAGCAGGGTTGCGGTCCCCGCCGCTGCCAGCACACGCGATAGCGCTGTACGCAAGTTCATCCTCCGATGTCTGGTCGGTAACTACATGCTAGATCGCAATCCGAGGATCAAGCGTTAGCCGAGGTCGCGCGCGCCAGACCGACGAGCAAATAGCCCAGACCGAGGAACCCCGCGGCGAGAAGGCCCACGTTCACCAATACGGACGCCACACCGACGCTTCCCGGATCCAGGAAGTAGTACGGCGCTCGCCTGCCTGCGTTGTTCAGTACCAGAAACGCGAGCGCACCGTAGGCCGCCGGGTAGGACAACCACGCGACCGGCTGCCACCACCGCACCGGATTCCGCCCCTGGCCGACCACCACCCAGTCGATCACGGCCAGCACCGGAACTGCCACGTGCAGAAGGAAATTCGCGGGCGTGTAGCCCATGCTGTGTCCGGTGAGGAACAGATTCCACACCACACCCGCGGCGACGACGTAGAGCACGACCGCGCCACGCAGGCCGGAGCGGGCGTCCGCCCTCGGCGAGCACAGCGTCCACGCGTAGTAGGCCGCGGCAAGGATGTTGGCCTGGTAGGTGAATGTGATCAGGCGCCACGACACACCCGACCGTGACGACGTCTCGACCAGGACGAGCGCCAGCGCGACCGCAAGCACGATGGTCAGTCGGAGCGTGAGGCGAAGGCCCTCCCGGGCCTGCGATGGTGGTGCCAACGGGCGCTCCGGCTACCCGCCGGGCATCACGGTGTACGACGGCGGCAGCGCAGGCGGAGGTGGCGGGTTGTCGTCGCCGATCCGGAGCTTGTCACGGATGCGAGTCAGGATGCCCGGCTTCTTCGTCGGGTAGGGCGCAACGACGGGCGGTGGCGTCGCCGGGACCTGGGCGATCACAGGCGCTGGCGCGATCGCGGGTGGTGCGACGACCTCGGGGTACTCGGGTGTGGCGGCGGGAACCTCGTCGATCGGCGCTTCGGGAACGTAGGGGGCCTCCGGCGGGGCGACGTCCACAGGCGGCGCCTCCGGAACGACAGGGGCCTCGGGCGGCGGCGGCGCGGCCGGAGCCGATGGCAGCCGCGTCGGCGGCTTCAGGCCTGCTGAGGCCGGGGCCTCAGGAGCGCTCACCCTGGCCTGGGGTTCGCTCGCGGCGGCGTTCACGGCATCGGTGCGTGGGGAGAGTTGCAGGCTGACCGCCAGTGACACCGACACCACGAACGTCACGACGCCTGCCACCAGCATCGCCGCGGGTCCGACCTGGACCAGACGACGTGCCAATGTTGTGCGTTGCCCGCCCCGGGCGCCCACGGCACCGAAGGCCTTGAAGCCATTGTCGAGATCGGCTGGGCTCTTGAGGGTTTGGGCCGAGGCCAGCGCCGCGCCCCTGGCCAGTGCCAACTCCGCTTCCTCGGGCGCGAAGACGGGAACCGAGAGCGCGAGTTCGAGATCGGGAAGGATCGACGCGAAACCGCCGGCCGATCCGACGATGACGAGCGCATCGGGCTGCCAGTCGGCGCGGGCGAACACGGTGCTCAGCCAGTTGATCAGGTCCACGTCCGAGTCGATGGCGTGGTTGAAGGCGGTCTGTACCGCGCCGTCGCCTCCGTGCACGATCAGTGTCATCGCGGTGTGGGGTTCGATGACACACACCGCGGTGGTCTCGTAGCCGATCACCGACGCCATACCGCGCGCGAGCGCTTCGGTGGCCTCCGGCATCCGGACGGGTACGACGGTGTCGTGCCCGGCTTCCGACAGTGCCGTCAACAGCAGCGACGCCTCAGGGTCGCTGTCCTCGCTCCAGGTCACGCCGATCGAGTGCAGTCGGAGCCCGCGGGCAGCGGCCAGCGCCTCTGTGTGTCGCACGGCGTCGGCTGCCTGCGCCGAGGTCCGGACGGCCCCGTGGCGCACGTCGAACGCTTTTCGATCCACCGTGGCACCGTCGGCATCCTGACCTTCCACGAGGACCAGCCCGACGGACGTGGGAGTCATCGACAACCCGAGTACCGCGTCCACTTGCACACCCTTTTCGAACATCGAGGTGGCTGACACCGGACGGAACCTTGAGTCGGCAGGGTTCCAGCCCGGACCACACCGGCGCACGGCAACGGAGGCGCACGCCAAACGCGGGTATCGCTCACCCTTTGCGGCGACACTACCGGGCCAACGGCCCGACGTGGCAACCTAGCGCCCATGACAGCGGGCAGTCACACCGAGCAACCAGCGCAACGCACCGTATTCGGACACCCGATAGGCCTGGTCAACCTGTTCGGGGTCGAGTTGTGGGAGCGCTTCTCCTTCTACGGCATGCTCACGATCCTCGGCTACTACCTCTACTACTCGGTCACCGACGGCGGACTCGGGTTACCGCAGAGCACCGGCACCGGGATCGTCGGCGCCTACGGCGGGCTGGTGTACCTGTCCACGGTGCTCGGGGGGTGGGTCGCCGACCGCCTGCTGGGGATGGAACGCACCGTGTTCTACGGCGGGGTGGTGGTCATGGTCGGCCACATCGCGCTAGCCGTTCTGCCCGGGCTCTCCGGTGTCGGGATCGGCCTCGTCCTGGTCGCGCTGGGCTCCGGGGCGCTGAAGGCCAACGCGTCATCACTGCTTGGCACGCTCTACGACCGGGGTGATGCCCGAGCGGATGGCGGATTCACCCTCTTCTACCTGGGTATCAATCTCGGCGCCTTTGTCGGGCCCCTGATCACCGGACTGCTGCAGACGCACGTCGGCTTCCACTACGGATTCGGTGCGGCCGCGATCGGCATGGCGTTGGGACTGGTGCAGTACGTCGCGTTCCGGCGCAACCTGGGCGAATACGGTCGGGAAGTACCGAATCCACTGCCGCACAACAGAATCGCGATGTACATCGGTATCGCGGTGGCGGGGCTCGTCGTGATCGCCGCGGTGATCGCCACCGGGCTGGTGACGCTGGCGAACCTGTCTCAGGTGACGACGGGGGTGATCGTGGTGGCGGCCATCGCCTACTTCGCCGTCATGCTGACGAGCCCGAAGGTCGCACCGATAGAGCGCACCCGCGTGCGGGCGTTCATCCCGCTGTTCATCGCCAACGCCGTGTTCTGGTCGCTGTTCCAGCAGATCTTCACCGTCCTCGCGGTGTACTCCGACGAGCGGATGAACTGGTCGATCTTCGGCTGGACGGCGCCATCGAGCTGGGTCGGCTCAATCGAACCGGTGTGGATCATTGCGCTGTCACCGCTGTTCGCGGTGATGTGGACGCGGCTCGGAAACCGGGCGCCGACGACCCCGCGCAAGTTCGCCTACGGCGTCATCGGCATGGGCGCGGCGTTCCTGTTGTTCCTGCCGATGGCAGGCACTACCGGGCGTGCGGTGCCTGCGCTGCTGGTCTTCGCCATTCTGGGCGTTTTCGCGGTGTCGGAGCTGATGATCTCCCCGATCGGTCTCGCCGTGACCACCCAACTCGCCCCGCAGGCCTTCCGGGCCCAGATGATGGCGCTCTACTTCTTCTCGGTCGGGTTGGGCACGGCGTTGTCAGGTGTGTTCGCCGGCTACTACGACCCGTCGCGCGAGTTCGCGTACTTCGGCATCCTGGGCGCCGTCGCGATTGCCGTGGGAATCGTGGTGTTGGCGCTGTCTGGATGGGTGAGCAGGCTGATGGAGGGCGTGCACTAGGCGGCTCAGTTGGCCAGGATCCCGGCCAGCATGGCGGGCTCGATGTTGCCACCCGAGAGAATCGCCACCGTACGACCTGGCGGGGTCGCGGCCGCGCGGTACGCCGCCAACGTGACGGCCCCGCTGGGCTCGCTGACCAGATGCGCGCGCTCGGCCAGTTCGCGGACAGCGGCCCTGATGTCGTTCTCCGGCACCGTGATCACATCATCGAGCACTCGCTGCAGATGAGCGAAGGTCAGCGCCGAGGGCTGCGATCGCAGCCCGTCGGCGATCGTCCGGTTGCGGTCCTCGATCGACCAGTCGACGCGGTGACCGACACGCAGCGCCTCGGCGGTGTCGGCGGCCAGGTCGGGCTCGACGCCGATAACCCTGGCCCGCGGACACAAGGCCTTGATCGCCGTGCCGACACCGGAGGCCAGGCCACCGCCGCTGACGGGGACGAGCACGGTTTCGACGTCAGGCAGGTCCTGCGCGATCTCCAGCCCGATGGTGCCCTGCCCCGCGATAACGTCCGGGTGGTCGAAGGGAGGTATCAGGACGCCGCCCGTCTTGGCGACCACCTCCTCGGCGACCCTCTCGCGTTGCCCTGCCGCGCACAACACGACCTCGGCGCCGTGCCCGCGGGTGGCAGCCACCTTCACGTTCGGGGTCTCCTCCGGCATGACGATGTGAGCCGGGATGGCGTACGCCGCCGCCGCGTAGGCGACCGCCTGGGCGTGGTTACCGCTGGAGTACGCGACGACTCCCCTGGCCCGGGTCTGCGCATCGAGTGACCCGATAGCGTTGAACGCGCCCCTGACCTTGAACGCTCCGATCGACTGCAGGTTCTCGGGCTTGATCCACAGCGGCCGGTCCGGGTCGGCCCACGGCGCGGGCACCAGCGGTGTGCGCAGTACCGAACCCCTGATCCGTTCCGCGGCGGCGCCGATGTCTTCCAACGTGACGAGTTGCACCGGGAGAAGCGTAGCCGCGTCGTCCATTGCCCGGATCGCCCCGGCAGGGCATGGTGACTGGCGTGAGTCAGCCGTTCTCTCTTCCGGTCGTCCCCCGCTACGCCGAGATCGACCAGCAGGGGGTGGTGTTCAACGGCCACTACCTCACGTGGTTCGACGAGGCGTCGACCGCGTTCTTCGACCGCCTCGGCGTGTCATTTCCCGAGCTGGCGTCCGCCGGTTACGACGTTCAGGTGGTGCACGCCGAGATCGACTACCTCGCGCCGGTCCGCTGGCGAGACACTGTGCGTGTGGGCGTGGTGTGCGAGGCCATCGGGACGACGAGTTTTACGCTGGGCTTCGAGGTGTGGCGGTGCGGCGCAGGTGATTCGGCCGAGCGAATCGCCGTCCACGGGCGCAACGTCTACGTCGTGGTGTCCACACAGGACTGGACCAAGCGAGCGATACCGGACCTTCTGCGTGACGCATTGATTTCCGTTGCGGCCCAACGGCTGACGCCAGGCGGTACCCTCGGCCAATGAGCCACGAGCACGACGACGGGCCGCAACGCGACCTGCCGCGCGGCATGGCCGAACAGCTCGACCTGCCGTACTCCGGGCTGGCCACCTTCGGGCACCGTCCGTTCCTCACCGAGACCGAGCAACTCGACTCCTGGCGTCCCGACGTGGCCATCGTGGGAGCGCCGTTCGACGTGGCGACGACCAACCGGCCGGGTGCACGGTTCGGCCCGAGGGCGATCCGTGCCACGGCGTACGAGCCGGGGACCTATCACCTCGATCTGGGGCTGGAGATATTCGACTGGCTCGAGGTCGTCGACTTCGGTGATGCACACTGCCCACACGGCCTTACCGAGGTGTCCCACAACAACATTCGGGAGAGAGTGCACGCCGTCGCCTCGCGCGGCATAGTGCCCGTCGTCCTCGGCGGCGATCACTCCATAACGTGGCCCTCGGCCACCGCGGTTGCCGACGTGCACGGTTACGGCAACGTGGGCATCGTCCACTTCGACGCACACGCCGACACCGCCGACATCATCGACGGCAACCTCGCCAGCCACGGCACGCCCATGCGGCGCCTGATCGAGTCGGGTGCCGTGCCCGGCACGCACTTCGTGCAGGTCGGCCTGCGCGGGTACTGGCCGCCGCAGGACACCTTCGAGTGGATGCTCGAACAGGGCATGGTGTGGCACACCATGCAGGAGATCTGGGAGCGCGGATTCAAGGCTGTCATGGCCGACGCGGTCGGCGAGGCACTCGCCAAGGCCGACAAGCTCTATGTGTCAGTGGACATCGACGTCCTCGACCCGGCGCACGCCCCGGGCACCGGCACACCCGAGCCCGGCGGCATCACCAGTGCCGACCTGCTGCGGATGGTGCGCCGGCTCTGCTACGAGCACGATGTCGCCGGCGTCGACGTCGTCGAGGTCAGCCCTGCCTACGACCATGCCGAACTGACGGTCAACGCCGCGCACCGCGTGGTGCTGGAGGCACTCGCGGGTATGGCAGCGCGCCGCCGGGACGCGGCAGGCGGTACAGCGGGCCCTCCTGCGCGCCCAGGCGCACAATCGTGATGCGGCCAGGCGCACAATGAGGTCATGACTGGAACGCTGTACTTCGACGGCGTATGTGGCATGTGCACGCGCGCCGTGAACCGAATCGTCCGAATGAACCGGACGGGCGATCTCGAAATCTGCCCGTTTCAGCAGGCGGGCACAGCCGAACTGCTGGGTGTTTCCGAGGAGCGGATGTACGAGTCCTCTTGGTGGCGCGACTCGACGGGCACGGTGTATGCCGGAGCCGAGGCGATCAACGCTGCGCTGGCCGCCGCATGGGGCACTCGACTTCCGCTTCGCGTCTACCGATTGCCCGGGGTGGGCAGGCTGCAGGAAGCTGTCTACCGGTGGGTCGCCTCGCACCGCTACCGGTTCCCCGGGACCACGCCGTATTGCGAGTCACACCCCGTTGCCTGCTGACGGCGCTGGTCAGTCCTTGCGCAGCGTGAACTGGCAGATGTCGGTGTAGCCCTCGGTGAAGAGTTCCTCACAGCCGGTGAGGTACTTCATGTACCGGTTGTAGACCTCTTCGGACTGGATGGCGATGGCCTCGTCGCGGTGGGCCTGGAGCGCCGCCGCCCAGATGCCCAACGTGCGGGCGTAATGCAGCCGGAGTGGCTGTACCCGCGTGAGTTCGAAGCCGACCTTGGTCGCGTGCTCCTCGACCTTGGAGGCGTGGGGCAGCTCACCGCCCGGGAAGATCTCATCCATGATGAATTTGAAGAATTTGAGCTTCGTCATGGTCAGAGGCAGCCCGCGTTCGGTGAACTCCGCATCGCTTGGCTTGATGATGGTGTGCAGCATCATCACGCCGCCGCTGGGCAGCGCCGCGTAGGCCATCTTGAAGAAGTCGTCGTAGCGCTCGCGACCGAAGTGCTCGAAGGCCCCGATCGACACGATGCGGTCGACGGGCTCGTGGAATTGCTCCCAGCCCTCCAGGAGTACGCGCTTGGTGCGTGGACTGTCCGACTGATCGAGCACGCCCTGCACGTGGGCCTGCTGATTCTTGCTCAGCGTCAAGCCGACAACGTTGACGTCATACTTCTCGATGGCGCGCTTCAGGGTCGCGCCCCAGCCGCAGCCGATGTCGAGCAGCGTCATGCCCGGCTCGAGGCCCAGCTTGCCCAGTGAGAGGTCGATCTTGGCGAGCTGCGCCTCTTCGAGCGTCATATCGTCGCGTTCGAAGTACGCACAGCTGTACGTCTGCGTCGAATCGAGGAACAGCCGGAAGAAGTCGTCAGACAGATCGTAATGCGCCTGTACGTCTTCGAACTTCGGCTTCAGGCCTTTTGTGTCGGTCATTGTCTCTTGCAAATCCTAGCCTTCTGGCTCTATGTTCTTCGGCTGCGTCTGTGGCTCCACTCGGCTGGAGAGCCTCCCCCGTACATCAGCGCAGCTTATTTACAGTACCCGAGTTTTCGCGGGCTCAGCGAATTGGACATTCACTTCTCTACCCCACGTCACCATGCCGTAATCACCGAGAGAAGCTACGCCTGCGTTCGGGATGAGGACCGGCCTCGGAGTTTGCTGTGCGACCTTTGCCGCTGATCTGCGCCGTTACCGAAGTGCCGGGGGGTCTGCACGCCCCGCACTGAGCGTGATCATGAAGTTCACGGGTTGCCCGTCCGCTACACGGCGGCGCCGTGCGAACATGGCTAAGCCGCAGGCCACGGTCAGAAGGTGGTTGCGGCGGTGGTGTCAGTTCTCCCGGGGCAGGAGTTCGGCGGCGAACCGGTCGACGAACCCATCGATCGAGGCGCCGTCGGCGGGGCGGACCACGAATTTGGTCAGGCCTGCCTTCAGGTAGCCGTCGATGAGGCGGTGCAGCGCGGGCCACCCGTCGGCAACCAGTTCGGCGGGGTCGACGTCGGGTCTGCGTCTGCGTACCGCTGTGGTGAGGTCATCGCTGAGTCCGGCGTCGCTGACCGCCAGGTTGATGCCGAAGTGGTCGGGTTCTATCGATCGCCCCGCATCAGCAGCCGCCTCCTCGATCAGCACCCGTCCGCGCCGCGCCTCGTCGGGCGTGAGGAAGCTGCCGAGCCAGCCGTCCGCGAGACGGCCGATGCGCTGGAAGCCTGCGGGCGCCGAGCCGCCAAGCCAGATGTCGAGGCCCGCGGCAGGCCGGGGTTGGACCGCGACCGTCGGCACATCGAAGAACTCACCCGAGAAGCTCGTACCGTCGGATTCCAGAGCGGCCCTCAACAACCGCAACGACTCGTCGAAGACCGCCGCACGGCGTCCGTCCGGCACGACGAAGGCCGCGCGTTCGGCGGGCAGTGCCGAACGCAGCCCGAACACAGGAAGGACCCGCTTGGGTGCCAGCGCGGCCAATGAGGCCAACTGCTTGGCGACCAGGACTGGATGGCGGCCGGGTAGCACCACGACTGACGTGCCGACCTTGAGCCGCGCGGTCCTGGACAAGGCGAACGCCATGCCGACGAACGGGTCAACCGCGTTGGAGTACACCAACTCCGAGAACCACAGTGAATCGATGCCGAGTGCTTCGAGTCGATCGACGAGTGCGGGCAGGGCCTCGGGTGCGGTGTCGCCGGCCAATCCGACGCCGAAGCGGATCTTCATCACGAGCCCACGTTAACGCCATATCCACTCGCGCCGCGTTGGCCTGTCTGACAATGGGCTCATGCATGCATCCGTGACGGTGCCTATGTCGGCACCCGCGCAGACCATCTGGGACCTCGTCTCCGACGTGCGGAACACCGGCAGGTTCTCCCCGGAGACCTTCGAAGCCGAATGGCTCGACGGTGCGACCGGTCCGGCGCTCGGCGCGAAGTTCCGCGGTCACGTCCGGCGCAATGAGATCGGTCCCGTCTACTGGACGACCTGCAGAGTGACAGCCTGTGATCCCGGCCGCGAGTTCGGCTTCGAGGTGCTCGTCGGCGACCGGCCGGTGAACAACTGGCACTACCGGTTCGAGAAGGTGGACGGCGGCACCGATGTCACCGAGTCATTCCGCATGACCGAGGGGCTTTTCACCTCGTTGTTCGGCGTGCTCGGCGGCCAGCTTCGACGACGACGCAACGAGCGCGACATGCGCACCACGTTGCAGCGGATCAAGGCCGTCGTCGAAGCCGACGATCCCGCGGTCTAGTTCACCCCGACGCCGAAGACCGGGATCCACTGCCCGAGCACCCAGATTCCCCACTGCCGGTTGCCGTCGTTCCACACCGGATTGGCCCGATAGCCGTAGTAGTCGATGTACTGCGGCAGCGGCCCACCGTTCCAGTGGTACGGCGGCGGCGGTCCCCAACCCCACGGCGGTGCTCCGTTGCGGTCGTCCCACCAGTCGTGCTTGTTGTTGGCCCACCACGGGCCCTTGTCCCACTTGGGTCCTCCGCCGCGGCCGTTGCCGTTGTTGCCGTTGTCACACCACGGGCGGCACCAGTCGTCTCCCCCGTGTCCTGGCTTCAGCGGTACCGGCGCCGCTGGTGCGGCGGACGTCACGGGCGCTGCCCCAACGGCCGAACCCATGGCCAGTCCGCTCGCGATCACGGCGGTCGCCGTCAACTCGGCGATCCTGCGCAGCTTCATTGTCGTCACTCCTACCCGTGACCATCGACGGCGAATACCACGAGATGACTTCCCGTGCAATCCGATGCCGACGCGGTCACGCTCGTTTCGCACACCCTGATGTGACCCCAAATGTGACCCTACTTTGATCATCGTCGCCGCCGCGCAGAGCGTTACCGGCACGGTGTCCCCACCCGTCAGTGTCGGCGTCGATGACCGACGATGGGCGGACGGACCCGGAGTTTGCTACTCGGGGTGTGCTGGCGATCTCCGGGATATCGCGATTCTGCATTGCACTACAACAATATTCGGCCGCGGATACTGGTTCGACGAGGTGTACATGCTGGCCATCGGCCGGTAACACCTGAACCGGGGTTCGGCCGACCAGCCGCCCCCCAGCGCCAGCGTTCGCCGCCCTGATTGCACATGAGATCGGATGCGACCGCCGCGCACAGCTTTTCGTCGCCGCTGCCCAGGTCACCGCTTTGTGGACGTCGTTCGCGAGCCACTGGTTGACCCCCTACGGCCTGGCGCCCATGCAATGGATGTTGCTGGTGTGGTTGCTGATTCGATGGCAGCGCCTCGCTGGTGATCGTTTGCTGCTGGCAGCCGGTGCCATCTTCAGCGGAGTACGAAGTCACCCGCGTCGACGTCGCGCGTCCAGGTCCAGTAGTCCACCAGCCGCCACGGGCTGAGTGTGTACACCTCGCCGAAGCTGTTCTTGTAGAACGAGTGAGTGATGGACGGCTGCGCCCACACCATCCTGCTCATTTCGTCCTGGCTGCGCCGAACCCAGTCGTCGCAGCGATCCTGCCGGGGTTCCATCGACCTGTGGCCACTGCCGATCAGGTGCTCCAAACACGCGGTGATGTAGCGCATCTGGCACTCGGAGTGGAATATCAGGCTGCCGCCACTGGCCAGGTTGGTGCCCGGGCCGTACATGCAGAACAGGTTCGGGTACCCGGGCACCGTGATGCCCAGATAGGCGACGGGACGTTCACCCCACCGCGTACAGAGGTCCTCCCCGTCCCGCCCGACGATCGACATCGGCCACATCACCTTGTTGGCATGGAAGCCCGTGGCGTAGACGATGACGTCGGCGGGGTGGCGGCTCCCGTCCTCGGTGACCACGGCATCGGACTCGATGCGGGCGATCGGCGTCCGTACCAGGTCGACGTCGTCACGCGTCAGGGTGCGCAGCCAGCTGCCGTTGTCCTGCAGGGTGCGCTTGCCGGTGGCCGGATAGTCCGGCACCACCTTGGCGGCCAGGTCGGCGTCATCCCCGAGCTGGCTGGTGATCCACTCGGTGAAGACCAGCCGGGTGATCTCGCTGATCTCACTGACCGCACGCTGCTGATCGGGATAGTCCGGATCGACCCGCGCGGCGTCCAGCCCCTTGTCACAACCGGGCCAGAACAGCAAGAACCGGTACCAGCGCCCGTAGAAGGGCAGATGCCGCAGTGCCCACTGCACGCCCGGGCCCACCTCGACGTGGTAGTTCGGGTTGGGAAACATCCACTGCGCGGTGCGCTGGAACACCGTGAGGTGCTCGGTCTCCTCGGCAATGGCCGGTGCGATCTGGAATCCGCTGGCCCCGGCGCCGATCATCGCGACGCGCTTACCGCGCAGGTCCACCGAGTGATCCCACTCCGCGGAGTGGAAGGCCGGACCGGTGAAGTCGGTCTGGCCGGCGATATCGGGAGTCTTGGGCCGGTTCAGCTGGCCCACCGCGCTGATGAGCGCCCGCGCGGACAGGGTGGACGGGTTGCCATCGCCGTCGCGCACCGACACCGTCCAGGACGCTTCTGCGTCATCCCATATCGCACCCGTCACCTCCGTGTCGAACCTGATGTGCGGGCCGATGCCGTACCGCGCTGCGACGTCCTCGAAGTACGCCTGGAGTTCGGGTTGCTCGGCGAAGTAGTGCGTCCACTGGTCGGTCGGTTCGAAGCTGTAGCAGTAGAAGTGGTTTCCCACGTCGACGCGGGCGCCCGGGTAGGTGTTCTGATACCAGGTTCCGCCCACGCCCGCATTGCGCTCGATGATGGTGAACGGGATGCCGGCCTCCTTGAGGCGGATGCCGGCCAGCAACCCGGACTCGCCGCAGCCGATCACGACGACGGGGAACTCGGCACGCGCTTCTGCATCCGCGGACGCCGGGTCGTCGACGCGGGTGGCTCGCTGATCGACACCGTCGAGCTCCATCTCCTCGAGCAGCAGCGGCACGTACTCATCGGGTACGGGCTCGCAGACCAGCCACTCCATCATCTCCTTGAGCAGCTCGGCGCCCACCGGCTCGGGCTCGGGGCAGCCGCGGTCGCGGTAGTCCGCGATCACCCCGACGGCGAGGTCACGCGCGGCGGCCTTGTCCTGCTCGGACATGTATCCCTGCACCTCGTTGAGGAACAGGCCTGCGGGCTTGAGCGCGCCCCGGATCAGCTCCGGATTCCCCGACATGTGCACCAGCGACAAGATCAGCGTCGGAATGCTGACGTCGAGCAGTGCATCGGCGATCTCCTCGTCAGAGGTCGTAAAGGGTTGTCCCGCATGTGAGTTCCGCACCCCAAGGTGCTATCACGGCGCGGCACCGCGACGCAGGGTATCGGAGGAATGGCCCGCCGCGGTTGATGTGCCCTCAGGCGGGGTACTGATCTTGAATGAGCGAGCGCGATGATGCGTACGGTCCGCAGCGACGTCCCCCTGGCGTGGACGACGACACCATCGCAGCGGTCGGGAAGGTGTCGGAGGCGCTGGAGTACGTCGAGCGCGCGCGTGGCCATCTGTACTCGTTTCACCAGCTCATCGGCCATGCCGACCTGGTACTCGGGAACGCTTGCGACGAGCTGCGAGCAGCAGGACACGACGCGATCGCCGATCGCATCGAGACGGAACTCGTCGGGCTCAACGTGCTGCACGGGCGCTGGACGTTCCAGATCATGGAGGAGTTCGACGACGGGTACTGGTCGGAGTTCCGCCGTCACGAACGCGCCGTGCGTGACGAACTGCAGCTGGGCCTGCGTCACGCGTACGAGGCCGATATGAAGGAGCGCAGGCGCACCCACGGCCGTCAGGGCCATGAGTCGCGGCCCGGGGACTAGTCGGTCCGGCCGCCCGACGACTCCTCGCCCTCGTCGCCGACGCCCCAGCTTCCGGGCAACATCGGAAGTGTCGTGCTGTTGCCGAACGGGTCACCGGCCAGCGTTGTCAGCCCGCCGGGGGCGGTGGCCACGGACTTCGTGGCGGTGCCGGTGAGCTTCGTGGCGGCGCCGGTGAGTCCAAGTCTCCCTGCGCCGTGACCCGATGCGGTGGTGGCTGCCGGCTTCCCCTCACCGGATGGCGTCGGGATGTCATCGTCGATGGTCATGAACTCGTAGCGATAGCCGCGTTCCTTGGCGGCAGCGCCGCGCCGCTTGCGCGCCTTCGACTTCGCACGGCTGGAGGCCAACGCGGCCGCGCCAACCGCAGCCGCCGCACTGTTCGGGGCGTGCGCCACCGCTCCCGCGCTGTTGCGCATCGGCGGGCCGAAGCCGAAGCCCGGCCCATCGCCGCGGATCGCGTACCCCACACCCTCGGCACCGGCGGGCACGGGCGTCGGCGCCGGTGCCGGTGCCGCTGCGCTGGCCGTGGGCGCAGGCGCGGCAGGTGCGGCGGCACTCGCCGCACTGGCCGGTGTACCTGGCATCGCAACCGCACTCGGCTGGTCGGCGGGGCTGGCAACGACCGGCGCGGGTTCATCGATCGGGATGTTGTAGGCCTGGGCCATCCCGGCCAACCCAAGAGCCAGCGGGAGGGCCACCCCGGCCGCAGCGCCCGCGACCGCGGCGTAGATCGGCGTGCCCATCACGGCGAAGGTCGCCGCGTAGGCGAAGACGTACATCAACGGCAGCCAGGTGACCATCGCGGTCGACGGGCTCGTCGCGAAGTCGACGATGATCTGATAGATGGTGCCGATCGGGTTGGTCACCAACTGTTTGAGCGCTCGGTACATGCTGAGGAAGTGCTCGGAGCCTGACAGCAGCTCCTCGATCGGATCCGCGAAGGCCAGCGCCGAAGCTGATTCCGCGGCGCTCATCTGCGCCCTCGACTGCATCCCCGTGGCCGAGGCGGTGCCCGCCTCGCCGACACCGGGTGCGAGCAGCAGCGGCGACGGTGCGGTGTGCGGTGCTGATGTCACCGCTACCCCGGTGATGGCCTGGTAGATGCTCATGGTCGTGGCGGCCTGCACCCACATCCGGGCGTAGTCGGCCTCATTGAGCGCGATCGGGATCGTGTTGATGCCCAGGAAGTTGGTCGCCACCAGCACGCCGCGAGTGGTGTGGTTGGCGGCCAGCTCGGCGAGGGTGGGCATGGTCGCCAATGCCGCGGAGTAGGACGCGGCCGCCGCCTCGATCTGGAGTGCCACGACGGCGCTGTTGGCGCTCGCCTGAGACAGCCAGGCCAGGTAGGGCGTGTGTGCGGCGAAGTACCGGTCGGCGCTGGACCCTGTCCAGGATCCGCCGAGCACGGTGCCCATCAGTGCACTGAGTTCAGCGGCCGCCGCGGCGTACTCGGCGCTCAATGAACTCCATGCGCCGGCTGCCGCCAGGAGCGGTCCGGCGCCCGGCCCCCCACTGAGCAGCGTCGAGTGCACCTCTGGGGGCAGCGCCATCCACACGGGAGCGGTCATCGGCGTTTTGTCCGGGCAGCCGCACACCGGGCCCGGCACATCCTTTCGTAGCTTTGGCTAGCCTAACTTAATTTATCCAAGGGTAACCTAACTGTGGGAGGAAATTGACGGCCGCCATGTTTTTGGCGGGTCGCCGACACCTCGGCCAGTCCGCGAGCCGGTGACGCCGGGCGGGTCTAATCTCGGCGGGAGCATGTTCTCGACGATGAGGTGATGCGATATGGGTGTGGTGCAGCGAGTCAACGGAACGGTGCCGCCCGACGTGCCGCTCTCCGATATCAACCTCGGGTCATGGGACTTCTGGGCCCTCGACGACGATATCCGCGACGGCGCCTTCGCCACACTGCGCCGCGAGGCGCCCGTGTCGCATCACCCCGAATTCGTCCAGGATGGTTTCGAGCCGGGCCGCGGCCACTGGGCCGTCACGCGGTATGACGACGTGTTCCACGCCAGCCGGCACCCCGAGTTGTTCAGCTCGGCGCTCGGCATCACCATCGGCGATCAGACCCCGGAACTCGCCGAGTACTTCGGATCCATGATCGCGATGGACGACCCGCGCCACACCCGGTTGCGCAACATCGTCCGCAGTGCCTTCACCCCGAGGGTGCTCACCCTCATTGAGGACTCGGTCCGGGACCGAGCACGACGCCTGGTCGCGAAGATGCTGGCCGACCATCCCGACGGCAACGCCGAACTCGTCGCCGAACTCGCCGGCCCACTGCCGCTGCAGATCATCTGCGACATGATGGGGATCCCCGAGTCGGACCACCAGCGGATCTTCCACTGGACCAACGTCATTCTGGGATTCGGCGATCCCGACATCACGTCCGACTTCGACGAGTTCTTCGGCGTCGCGATGGATATCGGAGCCTACGCCTCGGCACTGGCCGACGACCGTCGAAGCAACCCCGGCGACGACCTGACCACCGCCCTGGTGCAGGCCGAACTGGACGGTGAGCGACTCACGTCCAGCGAGGTCGCCTCCTTCTTCATTCTGTTGGTCGTGGCGGGCAATGAGACCACCCGCAATGCGATCAGCCACGGGGTACTGGCGTTGAGCAGGTTCACCGATCAGCGCGACGCGTGGTGGCAGGACTACGAGGGCATGGCACCGACCGCCGTCGAGGAGATCGTGCGCTGGGCGTCACCGGTGAGCTACATGCGCCGAACCGTCACACGCGATCTCGAACTCGGCGGGGTCGATCTCAGTGCCGGTGACAAGGTCACGCTGTGGTACGGGTCGGCCAACCGCGACGAGTCAAAGTTCGCCGATCCGTGGACATTCGACCTGCGGCGGCACCCGAACCCGCATGTCGGCTTCGGCGGCGGTGGAGCTCACTTCTGTCTTGGCGCGAACCTTGCCCGCCGCGAGATCACCGTCGCCTTCGAGGAACTACACCGGCAGATCCCGGACCTGGTTGCCACCGAGGAACCCGACCGACTGCAGTCGGCCTTCATCCACGGCATCAAACGACTACCCGTGGCCTGGACACCGCGGAGGTAGCCAGCGCCTGCGCCGCAACGGGTCTCGCCTCGGGCCTACCGAACGGAGCGCCGAGGTTGGCGGTGGGAGGTGTGCTCCCCCCGGCCCTCGGGCCGAACGTCGGCCGGGGTCGTCTCCTCGGATGCGGTTGTCTCCTCGGACGGAGTCGTCCGAGGATCCAGCGCATCGGCACGCTCACGGCGTTCGTCGAGCTGCTCACGGGCGGAGTCGACCTCGACGCGGTGGCTTGCCGCACGCTCCTGCAGGCGTGCGGCCTCGGCAGCCTTGGCCTCGGATTCGGCCTGCGCCGCGCGTGCCTTGGCCTCGGTCTCGGCGGTGATGGCCTCACGCCGCTGTAGACGCTCGTCGCCCTCGCTCACCTCCGCGCGGATTCGGTCGGCCTGCACGCGCCTTCTCCGCTGGGTCGCTGCACGCGCGATGAACGCGACGGCCAGAACGGCCAGTACGGCGACGACGGCGATGATGATCCAGCCGGTGGTCGTCATGACGACTCCTTCAATCGGTAGTACGTCAGCTGAATTGACGTACGCGCTGATTGAGCGGATGCCCGTCGGCGCCGATCCTCAAACGCCGGGTCCCACGCCACGCTCACCACCCGCCGAGACTGCGGGGAGATCGCGGTTTAGGAGCAAATCGCGATCTCCCCGCAGTCTCGGCGCAGTTCAGTGGGTGCCGAGCGCTCAGAAGTAGCCGTTGGCCGGCGGCCAGGTGCCATTGACCAGGTAGTCCCCCGTCGCGTGGGCCTTGTAGGCGAGCGGGTTGTGGCTGGCCAGGGTGCGCGCATTGCGCCAGTGCCGGTCCAGATTGAGTGTCCGCGCGGTGGCCGATGCGCCGCCGGTGTCGAACAACCGTTGCGCACCCGACAACGTCAGGCGCTCCGCGATCAGTTGCGCCTTGGCGATGACGACCGCCAGGTCGGCCAGAGCAGCGGCATCGTCCTGGCGCCCGGCGTCGGTGATGTCATCGATCGCGTCGGCCGCCACGAGCACCAGAGCCTCCGCGGCGGCGGCGTTGGCCGCGATCTCGCCGACGGCCTCCAGCACGAACGGATCCTGTGCCGCCGTCGCGGCCACCGAGTGCGCCGCCGGTCGCGCCCGCTCGCGGACGTAGGCCACCGCGTCGTCAGCGGTCGCGTGCGCGATGCCCGCCGCCACGGCAGCCAGATACAGCTGCAGGAAGCCGGTGCTGTGGCCCAGGTGCGCACCGTCCGAGATCGTGGTGACCTCGTCGGGGTGCACCGCAACATCGTCGAATCGGGTTCCGCCGCTGGCGGTGAGGCGCTGACCGAAACCGTCCCAGTCGTCGAACAGCTCGACGCCGACGCGGTCCGTCGGCACGATCGCCTGCAGGTCACGGCCACCGGAGTCAACGGCCGACACCGCGATGACGTCGGCGAAAAGCGTTCCGGTGGAGTAGAACTTGTGACCGTTGAGGCGCAGCACGCCCGCCGCGTCGGCGATGAGGGTCGTGTCCGCACTCGATGGCGCCTTGCCGTTGAGGTCGGTGATCGCGTTGCCGAACACGGTTCCTGCACTGATGACCGGAAACCACTGCACCCGTTCGTGTTCGGTTGCCCGGTTGCTCAGCAGACGCTCAGCGAAGCCGTAGTGTGCGCGCAGCGACTGCGCGACATTCGAACTGCCCCTCGCAATCTGAATCACGGTGAAGAGCACATCGCGAACCCGCCCTCCGGGACCGCCGTACCGTGCGGGAACGCGCAGATCGAGCAGGCCTGCGCGGCGGATTCGCTCGACGGCACCGTACTGCAGGATGCGATCCCGCTCGGCGGTGGCATCCGCACGACGCAACTCCGCGACGATCTCTGGCAGTCGAGCCAGGCGGTCGGCGGTCGTGCCACGCAACGGTTCGTCGGAGAATGCGGGCCGCGCCGCGACGGAATCGAGTGTCATGGTCGGTCTCTCCTCACCGAAAGCGGGGAACGATTCGCTGGGCGGCTCACGATCGCGTCAGGTAGCGCTGGCGTTCCCAGTCGCTGACGTGGCCGTTGTACTCGATCCACTCACTGCTGGCGATCGCCGCGAAGTCATGTACCGACGCGGCGCCCAGGATGTCGGCGATCGTGTCGTTCCTGGTGGCCAGCGCAACGGCCACGCCAAGGGATTCCGGCAGTGGAGTCCCACTGCCGTACAGGTTTCCGCCCTCGGCCAACGGTGGCCTCCTGGCCGCCTCAAGTCCGGCGACCACGGCTGCGAGTGCCGACGCGGTGAGCCAGTAAGGGTTGGCGTCCGAGCCGCCCGTCCGCAGTTCGATGCGATTGCCCTCGGGTGTCGACTCAATCAGTGACCGCACCGCGGCGCTGCGGTTGTCGCGACTCCAGGTGACGGTGGCAGGCGCAAACGAGTCGGGCACGAACCGGCGGTAGGCGTTCACCGAGTGTGCACCGAACAGGGTTATCGACGGCAGATGTTCGAGCAGGCCTGCGATCGCGTGCAGGGCGACGTCGTTCTCGTTGCCATCGTCGGACCCGAACGCGGGCTGGCCGTCCCGCCACAGCGAGATATGCAGGTGTGCAGAGCTTCCCGAATGCTCGGAGAAGGGTTTGGGCATGAAGCTGGCGATCTTGCCGTGCCTGCGCGCCACCTCCTTGGCCGCGTACTTCAGCCGCACACTGTCGTCGGCGGCCTCCAGCGCATCGGTGTAGATCAGATTGGTCTCGACCTGGCCCGGCCCGTACTCGGTCTGGATGCCCTCGAGCCTGGTGAATGCGCCCAGGGTCTCGTGCAGGTCGGTCAGGATCGGATCGAGGGCGTTGGCGTTCTCCAGCGAGTAGGCGTGAATGTCCTCCTGGAACGGCGACCCGTCCGGATTCAGCAGGTAGAACTCGAGTTCCACCCCGACCTTGGCGGTGTAACCCAGCGCGAGGAGTCGAGCCAGCACCCGTTTGAGCACGCCGCGCGGATCCAGCGGTGAGGGCTGCCGGTCGTGCCGCACGACATCGGACACGACGTGGCCGACGCCGGGACGCCACGGCAGCGGCCGGAACGTCGCGAGATCGGGCACTGCCAGCACATCGGGATAACCGCTGTCCCAGTTGGTCAGCCGCAGCGAGTCGATGACGGTGCCGTCGGTGTTCCAGCCGAGCGCGGCCTCGCAGAACGCGAACCCGCTGCTCCTGGCACGCTCGAGGAAGCCCCGCGCCGGGATTCGCTTGCCCGCGGCGTGACCGAACGCGTCACTCCAGGCCACTTCGATCTCGCCAAGAGAACCGTCCTCGAGCCCCCGCAGCAATTCGAGTTCGGGGGCGGTCGCCGCGGATCGTCCGTCGATGATCTGTGTCATCAGGCGACCTGGTCTGACTTGTCCGGGACCCGGGCACCGATGACGAAGCCCGCGGCGAACGCGACGGCGAGCAGGCCCACGATGATCCACGCGAGCACGCTGGAACCACCGACCAGATCGCTGAGGTTGGCCAGGATCAGGCCGAGGGCGGCGACGAGGCCGACCAGACCCAGCGCCGGCGCGATGCGAACGCGCCACTGGGAGTGACCCTTTCGATCGCGGGCGAAGAACACCAGCACCGCGACGGTGGTCGTGACCATCAGGATGATCACGCCGACCGTCGTCACACCGGCGAACCAGGTGTAGAACTGCGCCGCGGGGTCGAGTCCGAACACCACCGCGGCCAGGATGCCGACCGCGACGACGCCGGAGATCCACAGCGACGCCCGGTGCGGCGAGCCGTGCCGGTGGTGCGGCCTACTCAGCGTCGCCGGTAGGACGTCGCGCGCGGACAGCGCGAAGACGTACCGCGACGCGACGTTGTGGAACGCGAGGATGCACGCGAACAGGCTCGTGAAGTACAGCACCGTGACGAGGTCTGCGCCGACGACGCCGAGGTAGCGCTGGGCGGTGTCGCCGAGGAATGTCGCGCCCTCGTCGGTGGCCCTGCGGACGGCCTCCTCGTCGCCCCAGCCCGAGATGAACGCCCAACTCGTGATGGCGTAGAAGACGCCGATCAGCACCAGTGACACATACGTCGCACGCGGGATGGTGCGCTCGGGGTCGCGTACCTCGTCGCGGAACACTGCGGTCGCCTCGAAGCCGACGTAGCTGATGATCGCGAAGAGCAGGCCGATGCCCAGCGATCCGGACAGGATGGCCTGGGGATCGACTATGCCGGCGGACAATCCGCTGTCACCACCTTCGACGACGATCACCAGATCGAGGACGGCGACGATCGCGATCTCGGCCGTCAGCAGGATGCCGAGCACCTTGCTCGACAGTTCGATGCTGCGGTAGCCGAGGTAGGTCGTCACCGCGAAGGTGACCAACGCGACCGACCACCACGGCACCGCGGGGCCGCCGAACAATTCGACGACGCTCGATCCCGCGAGGCCCAGCAGGCCATAGACGCCGGCCTCGAGGGCGACGTAGGTGACGATCGCGACAAAGGCTATGCCGATGCCGGTCGGTGCGCCCAGCGACGTGCGCACATAGGAGAAGAACGCCCCGGCCTCCTCGACGAAGGGCGTCATCGCGGTGAAACCGACCGCGAACAACAGGAATACGGCGGTGGCCACGATGAAGGTCGCGGGGAAGCCGGTGCCGTTGCCCGAGGCGATGCCCAGCGGCACGACACCGCCGATAACCCCAAGCGGCGCGGCCGCTGCGACCACCATGAAGACTATGGAGGCGACGCCGAGGCGGCCCCGCAGCTTGCGGTCCGGTCTCTCGGGGATGCCCAAATCATCTGTTGCAGCAATGGTTTCGGACATGCTTGTACCCGCCCCTTCATGGCGCCGAGTGCCGGCGACTAGAGGGACGATAGGGCTCGGTGGATGGCCGCGACCATATCTGGAGTCACCGTGATCGAAACGCCGCAGGGGCTACAGCGTGGCGGTCAGCGGGCCCGCGGTCTGGCACAGCGATCGGGGTGGATTGCCCGTCGACGCGCAGCCACGACCCGTCGCCACATAGGTGGCACCGGGCCGGTACGGACCGTAGAAGACCTTCGCGGTGCCGGGCCCCTCGGTTGAGGCGCACTGCTGTACCGCGGAACTGCCCTCCATCTGCACGCAGGCGACCGATGACGTCGGCTCGGCCGCGACCGAGCAACCGGCCGGGTTCACCGACGCCGTCACCATCGGGGTGCCCGACACATCCACCACACGCGGCGGGGTCAGCGCGAACGAGCAGGGCGGTGATTCCGGCTCGGCCGTGGCGGGTGCGGACGCGGTCACCATCGCGAACGCCGTGGCCAAAACCGCCCCGAGCACGCTCGCCAACGTCACGTCAGCCCGTCGAACCATGCTCGGATCCTAGGTCACCGCAGGACCCATTCGTCGTCGATGGACGGGACTAGCCGACGTACCGGGTGAACCAATCCTGCAGACGCTGCCACGCATCAGCGGCCGCCGCCGGGTCGTACCGCGGCCCCGTGTCGTTGAAGAACGCATGGTCGGCGCCAGGCTCCATGACCAACTCGTGCACCAGACCGGCCCTGGTGAGCGCCTGCTCCGCCGCCTCCCTCGTCGCGTTGACCCGGGCGTCCTTCTCTGCGTAGAAGCCCAGTACCGCGACATCGCGGGAGCCGCCGAAGTCAGCGCCATCGGGCAGCGGGCCGTAGAACGGGACAGCCGCTGAGAGCCGTGGCTCACCGGATGCGAGCAGCTGCCAAACCAGGCCGCCGCCCATGCAGAACCCGACCGCGGCGAGTTTGACGCCCGGTGCGCGCCGGGCCACCTCGGCGACACCGGACTTCAGATTGGCCACGAACTCCGCGGGCGGGATCGTGCTCAGCGCCGCGGTGGCCTCGGCGGGGTCGGTGAAGGTGGCGGTCCCACCCTGGGCAGAGAGTAGGTCGATGGCCAGGGCCGAGTACCCGATCCCCGCCAGCCGCCCCGCGACCGACCGGGCCCAGTCGGTGAGCCCCTTGTTCTCGTGGATGACGAGCACGCCGCCCCTGGGATTCTGTGCCGGTGCCCAGACACCCTGCAGGTCGCCCTGGGGTCCGGCCCAGGTGATGGGCTCACCTGCGACCGCGGTCTCCGCACCGGGTGGCGAAGCACCGCCGGGCGCGGTCGTCGGGCTGGTGGCGGAGTCACTGGTCGGGGCCGTGTCCTGCTCGCGTGACTGCCCGCACGCGGTGATCAGCGCGGTGGCCGCGGCGGTGCCGACACCGATCAGCGCGAGGCGCCGCAGCGCCTCCCGTCTGGACAGCAGACCGTCAACGTGATCGGTGGCGATCTCCTCGGCGATGTACCGCTGCAGCGGGGTCACCATCGCGAGTATGCCCGCGTATGCGGAAGTGCCGCTGGCGAAGCGCCACACCACCAATACTGGGTGGATGTCGCAGCATGTTCCACCAGACCTCCGGGGCCGCGTCGCCGTGGTCGCAGGGGCCACCCGTGGGGCCGGCAGGGGTATCGCCGCTGCTCTCGGTGAGGCCGGCGCGACGGTGATCTGCACTGGGCGCAGCAGTGCGTCGGGCCTGCTGCAGTCGGACTACGACCGGCCCGAGACCATCGAGGAGACCGCCCAGTTGGTCACCGACCTCGGCGGTGTCGGCATCGCGGTCGCCGTCGATCATCTCGAGCCCGACCAGGTGCGCGCGCTGGCCGACCGGGTGCGCACGGACCATGGCGCCATCGATGTACTGGTCAACTCCATATGGGGCGCGGAGGTCCTCAAGGGGTCGCCGTCATCGTGGAACCGGCCGCTGTGGGAGCACGACCTCGCCGATGGACTGCGCATCCTGCGCCTGGGCATCGACACCCACCTGATCACCTCGCACTGTCTGCTGCCGCTGCTGGTGTCGCGACCCGGTGGTCTGCTGGTCGAGGTGACCGACGGTACGGCGGAGTTCAACGCGAATCACTACCGCATCTCGGCGTTCTACGACCTGGCGAAGGTCGCCGCGAACCGGCTGGCGTTCAGCCAGGGGCACGATCTGGCGCCGTACGGGGCGACCGCGGTCTCGGTGACTCCGGGGTGGCTGCGGTCGGAGATGATGCTGGACAACTACGGCGTCAGCGAGAGTGACTGGCAGGCGGCGATGGACCCGGAACGCACCGACGGCCACTCGGTCGCACCGCCGCCCTTCGCGGAATCGGAGACGCCTCGATACCTGGGCCGCGGTATCGCCGCGATCGCCGCGGACCCCGACCGTGCCCGCTGGAACCTGCGGTCGGTGAGCTCGGCAGAACTGGCGCGCGAGTATCGCTTCACCGATACCGACGGGCGAATGCCCGACGCCTGGTCGGTCCAGTAGACAAATTTCAGAATCTGTTCACGATTTCGTTGACACCGCTGGCCGGGGACGGTTCTATGACGGGGTGACCTACGACACGATCATCCGCAACGGCCGCTGGTTCGATGGAACCGGCGCCGCGTCAGCGGTGCGCAACCTCGGTATCCGCGACGGTCACGTCGTGGTGATCACCACCGATGAACTCGACCCGACGGGCTGCCCGCAGGTGATCGACGCGACCGGCAAGTGGGTGCTGCCCGGGATGCTCGACATCCACACCCACTACGACGTCGAGGTGCTCAACGGTCCCGCTCTGGCCGAGTCGCTGCGACACGGCGTCACCACCGTCATGCTCGGTTCGTGCTCGCTGTCGACCATTCACGTCGACGGCACCGAGGCAGGCGATCTGTTCGGCCGGGTCGAGGCCATCCCGCGCGAGCACGTTATCGGCGCGGTCGACGGCAACAAGACGTGGACCACCTGTGACGAGTACATCGAGGCACTCGAGGCGCGCCCGCTGGGCCCGAACCTCGCCGCGTTCATCGGCCACTCCGACATGCGAACCGCAGTGATGGGCCTGGACCGGGCCACCCGCAAGGACGATCAGCCGACCCGGCAGGAACTGGCGCGCATGGAGGAGATGCTCGGCGAGGCGCTGCGGGCCGGCTTCGTCGGTATGTCTTCGATGCAACTGCTGTTCGACAAGATCGACGGCGAAGTCTGCCGGTCGCGCACGCTGCCGTCCACCTACGCGAAGCCCCGCGAGCTGCGCAGGCTGAAGTCGCTGCTGCGGCGGGCGGGCCGGGTCATGCAGTCCGGGCCGGACATCTCCAACCCGCTCAACCTGGCCTCCCAGGTGGCGCAGTCGCTCGGCATCTTCCGCAATCCGCTCAAGACCAGCCTGCTGTCGGCGGCCGACGTGAAGTCCAACCCCTACGCGATCCACATGATGGGCCCGCTGGCGCGCGCGGTGAACCTTCTCGGCGGCAACTTCCGGTGGCAGCACCTGCCCGTGCCGTTCGAGGTCTACGCCGACGGTATCGACCTCGTGGTGTTCGAGGAGTTCGGCGCCGGTGCCGCCGCGCTGCATCTGGCCGAAGAGGTGGAACGCAACGAACTCATGCGCGACGAGGCCTACCGGCGTCAGTTCCGCAAGGACTACGAGAACAAGCTCGGCGTGCGGGTCTGGCAGCGCGACTTCTACGACGCCGACATCGTGGCCTGCCCCGACGCGTCGGTTGTCGGCAAGACGTTCGGCGAGGTCGCTGACGCCCGCGGACTGCATCCGGTCGACGCGTTCCTCGACCTGGTCCTCGAGCACGGCACGGATCTGCGGTGGCGCACCACGATCTCCAATCACCGGCCCAAGGTGCTCAAGAAGCTGGCGCGCGACCCCGGCATCCAGATGGGCTTCTCCGACGCAGGCGCCCACCTGCGGAACATGGCCTTCTACAACATGGGCCTGCGGCTGCTGCGGCACGTCCACGATGCGCAGCGGGCGGGCACGCCGTTCATGACCGTCGAGGCCGCGGTGCACAGACTCACCGGCGAACTCGCCGACTGGTACCGCCTTGACGCGGGGCACCTGCGCGTCGGCGACCGCGCTGACATCGCCATCATCGATCCCGAGCGCCTCGACCACTCCCTCGACGGCTACGCGGAGGATCCCGTCGACCAGTACGGCGACCTCTCACGGATGGTCAACCGCAACGATGAGACCGTCACGGCGGTGTTCGTCGGCGGGCGAGCCGTTTTCGTCGCCGGCCAGGCCACCGATCTGGTCGGCAACCAGCGCACGGGCCGATTCCTGCGCGCCGCCCACAACTCCCCCGCTCTCCCCAAGCAGAAAGACGAGTTCGCCAGTGTCAGTTGAGGATACCGTTCTTGGAATGTGGAAGGCGCTGTCGGCGCGGGACTGGGAGAGCCTCAAGGGCTTCCTCTCCGACGACTGCATCTATCTCGACGTGCCGGTGGGGCCCGCGGCGGCCGCCAAGGGGCCCGATGACATCGTCAAGCGGCTCAAGATCGGCCTGGAACCGCTCGCGTCCTACGAGAACTTCGACGGCCTGCTCGTTGAGAACGGTCACGACGCGATGTACGAGCATCATGAGGAATGGCATTGGAGCACAGGTGAATCCGCGGTGCTGAAGTTCGTCACCGTGCACCGGGTCGAGAACGACAAGATCACGGTGTGGAAGGACTACTGGGATATGGGCGCCCTGGCCAACCACGCTCCCCCGACATGGCTTGAGGACTTCGCGAACGCCGACATGTCCTGGGTGTACGACGCGACCGGTGAGGTCTAACCAGGAGCATATGCTGGCGGTATGAGCGCTTCGTCGCTGCCGCCCGGGCCGCCCCTGCCCAGGCTGGTGCAAGCCGGACTCATGCTGAGGTTCTGGCCGCGGTTCGTCGCTGGCTGCCGACGTCGTTACGGCAGGGTTTTCACACTCCGGATCGCCGGGATCGGAACGCTGGTCTACGTCGACGATCCGACCGACCTCAAGACGGTCTTCGCGGGAGATCCCAGCATCTTCCATGCAGGCGAGGCGAACTCGATGTTGGCCGGGCTGCTCGGATCCAGCTCCGTGCTCGTCGTCGACGACGATGTGCACCGCGAACGGCGCAAGCTCGTGATGGCGCCGTTTCACCGTGACGCGGTGGCACGCCAAGCGGGGGTGATGGCCGAACTCGCGGCCGAGAACATCGCATCCTGGCCGATCGGTACCGAGTTCGCGGTGGCACCGCACATGTCACGGCTCACGCTCGAGGTGATTCTGCGAACGGTCATCGGCGCGAGCGATCCAGTACGGCTGACCGAGTTACGCGCTGTCATGCCCAAACTGCTCACGTTGAGCGCCTGGCAGACGTTGGCGGTCGCCAACCCGAAGCTGCAGCGACGCCGACCCTGGCGAGCGGTGCGCGGACATACCGCCGAGGCCGATCGCCTGTTGTACGCCGAGATCGCCGACCGGCGCGCCGATCGGCACCTCGGCGAGCGCAGCGATGCACTGGCCGTGATGATCCGTTCGGGGGTGATGACCGACAGGGAACTGCGCGACCAGCTGATGACGCTGTTGGTGGCGGGGCACGACACCACCGCCACCGCATTGTCGTGGACGTTGGAGCGACTCACCCGCCACCCCGATGTCCTGGCAAAGGCGGTTCGGGCGGCCCACGCCAGCGCGGCAGGAGATCCCGCGGGCGACGAGTACCTCGACGCCGTGGGCAAGGAGGTCCTCCGAATCCGGCCGGTGGTCTTCGACGTGGGCCGGGTGCTGCAGGCACCGACGGTCGTCGCCGGATATCGGTTGCCCGCAGGGGTGATGGTGGCCCCGGGTATCGGGCTTGTCCACGCCAACGCCGAGTTGTATCCCGACCCGGAGCGCTTCGATCCCGACCGCATGGTGGGCGCAACGCTCGGTCCGACCACGTGGCTGCCGTTCGGTGGCGGCAACCGCCGCTGCCTCGGTGCGACGTTCGCGCTGACCGAGATGCGGATCGTGTTGCGCGAGGTGCTCCGTCGAGTCGAGTTCGCGACGACGACGGCGGCGGTCGGCGAGCGGCAGCGCGTCAAGGCGGTGATCCTGGTACCGCACCGCGGGGCCCGTGTCACGGTTCGGGCGATCCACGAGGTCGGCTCAGCCCAGGCCGTAGACCCGTCGAGCGTTTGTGGACGCGATCAACTCGACCACCCGCATGGCATCGCCCACTGACCACTCGTCGGCCTGCACGAACTCCGTGACCACGTCCCGGATGCCGTTGCGCCACAGGCGTGCACCGAGATAGTGCAGTTCCGGTGGGCCGTATCCATCCGACGAGTACAGAATCTTGTGGAACGGGGCCAGCTCGAGCAGGCGGCCGATGAAGTCCCTGGCCCGCGCTCCGAGGAAATTGATAGACAGGCCGCCGTCGAGGTACACGTTGTTGAACGCCTGAGCCAGATAGCCGGCCTCGCGCTCGAACGGATAGCAGTGCAGCAGCATGACCGGGGTGTCTCCCGCTGCGCACAGGAAGTCGCGCAGGTGCAGCGGGTTCGCGCGAGCCAGATCGCAGTCCCGATCCCCGAACCCGACGTGAAACTGCAGTGGCTTGCCCAGCCGGAGGGCCTGATGCAGGCCGAAACGCAGTAGCACCCGATCGGTGAGGCGGGTGCCGCCCTCGTCGCGCCAGCGTGCGGCGGCCTCGCGCACGCTGGCCGCCGACGGATCCGACAGGTCTCCGACGAACCCGCCGCGATAGGCCAGGATCGACTTCGTCGCGATCGCCGCCGCGCCGCGCGTGTGCAGCAGCTCCTCGAAGACCGCGGCGTAGTCACCGCTCGTGTGGGCGGCGTCCTGCGCGAGCGTCTCGAGCCGCAGCACTTCGTGTGCGCGTGCACCCGAGACCTCCGACACCAGTGCGGGTTCCGCGACACCCGAGGAGAGTCCGGTGTCGACGAGCCAATCCGAGACCCCCGCTGCACCCAGGAACACGCGCGCCAACTCGATGTCGTCGTACCCGCTGCGATGGTCCCAGTAGGTGTCCGCATCGACGTGGCGCGCCAGCCCCAGCAGAGGGGCGCAGTGGGCACGCAGTGCGAATCCGAGCTGCGTGTCGAATGCGGACCCGAAGTCGGCCATGGGGTTGGCGTTGCCCTCACTGAGGCCGCTCTCGAAGCGGCTGCGGTCGCCGGACTCCAGCCAGAAGCCGTGCACATGATGGTCGATCAAGCGCACGGATTCGATGTGGTCTGCCAGCACGTGATCCGACGAACGAATCATCTACACACTCCAGGACATCCGGAACCTGGCCGTCAGCTCGTCGTCGGTGAGGTCCGCATATGTGTCGTGCTCATATCGCCGCACCGCGACGATCGCGTCAACCGCGGAGCTCCCGAGAATCCCCCGGACGAGCTCCGACCCGGCGAGTGCGTCGATCACCTCGATCTGATCACTCGGGAGTGCTGTCATGCCAACGGCTTCCCGCTCCGCCGCGCTCAGCAACGACGGGTTGACGGTGACCTCGGGCGGCAGCGAGAGGTCGCGCTCAATACCGTCGAGGGCGAGCCCGAGGATGGCTGCCGTGG
The DNA here is from genome assembly GCF_022557175.1 of Mycolicibacterium sp. YH-1. The sequence continues at coordinate 3,371,711 of NZ_CP092915.1, read as the reverse complement.
CGAAGTACGGATTCGCCGACGGGTCGACGGCCTTCACCTCGACGTTGGCGCCATGGGGATTCGCATCACCACCGGCGACGAACCGCATGGCGGCTTCCCGGTTCTCGGTTCCCCAGCAGACGTGTGCCCCCGACCAGAGGCCAGGGCGCATCCGGAGACCGGACAGGATCGAGCCACTCAGCACGCCCTGGGCGGCGGGCAGACCCGCCAGCAGCCCGGCAATGGCCGATGCACCGGCCGGTGTCATACCCCTGGGCCCCGTACCTCCCGAGAAGGTGGGCTCGCCGTCTGCGATGAGCGAGAGATGTTGGTGAGCACCGGATCCGACGCTGCCCGCGAACGGAACTGGGGAGAGGCAGGCTCGCACACCGTACTTGCGGGCCACCCGTCCGATCACGATACGCATCGCCACCAGTTGATCGGCGGCCGCGACGGGGGCGAGTGGCGCCAGCGAGATCTCGAACTGATTGGCGCCGTACTCGGGATGGAGTTGTTCGAGCACAATGCCCGATGCGGCGGCCGCCTCGATCACGTCACGGACGAAACCCTCGTGCTCGAGCACGCCGGCCACACCGTACTGCGCCCACAGCGTGGACGGCAGCCGGGCACCGTCAGGCCCCACCAGGACGAATTCGATCTCGTGGCCGACGAGCGCCTCGAACCCGGCCGCGGTAAGTCGCTGCTGGACACGGTGCAGGGTGCCACGGCTGCACAGCGGATCTGGTGAGCCGTCCTGGTGGAAGAAATTCCCTGGCGCCCAGGCCAATCCGTCGCCGAGCACGCGCACCGCGTCGGGGTCTATGCGGACCCGCAGATCGCCGACCACGCCGATGGCGTCACCGGTGACGACGCCGAGCTGGTCTATCGCGAAGACGTGCCACACGGGGCTCGCGCCGAGCCCCGGCTGCACGAACGCCGCCGATTTGGCCAACGGCACCATCTTTGCGTGGATCAGGCCGGCGGGATTGACCACCGTCCCTACCAGTGCAAGGACTCCGTCGGCTGCAAGCTGCGCGATGGCCGCCATGGCAGCCATTCTGCACCGCCGCCGGTTGGGCTACAGCGTGATCTTGCAGCTCTGACCGATATCCAGCGTGCGCAGCATCCGGCCCATGCCCAGCCACATCGCGCACGACAGGGCCAGATCGGTGATCAGTTCGTCGCTGAAGTGCTGGTGAGCGCGGTCCCAGAAGTCCTCATCGTCGCGCAAACCGGTGTGATCAGAGGCGAAGCGCTCGGCGAACTCGGCGGCAACGCGCTCGGCGTCGCTGTACCCGGGCCAGGTTCGCCACACCCCGGCGTTGTCGTACAGATCCTCGTCGACACCCGCGGCGATGCCCTCGGAGTCCCGGGTGTTCTGGCAGACAACGCATTCGTTGTTCAGTGCGATGACCATGCGCGCAAGCTCACGCACCCGCATGGGCAACCGGTTCTGGTTGTAGACGGCGTGTGTGTAACCGGCCATCGCGGTACCGATGTCAGGTGAGCGGGTCACCCATGCCACTGCGTCGTCGTCGGCGAAGTCTCCGATTCGGCTCATGGCGAAAGAGTACGCCCGATGGCCCATTTCTGGAACACGTTCTAGTTATTTCTGCTCAGCGCGCCGCGGTCAACTCTCTGCGGTCATCGGTCCAGTCGCGTTGAAGCAGCATGCGATGGGCGATGTGCTCCAGTGCGGCGTCGACCGCCTCGCGATCCGGTATGCCCTCGAAGGTCGGCGACTGTGCGAGCTTGTCGACGATGCGTCCGACGATTCCCGCCGACAGCGCCTCCACGTGTTTCGCACCGGCCTGCGTGAGCCACAACTTGCCACCCGTCCCGAGCGCCAGGCCATCGTGGATGACACCCTCGAACGTGGGCTCGATGACCTCGTGGGGCACCCGGAGCCGTTCGGCGATATCAGTCAGGGTCGCCGACCCGAAGACCTGGTTCTGTCGATAGATCTGCAGCAGCGCCCACAGTTGTGCGACGTCGAGTTCGCATCCGGGCTCACGGGCCAGGCTGCGCAAACGGATCTCGGGCGAGTCGCGGAACATCCGCCCGACGGCGACCTCGAGGATCTTCTCCGGCGAGTCGGCGCCTGGCATGCCGAAGCCCTCGCCGAGGTCAGTCGCCGCCGCGGCCTCCATCTCCCGCAGCGGGATCTCCTTAAGGAACAGCGAGACGATGAACCCGACGACGGCCACCGGCGCCGCGCACAGGAACACCGTGCCCAGCGCGTCGGCGTAGGCCTCGACGATGGGCGCGGCCATCTCCGGTGGGAGCGCATGCAGCGCCTTCGGAGACTCCGCGGCGGCCGGCGGCGCGCCGCCCGCGATCAGTGCCGGGCCGATCCGGCCCGCCAGGAAGTTGGCGAACAGGGAGCCGAATATCGCTGCGCCGAAAGAGCTTCCGATGGTGCGGAAGAACGTGACACCCGACGTCGCGACACCAAGATCGGTGAAGGTGGACGTACTCTGCACCACCAGCACGAGCACCTGCATGCACAGGCCGATACCGGTGCCAAGCGCGAACAGGTATAGCGACTGCTGCCAGGCCGGCGTCGTCGCGTTCATCTGGGACAGCAGCACGAACGCCACCGTCATGATGGCCGTGCCCGCCACCGGGAACACTTTGTACCTGCCGGTGCGACCGACGATGTTGCCGCTGCCGATCGATGTCAGCAGCATCCCGACCACCATCGGCAGGGTGCGCAGACCCGACTCGGTCGCCGATACCCCGTCGACGAACTGCATGAAGGTTGGCAGGAAGGTCAGCGCACCGAGCATCGCGAAACCGACGATGAACGCCAGAATGCAGCACACCGTGAAGACCGGGCTTGCGAACAGGCGGATGGGCAGGATCGGTTCGGGTGTGCGCATCTCGACCCTGACGAAGACGGCCAGCGCGACGACGGAGCCGGCGAAAAGGCCGATGATCACCGGAGAGGTCCAGGCGTACTCACCGCCGCCCCAGCTGGTGGCCAGTGTGAGCCCCGAGGCGGCGATCCCGATGAGGACGATGCCCGCGTAGTCGATCACCGGCTTGGCGGCCTTCGCCAGCGACGGGATCGCTAGCGCGCCGACGATGAGGACGACGATCGCCACCGGAACGTTGATCCAGAATGCCCAGCGCCACGTCAGATGGTCGGTGAAGAACCCGCCGAGCAGCGGGCCGATCACGGTGGTGACCCCGAAGACCGCGCCGAGTGCGCCCTGATAGCGGCCACGATCGCGTAGCGGGATGACCTCACCGATCACCGCCATCGCGGTCACCATGATGGCGCCGCCGCCGATACCCTGCAGCGCACGCGAGGCGACGAGCATCGTCATCGACCCGGCCAATCCGCACAGCACCGAGCCGACCAGGAAGCACACCACCGAGACCTCGAAGACGATCTTGCGGCCGAACAAGTCGCCGAGCTTTCCGACGACAACGGTGGCGATGGTCGAGGCGAGCAGGTAGCTGGTCACCACCCACGCTTGATGGCCGGCGCCGCCGAGATCGGCGACGACGGTCGGAAGTGCGGTGGCGACGATCGTCTGGTCCAGTGCCGCGAGCAGCATGCCGAGCAGGACCGCGACGAATATGAGGTTGCGTCGCTGCGGACTGAGGAGCGCGGCCGCGGACTCGGGGTCCGCGACCGCACTCGGTGCGGAACTCGTCATGAAAGCCTCTCGAACGTCGTTGCTGGCGCTCAGAGCGCCCACCACGATATCGTTAGATAGGCTACAAAAGTTACAGCGCTACTTCGGCGGACGTGAGACGCACTGCGCCGAGTACAGCTCCACACCGAGCTTGTCCATCAGCTCGAGCTGGGTCTCGAGGTAATCGACGTGGCTCTCCTCGTCAGCGACGATCGACTCGAAGAGGTTCGCAGTGGTGGGGTCTTCCTTGGAGCGGCACAGCGTGATCGCGGGCTTGAGGCGCTCAAGGACCTCGTACTCGATCGCCAGGTCGGCCTCGAACTGCTCGCGGAGCGTCTGCCCAACCCGCAGAGAGAAGAGCCGCTGGTAGTTCGGCAGCCCATCGAGAAGCAGAATTCGATCGGTAATCGCCTCGGCGTGACGCATTTCATCGAATGATTCCGCGCGGGTATGACTCGCTAATTCAGTGAAGCCCCAATTGTCCTGCATCTTGGAATGCAGAAAGTATTGATTGATGGCGGTGAGTTCGCTTGTCAATTGCTCATTGAGCAGTTTCAGAATTTCTGGATCGCCTTGCATGATCGCTCCTTGGGCAGCGGACTGGCCGACCGCGTGTCATGGGTTGTTCGTGGCTGTCGAACGCTTCCCAACCTAGTCCAGGAGGCCGCCGTCGGCGATCGAAACTTGGCACCCCTCGGCGTGTCCGGTCCCCCGTTTGCCCATGTCTTTGGTGAGGCGAACCTTATCTGGCCACCGATGATGGACTGGCTGCCCTTAGTAAGGTTAGACTGCACTAACCTACTGGCAGCGGGGCTCGGTCGTACGGCTGAGCGCCTTCGATTACGAGGCGGAAGTGATGAGCGATCAGCGTATTCAATCGCTCATTTCGGCTGCGACTCGTCGTCCCGACGGCATTCGCGAATCGACGAATTGCCGTGTCGGCCACAATCCCGCCCCATTCCATTCCCGGCTAATTGTCTCGACCTCAATTCACCGGGGTGAACCAACGGTCGGCCATTCGGAGGCCAGCCCCGCAGTGATCGCATTTCTGCCGTACGCGCGGAAAGCCGCACTCGCGTGATTGCCGTACCGGGGCGGGTGCTCTGATGTTCGTCTGCCTCTGTAATGGTGTGACCAGCCAGGTGGTCGCCGACCTCGCCGCATCCGGAGCGTGCACCTCCAAGCAGATCGCCGAGGCGTGCGGTGCTGGCTCCGACTGCGGGCGCTGCCGCCGTACCGTCCGCGCCATCATCGATGCAGTTCAGGTGCAGGGCTGTCCCAGGCAGGCCGCGTTGGCCTGCTCCCGCCGCGCAGTCGGGTAAGTCAGTCCGAGCCCTTGCGCCTGCCGGAGAACTCCGACAGCGCATCGACGTTGGCGGATGCGCCGAGCAACACCTCGAACAACGCGTACTCACGTGCCGCTGCCGCGGTGATCTCGGCGCGAGTGGGGTCAACGATCGTCTGCTTCACCGCCATGAGGCTGGGAATCGATCGGGAGGCAAGGACTTCCGCGTGCCTGCCCGCCTCGCCCAGCAGATCGTCGGGCTCGCACACCTTCCACGCGAGCCCCATCCGCAGGGCCTCCTCCGCGTGCACCCATTCCGAGGACATCAACATCCAGGCGGCGTTCTGCCTGCCGATCAGCTGCGGCAGCAGATATGACGATGCCGCCTCGGGTGCCACGCCGAGGCTGGTGAACGGGCACTTGAGGCGTGCGGTCGAGGACATGAAGACGAGGTCCGCGTAGCCGAGGATCGTCGCCCCGATACCGACGCCGAGACCATTGACCGCCAGGATCAGCGGCTTGCGCAGCGCCGTGAGCGTCCTGATCAGCCCCGGAAACCCGTGCTCGCCCTGCTGGAAGTCCGGGTCGGTGATACGCGCCTGCATCTCGAGCAGGTCGTTGCCTGCGGAGAACGCTCGGCCGGCGCCGGTCAACAGGATCACCGCGACCGAGGGATCCTCGTCGGCCGCCAGCAACGCGATGGTGGTCGCGTCGTAGAGCGCCTCGTTGAAGGCGTTGAGCGCCTCGGGCCGATTCAGCGTCAGGGTGCGGACGCCATTGGCGTCACCGGTCTGCACGAGCACGTCTGAAGCGTAAGGGTCAACCATTGCTGTAGACCCGCGTGGGTGCGATCAACACGACGGTGCGTCGCTGTTCGGCCATCACCCTGTCGTACTCGTTCCAGTCGTCGTGCGTGCCGCCCGCGGCGGTGAAGACGTCGCGCAGCAGCACGCGCAAACCGTCGTCGGTCAACCACGGTCTCGGGTCGTCGGGCCCGGCCAGTTCGGCGGTGCCCTCGACAGTCGCCCAACGCCAGCCGTCGCGGAACGTCACGGCGAGCTGCGGTCGCGACCGCAGATTGGCGAGCTTGACCCGGCCGTAGGTGACGAACGCCAGGCTGGGCTCGCCCGTCGCGGGATGAGTCAGCACGCCGGCGTTGATGAGCGAGGACTGGATGGTCTGGTCAGCGCGCAGCGTCGCCACGACGGCAAGGCCCTGGTCGGCGGCTGCGAGCGCGACGGCATCGGAAAGTGTTGTCATACAACGACCTCTGGGGCGAAGGGACTGCGCAGGAGATAGCGGCTGGTGGGCACGCAGTCGACCTGCTCGTTGGCCCCGAACGCCGACGTGCTCGCCACCATGCGGTTCATCCGGTCACCGAGATCGGCGTCGTCGGCCGCGCCGAAGAACGCGTGCAGATCCCTGGTGGCCTCAATCGGAAAGTTCTCCTCCACGATGGCGGAGACGAGCGGCGCGCCGGGAGTGAGCGCACGCACGACGGTGTTCTGGGTGTAACCGAATGTGGACTGCGTCGCGATCGCGACCGGGGTGTGGTCGATATGCCAACGGGTGAGCCAGGTTTGCGGATCGAGGTGCTCCGGGCGTCGCAACAGCGCCACATTGGCCAGCCCCGCGGTCCGCGCTCCGATGACGTCCGGAGGCGGCATTGGCACCGACTCGGTCACCAGGTAGGCGGCACTGAGCTCGCACTCGCGCTCGAGCAGGGACAGCGCCTTTTGGGACGCCTCGCCGTAGTACTGCTGTGTCCACAGGCTCACGACCGCGACGACGGGCGGGTCGAGCGTCGTCAGCGTCATCAACGAATCCCGCACCGCGCCGTCGCGCACATTCACCGCGACACCCGGCAGACCGAGGGCCAGCAGCTCGTCCCCGACCTGCGAACGCAATCTCGTGCACCAGGACTCGTCGGCCACCGACCGGCGAAGTGTGACCATCAACTTTTCCACTCGTTGAACCTACCCAGACGTGGCACCCGGATCGCAGCGTCTCGGTGGAGTAGAAATGGTCTCGTGATCAAGGGCCTGGCCCGGAGGCAGTACCTGACGGACCCCGGCGCGGTGATTCGCAGTCTGCTGGGTGTCCTCGTGGTGGCCGGAATCGGTCTGTCCACAGTGGGTGCCGCCGGGGCAACGGCCGCAGCCGGAGCCGCTGCGATCGCCGGCGCGACGGCGCTTCGGGACAGCCCACGCGGCAGAATCCCGATGGTCATTGGCGTCTCGATCGCGTTGGGCGTCGCGGTGCTGCTTGGCGCAGCCACATCGGCGCACTCGGTGCTGTTCGCGGTCGTCGTCGCCGTGTGGTGCTTCTGGGCCGGCATGACATGGGCCGCAGGCTCGAACCCGGGGCTGATCGCGGCGGCGGCGAGCGGCCTTCTGGTCATCTCGCCGCCGATCACGCCGTCCTGGGCGGCAATAGGAGGCACCGCCGCTCTCGCCGTGGCAGGCGGCGTGGCGCAGGCCGCACTCATCGCGATCTGGCCGAGACGGCGCTGGCGGATCCAGCGCGAGGCGCTGACTCGCGCGTATGTATCCCTGGCGGTCGACGCTCGCAGCCTCGCCGAGGACCCCGCAGCCCAGTTCACCGAGGAACCGCTGCAGGAGTTGCGCGATGCGTTCGCCCTCACCGACAGGCAGGCCAGCCACCACCCGGTTGCCTACCGCGCCTGGTACAGGTTGCCCGAACGGATCGCGGCGACCATGACGGCGATCGCACGACGGACAATGGACGGCGACGCCCGCACACGGATCCTGACGGCCGCCGGTGAGGTGTTGGACGCCGTCGCACGGCCCAAGCAGATCGGCTCCGCCGAGGACGCCATCACCAGGTTTGAGGCAGTCGCCGCCGAGACGGGTGAGTCTGACCAGTTACTGGTGGAACGACTCTCCGACCAACTGCGCGAGGCCGCGACACTCAGATTCAACGAGTTCGGGCCGCGGCCGAACGAGCTGGCTCAGTTACCGCGGTCGCACTTCTTCGGCGTGCTCGCCAACACGATCGCCATGGCCCGCGGGCAGCTCACCAAGGAGTCACCGGTGCTGCGGCACGCCGTACGGCTCGCGGTGGCCGCCGGTTGCGGCGTAGCGATCGCGCGTTTCGCGGAGGTGGCGCATGGTTATTGGATCCCGCTGACCGTGGTGATGGTGCTGCGCCCCGAGACCGCGCACACGTACACGCGCTGCGTGGGACGCGTCGGCGGCAACGTGATCGGCGTCGTGATCGCCACGGTCATCGCCCTGATGGTGCATCCGACCGGTATGGCCGCGGCCACGCTGGCGGTGGCCCTGCTCGGTGTCGCCTACCTGGCATCGGGGATTGGCTATCTGGCGGTGAGTGCGGCACTGGCCGCGGCCATCGTGTTCCTCATCGACATCGCCGGGGTGGACGGTCTTGCCTCGGTCAGCGACCGCGTCGCCGCGACGTTGATCGGCGGCATGCTGGCGGTGCTCGCGCACGTCGTGTTGCCGGATCAGGCCGCCGTCCGGCTGCGGCAGCGTGCCAGCGAACTACTCAAGGCCGAGATCGATTACGCGGCAATGGTGATCGGGGCGTCGGTGCACGATGGGTCCGATGACATCGTTGCGGCGGCGTGGGAGCGTGCGTACCGGGCCAGGGCTGCGTTCGAGGCCGCGGCGGCTGTCGGCGCCATGGACGAGCGTCATCTGCGCAGGTGGCTGCGTGAGTATCGCGCCGGGCTCAACGCCGTGACCGCGGCATGCGCAGCGCTCGAGGAGAGCCTGCCCCCGCATCGTCCCGCCGAGTTCAGTCACGACCTGATCAACACCGTGGACGAGTATGTCGCTGCCCTGCGCGGCGACCCGCAGACCGCGGGTTCGGCGTGGACGGTGGATGTCGCCGCGCTGACGGTCGCCACCGATCGTGCGCGTGCAGAGCTAGCGGCTGCCGACGATGCGTGGGCGCGGATTCTGGCGGCCGAGATCGAGACCGTGACCGACCAACTGGTGGTGATCGCAGCGAGTACGCCCAGCGCGCCCTGATCCCGCGGGGACAGCGGTCAGCGGGCCCACTTCGGCGTGATGAAAACCCCCTCGGCCTCCACGGTGACGCCGTCGGCGTCCGAGAGCTGGCCGACCGCGTAGGTCTTGATCCCCTCGGTGCGAACGATTCTCGCCTCGGCGTGCAGATCGCCGAGTGGGGTGGTGCGGAGGTAGCGCATCGAGATGGTGCCGGTCAGGCGCGGCGATGTCCCATCGCTGGCAGCCTCACCCAACAGGTGGTCGAGGACCAGTGCCGAGATCCCGCCGTGGACGTGCCCGGGCGGGCCCTCATAGGGGCCGCCCAGGTGGAAGTCGCAGAACACCGAACCGTCGGGTGCCCGGTGTATCACCAGCGGCGGCGCGATCGGATTACGCAGCCCGATCACCGGGTTCCCCCAGGGCATCAGGCCATTCTCCGAAATCCGCACACCGTAGGGGCCGTCGATCTGGCGGTCGCGCAGCCTGGCGGTGGCTGCCTCGATCTCGGCCCTCGCGGTCGCAACGGTATCGGCGTCGACCTCGGTGCGAATGGTTGCGTCGATGAGTTCGCGGACCGACTCGGCCAGTGGTCCATAGATACCGCGGAGGCGTTCGACCTCTGCCGCACTGAGGTTGTCAACGGTGAACTCAACCATGGCTGCACTAGAACACGTTCTAGCAGTGGTGTCGAATCACGCCTGCGCGACCGGCGTGCGGGTGGATGCCGAGGCGAATCCCAGCCAGGTGTGCCGGTTGCCTGCCCAGCACCACCCCACCTTCGGCGCATCACGCCGGTCGGAGCCGTCGCGACCGGTGCCGTTGCTGATCCAGATCGCCGGCGTTCGGGTGTCGAGTGCGCCGGTGGGCTTGCGCTTGCGTGAGCCGATGGTCATGTAGCAGTGCCCACGCTCAAGGACGTCGGGGCACTGCAGCAGCCAGTGCAGGCCCTCGGTCAGCGTGAGGGCGGTCCGGCCTGCCGAGGCAATGGCGGGGGCCGCCTCGTCCGGGCTCCAGTTGGCCATGTCATCGCCCCGATCGAGATCGTCGATCAGGTACAGCGGCGAATCAGGCAGCGGTGCCACCGAGGTGAACTCGTCGACATCGGTCATGTCGGCGACCACGAACCCGGGCTTGTCGTCGTGGCACACCAGCGGTGCGAGGGCCGAGGCTGGCACCAGATCGGGGTGAACGACGAGCAGCGACGCCTGTCCCCCAATGGGTTCGGCGGCGGCGCGCAGCCGGTTCGCCGGCCATCCCATGAGGCGGTGCACCCCAAGATCGATGAGTCGATTCGCTTGAGTCGGCAGGTCCGGCAGGGTTGCTCGCACGATGGTCACCAGCCCGCAACGAAGCGAGACCGCGACCGAGTTCCCGCACGTCTCGCGCGAGCGGTGCGCGGTGAGCGCTGCGTCACAGCGTGGCGCGACCGGTGGCCGAGATCATCTCCTAGTTCGTGGACAGATGTCTACGAACTTCCCTACGCTCTCCCCATGGCCGCACGAACGCACAGCGTGGACCCCCGCGCCGAACGCGTCCGCACCCTGTTGCGGGACGCGGCATTCGCACTGGCCCATGAACGACCCGTCGACCAGATCACCGTCGCCGATCTGGTGGCGCGTGCCGGAGTCAGCAGGCAGGTCTTCTACCAGCACTTCACTGACCGCGACGATGCGGTCGCCTCGGCGTTCACCCTGACCTTCGCCGCTGCGACCGCCGATATCGACGGCGAGCCCCGGTCACGGATCCTGCGGATCTTCGACCTGGCCGCCGAACACCGCGCGATGTATCACAACGTCGTGCCCAGCGCGGTGACACAACGGGTGGTGGCGGCATTCCGCGCCGAACTCCTGCCCGCCTGCGAGGAGCTTGCCCGCCAGGGCATGCCCGTCGTCGGCTCCATTCCGGGTCTCTCGCCGGAGGCGGTCAGTCGATTCCTCGTCGGCGGCTTCCAGGAGGTTCTGCGGTCCTGGATGGAGGAGCCTCCGGGCTCCGAGCACACCACCGATCTTCGTGGCAGGGTGACCGCTGCGCTCGACACCGTCGACGCACTGCTCACTCGCGCCGCGACCATGAACTGACGAAAGGTCCATCGTGGGCAAGCACCGCACTCCCCCTCGCCCTGCCGCCGAAACGGCGACCAGGACAACCCCGTCGCGTGCCGACGTCCGCAACGTGGCGTTGGTCATGGCGGCGCTGGCTGTCGTCGTCATCGCCATGATCGCCAGCTACTCAGGCGCTTTCGCCAAGCCGACGCTGCACCATCTGTCCGTCGCGGTGGCCGCCCCACAGCAGGTCGTCGACGGCATTCGGGCTCAGGACACCCTTGAGGTCACCCCGGTGACCGATGCGACTGCAGCACGCGACGCGGTTTACGAGCGCACGGCGGACGCGGCATTCGTCCTGAACCCGGACGGGCACATGGACGTCTACGTCGCGGGTGGAGGCGGACGCAGCGTCGCCAACGCCGCGGAGACCGTCGGTCGTGGCATCGCCCAGAACGCAGGCCTCACCGCGAGCGTCACCGACGTGGCCCCCAGCACGACCGCCGACCCACAGGGCACAGTCGTGTTCTACGCGGTCATCTTTCTCTCGATCGGCGCATCGGTGGGTGCCACGCTGTTCGGCCGCATGATGGGCGGTGTGCACGCGCCATCGACACTGGTGTGGCGCACACTCAGCCTCGTCGCGTTCGCGGCGTTGCTCGCCGGGGGCGTCACGCTCTACACCGACGTCATACTCGGCGCGCTCACCGGGCACACCTGGTCGGTGTTCGGTGCACTGTTCCTCTACGCCATGGCCGTCGGCGGCGCCGTCACCGGTGTCGCCGCCGCGTTCGGGACGGTGGCGTCCGCCGTGCTGACGATGTTTCTGGTGATCGTCGGCAACGCGGCGGCGGCGGGCCCCGTCGGCAAACCGCTGCTGTCGGGCTTCTACACCGCGCTCAACGCGGTCGTGCCGCAGGGCTCCGGAGTCGCACTGCTGCGCAGCGTCCAGTACTTCGGCGGCAACGGCGCGATGACACCGCTGGTCACACTCCTTTGCTGGGCGGCCGTCGGCTGCCTGCTCGCCGGCGGTGCCGCCGTCGTCCGATCGGGCGCGCTGCGGTCAGCGCTGAATTATCGTGCGACTCATGACGATCACAGCAGCACCGATCGAGATGGAGCCGTACTACGACCTCGGGTCACATCACCGACCGGTTGACACCACCTCGCCCGAGGCGCAGGTGTGGTTCGGGCGAGGCATGGTGTGGGCGTTCGCGTTCAACCACGAGGAGTCGATTCGGTGTTTCGAGCGCGCCCTGGCACTGGACCCCGGCCTCGCGATTGCGCGCTGGGGCATCGCGTATGCGGTCGGCCCGAACTACAACAAGGCCTGGGAGGCCTTCGATCCCGTCGACCTGGCCGACTCGTTGGCCCGGGCACGCGACGAGCTGGACCAGGCCCGCCGGGGCCGGGCTTCGGTGCTGGAACTCGAGCTGATCGAAGCGCTGTCGGCGCGCTTCCCCACCGCTGATCCCGCCGACGCCGCCGCGCTCACCGCGGGGCACGCCGGCTACGCCGAGGCGATGTCGGCGCTGGCGGCGGCCCATCCCGACGACATCGACGTGCAGGCGCTGGCGGCCGACGCACTGCTCAACGTCACGGCATGGGCGTTGTGGGACACCGGGACCGGTGAACCCGCTCCTGGTTCCCGGGTTGTCGAGGCGGTACGGATCCTGGACACCGCGCTCGCCACGCCTGCAGGTCGCGAACATCCCGGCATCCTGCATCTCTACCTGCACGCAATGGAGATGTCGGCTCACCCGGAGACCGCGCTACCCGCCGCCGACCTGTTGCGCGGACTGGTCCCCGACGCGGGCCATCTGCAGCACATGCCGAGCCACATCGACGTGCTGTGTGGCGACTATCGCAGCTCGATCATCGCGAATCAGATTGCTGTACAAGCGGATCGCCGGTTCGTCGAACGGGAGGGGCCGCTCAACTTCTACTCGCTGTACCGGGCACACGATCTTCACTTCGTGGTCTACTCGGCGATGTTCGAGGGCCAGTTCCGGCTCGCCCTGCAGGCCGCCGACGAACTCGCGGCACAGCTGACGCCCGAGCTGCTGGCCGTCGAGTCACCGCCGATGGCCGACTGGCTAGAGGCATTCGTGGGATTGCGGATTCACGTTCTGGTTCGGTTCGGCAAGTGGGACGAGCTGATCGCCGAACCCCTACCCCTTGACGAGGCCCTGTACTGCACCACCACCGCGATCGTCCGGTATGGCCGCGGTGTCGCCCAGGCCGCCAAGGGCGAAATGGCCAAGGCGTGGGCCGAACGGGAGGCCTTCGCCGCCGCATATGCGCGTGTCCCGGACAGCCGCTACCTGTTCAACAACACCAGCCGGGACATCCTGGCCGTCGCCGCGGCGATGCTGGACGGTGAGATCGCCTACCGGGAGGGCGATTTCGATGCGGCGTTCGCGGCGCTGCGCCAGGCCACAGCGCTGGACGACCAGCTCCCGTACGACGAACCGTGGGGCTGGATGACCCCAACGAGACACGCCCTCGGCGCGCTGCTTCTCGAGCAGGGCCACGTCGAGGAGGCCGCCCGCGTCTACGCCGAGGATCTCGGGCTGGACCCGACGCTGGCGCGGTGCTGTCAGCACCCGGGCAACGTGTGGAGCCTGCACGGCTACCACGAATGCCTGCGACGGCTGGGCCGCGATGACGAGGCGGGCATCATCGAACGGCAGCTCGAGGTGGCGGCGGCCCGCGCCGACACGCCGATCCGGGCCTCGTGCGCCTGCCGGCTGGAAGTCGCCGACGGCTGCTGCTGAGCCCTCGCCGCTCAGGTGTCCGCGTAGACTCACCCGCTGTGGCCATCGGCGGTGACGATCTCAAGCGGCTGCGACGCTGTGTCGATCTCGCCCGCATCGCCCTCGAGGCGGGCGACGAACCGTTCGGCTCGATTCTGGTGGACGCCGAGGGGCGAGTCCTCTTCGAGGATCGCAACCGAGTGCAGGGCGGTGACGCCACCCGTCACCCCGAGTTCGAGATCGCCCGCTGGGCGGCAAGCCACCTGACCCCGACGCAGCGGGCGAGCGCGATCGTCTACACCTCGGGTGAACACTGCCCGATGTGCTCGGCCGCGCACGCCTGGGTTGGGCTCGGACGCATCGTCTACGCGACCTCATCGGCACAGCTGACCCAGTGGCTCGCCGAGTGGGGATCGGATCCGTCCCCCGTTGCACCGCTGCCGATTTCGACCGTGGCCCCAGGCGTGGTCGCCGAAGGGCCGGTCGCCGAGTATGCCGCGGAGATGAAATCCCTTTATGCGGCGAAGTTCGCGCGATGACAGGGTCTTCGCGCGAGCGCTCATCCGCGACGGGCCCGGGGTGGGTCGAGCACGCGATCTGGTGGCAGGTCTATCCACTGGGCTTCGTCGGCGCCTTCCCCAATGATCGGCCGCCGACGCCCGACCAGCACCGGTTACGCCGCGTCGTCGACTGGTACGACCATGCCCTGGAGCTGGGCGCCTCCGGTATCGCGCTTGGCCCGATCTTCGCCTCGCGCACGCACGGTTATGACACCACCGACCACTACCGGATCGACCCCCGCCTCGGCGATGACGCCGACTTCGATTACCTCGTCACCGAGGCGCACCGACGCGGCCTGCGGATCCTGCTCGACGGTGTGTTCAACCATGTCGGCACCGACTTCGCCCGCTACCAGGAGGCCGTCAGCGGCGGGGATGACGCGTGGTTCCGCAAGCGGCGCAACGGCTTCGTCGCCTTCGAGGGTCACGACGGTCTGATCACGCTGAATCACGACAACCCGGAGGTCACCGACTACGTCGCCGACGTCATGTCGCACTGGTTGCGCCGCGGCGCCGACGGCTGGCGACTAGATGCGGCCTACGCGGTGCCCGACGCATTCTGGGCACGCGTGCTGCCGAGGGTTCGCACGGAGTTCGGTGACGCCTGGTTCGTGGGCGAGGTCATTCACGGTGACTACGCCGGTACCGTCTCGGCGGCGACGTTCGACTCGGTCACGCAGTACGAGCTGTGGAAGGCGATCTGGAGCAGCCTCAACGACGCCAACTTCCACGAACTCGACCACGCCCTGCGTCGGCACGCCGAGTTCCTCGACGCCTTCGTTCCCATGACGTTCATCGGCAACCACGACGTCACCCGCATCGCCAGTCAGGTCGAGGACCCGCGCCACGCCGCGCACGCCCTGGTCGTCCTTCTCACCACCGGTGGCACACCGAGCATCTACGCGGGCGACGAGTGGGGCTACCGCGGTGTCAAGGAGGAGCGCTTCGGCGGCGACGACGCCGTACGTCCGGAGTTCCCCGCGCGCCCGCAGGACGCCGAGCACCTGGGCGAGGATGCCTTCCGCTTGCACCAGCACCTCATCGGCCTGCGCCGCAGATATCCGTGGTTGCACACGGCGCGAACAACAGCCCTGTCACTGACCAACAGCCGATACGTGTACCGAACCAGTTCGCAGACCGGATCGCTGGTGGTAGCACTGAACCTCGACGACGCGCCCCTGCAGATGTCGTTGTCGGAGATCGGCCTTGGCAGTGCCCGCATCCTCGCCGGCTCCGGCGCACCTCCCGAGGACCGCGTCGAGGCGCTCGACGTCGAACCGCACGGGTGGGCGATCCTGGCCCCCTAGTCCGACGCCAGCAGATCAAGGGTCCTCGGGTCGGGTTCGCCGCCGTAGTACTGCGCAAGCACCGCAACGAAGTCACGGTCGTCGTCGGCCACCGCCGCGAACAGGGTCATCGACGAACGCAGCTTGACCGCGTCCACCGGACCCAGCACCAGGTCGGCCGAGGTTTCCTCAAGCGAGGTCAGCAGTCGTGCGCACCGTCGCAGTCGAGCGCCGAGCACCCCGTGCTCGAGGTAGGCGACGGCCTCGTCGCGCGATCGGATGCCGAAGTGCGTCGCGGTCGCGCTGTGCCCCAGTCCGCGCATCTGCGGAAAGATGAACCACATCCAGTGGGTTCGTTTGCGGCCGGCCTCCAGTTCTGTCAGAACGGTCTCGTAGACCGGGTCCTGAGCGTCGAGGAAGCGCCGCAGGTCGTAGGCATCGGCCATCACACCACGGTGCCCGCCACGCGCCCCGGTGTCGATGCCTGCCGAACATTCGCCGACTGGGTCTGGTCGAATGGTTTTGCGAGCTAGTCTTTGCAATCGATGACAATCTCGAACGACGATGTCCACCAGATCGAGACACCTGACTCGGCCACCACCGCGAAGCGGAGTCGTCGTCGCGTGTTGTCGAGGGTGAGCATCCAGTCCAAGCTCCTCGTCATGCTCCTGCTGACAAGCGTCCTTTCGGCCGCCGTCGTGGGTGCCATCGGCTATCAGTCGGGCCGCAATTCCTTGCGTGCCGCGGTCTTCGACAGCCTGACCGAGACCCGGCAGGCACAGAGTCGGCAACTGCGGGCATCAATTCAGGACCTGAAGGACTCGCTGGTGGTCTACTCACGCGGCTCCACCGCGACTCAGGCCATCGAGGCGTTCACGAAGGGCTTCGACGAACTCGGTGCGGCCCCCGTCACTCCCGCCCAGCAGCAGTCGCTCGTCGACTACTACACAAACCAGTTCGTGAGGGACAAGAAGATCGAGACCGGCGACGAGTTGGACGTCAAGTCACTCGTACCAACCTCGAACGCGCAGCGCTACCTGCAGGCCCTCTACACCGCTCCGTTCTCGGACTGGGAGGAGGCCATCAACTTCGACGACGCCCGCGACGGCAGCGCGTGGTCTGCCGCCAATGCTCAGTTCAACGACTTCTTCCGCGAGATCGTGACGCGGTTCGAATTCGAGGATGCGCTGCTGCTCGACACCCGGGGCAACGTCGTCTACAGCGCCTACAAGGCCGTCGATCTCGGTACGAACGTCTACACCGGCCCGTTCAAGAGCGGCAATCTCACCGAGGCGTACCAGGACGCGCTCGACTCGAACGTCATCGACCACGTCGGCATCACCGACTTCGGCGACTATCCACCGGCCGACGAGCCGACGGCGTGGCTCACCTCACCCGTCGGTCCGCAAGGCAGGGTCGAGGGTGTGCTGGCCCTGCAGTTTCCGATCTCGAAGATCAATCGCCTGATGACAATGGACCGGCGCTGGAAGGACTCGGGCATGGGCGACACGGGCGAGACGTTCATCGTCGGGCCCGATGATCTGATGAGATCGGACTCCCGGTTATTCCTCGAGGATCCCGAGGCCTACAAGCGCGACGTGATCGACGCGGGCACCGCACCCGACATCGCAGAGGAGGCGATCAACCGACGCGGCACCACGCTGGTTCAGCCGGTGCCAACCGAAGCGACCCAACTGGCTCAACGGGGCCAACGCGGCACGTTGATCGCCGAGGACTACCTCGGCCACGACACCCTGCAGGCCTATGCGCCCGCCGACATCCCCGGGCTGCGCTGGAACGTCATCGCCAAGATCGACACCGCGGAGGCGTTCGCACCGGTCTCGGCGTTCACCCGCAAGCTGGTGCTGTCCACCGTGGCCATGATCTTCGTGGTGTGCATCGCGTCGATGCTGCTCGCGCGACTGTTCGTGCGGCCGATCCGCCGACTCGAGGCGGGTGCCCAACAGATCAGCTCGGGTGACTACGGGGCCACGGTTCCAGTGACGTCCCGCGACGAGTTCGGCGACCTGACACACGCTTTCAACGATATGAGCCGCAATCTCGCAATCAAGGAGGATCTGCTCAACGAACAACGCCGCGAGAACGACCGCCTGATGCTGTCATTGATGCCCGAGAATGTCGTCGCGCGGTATCGCGAGGGTGAGGAGACCATCGCCCAGGATCACCAGGACGTGACGGTGCTCTTCGCCGACATCGTCGGACTCGACGAGCTGTCGGCAGACCTGAGCTCTGATGAGTCCCTGGCCATCGTGAACCGGCTCGTTCGCCAGTTCGACTCCGCCGCGGAGTCCCTTGGCATCGAGCGGGTCCGGACGTTGCACAACGGCTACCTCGCGAGCTGCGGGCTCAACGTGCCACGCATCGACAACGTGCGGCGCACGGTCGACTTCGCCATCGAGATGCAACGCATCGTCGACAGGTTCAACGGTGAGTCGGGCCATGGACTGAAGCTGCGCGCCGGTATCGACACCGGCACCGTGAGCAGCGGGCTGGTCGGTCGGTCCAGCCTCGCCTACGACATGTGGGGCGCGGCGGTCGATCTCGCCTATCAAGTGCAGAGCGGATCGGCTCAGCCGGGCGTGTACGTCACGTCCGACGTCTACGACGCAATGCGCGACAGCCGCAGCTTCGCCGCCGCGGGTGAGGTCACCGTCGCCGGTGAGAACCAACGGATCTGGCGCCTCACGGAGCGCCACCAGTGACCAGCGTGGTGGATGCCTCCTGGTTCTACTGGGCCCTGGGTGTGGCGATCGGCCTGCCGATCGCGTTGGTACTGCTCACCGAGGTGCGAGCGGCGCTCACCCGCCGCGGCAGCGCGCTGGCCAAGCCGGTCGGGTTGGTGCGCAACTACATCCTGCCGCTCGGCGCGCTGCTGATGCTCCTGGTGAAGGCGACCGAGGTGTCGGCCGAAGCCACCCCGGTCCGCATCGTGTCCACGGTGCTGGGCTTCGTGGTGCTCGTACTGGTGCTGTCCGGGCTCAACGCCACGCTGTTCCAGGGTGCGCCGGAAGGGTCTTGGCGCAAGCGGATTCCGTCGATATTCCTCGACGTGGCGCGGTTCCTGGTCATCGCGATCGGGCTCGCGATCATCTTCTCCTACATCTGGGGCGCCAACGTCGGCGGACTCTTCACCGCGCTCGGTATCACGTCGATCGTTCTCGGCTTGACGCTGCAGAACTCCGTTGGCCAGATCATCTCGGGGCTGCTGCTGCTCTTCGAGCAGCCGTTCCAGATCGGCGACTGGGTCGACACACCGTCGGCGCGTGGTCGCGTGGTGGAGGTCAACTGGCGCGCCACCCACATCGACACCGGCAGCGGCCTGCAGATCATTCCGAACTCCGTGCTGGCTGGCGCATCGTTCGCCAACTTGAGCAGGCCGCCGGGCGAGCACTCGATCTCGGTGATCACCGAGTTCGATCAGAACGATCCCCCCGACGACGTGTGCCGACTACTGGTCCGGGTGGCGGGCGGGCTGCCTCAACTGCGCACCGGGGCGTCACCGTCCAGTTCGGTGGCCGGCGCCGGCCAGTACAAGACGTCGATTCCGGTGCAGTCCCCCGCCGACGGCGGCGCGGCCCGGGCGACGTTCCTGCGGTGGGTCTGGTACGCGGCACGCCGCGCAGAACTGAATCTGGACGGCGTATCCGACGACTTCGCGACGCCGGAGCGGTTGGAGAAGTCACTACGGGTGATCGCTCCGACCCTGCGGCTGAGCCACACCGATCAGCAGGAGCTGCTGCCCCACGCGCGTATCACCCGGTACGGCGCCGAGGAGAGTCTTCAGGTTCGCGGTCAGGTGCCGACCCATATGTCCTTCATCGTCAACGGCCGCGTGCGGCTGGTCGCCACGACCGAGGACGGCGGGCTCGTCCCGGTGCGCATCGTCGACGAGGGCGATTTCATCGGGTCGACCGCGTTGACCCGCGAGCCCGTGGCGTCGTCTGCGTTCGCCGTCGACGAGGTCACGGTGCTTCAGGTCGAGCGCGAGCACATGGAGCAACTGGTGCTGGGCAAACCGCTCCTGCTGCAAGAGATCGGCCGCACCATCGAGGAACGCCAGCAAGAGGTGCAGCGCGCGCTGGCGGCCGCGGCGGAGTGAGTGGTTGCCGTGAAACGACATATCCCACGACCCCGTGATCTGACCCCGCTGATCGGGTTCCGCAAGCCACGCCTGGATGCGACGGCCCGAAGGTTGGCGGCGGCGCTCACGATCGCCGACCTTCGGCAGATCGCCCAACGGCGCACGCCGAGGGCGGCGTTCGACTACACCGACGGTGCCGCGGAGGACGAGCTGTCGCTGGCCCGCGCCAGACAGGCGTTCAGCGATATCGAGTTTCATCCGACGATCCTGCGCAACGTCGCCGAAATCGACACCAGTCGTGAGGTATTGGGCGGTCGCGTCGCACTGCCGTTCGGTATCGCACCAACGGGCTTCACGCGGTTGATGCACACCGAGGGGGAGATCGCCGGCGCCCACGCGGCGGGCCGAGCGGGTATCCCCTTCTCGCTGTCCACGCTGGGGACGGCGTCGATCGAGGACGTCGCGGCCGCGAATCCAGATGGCCGCAACTGGTTCCAGCTGTACATGTGGAAGGACAGGGACCGCTCGATGGCGCTTGTCGAGCGCGCCGCGGCCGCGGGGTACGACACGCTGCTCGTCACGGTCGATGTTCCGGTCGCCGGCGCACGGCTGCGCGACACGCGAAACGGTATGTCGATACCGCCCACATTGACGTTGCGCACGGTGGCCAATGCGATACCGCACCCACGGTGGTGGATCGACCTGCTGACCACCGAACCTCTGTCGTTCGCCTCGCTGGACCGGCTACCGGGAACCGTTGCGGAGTACCTGGACAGCGCATTCGATCCCACGATGACGTTCGAGGATCTCGCCTGGATCAAGGATCAGTGGCCGAATCGATTGGTGGTCAAGGGCATTCAGACCCTCGATGACGCCAGGGCGGTGGTCGACCTCGGCGTCGACGGTATCGTGCTGTCCAATCACGGCGGGCGTCAGCTCGACCGCGCACCGGTGCCGTTTCATCTGCTGCCGAGCGTCGCGCGGGAGGTGGGCAGCTCCTGTGAGGTTTTGCTGGACACCGGGGTGATGTCCGGGGCCGATATCGTCGCGGCCATTGCGCTCGGTGCCCGCTTCACGTTGATTGGGCGCGCCTACCTTTACG
Organism: Mycolicibacterium sp. YH-1; assembly: GCF_022557175.1. The sequence continues at coordinate 3,350,957 of NZ_CP092915.1, read as the reverse complement.
GTTTGATGGCCGGCGGCGAGGCGGGTGTGGACCGTGCCATCGAGATCTTGTCCTCGCAGGTCAGCAGGACAATGCGACTTCTTGGCGTGACCTCGTTGGACGAGTTGGAACCGCGCCACGTCACTCAGCTGCACCGCGTGACGCGCAGCGCGTCGCCCGACCGGCCCTAGTCACACCAATCACTTAATTCACACAGGTCACACGCTAGATCCGCTTCTGGGGTCTCGGCGCCGAGTCGGAATCGTTAGCCAACCGCGATGTCATTTCTCGGTGTTGGCACCCGGAACGGATTACATCGACGTGATTCACTGACGCTCACAAGGCAACGGCGATTGCCTTATGGGACAGAAGGAGAGGCAGGTCGGTGACCGTTATGAAGTACGTCAGAAAGATTCGTGGAGCGTGGTTGCGACGGCTGGCGGTGCTCGCAGTCACAGCAGCTGTGCTGCCCGCACTGATTGGCTTCGCGGGGGGTTCGGCAACGGCAGGAGCATTCTCGCGGCCGGGACTCCCCGTGGAGTACCTCGACGTGTTCTCCCCGTCGATGAACCGCAATATCCGGGTGCAGTTCCAGGGTGGCGGCCCACATGCCGTCTACCTGTTGGACGGTCTGCGCGCACAGGACGACTTCAACGGCTGGGACATCAACACCCCGGCGTTCGAGTGGTACTACGAGTCCGGTCTCTCGACGGTGATGCCCGTCGGTGGTCAGTCCAGCTTCTACACCGACTGGTACCGGCCGTCGCAGGGCAACGGCCAGGACTACACCTACAAGTGGGAGACGTTCCTGACCCAGGAGCTCCCCGCGTTCCTTGAGGCCAACCGGGGCGTGTCGCAGAACGGCAACGCCGTCGTCGGTCTCTCGATGGCAGGCGGCACCGCGCTGACCTACTCGATCTACTACCCGCAGAAGTTCATCTACGCCGCTTCGCTTTCGGGCTTCCTCAATCCCTCCGAGGGTTGGTGGCCGATGCTGATCGGTCTGGCGATGAACGATGCCGGCGGCTACAACGCCGAGAGCATGTGGGGCCCGTCGAGTGACCCGGCGTGGAAGCGCAATGACCCGATGATCAACGTCGGGCAGCTGGTCGCCAACAACACTCGCGTCTGGATCTACTGCGGCACCGGTACGCCGTCGGATCTGGATACCGGCACGGCTGGCGCCAACCTCATGGCTGCGCAGTTCCTCGAAGGGTTCACGCTGCGGACCAACCTCACCTTCCGCGATAACTACATCGCTGCGGGTGGCACCAACGGCGTGTTCAACTTCCCGCCCAATGGCACCCACAGCTGGGGCTACTGGGGTCAGCAGCTTCAGATGATGAAGCCCGATATCCAGCGGGTGCTGGGAGCACAGGGCGCCGCATAGCCCGAGCCTGACACCTGCAAGACCTGGGAGCCTGCCGCGAACCCCCCGAGCGGCAGGCTCCCTTTCTTGTGTGAGCGCCTTCCCGCCGACCCGCTTTGGCGAGTTTCACCCACAACCGTGCTGCCCCATAGCGATACGCGCTCCGCGGTGACGTCACAGTGTCATAGCGGCGAGAATAATATTCGCCGAGGCGCACGCCGCCGTTCACGGTCATGCACGTCGCGGTAGTCATCGGCGAGCGTGAGCCCGGCGGCGGCCTCGTCGTCAACGACGATGACCGCGTCGCGGTGATGCTGCAGGATCGAGGCCGGGCAGAATGCGGAGACCGGGCCCTCCACGGCGCGCGCTATCGCGTCCGCCTTCGCCGCACCTGTCGCAATCAACAACGCACGACGCGCGTCCATGATGGTGCCCAATCCCTGTGTCACACAGTCGAGCGGGACGTCGTCGGGGGTGGCGAAGAAGCGTGCGTTGTCCTGCCTCGTCTTCCTCGCCAATGACGTGACCCTGGTGCGCGATGCGAACGATGAGGTCGGCTCGTTGAAGCCAAGGTGGCCGTTGCGCCCGATCCCCAAGATCTGCAGGTCGATACCCCCTGCGTTGGCAATCGCCGCCTCGTAGTCGCGGCACACCGCATCGAGGTCGTCGCCGACCCCCGCCGGTACCCGCACCCTGTCCGGATCGAGCCCGAGTGGTTCGGTGACCTGCGTGCGAATGACGTGCGCATAGCTGCGCGGGTCACTCGGGGGCAATCCGACGTACTCATCGAGCGCGAAGCCGGATACCTCGCTCGTGTTCAACCCCGCTGCGACCCGGGCGGCCAGCTCGGCATAGAGGCCCAGCGGACTCGACCCGGTCGCGAGGCCGAGGACGGCATCGGGCTTCTCGTTGAGCAGATCGGTGACCATATCCGCCGCAGCGACCGCAGCACTCGCTGCATCTGGGACGATGATGACCTTCATTAAATCCTCATTCCTTGTATAACAATGTATGGGAACTAAGCCGTCGCGGCTATGCTGCGGTGGCGCCGTGATGACGCCGATTTCGGCGATTTCGCGGACCAGCCCGAACCTCGAGGGACGGCCCGGAACTCGTGGCAGTTGGCTGCCAGCTCAAACTGGAGGATGTGTGACCGAAGCCGCAGAACCGAAGCGCGGCAGATCGCGTGACGGTGGCTCTCGGCGTCCGCTTCGGTATCAACGCGTCTACGACCTCGTCGTATCGCTCATCGAAGACCAGGGCTTGCGCGAGGGCGATCAGCTGCCCAGTACGGCCGAACTTGCCGAGATGGCCGAAGTCAGCGTGATTTCGGTGCGCCGCGCGCTCGACGAACTCGCACACAGCGGAAAGATCGTGCGCCATCAGGGCGTCGGCATCTTCGTTGCGCCGCAACGGTTGGTCAGCGAACCGTCGCGGCCCGGTGCTCTGTTGGAGACCCTCAAGGGCCAGCGCGATGAGATCGAACTCGACACCGAGTTGGTGAGCATGGTGGTTGGCCTGCCGAACAGCAAGCACGCGGCCGCGCTCGGGATCGATGCAGGCGAACCCGTTTGGGAGATCTGCCGACTTCGACGCATGGGAAGAGCTCCGAAGGTCTTGGAGAAGGCCGTGCTCCCCCTCAGCCTGGTGCCCTCGCTCGATGAGGGCCGGCTGGCCGCTGGGGAGTCCCTGTACGGCTTCCTCTCCGAGCGTTACGGATTCACCGACGACTTCGTGGAGCAGGTCTTCGAAGTCGACCAGCCCAACTCGCTGGAGCGGGAGCATCTGCAGCTGACCGCGAAGGACTACGTGGTCCGCATTCGTGGCGTGAGTGTTGACGCCACGGGTAAGGCGTTCGACAGCTTCCAGCAGACGTACCCGGCGCGGGAATTCCTCTTCTATGTCTCCAGAGCAACCGGTCGCCGTCTCATGGAGCCCGATCACAGCGGTTCGTGGTCGGTTCGTCCATTCGGTTCTCCCGCGTCTCCTGCCAGCTCGGATTGAGCCACCCGAGGCGGGTGACTCAGGAGGCGCGGTGATGCTGCGGATCGAGGCTCGGAACACTGTCCAGCAGTTTCTTGGTGTAGGGCTCAGCAGGTTCATTCACGATCTGCCAGGGCTCACCGGCCTCGACGATCCGTCCCGAGCGCATGACGATGATGCGGTCTGCATGGGCTGCGGCAGTTGACAGGTCGTGAGTGATCATCAGGATCCCCACGCGATGTTCGCGCCGGAGTCGGTCGAGCAGTTCCAGGACTCCGGTGCGCACCGACACGTCGAGCATCGACACCGGCTCGTCAGCCAGTAGAAGACGCGGCCGAAGCACCAGGCTGGCGGCGATCGCGACGCGCTGGCGTTGCCCACCAGACAACTCGTGCGGGTAGCGGCCGGCAAGCAGGTGCGGGTCCAGACCGACGTCACGGAGCGTCTCGGCCACCAGTGCGCGGCGATCGCGGCGACTGCCACCGATTCCGTGCACGATGAGCGGTTCCATCACGGTGTCCTCGACGCGCAACCTGCCGTCGAGTGCCTCATAGGGATCCTGATAGATCATCTGGACGTTTCGACGTAACGGACGCCAGGCGCGCGAGTTCAAACCGGTGATCTCGACATCGTCGATCCGGATGGACCCCGACTGCACGGGTTGCATGCCAAGAATCGCCTGCAAGGTGGTGGTCTTCCCGCAACCAGACTGGCCGACCAGCGCCACCAGCTCACCTTCGGCGACCTGAAGGCTGACGTTGGCTACGGCATGGCCGTCGCCGAGTTCGACCGACTGCTCCTCCCCGGGTGCTCCCGCACCTGCCGGTGCCGGCGTGCCGCGGCTGATCGCGCCCGGAATCAGTCGGCGTCGACGCGAGCGAGGCCGATCACCGTACGCCACACTGAGATCGGTCACGTCGAGCAGATTCGACGACTGGCCGTGGGGGTGGGCCACCGGGCGGACGTCGGCGAGATTCGGTGTCGCCTCGAACAATTGCCGCGTGTAGGGATGAGCCGGCTGGTGATACAAGTGCTCGACGGTGTCCTCCTCAACGATCTCACCGCCGCGCATGACGGCCGCGCGGGTACACGCTCTCGCGACCACCCCTAGATCGTGAGTGACGAGTACGAGCGCCAGGCCCAGCTCGCTCGACAGCCGAACCAGCAATTGCAACACCTGATCCTGCACGACGACGTCGAGCGCCGTGGTCGGCTCATCGGCGAGCAGCACCTTCGGGTCGCACGCCAATGCCATGGCGATCACTGCCCGCTGCTTCATACCGCCCGAGAGCTGGTGTGGGTATCGCGCGTCGCTGGATGGCGGCAGGCCGACGAGTTCGAGCAGTTCTCGGCTACGTGCGACGGCTTGTTTACCGTGGGCAACGCCGTGCACTTCGAGGGCCTCGCGGATCTGCCAGCCGACGGTCTTGACCGGGTTGAACGCGCTCATCGCACCCTGGAACACCATCGCGATATCGGTCCACCGATGCGACCGGATGCTCTCCTCGCCGCGCTCGATGATATTGGTACCCCCGACCCAAACCTCGCCGCCGACGGTGGCCGAGGATGGCAGCAGACCCATCGCCGCCAGGATCGTCGTCGTCTTGCCGCAACCGGATTCGCCCACCAGGCCGATGCGTTCTCCGGGGGCCACCCTCAACGTGAGATCCCGGACGGTGTGAACCGACTCCCCACCTCGTTGGTCTCGCGGGTCGAACCACACATTCAGATCGATGATCTCCAGTGCCGCAGGCGTTTTCACAGCGCATCCTTCCCGCGGCCGACCAGAGGTCGCATCCGCCATGACTTCATCGAAAGATGAGAGGACCGCAATCGGGGATTCAGCCCATCCTCGATCGAGTTGCCCACGAAATAGCACCCGACGATCAATGCGGCCACGCACACGCCGGCCGGCACGATGGCCCACCACGCTCCCGTGCTGATCGCCCCGCGTTCGAATGCGTGCTCCATGATGGTTCCCCAAGTCACCGCGGTGGGATCGGACAGCCCGAGGAACGCCAGGGCGGTCTCGTTGAAGATCGCCAGGGTGATCGCGAGCACGGTGTTGGCGATCAGTAGGGGTCCGAGCTGAGGCAGGATGTGAGTCAGGATGATCCGGGTGTGGCTGGCGCCGATCGATACCGCTCGCCGGACGTAGACGCGTTCACGCAGAGTCTTCACCTGGGCCCGGACGACGCGGGCGGTACTGGTCCACATCAGGAAGCCGATGACGACGATCACGTGACTCAACTTGGGCCCCCACACCGCGGCCACCACGATCATCAGCACGATCTGCGGGATCACCATGAAGTAGTCGGTGATTCTCATGAGCACGGTGTCGACCCACCCGCCGAAGTAGCCCGACAGAACCCCGACTACCGCACCGATCACTATGGCGATGACGGCCGCGGTGAATCCGACGAACATCGACACCCGGCCGCCCTGCAGGATGAGGCTCAGCATGTCGATGCCGCCGTCGTCGCAGCCCAACCAGTGTTGCGCTGACGGCGGCTCGAATACGCCGCAGGTGGGGTGTGACGTGCTGTACGGCTTCAAGACCTGTGAGAACAGCGACAGTGCGAGGAACAGCCCGACCAGAACGAGCCCGAAGATCGCCTGCGGTGCGGCGATGGCGGTGAGCATTGCTCCCCAGACGCCTCGGCGACGTCGCGGTTCCGTGCGCGTGGTCAGAGTCGTTTCCTCGTTCGCTAGCTCGGTGGTTTGCTCGGTGGTTTGCTCGGTGGTTTGCTCGGTCACTGTGAAACCCTCGGGTCGAGGCGGAAGTACAGCAGGTCAGCGAAGTAGTTGAGCACCACGACGGCGATGGTGATGGCGAGGAAGCCGCCCTGAAGCATCGGGTAGTCCCGCTGCAGAACCGCGTCATAGAGTGCGCGGCCGATTCCCGGCCAGGAGAAGATGACCTCCACCAGGATCGAGCCACTGACGATGGTTCCCAGGGACAGTGCCACCTGAGTGATCGTCGGCAGTGCGGCGTTTCGCAACCCGTAGGCCCAGATGATCCTGCGGCGCGTGAGCCCCTTGGCCCGCGCGGTCAGGATGTAGTCCTCGCCGAGAGTCTCGAGCATGGCGGACCGCACGATCAGGGCGTTCTCGGCGTACAGCGTGAGCACGAGAGTCAGCACAGGCAGGATCATGTGCCGCAACATGTCGGCGAACTGCTCCCCCGGCGACAGCGCCAGGGCGAATGGATCGGTCATCCCCACCGACGGCAACACGCCGGCGAAGACGATCAACAGCATCATGCCGAGGAACTGGGTGGGAAACGCATAGAACACCACGGCCAGGCCGGTCCCTATGTGGTCTCCGGCAGAACCACGATGCATCGCCGAGAAGACTCCGACGCACACCCCGACGACGATCGCGATAACCGTGGCCGTTGTGACCATCGGCAGTGTGTTGCCGAACGCCTCAATCAGGTTGTCCAGCACCGGCTGACGGTTGGTGAACGAGACACCCAAGTTCCCGTGCAGCAGCTGTTTCAGATAGAGCACGTACTGCTCAAAAATCGGTTTGTCGAGTCCGAACTCCGCCTCGAGCGCTAGTTTCAGGTTGGGCGATGCATTCGGTACCCGTGAGATCCGCGTGACCGCGTCCCCGGGAAGAACCCGAAACAGGACGAAATTGACGGTGAGAGCGACGAATATGGTCACCACCGCGAAGACTGAGCGTTTCCATAGGTAGCCGCGCACCCGGCCCCCTTTCTCCCTTGACGCCACACGTGATGGTCATCATACTAAGCACGCCAAGTGAAATCGGGTGTCACAACGCGTCATACGTCCACTGCGGGCTTCTTCGCCGAAGCGACGCGGATCGTGCTCGGAATCGATTTTCTTCCGGAGTTCGGCCGATAGCCGACCGCGTGGCTCCACCGACGAGGAAAGGTCCTCCATGAAGCCCTCACGAATCCTTGCGCTGGTCACTAGCTGTGTCGTCGCGTTCTCCGCGATCGGATGCGGCGGCTCCACCGGGTCGTCAGCCGCAGTGCTGCGAATAGGGGTGAGCGCCGCGATCGACTCGCTCAATCCATTCGTGTCGGGTTCTGACTACAGCAGCGTCGCGTACCAGTACGTCTACCCCCACCTCACCGAGTACGACACGAATGACCTGTCGCTGCAGCCATCGTTCGCAACGAAGTGGGAGACGTCGCCAGATGGGCTGACCTGGACCTTCGAGACGGTCAAGGACGCCCAGTGGTCCGACGGTCAGCCGCTGACGGCAAAGGATGCGGCCTTCACGCTGAACATGATTCATCAGTACCAGGACGGACCAACGGGCAAGCTCGCCGGTTTCATGCAGAACCTGACCTCCGCGGTTGCCGACGGTGACGACAAGCTGGTCGTGACCTACGCCGAACCGGTTTCCAACGTGCTCGCCCAGATGCAGCAGCTGCCCATCCTGCCCGAGCACATCTGGTCGCAGTACGCCACCGGCGACGGCAAGGCCATCACGACCTTCCAGAACGATGCGCCCATGGTGTCGGGCGGTCCGTTCCTGCTCAAGGAGTACAAGAAGGATCAGCTCGCCCTCTTCGATCAGAATCCAAAGTGGTGGGGCGACACCAAGCCTCAGATAACCGGCTTCGGGCTGCAGTTCTTCGCCAACTCCGACGCGATGGTGACGGCGCTGCGGACCGGTCAGGTCGACATGATCGGTGAGTCGACTCCGGCGACGACCGTTCCCTCGTTGAAGGACGCCGGACAAGAAGTCGGCACCACCGCAGGCTCCGGGTTCTACGAACTCATCATCAACACCAATCCCAAGAAGAAGAATCACCACGAACTGCTGAACCCCGAGGTGCGCAAGGCGTTCGAGTACGCGATGAACCGAGCGGAGATGGTCAAGACCGCGTGGCTCGGGATGGCGACTCCAGGCTCGACAATCGTCGCACCGGCCACGGGATGGCATGACGACTCGATCAACGGGCTGCCGTTCGACGTGGTCAAGGCCAATGCGATCCTCGATGGTCTGGGCTACACGAAGGGTTCGGACGGCATCCGGGTCGCCGACGGGCTTCCCATGACGTACGACGTGATCTTCCCGACCGAGATCAACGGCGCCGGGGACCGGATGTTCCAGACCATGCAGAACGATCTGCGTGATGTCGGCGTGCGCCTGGTGATGCGCAAGATGGACACCGATGCGGCCACCAATGCAATCCTTGGCCCCGATGGCGGCTACGACGAGTTCGACCTGGCGATGTGGGACTGGATTCCGCCGGTGGACCCCGACTTCCAGCTCAGTGTGCTCACGTGCGCACAGTGGGGCAACAACAACGACAGCGGCTACTGCAATCCTGCCTACGATGAGCTGTACGCCGCGCAGGCGGTGGCCCGCGACCGTGCGGAACGCCAGCAGATCATCAACCAGATGCAGCGGATCGCATTCGACGACCGTCCCTACATCGTGCTCGTCTACCAGAACGTGATCGAGGCGCACTCACCGTCGTGGACGGGCTTCCTGTTATCTCCGCTCGTCGGGTCGGTCAACAATCTCTCGACACAGACGCTGCTCCAGGTTCACCCCGTCAAGTGAGCGGTACATCCATTAACCGCTGGCCGAGCCACGACCTCGCCCGCGCGCTGGAGCGAAACCCTGGAGCCGACCTCGTCGTGGGCATGTTCTCCGGACCGGACGGTGTGCACGGGGGGCGAGGATCGGCTGTGGTGGGTGATGTGCTCGGCGCCGAACTCGGTGCCATCGCGGCTGCCAGTCCTGATTTCGACGGCCGGCGCGCGGCACGCTGCACGGCCGTGCTGACGGGTCCCGCGGGCCCGGTCCGAGTCGTGCTGGTCGGACTTGGGCGTCGTGTCGACACTGCGTACGACCTGTTCGAAGCGGCCGTGGCGTCGGGAAACGCTCGCGCCGTCGTCTCGACGCTCGCCCTGGAGGCAGAGGGCGCCCTCGATGCGGTCGCGCAGGGCCATGCGATCGGCGCCTGGCGGTATCAACGTGACCCGCACGCGCCTGCGACGCCCGTCGCCGTGGAAGTCGTGGACGATTCGCAGCCGGACTCGGACTCGATCCTCGCCCGTGCCGCGACGGTGGCACGGGCCACCGGTTGGGTGCGCCAGTTGGTCGAGATGCCACCGAACTCACTGCGCCCCAACGACTTCGCCAGCGCCATTGCTGAGTTCGCCGATGAGCTGGCACCCGGTTCGGTCGTCGTCGAAACATGGGACGAGGCGGCACTGGGTCAGCGGGGATTCGGCGGGACCCTCGGCGTCGGAGCCGGAAGCGTCGAGGCTCCCCTCGTCGTCGCATTGCACATCGCAGGCGATGGTCCACTGACGGCGTTGGCGGGCAAGGGGATCACGTTCGACTCCGGCGGGGTGAACCTGAAACGCAACCTCGGTGAACTCAGCTGGATGAAATCAGACATGGCCGCGGCGGCGTCCGTCGCTGCCGCGGTGATCGCCGCGGCCCGCCTCGGCGTCCCCGGACCAGTGACTGCACTCCTGCCGATCGCGGAGAACATGCCGAGCGGAAGCGCGCTTCGACCGGGAGACGTCGTGTCACATCCCGGCGGGCGAACCACCGAGGTTCTCGACACTGACTCCGAGGGCCGCGTGGTACTCGCCGATGCGCTGAGTTGGCTTGCCGCACTTAACCCATCCCGTCTGATCGACGTGGGAACGCTGACGGACTCCGGTGGCGTGGGATCTGCGTTCTGGGGGTGCTGGGGAACATCGGACGAACTCGCCCGCGCCGTCGTGGATGCCGGCCGTCGTGCGTTCGACCGCGGTTGGGCACTGCCGTTGCACGATTCCTACGTCTCGCTGCTGTCGTCACGCGTCGCGGATATCGCGAACGCGCCCACCGCCGTTCCCGACTCCGGCCAGTTGGCGGCCACCTACCTGCGCACCTTCGTCGACGACGTGCCGTGGGTGCACATCGACAACGGTTCGTCTGCCTGGCTCGAGGGTGAGGCTCATCCGTGGCCCGCGGGGGCAACCGGCACTCCGGTGCGCGCCCTCATCGAGTTGCTCACCTCGCCCACGTTTTGATCTCATTGCTCTACATACTTAGTATGATGAGTGCACTGGGATGACCAGTCAGCAAGAGGAAAGGCACTCCATGACGACGTTCGACACCGCCTACGCCGAGCGGACCGCGACCACCAAGGCTCTCTACGAACGCGCGCGCCGCTCGATTCCCGGCGGGGCCGGCAGCACCGCTCGCCTACCGCGCAATGGTTGGAAGCCGTACCCGATCTTCATGGCCGAGGGGCAGGGTTCGCGCCTGCGCGACGTCGACGGCAACGAGTACATCGACTATCTGCTGGGCCTGGGCCCGATGATTCTCGGGCACCGGCACCCCGGTGTGACCCAGGCCGTCACCGACGCGATCCACGACTACGGCACATGCTTCGGCCTGCCATACGAACTCGAGATCGAGGCGGCCGAGAAGGTCATCGCCGCCGTGCCCGGCGTGGAACAGGTCCGATTCACCAACTCCGGATCCGAGGCCGTCGGTACGGCCGTCCGGCTCGCGAGGGCGACCACCGGACGGCGGCTGATCGTGCGGTTCGAAGGTCACTATCACGGTTGGCAGGACACCGTGTACTGGTCCAACCACGTGGATCCGAAGCTGGCCGGCCCCGCTGATCGGCCGCGCCCCGTCGCCATGGGAGGCGGCGTTCCCGCCGAACTGGAGCACACCCTCGTGGTGCTCACCTGGAACGACCCCGAGAGTTTCGTCGCACTCATGGAGGAGCGCGGCGAGGAAGTGGCCGCCGTGCTGACCGAGCCTGCGGTCTTCAACACCGGTTGCATTCTGCCCGAGCCGGGCTATCTGGAGCTGCTCCGAGAGCAGACCACGAAGTATGGCGCAATGCTGATCTTCGACGAGGTCATCACCGGCTTCCGGTTCGCACGCGGCGGCGCCCAGGAGTGGTTCGGAATCCGTCCGGACCTCACCACGTACGCCAAGGGCATCGGTGGCGGCTTCCCCGTGGCAGCGGTGGGCGGTACCACCGAGGCGATGAGATTGATCGCCGACGGTACGTACTCCCACTCGGGAACGTATAACGCCAACGTCGTGCAATGCGCCGCAGTTTCGGCCACCATGGACATCCTGGCCGAACCAGGTCTTTACGAGCGCCAGCGCGCGCTGGGCGACCGGCTCGGTCGCGGGCTCAAGACCCTCGCGCAGGAGAAGGGCATCGACGCGTACGTGGAGGGGATCGGAACGGTGTTTCAGCTGTGGTTCACCGACCAACCCATCAAGAACTGGCGTGATGCGGCGGCCAACGCCCGTGAGGACGTCTTCACGCGGTGGTATCAAGAGATGGTGGTGCGCGGCGTGCTGTTCCACCCGCTGCAGTTCGAGAATCTCTTCGTCTCGCTTGTACACACCGACGCCGACATCGACGACACACTGACCGCGGCCGATGCCGCGCTCTCCGTGGTGGCGCGTGAGTTCTAGCCGGCCGCGGCCGAACCGGGCCGTTTCGATGACAGAGGGCGAGCCTCTCGCACTCGGCCTGGACCTGGGGACCAGCAGCCTTAAGGCGGTCGCCGTCGGCGAGGATGGCCGGTGCGTTGCGCGCGCCCGCGTAAGCTATCCGACCTCGCAGCCGGAACCCGGTGCAGCTGAACAGAATCCGGCCGACTGGCTCGATGCCTGCCACCGAGCGCTTGCGCAGCTCGCCACGCAGACCGATGCGACGTCGTGGCGGGCCATCGCGCTCTCGGCGATGCTGCCGACCCTGGTGAGCCTGGGGCAGGACGGCGTCCCCATCGGTTCGGCCATCACCTGGAAGGACGGGCGTGCCGAGGCCGAGGGTGACGACATCGCCGCCGCCATCGGCCCGGCCACCCTGTACCGGCGAACCGGACAGAGGTTCGACGGCAGATACCTGCTCGCGATGCATGCCCGCCGCGTACGGCTCGGCCTGACGCCGGACGCCATCGTGGCGGGCGCGAAGGACTACCTGTACGAGGTCCTGACCGGGGAGCTATTGACGGATCCGAGCACGGCATCCGGTTACGGCGCCTACGACTTGCACGATGGTCGTTGGGACGGCGAGATACTCGCCGCCGCGAAGGTGAGCCACGTCCCCGATATCGCGGCGTCGAATGCGAGCCGGCCACTTCGTGCCGACGTCGCCGCTGGGTGGGGTTGTCCAGCAGGCATACCTGTCGTACTCGGTGCAGCCGACTCGGTGCTCGGGGCATACGGCCTCGGGGTGCGGGCACCCGGCGCCGTCGCGTACATCGCAGGCACGAGCAACGTCATCCTCGGCCACTCGTCGACGGCCCGAGTCGACGATGACGGACGCTTCCTGGTGACGCCCATGGCCGACGACGGGTTCGGACTCGAGATGGACCTCCTCGCAACGGGATCGGCGGTGGAATGGCTCGCGAATCTGCTCGGCGTCGCAGGCGGGCCCGCCGAACTGGCCGATCTCGCCGCAACGGCACCTCTGGCGTCGGCTCCGCTGGTACTCCCCTACCTGTCCCCCGGCGAGCAGGGCGCCCTGTGGGACCCCAACCTCATCGGGTCGATCGAGGGTTTGACCCTGCGCACCACCCCGGCCGACTTGGCGCGGGGGCTCATCGCGGGCATCGTGCTCGAGTCGCGCCGGTGCATCGAGGCACTGGACGAGGCAGCCGGGGCTCGCGGCCCGATCTTGATGAGCGGATCCGGTGCCACCTCCGAGACGTTCCGGCGCGACCTCGCCGACGCCACCGGTCGGGCCGTGCACTGCCAACGCAACGAGCGCGACCACTCGGCGTTGGGCGCCGCGCTGTTCGCGGGCCGAAATGCCTTGAACTGGACGGACACCGATCGGGAACTCACGCCCGATGAGCGGCCCGAGATCGTCGAACCCGATCCCCGGCGCGCCGCGGAGTGGGCCGAGCGTTTCGCCCGCCACGACGAGGCGTGTCGATCCCAGCAGGCACGACGCCAGTGATGAACCCACACGTCCACCCGGAGAAGTCGTCATGACCGCAATGCCGAACGCCGCCGACATCGACCTTTCCCTGTATCCCGAGGGCACGACCCTGGATACAGACGGGCGCCTCGTCATCGGCGGATGCCTGGTGGCAGATCTGGCCGAGCAGTACGGCACCCCTGCGTATCTGATCGATGAGGGTGCGCTGCGGCGCAGAGCACACGCCTACGTCGACGCGTTCACCCGCCGACATCCTCGATCGCTAATCCTGTTCGCATCGAAGAGCTTTCCGTCGGCGTCGGTGATCGGCGTGGTGGCACGGGAGGGGTGCGGTACCGATGTCGCCTCGGCGGGTGAACTGCGGCTGGCCTTGGCCAGCGGCGCCGACCCCGGCCGAGCTGTCTTCCACGGCAACGCCAAGACCGACGAGGACGTGCGCGTCGCGATCGAGTCGCGTGTGCGCTATGTCGTCGTCGACAATCTCGACGATGTCGAGCGCATCGCTCGCATCGCGGATGCACCCGTACCCGTGCTGCTGCGGGTGAGCCCGTCATTGGACGCGAAGACGCATGCGGCGATGATGACGGGTCACGACGCCTCCAAGTTCGGCATCCCGTCCGACCAGGTTGCCGACGTGATTCGCGAGATCCGCCGGCAGCCCCTGCTCGATCTTCATGGCTTACACGCTCATGTGGGGTCGCAGCTACTTGACCTCACGCAGTTCGAGGCCGCCGTGGCCGCGCTCGCGGAGTTCGAGCGGTTCGGCGTCTACGACCTCGGCGGAGGCCTTGGCGTGCGGTACACGAGCGATGACTCAGCGCCGTCGGTCGACGAGTACGCGGAGTGCCTGGTCTCGGCTGTGCACCATCGCCTAGGCAAAGACGTCGAACTCCTGGTGGAGCCCGGCCGCTCGATGGTGGCGCGCAACGGGATCACCGTCTACCGCGTCGTCACCGTCAAACGCGGTGTGCTCACCCACGCGGCTGTCGATGGTGGCATGGGAGACAACCTCGAGGTGTCGCTCTACGGTCAGGCGTTCCAGCCGTCGGTGATCGACCGGAGTGGCCCCGCCGAGATCGTCGACGTCGTCGGTCGCCACTGCGAGTCCGGTGACCGGATCGCCCAGCAGGTGCCGGTGGTCAGTCCGCGGGTGGGTGATCTCATCACCGTGCCGACGACGGGCGCCTACTGCTACACGATGTCGAACAACTACAACACCGCGCTGCGGCCTCCAGTGGTGTTCTGCGACAACGGCACGTCTCGGTTGGCGGTCCGACGCGAGACGTTCGACGACCTGCTGCGCCGGGAGCAACTGGTCCCCGCTGCCGAGTCGGTGAGCGGGTGAGCGATTCGGCATGCGCGGTCATCAACGCCATCGCCAAACAGTGGGCAGTGCCCGGCGGTGCGGTGGTGGCCGTCGACCGCCGAGGTGAGATCTTCTCCCACGTGTTCGGGAAGTCGGACCTCAGTTCGGGGACCCCCGTCGGCTCCCACCACCGCTTCGAGATCGGCTCGATCAGCAAGACATTCACGTCGATCGTGCTCCTGCAGCTCGCCGAGCAGAAACTCGTTCGACTCGATGCGCCCGCTGCGAGCGTGCTCGACTGGGTTCCGCAGCCTTTGCGCGCAGACGGGATCACGCTCGAGCGGCTGCTCAATCACACGGCAGGGCTGGTCGCCAGCGTGGACGCGCTGCCCGACGAGATCGGTCAGGCCACCCTGTACGCGGGCGAATCATCGCCTGCGGCCCCGGGGAGCTTCTTTCACTACTCGAATCTCGGCTACATCCTGCTTGGCCTGACCGCGGCGCAGGTGTCCGGGCGGCCGCTGGCGAATCTGGTCCGGGACGGCATCCTTGCCCCCCTCGGCATGAAGGACACCATCGCCCGCATCACACACGACGACTACGAGTCGCTGGCCCGGGGCCACCAACCTCTGCACGACGATCGGCCGTGGATCCCAGGAGACCGCCTCGTGCCCGCACCGTGGCTGGAAGTCGCTGGAGCCGACGGCAATCTCGCGGCGACCGGCTCCGATCTGGGCCGTTTCGCCCGCATGTTGCTCGGACGAGGCACTGTCGACGGTACGACGGTGCTGAGCGCCGCCGCATTCGACACCATGCTGTCGTCCGTTGCGCCCGCCGGTGAGGACGTGCTGGATCTACCTGGCGTGCCCACCACCGAATCGAGCCGCTACGGCCTCGGAGTCAATGTCGAACGCATCGAGGGCCGTAGCGTTCTGACGCACGGTGGCGGCATGGTCGGCTACGCGTCGTTCCTGATGGCCGACCTCGATCATGGCCTCGCCGTGTGCGTGGTCACCAACGCCAATGGTGACACGCCCGTCGCCGAGGCGATCGCGCGCAGCACCGCGACAGAACTCACCACACCGGGCCGGGTGGACACCGACCGGCTCGACCCGCGCTGGTGGGACGCATCACGCGTCGAGGAGCTGGGATGCCTTGGCGAATTCACCGATGCCCCAGCGGAAATCCCCCCGATGGAACCAGCGTTGTCCGTGTGCGTATCGATCGCCGAACACCGCGGGAATCGGGTACGACTGATGGTGTCCAGCGACGGTGAGCAGGCACCCCTGCTGCGCACCTGGGGGCGACGCGTCGTCACGACGTTGCCCTCCCTGAATCAGTACGCACTCACCTTTGACGACGGCCATTGGACCTGGGGAGCCAAAGAGCTGACTCCCGTCGGCACCGGCCGCCCCACCGACATCGATGGATCGGTGTCCGATGGTGCACTGGAGGCGTTCTGCGGGCACTACCGATGCTATTCCCCATGGTTCACCAACTTCCGCGTGGTGCTGCGGCGCGGACGCCTGGTGCTCATCGCCTCCGGCGGTGTCGAGGCACCCGGCGAGGACGCCGAACTCATCGCGGTCGGACCGTCCACCTTCCGCATCGGAGCCGATGAGCGGTTGCCGGAGCGCATCACCTTTGGGCCCGTGGCACGAGGTGTCACGCCGTGGGCCGACCGCGACGGCTGCAGGTACTCGCGCGCCTTCACCGACTGATCACTCGCGAGCTTGACGACGCCATCCCCTCAGGATGAGCCGAGGCGCGGCGCAGGGTGCTCGACAACGCTGCGGTCTTTGCCGCCGACGAAGAACATGCCCGGCGGTACCTGGCGGACGATGACGCGCACCGACTCGACGGGCGCTTCGAGGAGCTCGTGGGCCGCTCGGGTGATGGTGTCCGCGAACTCGCGCAAAACGTGCGGCGGGCGTCCTTCGATGAGTGTCACGTCGATGATGGGCACGGGTGGTCTCCTGAAATTGTCGGCGCTAGGTGCAGGTCTGTGCGATGCGGCCGAGGTGACCTATATCGACAGTGATGGTGTCGCCCGCGGCGACGGGAACAGCGGCGGTCAGTCCGCCGGAAAAGATGACCTGACCGCGGCGCAGCCCCTCTTCGCCGTCATCGTGCAGTCGGCGGGCCAGCCAGGCGACCGCGGCGGCGGGATGGCCCATGACAGCGGCACCGGCCGCGGTGGCGACGATGTCGCCGTTCTTCGTCAGGACGGCACCGAGTAGATCGAGTTTCAGTCCGCGTGGTGGGCGTGGTGGTCCGACCAGGTAGCGTCCGGCCGATACGTTGTCGGCGGCTAAGTCGGCCGCCCGGAAACGGTAGTCCCGGTAGCGCGAATCGAGGATTTCAATACCGGCCGCCACCGCTGCGGTTGCTGTGAGTACGTCTGCAGAAGTGATGTGTGGTCCGGCGAGGTCGTCGCCCAGGGTGAAGACGATCTCTGGTTCGGCTCGCGGTGCGATCAGCGTGTCGGTGGGTAGCGGTTGGCCCAGGCTCAGGCGATCTGCGGCGTCGAGAAAACCGTACAGCGGGGTGTCGACGCCGACTTGGCGCTGTTTGACTTGTGCGGTCAACCCCAGCTTCCAGCCTGCGAGCGGGCGGCCTAGACGACGGTGGTGTTGGACGCGGTAGCCCAGCTCGAGTTCGAACCCGGGATCGGCATCGCTGAATGGCGCGATGGCCAGGCGTTCGTGGCGTGCCGTGTCCAGTCGAGCAGCGATGTCGCTGACGGTCATTGTGGGTGCTCCGTGTCTGGTAGTTGCTTAATCGGGTCGCCGAGGCTGCTGATCCCGTGGTCAGCTCAGCCGCGGAATGTAGGCCAGCCCATGCGCTCCGGGTTCCCCGCGTTTGGCGATGGTGAGGCTGTTGAGCACCTCCCAGGTCTGCAGGTCGACGATGTCGACCGTCGACGAGGTGACGGCGGCGACGTAGCCGAGCCGACCGTCCGGGGACGCGGTGATCGTTAGGGGGAACCTGCCAGTCAGCTCCACGGCTGCGACCCGCTCGCGCGTCGCAGTGGAAAATGCGATGAGTCGGCCAGGAGCGTGACGGCCCAGAGCGGACGAATCGTCGGCCGACATGCGCAGCTCACCGGCCAACAACACGCCGGTGCTGCTCAGATACACCGGAAAGACCACGTTCTCGGTAGGCAACATATCGAGAACCACGGCGGCCTTGGTGTCGATAATTCGTATGCCGCTGAGCGGACGTTGTTCGGCCTGTCCCGGTGAGAATGACCCGTACGGTGCCGCGACATAGAGTTCGCTGCCGTCGGTCGACACCGCCAAACCCTCGCTGCCCGGCACCTCCACCGGCGTGAACGTTCCCGCCGCCAGATCGACGATAGAAACGAATGGGGCCTCCTTGTTGGAGGCATAGCCTTTCTCGCCTTCTGGATCGATGACGAACCAATGTGGGCCGGGTGCACCGGTATCGATGCGCCCCAACATCTTTCGTGTCGCTGTGTCGATGACGACGACGCCTCCCTGGCGATCGTCGGACCCTTCGACGCTGACGTACAAGCGGCCCCGCGTCGAGTCGAGAGCCAACCCGTGTGGCCCATGTTCAGGCGCAAGATCAACCGTGTCGACGACACGACGAGCATCGGGGTCGATGACCGTGAGCTGAGTGCGACGCCCAGCGTTGGCGTGGTAATAGCCGGAGAAGTAGGTATTCGTGCACCACAGCAACCGCTGCTTGGGATCGAAGCACAGCTCATGGGGTTCGGCGAGAAGCTCCACGGTGTCGAGCATGGCGTCGGAGGCGGCGTCGAAGAACGAAACCGTCGGGCCACTCTGGCTGACGACGGCCAGTACGTCTCCGCTGCGGCCTTCGCGAACAGGCGAGAAAGTCATGATGGCTCCTAGGTGAATGAGATCTATCGGATTCACCACCAGCGTGGACCGCTTGACTTTAACTATCAATGCAAGAATCGCTATTGATTACTTATCATCGTTGATAAGTATCTCTGGAGGTGTGATCCGACGGTGGATTTGAATGTGTTGCGGGTCCTCGATGCGTTGTTGCAGGAGAGCAGCGTCTCCGCCGCGGCGCAGAGGTTGGGCACCTCTCCGCCAGCGGTCAGCCGATCGCTGTCCAGGTTGCGACGCCTGAGCGGTGACCCACTCCTGGTTCGGGCCGGGCAGGGTTTGGTACTCACACCGCGCGCTGCTGAGATCCGGGACCCGCTGCACACACTGCTAGGTCAGGCAGATCAAATCCTTTGGCAGGGAACGGAATTTGATCCCGGTGCGATTGAGAGAACGTTCACCGTGCAGGTATCCGAACTGTTCCTTACGAGCGTGGCGGTGCCGCTTCTGGACATCCTCCAGCGAGAGGCCCCTGGAATCAATGTCGTTTTCCTACCGGAGGCGCTGGAAGGGTCTGCGGCGCTGCGTGACGGCGCCATCGACGTCGAACTCGGCGTCCTGTCACATCTGGATTCCGAAACCCATCGTCGTAGCCTCACTGCGATCTCCATGCTCGGCGTGGCCCGCGAGACCAACCCGATATTTGACGCCCCGATAGACGTCAAGCGTTTCGCCGCGGCCTCTCACATCGGTATCTCGCGACTGGGGAAGCGACGCGGACCCATCGACGACGCGCTGGGCCGGTTGAGTCTGAGCCGTCGCGTCGCGGTCGTGGTCCCCAGCCATACCAGCGCGATGCTGCTCGCACGATCCACCGACCTGGTCGCACTCACCGCCCCGGTCTGGGCAGCCTCCATCACGCCCGACTTCGGGCTTAGGGCTTTCCCGATCCCACTAGAACTGCCGACTGTTGAACTCGGCATGGCCTGGCATCCCCGGAACGACGCCGACCCCGCGCACCGTTGGTTCCGCCAGCGCCTGTCTGAGACTTTCGTCGACTCGCAACCGGCAACTCGCTCGGGCAACGCACAGCCACCCATTGCTGCCGACGCAGCGACCTGAGGTCTACGCGGTCATGATCGGCAACCACCGCAATGTTCTGCTCACAGCGGACGGTGGGAACAAAGTGGACCACGCCAAGGTTGAGCGCATCAGGCTGAACTTTGGAGGACAGATGCCAGAACCGATTTCTGTGCCGGTGTTGTTCGTCAGTGAGCCGATCGTGCTGCCAGGCATGGTCGTGCCGATCGAGCTCGACGACACCGCCCGCGCTGCCGTGGACGCCGCGCAAGCCAGCGAGAGCGGAAAGCTGCTCATCGCACCGCGGCTCGACGACCGCTACCCCACCTACGGCGTGATCGCCTCGATCGTGCAGGTCGGGCGGGTCGCCGGTGGCGGAGCTGCCGCCGTCGTCCGCGGTGAGGGGCGTGCCCACATCGGATCCGGCACCACCGGACCGGGCGCGGCACTCTGGGTCGAGGTGGAGGAAGTGACCGAGGCCGAGGCCGGCGAGGAGACCAAGGCGCTGGCGGCTGAGTACAAGAAGCTGCTGCTGGCGATGCTGCAGCGCCGCGAGGCCTGGCAGATCGTCGACGTGGTCAACAAGATCACCGATCCGTCTGCGCTGGCCGACACGGCCGGATACGCGTCGTACCTGACCGACGTGCAGAAGCGCGACCTGCTGGAGACCGAGGATGCGGCCCAGCGGTTGCGGATGCTGATCGAGGTCACCACCGATCACCTGGCCGAGACCGAGGTCAACGACAAGATCGCTGAGGACGTCCGCTCCGGCATGGAGAAGACGCAGAAGGAGTTCCTGCTCCGTCAGCAGTTGGCCGCGATCCGCAAGGAACTCGGCGAGGGTGAGCCCGACGGGTCCGATGACTATCGCGCCCGGATCGAGGCGGCCGTGCTGCCCGAGAAGGTGCGCGAGGCCGCGCTGCGGGAGGTCGGCAAGCTGGAACGCTCCAGCGAGCAGAGCCCCGAGGGTGGCTGGATCCGCACCTGGCTCGACACCGTGCTTGACCTGCCGTGGGACGTGACGACGGAGGACTCGACGGACCTCAAGTCCGCGCGGGAGATCCTCGACGCCGACCACCACGGGCTCGACGACGTCAAGGACCGCATCGTCGAGTACCTGGCCGTGCGTGCACGCCGTGCTCAGCGCGGTATGGCCGTCGTCGGCGGCCGCGGCTCCGGTGCCGTCATGGTGCTGGCAGGCCCTCCCGGCGTCGGCAAGACATCGCTGGGCGAGTCCGTCGCACGGGCGTTGGGCCGCAAGTTCGTTCGTGTGGCGCTGGGTGGCGTGCGCGACGAGGCCGAGATCCGTGGACACCGGCGCACCTACGTCGGCGCGTTGCCGGGCCGCATCGTGCGGGCCATCGGCGAGGCGGGGTCGATGAACCCCGTCGTGCTGCTGGACGAGATCGACAAGGTGGGCTCGGACTACCGCGGCGATCCCAGCGCGGCGCTGCTCGAGGTGCTGGACCCGGCGCAGAACCACACGTTCCGCGACCACTACCTGGACCTCGACCTGGACCTGTCCGACGTCGTGTTCCTGGCCACCGCCAACGTCATCGAGAACATTCCGTCGGCGCTGCTGGACCGGATGGAGCTGGTGACGATCGACGGTTACACCGAGGACGACAAGGTCGCCATCGCTCGGGACTACCTGCTGCCAAGGCAGGCCGACAAGGCGGCGCTGACCTCCGATGAGGTGACGGTGACCGACGCGGCGCTACGCAAGATAGCCGCCGACTACACCCGGGAACCCGGTGTGCGTCAGTTCGAGCGGTTGTTGGCCAAGGCGCTGCGCAAGGCCACGACGAAGCTTGCGGTGCGGACGCGAGGAGCAGATGGAGTTGAAGCGGCCGACGCGCCGTTGACCATCGACGAGCCGGATCTGGTTGCCTACCTGGGGCGTCCGCGCTTCACACCGGAGTCCGAGGAGCGCACGGCGGTGCCGGGCGTTGCCACGGGTCTGGCCGTCACCGGCCTCGGTGGCGACGTGCTGTTCATCGAGGTGAACGCCAACGACGGTGAGCCGGGCCTGAAGCTGACCGGTCAGCTGGGCGATGTGATGAAGGAGTCCGCGCAGATCGCGCTGTCCTACGTCAGAGCCCACGCCGAGCAGTTGGGCGTCGATCCCAAGGCGCTCGATCGGCAGATCCACGTGCACGTGCCCGCGGGTGCGGTGCCCAAGGATGGGCCGTCGGCCGGTGTCACGATGGTCACCGCGCTGGTGTCCATGGCGACCGGGCGTCAGGTTCGCGCTGATGTCGGCATGACCGGTGAGGTCACGCTGAACGGTCGGGTGCTACCCATCGGCGGGGTCAAGCAGAAGCTGCTTGCCGCGCAACGGGCCGGGCTGTCAACGGTTTTCATTCCGCAGCGCAACGAGCCTGACCTGGACGACGTGCCAGCCGAGGTGCTCGAGGCGCTCGAGGTCAAGCCGATGACGGATGTCGCCGACATCGTCGCGCTGGCGCTGGAACCGGCCGCCGAGGCCACGACCGCCGCCGCCTGACAACTCAATAGCGCAAGCAGACGCAAACTCGCATGTTCCGAGAGGATTCATGCGAGTTTGTGTCTGCTCAGCAGAGAGGTGACCGGTAGATGCCCCGACGCGGAGAACCGCTGCGCAAGCTAGGTTTCCTGACGATCGGCCGGTTCGAGGCCGCCGATCCGGGACCCGGAATGACCGAGACACTGGACGTCATCGTCCGCGCCGAGGACATCGGATATGACAGCGTCTGGCTGCGCTGCCGACATCTGCAACCGGGTATCTCATCTCCGGTCGCCATCATGGCGGCCGCCAGTCAGCGCACGTCGCGCATCGAATTGGGCACCGCGGTCATCCCCCTCGGATTGGAGAACCCGTTCCGGCTGGCCGAGGATCTGGCCACCGTGGACATCCTCTCCGGCGGCCGGATCAATCCCGGTGTCTCGGTGGGCACGCCGATGCTCTACGCGAACTACCGGCACGCCCTGTATCCCGACACCCACGATGTCGAGGACTTCTCCAAGGAACGCGTGGTTCGGCTGCTGCGGGGCCTGCGCGGCGAGCCGGTCAGCGACTTCGAGGGCACCGTCGGCATCGAGCAGTTCACGAACCGCATCCAGCCGCACTCCCCTGGCCTGGCCGATCGGGTCTGGTACGGCGGTGGACGCGACTCGGCCATCTGGGCCGCCGAACAGGGCATCAACTATCTGACCAGTTCGGTGGTCAGTATCGAGGGCACCGAGTCACGCGACTTCGCCACCATTCAGGGCGAGCACATAGACGCATTCCGGAGTGCTTTCGCAGCCAATCACCCGCATCCCGAAAGGGCCAGGGTGTCACAGGGTCTCGTCGTGATCCCCACCGACTCGGCGACCGACGATCAGGCCCGTCGCTATCGCGAGTACGCGGCCAGCCGCTTCGAGCGCACCAAGTCACCACAGGGCGCGCGGGGCATGCTGTTCTCCCCCGACTACGTCGGCACCTCAGACGAACTCGCCGACCAGCTGTACGCCCATGCCGGCTTCCAGCGGGCCAACGAGGTGGCCTTCGCCCTGCCGTTCACCTTCGGCGCGGACGACTACCGCCAGATCATCACCGACCTTGCCGAGAAGTTAGGACCCCGGCTCGGCTGGGAACCTGCCAGTGATGGAAACCATCGCCGAAGTTGAGCCGTGACCGTCCGGATCGGCACGTCGGGCTGGTCATATGACCATTGGAACTCCGTGCTGTACCCGCCCGGTACAGCGGTGGCCAAGCGGCTCGCACGCTACGTGCAGGCATTCGACACCGTCGAGCTGAACGCCAGCTTCTACCGTTGGCCCAGTAACAGTAGTTTCGAGAGCTGGCGACGGCGTCTGCCCGACGGATTCACCATGTCCGTCAAGGCACATCGCGGCCTGACCCATTTCCGGCGATTGAACTCACCAGAACCCTGGGCCGAGAGGTTCGAGCGGTGTTGGCGTGCCCTGGGTGACCGCGGAGAGGCACTCCTGGTGCAGCTGCACCCTCAATTCGCATTCGACTCCGACTCCGCTGCCCGGGTCGACCAGTTTCTCACCCTGATGCCCGCCGGGATTCCAGTGGCAGTGGAGTTCCGGCATGCCTCATGGGATTACCCCGATGCCTACGCGCTGCTTGAACGTCACGGCGCCGCATACGTCGTGATGAGCGGCGCAGGCCTGCCCTGCGTCCTGCGCGCCACCAGCACCCTGGTCTACATCCGTTTGCACGGACCCGACGACCGGTTGTACGAGGGGTCCTACTCGGACGACGATCTCCGGTGGTGGGCCAGCCGAATCGGTGAGTGGCAGGACCAGGGCCGCGACGTCGTCGTCTACTTCAACAACGACGGCCACGGGAACGCGGTCCGAAATGCTTGGTCGCTCAGGAGCATGGTGGCCGATGCGACTGGAACCTAAACTCGACTGATATGGCCTACGACGAGGATCTGGCGCACCGCATCCGCGAACTGCTCGGATCGGAGAAGCACGTCGAGAAGGCGATGTTCGGTGGGCTCGCCTTCATGATCAACGGCAACATGGCGGTCGCCGCCAGTGGGCACGGCGGTCTGATGGTTCGGGTACCTCCCGATCAGACCAATGCTCTGCTGGGCCGCGAACACGTCGAACCGATGGTGATGGCGGGCCGGGAGACCCGAGGCTGGCTGCGCGTCTCGGCCGACGGCATCAACACCAAACGGCAGCTGCAGTCCTGGGTGAAGCGTGGTGTCGACTACGCCAAGAGCCTGCCGGGGAAGTGACGAGGGTTTGTCCTCCCCCGCGCCGGGTATGCGACCCGAGATGGGAGCCACGAAGGACATTGTGCGTCGGCTCGTCTCCATGGCTGGTGAGACCTACGCCGAGCAGAGCGGCATTCGGCTGCGAGACAAGCCGAAGCCGCTGTTCCAGCTTCTCACCCTGGCGATGCTCGTCAGCAAGCCCATCGGCGCGGACACCGCGGCGGCGGCCGCCCACCACCTGTTCAAGTCCGGGCTGCGGACCCCGCAGGCAGTCATCGATGCCGACCGCGCCACGATGATCGCCGCATTCGGCCGCGCCGGATACGCACGCTACGACGAGAGTTCGGCAACCCGCCTGTACGACATGGCCGTTCGAGTCCGCGACGAGTTCGACGGCGATCTGCGCAACCTGGCTGTTCGCTGTGGCCAGGACCGCGACCGTGCGATAGCCGAACTACAACGGTTCAACGGTATCGGGCCGACCGGCGCTGCCGTGTTCATGCGGGAGGTTCAGGCCGTCTGGACATGGGCACGCCCCTTCTTCGATGCCAGGGCGCTCGCCGCCGCCGCTGACGTCGGCCTGCCCGCATCCCCCGATGAGCTCGGCGACCTTGCGCCACGCAGCAGTGCCGAACTCGCCGCGGCGCTCGTCCGGGTCTCCCTGGACTCGAGGCTGCGCGAACGGTTCGCACCCTCGCACGGCGAATAGGAGCACACCTCATGACGACCCCATCCACCCACATCATCGTCGGCGGCGGCCTGGCAGGCGCCAAGGCCGCGGAAGCGCTGCGCGAGAAGGGCTTCGAAGGGCGCATAGTGCTGTTCGGTGCGGAGGACCGACTGCCCTACGAACGGCCGCCACTGTCCAAGGACTACCTGGCGGGCAGGAAGACGCTCGACGAGTTCACCGTGCAGACCGCCGGCTGGTACGCCGAGCACCAGGTGGAACTGCGGCTCGGCACGCAGGTCACCTCAGTCGACCTCGCCGGGCACTCGGTCGGCCTCGCAGACGGTGGCCAGGAGAACTACGACAAGCTGCTGCTGGCGACGGGATCGAGTTCACGACGTCCGCCCATCCCCGGTGCCGACGCCGACGGCGTGCACTACCTGCGCACCATCGATGACGCCTCGGATCTGCTGGAGACCCTCAAGGCCGGCGCGACGCTCGCCATCGTCGGCGCCGGGTGGATCGGGCTGGAGGTGGCGGCCGGCGCCCGCGGACGGGACCTCGAGGTCGTCGTCGTCGAGACCGCCGAGCTGCCGCTGCTCGGCGCGCTGGGACGCGAGGCGGCGGAGGTGTTCGCCCGACTTCACCGCGACCACGGCGTCGACCTCAGGCTCAGGACCCAGGTGGAGGAGATCACCACCGAGGACGGGCGCGCGACGGGTCTTCGGCTCGGCGACGGTTCGACGGTCCGTGCTGACGCCGTGCTGGTCGCCGTCGGCGCCAAACCCAATGTCGAACTCGCGCAGGGTGCGGGGCTGGAGACCGGCGATGGTGGAGTGTTGGTCGACGCCTCACTGAGGACCAGCGACGCCGATGTCTATGCGGTCGGTGACATCGCGGCCGCCGAACATCCGCTACTGGGTACGCGGATCCGCACCGAGCACTGGGCCAACGCCCTCAAACAGCCCGCGGTCGCGGCCGCGGGCATGCTCGGCAACCCCGGCTCGTATGACGAACTGCCCTACTTCTTCACCGACCAGTACGACCTGGGCATGGAGTACGTGGGACACGCACCCGACTACCAGCGCACCGTGTTTCGCGGTGAGGTCGACGGCGGCGAGTTCACCGTCTTCTGGCTCGACGCGGACGATCGGGTGCTGGCGGGCATGAACGTCAACGTCTGGGAGGGCCTCGACGACATCAAGTCGCTGGTGCGCTCCCGTAAGCCCGTCGACGCGGGCCGTCTCGCCGACACCAAGGTGCCGTTGCCCGACCTGGTGTGACCCGTCAGTGCAGCGACGCGGTGCCGTCGGCGGCCACCGCGACCTTGGCACCCGCGATGTCCTCACGCGTGCTCGTCGCGGCGTCCGACGGATCGGTCAGGACGGCGAGCGCCCGGGTGTCATCGGGTGTGCGAACCGCGACAAAGGCCTTCTCCGGGACCCCGTCACGCGTGAACGGAGTGGTCCACGTCTCGACGGTCCCAGTGCCCGACCAGTCGCCCTCGGCCACGCGAGTGGGCTCGGCGTCGACGGCGGACTGCACATCCTCCCAACGGAACTCGCCCGTCGGAGGCTGCGCACCGTAGACACCGAAGCTGTGCTTCGTGAGGTAGCCGCCGTTAGCCGTGATCAGGCCGATCTGATCGGGTGCAGCGGCCAGCCGCTCGGCCATGGTCGCTATCGAATGTGACACGTAGTTGTTCCACGGCCCACCCGCAAAGGTCAACCCACCGGTCACGGTGAGCGGCCGGGCGGCGTCATCCAGCGGCAGCCCCAGCTCACGAGCGGCCACCCGAACGGCAGACGGGAAGCACGAGTACACGTCGACCAGTGCGATGTCATCGATGCCCGTGCCTGCCAGTTCCAGTGCGCGACGGCCCGCGATCCGGATCGCCGGGGACCGGTGAAACTCGGCCCGCTCGCCGATCAGATAGGTGTCGTGGGCGTCGGTGCCCGCATACGGGAAGATCCAACGGTCCCTGGGGATCTGGAGGTAGATGGCCTTCTCCACCGACGTCAGGACCAACGCCGCGCCCTGGTCGACCATGTTGTTCGAGTTCATCAACTTGGTGTAGGGCCAGCTGACCATGCGGTTGCCGGGTCCGGCCTGCCAGATCTCCTCGGCGGTCAGCGAATCCCTACTCCAGGCATGGGGGTTGGCCCGGGCCACGGCACTGAATCGGGCCCAGAGCTCGCCGATGCGACGGCGGTGCGCCTGCGGCGACTCCCCCGCGTCGATACGGACCGCCTGCTCGAACATCGGGTACACGTAGGCAGGGCGATCCAGTTTGATGCGGATCTCGACGTCCCCCGCCATCTGGAACTCGTCGTCCGCGCCGGGTGGCACGGGCACCGACTCGTCCTGCTTGGTCCAGTCCAGCCTGCCGCCCGCCGCGCGTACCCGGGTGCGGGTTCGCCACGTCTCGCCACCGGCGATCAGCACGGTGTCGAGGCGGCCGGCCTGTATGTCCAGACACGCCTGGTTGACCAGGGACTGCGGCACGTTGCCCCCAATGCTGGTGTAGCGACTGTCCGCGTTCGTGGCGCGGATGCGCTGCGCCAGAAGCAGACCGGGGTTCCGGTATCTCCAGGACAGCAGGTTGACGATGCGCACCGAGTCCACCGCCTCAAGCACCCGAGGGTCGGCCGCGGCGCGGGCGGCCCGCTCCATCAGGTCGACGGGTTCTATCGCTGGATCGGAGTCATGTTGGTTGACCTGGCCGTAGCCGACGAGCACAGGTGTGCGTGGATCGATGGACAACTATTGGCCTTTCTCGGATTCGGTTATCGCTGAGCCGCTCGTCACGATGTGCTCCTCGTGTCGGCCATCTCAACCGAACTGAACAACACCTCGGTGGCGATGAGACCGTCGATCTCGTCATCGGCCATGCCGAGCACATCGCGACAGATCTGCCGGGTCTGTTCACCCGGCAATGGCGCCGGACGCAGATCCGCGTCGGGAATCCGCCGAAACGGAGCGGGATTCGTCTCGGTCGGCATCGGCACGTCGAAGAGCGGGTGAACCATCTCGGTGTAGAGGGCGCGGCTGCGCAACTGCGGATCAGCGAGCACCTCGGGCGCCCTGTACATCGGTCCGGCAGGCACCCCCGCCTCCTGCAGCACGCGAGTGACCTCGGCCTTGTCGCGTACCGACGTCCAAACCGACAGCGCCTCACGAAGTCCGGCGCCATCGGCAGGTAACTCATGCACACCGAGCACCGTCGCCAGGACGCCGCGCACCGCGGTGGACGTGACCGACACCGCGCACCATTCGTCATCACCCGCGCACGGCAGCACCGTATGGAGTGCATCGTCGGCCGACAGCGCCAGGCCCCGCCCACGGGCGTCGTCCGTGACGTAGGCCGCGGCGAGTTGGTTGACCGCGACCTCGGCCTGCGGGATGTGGACACGCGCGGCTGTCGACTCCGACTCCCGCGCGATCAGTGCGGCCAGTGCGGCGATCGCGGTGATCTTGGCAGCGACGTGGTCGGGAAAGATGGTGGTGGCATCGTAGAAACCGGTCGCGTAGAAGCCGCTCGCGGTGGCATCGGTGTCGCCGGCGTGTGGATCGGTCCAGAGCCCACTGACGCCGGTCGTCGCCCGCACCAGCGGCCCGTACCCCATCCGAGTGCTCCACGGCCCGCCCTCGCCAAACGCGCTGCTCTCGGCCACCACGAGTCGAGGATTCAGCGCGCGCAGCTCGTCATGCGAGAAACCAAGCGACGCAAGCGTTCCCGGCTTGAAATTGGCGAACAGTGCGTCACTGGTCGCGACCAGGCGACGAAAGATCGCCGCACCGTCGCTATGGCGGAGATCCAGGCCGAGGCTGCGCTCGTTGCGGTGGGTCAGCGCCCAGGAACGGCTCATCGGCTGACCCGCCGGCGTCTGGCGCAGCCCGTCTGGATAGGCGGCGCTCTCCACCTTGATCACATCGGCTCCGAGGTCGGCGAACAGGCGCCCCAGTTCGCCGCCGGCGACGATCACCCCGAGATCGATGATCCGCAGTCCGTCGAACGGCCGACTCGTACCCGCCACCGGCCCGGCATCGGCAGGCTCGGGTCGGTCCGAACTCCACTCGGCGCAATGTGATGCCAGCTGCGGTGCGGGCCAGCGCAGCCCGGCGTGTTCGCCGTCGACGACGAACGGGCCCGTCGGCACGCTCAGCGCGGATCCTGTGGTGGTCAGGCTCGTCGTGGTCAGGGCCCCGACTGCACGGAAGTGCTCGGACCGCAACGCATCTGCGGGAGTGAGCACGGCCGCGATCGGCACCCCGCGGGCCTGCCCCTCGGCGACGAGGTCATCCATGGTCTGGTCGGCGAAGGCGGCGGCGATCAGTGCGTTGAGATCCTTGGACGCGGAGTAGCGGGCGGCGATCGTCTCGAACTTCGGATCCGAGAACTGTTCGGGCTCGCCGAGCCACGCCCGCATACCGCGCCACTGGCGCGCCGACAGCAGGCAGAGCCGGACGTGGCCGTCACGGCATGGCAGTGTCGGATAGATCTGTTGATTCCGGGGCCGCCCACGCCACAACTGGTGGGAGGCCTTGTGCCCCACCGCGGCCTGCCCCTCCGACCCGAACGGCGGATCCAGGGACTGCACCACCGCCTCGAATCTGGAGAAGTCGATGTAGTCGCCACGGCCGTATCGCAACCGGTGCTGATAGGCGACCAGAACCGCCCACGTGGCCTGCACCGCCGCCGTCGCCGACGCGATGCCCGACGGTGGCAGCACTGGCCGACCGAGGGTGGGTCCCGACCGCGACAGCGCTGTCGACATCGCGTACAGCACGGCGTCGGTCGCCACCCAGGACGAGTACGGGCCTGTCGCACCGAAATCCGTCACCAACAGCGTGACGAGATGATCGAAACGGTCGGCGAGGTCGGCGCAGCTCGTCCCGAACGCCTCCGCCCCGCTGGGCCGGCCGCTGTCCACGACGACGTCGGCGCCTGCCACGAGCTCGAAGAAGCGGACACAGTCCGCGGCGTCTGCGCCGTCGAGCACCGCGCATCGCTTGTTGGCGTTGTCCAGGGCGAACGGCACGCTCACCCCGTCGACGGACGGTAACGCCTGGCGAGCGACGGAACCGCCGCTCGGCTCGATCTTCAGCACGTCGGCGCCGAGGTCGGCGAGCAGCCGGCCCACCCCGTCCGATGCAGCCCCGCCAACGTCCAGAACCCGCAACGAGGCCAAAAGCTGACACGTGTCAAGCATGGGCAACAGTATCGTCCAGAGATCCACGGCCAGCGGCCGCGGGTCGTCCCGGAGTGGATCTGCCCACATTGACCTGGGTTTTCGCCGACCGCGCATACAATTATTCGGACATGTCCGAGATCAGCGCCGTGGCAGCGCCACCCCACCCCAGCATCGGGCACCTCTCCGCGCTGCACCATTACCGCATCTACGTCGACATCGGCGTGGTCGTGGTCGTGCTGGCCCTGACCAATCTCATCGCCCACTTCACCACCCCGTGGGCCAATATCGTCACCGTGCCCGTGGCGGCCGTCCTCCTCGTCGCGCTCGTGCGTTCCCGCGGCCTGGGTTGGGCCGAGCTGGGACTGGGTCGTGAGCACTGGAAGTCGGGTGCGGGCTACGCATTGGCCGCCGTCGCGCTAGTCGGGACGGTCATCGCGATCGGCGCGGCGCTGCCGTGGACCCGCCCGATGTTCATGAATGACCACTACGCCACGATCTCGGGCGCCCTGGTCGCGTCCATGATCATCATCCCGCTTCAGACGGTGATCCCCGAGGAACTCGCATTTCGCGGAGTACTGCACGGCGCCATGAACCGGGCCTGGGGGTTTCGCGGCGTCGCCGCGGCGGGGTCGCTGTTGTTCGGCATGTGGCACATCGCCACCTCGATGGGGTTGACCAGTAGCAACGTCGGTTTCACTCGCCTGTTCGGCGGCGGCATCGGCGGACTGATCGCGGGCGTTGTACTCGCCGTCGTCGCCACGGGCGCTGCGGGCTTCGTATTCACCTGGCTGCGCGGGCGCAGCGGAAGCCTGATCGCCCCGATCGCCCTGCACTGGTCACTGAACGGTCTCGGCGCACTGGCCGCAGCCACGGTCTGGCATCTGTCGACCTGATGTTCACGTGCCGCGTCGGCGGGCACGAAAGTCCCGGTTCTTGAGCTTGTTTCCACAGGTCGCCATGTCACACCACGTGCCTCCGTGGTTGCGCGAGCGGTCATAGAACGCCCACTGGCAGTCGTCGTTCGCGCAGGCCTTGAGGTACGACCACGTGCCGTCGCGTTGCGCGTCGGACACGATCAGCAACAGCGCACCGAGCCTGTCGCGGACCGTGTGGCCCACCGGAGCCAGCGTGACCAGGCCCGCGTCGTCGAGATCAGCCCGGAACGCGACATCCGCTGCGATATCGCGCAACGGCGCGATGGCCGCGGGGTCGGGATCTGGGGCGCCGGTGTTGTGCACGACCATGGCGCGCAGCGCCTCCCGGACCGTGACGACGAGTTCGACATCGGCCGCGTCGAGCGCGGCACCGTCGGCCGCCAGCAGGCCGTTGTCGAGTAACCACGGAGCGGCGTCGGCGACGGCGGCCAGTCGGTCGATCCCGGACTCCCGGTCGACAGTGTTGATCAGGGCCTGCACACGACGCAGCGGCCCGGGCGCGGGTTTCGCCTCCTGGTCACCGAGCCAGTCACCGGTCAGGGTCGTCACACGTCGAGTGTAACCCCCATGACCGGTAAAACGTCTTGACTGGTCACCAATGACCGGTATAGCCTGAACGAAGGTCACGACCATTCAGGAGGTCATCATGGCCGATCGGACAATTCGAGACGATCTCCGCGCCGGTTCGCCCGCCCGACGAGGTCCGAGTTCGCCGGATATGAGGCCCACCTGGTGGGCACGGTTGCGCGCTGCGCTCCTCGCCGATCGCCTAGACCGCGAACTGGAGGCCGGCGTGACCGCGACGCCCGGCAGCCTGATCGCCGTCCATGGTGCCCGCCTGGCGTCCGCGCGCGAGCGCGAACTTCTGCGTGCCGCGCTGCACTTGGTCATGCACGATGCGCTCGTCGGCCACCCTCAGCTCTCCGCCCGCGTACCCGTGCAGACCGCTGAGGTACGCCGTGCCGCAGACGTCATCTCGGACATCCTGGACCGCCTGGACTCACCCGACCCCGCTCGCGTGCGCGGGATGGCCCGCCTGCGGATACTGCTGTCCGACGGGCGGGGCCCGCTGTATCGCGCGGGCAGCGGCAGCCTGGTCGCCGCACTCCGCGGTGTGCTCGCCGCGCTATGAGCCGCTAGGTCTTGCGCACCGCGCCGACGATCGACAGCAGGATCACGGATCCGAGAATCGCGGTGAACAGCGTGAACCACCAGCCCCCGCCCGCGGTATCCAGGAAGAAGCTCAGCAGGAAGCCGCCGACAAGGGCACCGATGATCCCGATGACGATGTTCATCAGGATGCCGGAACCGCCGCCCTTGACGATCTTGCCTGCGATCCAGCCGGCGAGCGCGCCGATGATGATGTAGCCGATCCACCCGACGCTGGTGAGCGTGCTCGAACGGGCGAGAAACTCGGTAGCCGCGATCATGTCCATGACCAAATCCTGCCTGTCGCTGGCCAGCGAACTACTGGCTCACCCTTGGGTATACCTGGTGCCGGTAACGATTGGGCGAGAAAACCGGCACGATAATGCGCACCGTCGGCTGGGTATGTCAGGCGGGCGGCAGCATCTCCGGCGGCGCGTTGGTCACCGGCACGGGCACGCCCACACCGGGCCGCGCGTTCGGATCCGCAGGAGGCGGCGGAGGCGCGTTGGGGTCCGGCGGCGGGGGCGTCCACGGCCGGATCGACTGTGCAAGCGCCACGGCAGCACCCTTGTCGATCGGGCTGTTCGCGGTGCCGAGCCACACGACGAACCAGCGCTCGGGTGAGCGTTGGCCGCGCGGGGTTCCGGCGGGCGGGGTCGAGCCCACGACGCCGGCCCAGATCTGGCCGGTCGGCTTGGACTCGTCGGTGAACTTCACCTCATAGGAGGAGAAGGCGCCCGGCATACCTGCCGCGTCGAGCGTGCCGGACTCCTGGTTGAGACGCGTCCCGGCGAAGGGCATGAAGAACTCGCCCATGTCGGAGGCCAGACGCGCGGCCGCCTTCGTGTTGTCGGCCTCAGCGCCGGCGAACAGCTTGAGGTCCAGACGTCCCAGCAGAACGCTGGTGTCACTCGGCGACTGCTCCGAACCCTCAGGCGGAAGCTTGGTCAACAACGCCTGACCGTAGGAGAGCTGGGTCTGGTCGGAGACCTTCCAGCCCCCGGGCAGGACGTAGCTGAACTCGCCCGCCGCGTTGTCGATACGCCCGGGCTCGGGTGCAGGCGGCGGGGCGGGTGCGTTCGGATCCACGGGTGCGTTCGGATCCGCTGGTGCAGGCGGCGCATTCGGATCCGCTGGCGGTGGCGGCGGGGCGTTTGGATCCACAGGCGGCGCGGGTGCTGCCGGTGCCGGTGCCGCAGGCGCGGGCGCAGCCGGGGCTGGTGCCGCAGGCGCGGGTGCCGCCGGGGCGGGCGCAGGCGCTGCCGGCGCGGGCGGGGGTGGCGGAGCCGGGGGCGCCGGTTCTGCCGAGGCAGCGCCCGGCATTACGAGGGTCACTGCGGTCATGCTCGTGACCGCTGCGGTCGCCAACAGCCTGGTGAGGCTGGGGCGTCGTCGACTACTGGCATCCGGGTGCTGCATGGGGAAGAAACTACCGTGTTACGGCCGTGACGCAAGTGTGAGTTGCTCTTAGAGTGTCGAGCTTAGAAGTTGCTGTGCGACAAAAGGGTAATGCCCGGAACCCACTCGAGGGATTGCTGACGCACGTCGGGACCCGGGACCGCGCGGCGGCGGGTTCCCGGGACTCTGTACTGCTTGATCGCGCGGCCCGTCCGGGTCGTTACGGGCGGGCGTGCAGGGTGATCGCCTGGGACTTCACCGTGAAGTACACCCGCTCCCCCGGCGCGAGCCGGAGCTCGGTGGCCGCCTCGGCGGTGATGTCGGCGGCCAACCCCGGCCCGCCGTCCGGTTGGTGGTCGGCACGCACCCTGATGGCCGGTCCGCGACTGTCGAGTTCGGACACCACGACCTCAACGGTGTTGCGGGGGCTGCCGTGCGGTTCGTCGCGGAAGACGGCGACCGCGGCTGGGGCGAAGACCGCCACCGCCCGGCCACCGGAGTTGGCGGCGTCAATGGCGGACGGCCCCGCCTCGCCGTGCCACGTACTCCCCCATTCCGTACGGAGCGTGTCAGGTCCGGTCAGCGTGCCCGCCACCAGGTTGACGCCGGCGAATCGCGCACCGAAGAAACTGCGCGGTGCGGCCAGAACCTCTGTGGCCGTGCCAGATTCGACGATACGACCCGATTCGAGGACGACGACACGGTCGGCCAGCGTGACCACGTCGAGCAGGTCATGGGTGACCAGCACCGCCGACCGGCCATCGCGTGCCAACACCTGTCGCAGCACCTTGCGCATCGCGGCGGCGACCCCGACGTCGAGACCCGCGAGCGGCTCGTCGAGAAGCAGGACGTCCGGCTCTGCCGCGAGCGCGCGAGCCAGGGCAACGCGTTGGGCCTGTCCGCCGGAGAGTTGGCGTGGCGAGCGGTCGACCAGGTCGCCGGCGTCGACCTCGCCTAGCCAACGTTGTGCGGCGGACCGCGAGTCCCGACGGCTCAGCCGTCGCCCGCTGCGCGGCCCGAAGGCCACGTTCGCGGCGACGGTGAGGTGCGGAAACAGCAGAGGATCCTGAAGCAGCAGGCCGACGCGCCGGTCATAGGTGTCGACCCGCACGCCGGAGGCGGTGTCGGTCAACGTCCGCGTGCCAAGCCGTACCAGGCCCTCGTCGGGATGCACCACGCCAGCGATGACGTGCAGCAACGTCGACTTACCCGCGCCGTTGGGTCCGAGCACCGCCAGCACCTCGCCGGGCGCGACCGCGATCTCCACCTCGAGTGCGCGGCTGCGCACAACGGCGCGCAATTGGATCCCGCTCACACCCGATCACCAGGCATAAACCCACCCGCCTTGAGCCGACGGCTACCCAAGCCGAGAACGACGACGGCGGCGACAACGACGAGCAGAACGGACAACGCCACCGCAGCGTCGGCGTCACTCTCCCGCTGCAGGTAGATCTCCAGCGGCAGCGTGCGCGTGACGCCCTCGCGGGAGCCCGCGAACGTCAATGTGGCGCCGAACTCGCCGAGCGAGCGCGCGAAGGCCAGTACCGCACCTGACACCAGGCCCGGCGCCAGGAGCGGCAGTGACACTCGCCACCACACCGTCGTCGGTCGCGCGCCCAGCGTCGCGGCCACCACCTCGTAATCGGTGCCTGCGGTGCGCGCCGCGCCCTCAAGCGCAATGACGAGAAACGGCAGCGAGACGAACGTCTGCGCGAGAACCACCGCGGACGTGGTGAACGCGATGTGGATGCCGCCCGCCTCGAGGTATCGACCGAGTAGACCGAGCCGGCCGAAGGCGTACAAAAGGGCGATTCCACCGACCACAGGCGGCAGCACCAGGGGCAGCAGAATCAGCGGCCTGGTCCATCGGACCAGTCGAGAGTCGTTGCGCGCCAGAACCAGTGCCATCGGCACACCGAGCACGATGCACAGCACAGTGCTGGCCGAGGAGGTCTTCACACTCAGCTTCAAGGCGGCCAGCGACTCACGGCTGGTCACCAGCGACACGAACTGTGACCAGTCCACTCTGGCAGCCATCGCGACCAACGGCAGTACGACGAACATCGCCCCGATTGCCGCGGGCACATAGATCCAGCGCGGCAAACCCGCCGAACCGGTCATGCGCCACACCCTAGGACACCCCGCGAGGGTTCGGCGAACCGCCGCGTGGCGGGTTTCGCCGACTAGCTACTGTCCAGTAACATGGTGGCCGACTCGCTGGGTTCAGCGCCGAACACGAGGAGGTCGTGATGGATGTGCTGCTGACCGGTGGCGACACCGAACTTGGCCGCGCGATCGCGCAGGGGTTCCGGGATGAGGGCCACAAGGTAGTCATCGCCGGGGCGCGCCGCGATGATCTCGAGGTCGCCGCCAAGGAACTCGACGTCGACTACCTCGTCTTCGACAACACCGACGCCGCCGCGCTGGAAGAGGCGCGCAACGGTTTCCCACACCACATCGACACGATCATCAACGTGCCCGCACCGACCTGGGGCGGTGCCGATCCCCGCACCTACACCCTCACCGAGCGGGCGGCCGCGTGGCGTAGCGCACTCGACGCCACGATGCTGTCCGCGGTGCTGACGGTGCAGATCCTCGGCGATCACCTGAGGTCCGGCGGATCGATCGTCAACGTTGTCGCAGACAGCCCCGACGAGGGCAGCCCAGAGGCCGCGATCAAGGCCGCCGTGTCCAACTGGACGGCCGGTCAGGCCACGCACTTCGGCATCCGCGGTATCACCGTGAACGCCGTGGCACCCGGTAAGGGCGCCGACCCCGGCTACGACGGTATCGGTGGCACCTCGCCGACGGTGGCCGCCGAAATCACCCGCCTCGCACTGTTTCTGACCACGCCGTCGGCACGGCACATCACCGGCCAGACACTGCATGTGAGCCACGGGGCGCTGGCTCACTTCGGCTGAGCGCGCCTACTCAGTCTGAGCACAGCGGCGATTTATTCCCCGCTTCGCGTCGAGCGAAACGGACGACGCCACACCGGCCGTGGTGGCACTGTCGAGGACGTGACGATTCGACTCGGACTCCAGATCCCCAACTTCTCCTACGGCACCGGCGTCGAGGAGCTCTTCCCCACGGTCATCGCGCAGGCCCAGGAAGCAGAGGCCGCCGGATATGACTCGGTGTTCGTGATGGACCACCTCTACCAGCTGCCAGGCCTCGGAACACCCGACCAGCCCATGCTCGAGGCGTACACCGCCCTTGGCGCGCTGGCCGCGGCCACCGAGAAGGTCCAGCTCGGCACGCTGGTGACCGGTAACACCTACCGCAACCCCACACTGTTGGCGAAGGCCATCACCACGCTGGACGTGATCAGTCAGGGCCGCGCCATCCTCGGCATCGGCACCGGCTGGTACGAACTCGAGCACGACTCGCTGGGGTTCGAGTTCGGCACCTTCACCGACCGGTTCAACAAGCTCGGCGAAGCGCTGGAGATCATCCTGCCGATGCTCAAGGGCGAGCGGCCCACGTTTTCGGGCAAGTACTACCGCACACAGGAGGCCATGGCCGAGCCACGCTTCCGCGACCATATCCCGCTCATGATCGGCGGCAGCGGTGAGAAGAAGACAATCCCGTTGGCCGTCAAGCACTTTGACCACCTCAACGTCATCGCGGGATTCGACGAGCTGCCACGCAAGATTCAGGTGATCAAGGACCGCTGCGAGGAGATCGAACGCGATCCCGCCACCCTGGAGACCAGCATGCTGGTGATTGCGATCATCGACGAGAACGTGACCGCCGACCTGATCCCGGAGGACTTCCGTCAGCAGGCGGTGTTCGGCAGCCCGGAGGCGGTCGCCGAGCAGATCCAGACCAAGGTGCTCAACGCCGGCATCGACGGTGTGATCATCAGCCCTGTGACGAACCTGAACGGCTATCACCCGGGCGGCGCGACCGCGGTCGCAGAGCTGCTGAAACCGTTGCTCGCAGGGTGAATTCCCCGGTGGGACCCCGGATTGAGATGAATTTCCGGTGCGGTGTGCCATCTCACCGAGCTGTCGGGAAGGGCGAAGACTAACCTGTTCGTTGTATTTATTGTCAAGAACGGGTTGTCCGTCAAGGAGCTGCAATGAGCCACCCCGGAGCTACGGCGTCGGATCGGCACAAGGTCGTCATCATTGGATCGGGTTTCGGGGGTCTCAACTCCGCGCAGACCCTCAAGCGCTCCGACGTCGACATCAAGCTGATCGCCCGGACCACGCACCACCTTTTCCAGCCGCTGCTGTACCAGGTGGCGACGGGAATCATCTCCGAGGGCGAGATCGCCCCACCCACCCGGCTGATCCTGCGCAAGCAGAAGAACGCCCAGGTGCTCCTCGGTGATGTCACGCATATCGACCTCGAGCACAAGATGGTCGACTCGGTGCTGCTAGGCCACACCTACCGGACGCCCTACGACACCCTGATCATCGCTGCAGGGGCCGGTCAGTCCTACTTCGGCAACGATCACTTCGCCGAGTGGGCGCCGGGTATGAAGACGATCGACGACGCGCTGGAGCTGCGCGGCCGGATTCTCGGTGCGTTCGAGCAGGCCGAGCGGTCCAGCGACCCCGAGCGACGCAAGAAGCTGCTGACGTTCGTGGTCGTCGGCGCTGGTCCCACCGGCGTCGAGATGGCGGGCCAGATTCAGGAGCTGTCGGATCAGACCCTCAAGGGCAGCTTCCGGCTCATCGACCCGACCGAGGCGCACGTCATCCTGCTGGACGCCGCGCCCGCGGTGCTTCCGCCGATGGGCGAGAAGCTCGGCCTGAAGGCGAAGGCGCGGCTCGAGAAGATGGGCGTCGAGGTCCAACTCAACGCCATGGTCACCGACGTTGACCGCAATGGCCTGACGGTGAAGGACGGCGACGGCACCATTCGCCGTATCGAGTCAGCGTGCAAGGTGTGGTCGGCAGGCGTGGCCGCCAGCCCGCTCGGGCGCGATCTGGCCGCCCAGTCCGACACCGAGATCGACCGGGCCGGACGCGTCAAGGTCAACCCCGACCTGTCGATCCCCGGACACCCCAATGTGTTCGTCGTCGGCGACATGGCCTTCGTCGATGGTGTGCCCGGTATGGCTCAGGGCGCCATCCAGGGCGGCAAGTACGTCGCCAAGATCATCCAGAACGAGGTCAAGGCGCGCGAGCACGGTACCCGCCCCAAGCCACGCGAGCCGTTCAAGTACTTCGACAAGGGCTCGATGGCCACGGTGTCGAAGTACAACGCGGTGGCTCAGGTCGGCAAGCTGGAGTTCGGCGGCTTCCTCGCCTGGCTCGCGTGGCTGGGCCTGCACCTGATCTACCTCGTCGGCTTCAAGACCAAGATCGCGACACTGCTGTCGTGGTCGGTGACGTTCTTCGGCAGGCAGCGCGGTCAGCTGACGATCACCGAGCAGCAGGCGTACGCGCGCACCCGAATCGAGGAACTCGAGGAGATCGCCGCGTCGGTGCAGGAGACGGAGAAGGCCGCCAGCTAGCGCTGGCCGGTTGCGCGCAGACGGTCGCCCTGCCAGGTGGCCAGCGCGCCGCCGGCCGCCAGCTCCAACAGGGTGCCCTGGGCGTCGAAGGACGTCTCGGGGTAGCGCAGCTCGCTGACGCACGCCATCGGTGTGCCCAGGACGTCATCGGTCACCGACCCGGTACCCATGTCGACGCGGTGTCGCAGCAGTGGCGCGCCGTCGACGTCGGCGTACATGGCTCCCGACCAGAAGCCTTGCCGCTCATAGGATCTGCCGATCTGGATCCGCTCACGCACGCGTGCCTGGCCCTCGGCGCTCAGGCTCAGCCGGGTGGTGCTGATATGCCGGGCCGGGCCGGCGACGATGGTGGGCTGTGGATCCAGGTCGAGCAGTCCGGCGACCTCGAGGTCCCAACTGGATCGTGACTCCATGCTGAGGTTGCCCGGCATCGCCATCGTCGCCGCGGCACTGCGGAGCCACAGCCGCGCACCCGGTTCGACCACGACCCGGATCCTCACGGTGTCCCCACCCAGCGGGGTCGCCGCAGCCGACACCAGGTGCACCGTGTCAGCGCCGGTGCGGCGGGCGGTCACCCCGCCGGTGCACTCGATGCCGGGCGCGCGGCCGGGCCGCGCGACGATCAGGACATCGGAGAGCATGTGGGCGCGTGTCCCTACACCGGAACGCGGAGCTGCTGACGGACCCAGGACAGGACGGGTGCCGCGGTTGGATCCGCGGTCAGCGAGATCAGCTCCGTGGGGCGGCCCGCCCGGACGGCCGCCGCATCGCGACGCATCACGTCCAGATCGGCGCCCACGAGCGGCGCCAGGTCGGTCTTGTTGACGACCAACAGATCCGAGAACGTCACGCCTGGTCCGCCCTTGCGAGGCACCTTGTCACCACCGGCCACGTCGACCACGAAGATCTGCACGTCCACCAACCCGGACGAGAAGGTTGCGGTCAGGTTGTCGCCTCCGGATTCGACCAGGATGAGGTCGAGCGCCTCGTTGCCCGCGATGAGGTCGTCGATGGCATCGAGGTTGGCCGTGATGTCATCCCGAATGGCGGTGTGTGGGCAGCCGCCGGTCTGCACGGCCGCGATGCGCTCGTCGGGCAGCACCGCGTGCCTGCGCAGGAAGTCGGCATCCTCGGTCGTGTAGATGTCATTGGTCAGCACGGCCAGCGACAGTTCATCACGCAACTGTCGGCAGAGCGCGGCCACCAGGGCCGTCTTGCCCGAACCGACGGGACCTCCGATGCCGATGCGAAGCGGCTCGCCGGCCTGACGGATACGGCGCGGACGGTCGGTGTGCGCGTGGGGCTCACCGTCGAGCAGATGTGGTGGCATGATGCGCCTTTCGGTCCTGATGTGAGATGTGGTGTTTCACGACACGAACAGTGGTCGGTCGCGTTCAACGTGCTGCTGGGCCAGCATGTCGAGCAGCGGATCGGACAGGTCGGCGAGTTCCTTGGCCGCCTGCGCGGCGACCTCGTCGCACAGCGACGCCAGCTCGAACGTCACCGCGGCGACGTCACCGGGATCGAGTGCCAGCAGACGCTGCGCCGCCATGGCCGAGCCCGTCATGGTCGTGTAGACCAACGACAACGCGGTCTGCTCGGGCGCCAGGCCGCTGGCGGCGCCCACCACACCCGCGGCGACGGCGAGGTGGGGTTTGACGCCGATATCGTTCCAGTCCACCTCCTGCCACACGCGACGAGCCAACCGGGCCAGACCCCTCCCCTGTGCCCGTGATGCGCTGCGCGCCGCGGGTGACGGTGTGCGCGCATCGGTTTCGCGGTCGGCGTCGACGACGCTCAACGTCCCCGCGTGCACCGCGGCCGCCACTGACGCCGTGACCAGGCCGCTGGTGCGGATGCGGCGCCGCAGGAAGGCCCGCAGCGTCGCGAGGTCGGACACCAGGCCGCTCGTCACGGCCTCCTCGACTCCGCCGGAGTGGACATGTCCACCGGTCGGAAGTCGCGAGTCCGACAGCGTCAGCAGCGTCGAGAGTTCGAGGCCCGACATCAGAAGAGGAAATATCGCTGAGCCATCGGGAGTTCCGCGGCCGGCTGCTCGGCCCAGACCTCGCCGTCGATGCGCACGGTGAAGGAGTCGGGATCGACCTCGATCCGCGGCAGTGCGTCATTGCACGGCATGTCGGCCTTGCCGATGTGGCGAACGGTGTCGACCGCGACCAGACGGCGGTTGACCGCGAGCCGATCGGCCAGGCCGTCCTCGATCGCCTGCGGGGCAACGAAGTGCACCGACGTCGCGGCCGCAGCCGCAGGCGAGGCTCCGAACATCGGTCGGGGCAACACCGGCTGCGGGGTGGGGATGGATGCGTTGGCGTCGCCCATCGCCGCCCACGCGATCATGCCGCCCTTGATCACCGCGTGGGGGCGCACACCGAAGAAGGCGGGCTCCCACAACACGAGGTCCGCGAGCTTGCCGACCTCGACCGAACCGACCTCGCGGTCCAGGCCGTGCGCCACCGCGGGGCAGATCGTGTACTTGGCGATGTAGCGGCGGACCCGGTTGTTGTCCGAGTCCTTCCCGCTGGCGCCGTCGCCCTCGAGTGCGCCACGGCGCCGCTTCATGACGTGTGCGGTCTGCCAGGTGCGCAGCACCACCTCGCCGATGCGCCCCATGGCCTGCGCGTCGCTGCCGATCATCGATATCGCGCCGATGTCATGCAGCAGATCCTCGGCGGCGATCGTCGAGGGACGGATCCTGCTCTCCGCGAACGCCAGATCCTCGGGAAGGCTCGGGTTGAGGTGGTGGCACACCATCAGCATGTCGAGGTGTTCGTCGAGGGTGTTGACGGTGTGCGGGCGCGTCGGATTCGTCGAGCTGGGCAGCACATTGGGGTGCGAGACCACCGTGATGATGTCGGGCGCGTGCCCGCCGCCCGCGCCCTCGGTGTGGTATGCGTGGATGGAGCGGCCCTTGATCGCGGCCAGGGTGTCCTCGACGAAACCGGTCTCGTTGAGCGTGTCGGTGTGGATGTTGACCTGCACCCCGGCCGCGTCGGCGACCGAAAGGCAGGCATCGATCGCGGCTGGGGTAGTCCCCCAGTCCTCGTGCAGCTTGAATCCCGCAGCGCCGCCGCGCAACTGCTCCCACATCGACTCCGACGACACGGTGTTGCCCTTGCCCAGCAGCGCGATGTTCAGCGGCCAGGTGTCGAGGGCCTCCAGCATGCGGGCCAGATGCCAGGACCCGGGTGTGACGGTGGTGGCCTTGCTGCCCTCGGCCGGCCCGGTGCCCCCCGCGACGATCGTGGTGATGCCGCCGCCCAGCGCCTCCTCCATGATCTGCGGACAGATCAGGTGGACGTGACAGTCGATGGCGCCCGCTGTGAGGATGCGACCGTTTCCGGCGATGATCTCGGTGGACGGGCCGACGACCAGGTCAGGGTGGACGCCCGACATGACGTCGGGGTTGCCGGCCTTTCCGATCGCCACGATACGACCGTCACGAATGCCGATGTCGGCCTTGATGATCCCCCAGTAGTCGATGATGACCGCACCGGTGATGACGGTGTCGGGTGCGCCTTCGGCGCGGGTGACCCGAGACTGCCCCATCGACTCGCGCAGCACCTTGCCGCCGCCGAAGACGGCCTCGTCACCGGCCAGCCCGGGCCCACCGCTGCGGTCCTCGGTGATCTCGACGAACAGGTCGGTGTCGGCGAGGCGAATGCGGTCGCCTGTGGTCGGGC
The DNA here is from genome assembly GCF_022557175.1 of Mycolicibacterium sp. YH-1. The sequence goes on along the minus strand of NZ_CP092915.1, from coordinate 3,308,261 downwards.
CGAAGAGTGCGGCGTAACGCGCGCGGGAGAGTTCGGTCACGCATCCAACCTTCCCGGCGGAGTCAGCGACAGTCCGTGAACCTCCCGGGTACCTCCGAGCGGGACCAGTGAGACGTACTGGGCCACACCGGGTTCGAAGCGCACCGCGGTGCCCGCGGGGATGTCGAGGCGATACCCGTGTGCGGCCACGCGGTCGAATTCGACTGCGGCGTTGGCTTGCGGCAGGTGTACGTGGCTGCCGACCTGGACCGGTCGGTCCGCGGTGTTGACGACCTCGAGTTCAAGCCTTGGCGCGCCCTCGTTGATCACGATGTCACCGTCGCCGAAGACGATCTCACCCGGAATCATTGCCACCTCAGGCGATCGGGTGGTGGACGGTGACGAGCTTGGTGCCGTCGGGGAAGGTGGCCTCGACCTGGACGTCATGCAGCATCTCGGGGATCCCGTCCATGACGTCGTCGCGGCTCAGCACGTCGCGACCACTGACCATGAGTTCGGCGACGGTGCGCCCGTCACGGGCGCCCTCGAGGAGGTGGTCGGTGATGACGGCGACGGCCTCGGGATGATTGAGCCGAAGCCCACGCGCCTGACGGCGTCGAGCCAGCTCAGCGGCGTAGGAGATGAGCAGTCGATCCTGCTCGTGGGGGGTCAAACGCATAGTGCGCTGATCCTGCCACGGCACGCCGCAGTCGGCAGCGCACGCGGGATCGCCCCGCGGCGTTGCGGTTAGGCGTGCGGGTGCCTAGGCGTCCGGGGCGTCGGCGGGCAGGTTCTGCAGACGCACCTGGCCACGGGCGACCATCTTGCCGTTCGTGTCGGTGATCTCGATGAGCCAGATCTGTTGACGCCGGCCGCGGTGGATGGGCGTGGAGACCGCTGTGACCGCACCCGCCTTGATGGCCCGCAGGAAGTCGGTGTTGTTGTTGACGCCGACCACGTTGCGTCCGAGCCCCTTGGACTCGAGCCACATCCCGGCCGACACGCTGGCCACGCTCTCCACGATCGAGCAGTACACGCCACCGTGCACGATGCCGTGCGGCTGAAGGAGCTTCTCGTTGATCGTGAGCTGCGCCCTTGCGCCGTCTGGGGTCGCATCCAGGTACGTGAGGCCGAGTTCGTCGTCGAAGCCTCCGCCGAAGTTCGGCGCTACGGAAGTCGTCACGTGACCTGTCTACATGGCCGGAGCGGCCAAGGGGAATTCGGGTCTGGAAACGAAAAACGGATGGGCCCCGCACAACGTGTGCGGGGCCCATCCTCGAGTGGACCGGGGGTCTCTGCAGCCCTCAGGACTCCGGCTCGGTCCGGTGGTTCTTTGACGTGTTGCTCGTGCATAGCGCGGTGTGTTCGTCTGCGCTAAGAATAGGCAAGGCTGCCCTAATTTAGCAAGGCCTTCCCCGCGCAGACTCTCGTCGCGCCGCGAACCGGTGCGCCGAAGCCCATCAGCGCGTCGAGCACGGCCTGCCCGCGGCGCATGCTCGTCAGCTCGCTCGACCCGGCCAGCAACGGCACCTGGGTGGATGCGCTGACCACGGCACCGCCGACGATGTGCCACATCGCCGCCACGGACAGCGCACCGTCGCTCACGTCGTGCAGCTTGTCGAACAGTGGTTCCAGCGCGCGGTGACTGCGGTGGGCGACCCACGTCGTCAGCGCGGCCTCGCTCGGCAGGGCGACGATGCGATCCTGCGCGGAGTGCCTGCGCCGCATGCCCGGGCGGCCCCCGAAGTAGGAGTCGTCCGGCAGGGCACGCAATGTCGGGTCGACGACCCCGACCCAGTCGATAGCGCCCTCCGAGTCCACGTGCACCCACAGATTCTCGAGGCCGCTGTCCCAGGCTCGCCCCTCGAGGACCAGCAGTGGAACCACCCGACCGAGCACGACGTGCGCGAGTGTCGCGGCCAACTGCTGCGAGACGGCCACCTTGCTATCGGTCTCGGCGGCCGCCGTGTCGAACATCGTCTGCAGACGGTCGGTCGTCAGCACCTCCGACAACGGCCACCAACGACGACGAGAGAGGTCGCCCATCACCGCGACGCCATAGACGCGGGGGCACTCCGGATAGAGCTCGCGCAGTCGTCGGCTGGAGTCGTGCAGGGGCAGTGGCCGGGTGATGGCCATGCCGGCGATCAGGGGATCGTCGACCAGGATCGTCATGGGGTCTCCCTCAGTTAGGTAAGCCTTACTATAGTGAAGTGAGGCTTACCTACAAGCAAACCCCTTGTGATTGGACTCACAGGCCCAGGTGAGCGAGGTGCTGACCGATGACTCGCGGAGGCGGGGAACTCATAGCGCCTGTCGCGCCGTTGGATACGACACGCGGTAGTACGTCCGTAGTACGCTGATTTGACTGCTCAGGAGAGTGAACGGAACATGGCGAAGTTGACACGACTCGGGGAACTCGAGCGCGAGGTGATGGATCACCTGTGGTCCTCGCGCGAACCCCAGACCGTGCGCCAGGTGCACGAGGCACTCGCCGCACGGCGTGACCTGGCGTACACCACAATCATGACGGTCTTGCAGCGGCTCGCGAAGAAGAACCTCGTCGTCCAGCACCGCGACGACAGGGCCCATCGCTACGCACCCACGCACGGCCGCGACGAGCTGGTTGCCGGTCTGATGGTGGACGCACTTGACCAGGTCTCGGACTCGGGAAGCCGCGAAGCCGCGCTGGTCCACTTCGTGGAGCGCGTCGGCGCGGGCGAGGCAGCGGCGCTGCGCCGCGCGCTGACCGAACTCGAGGCGAAGCATCGCAGCGATCCGGCTGGCAATCTAGGCACCGGCTGAGGGACACTGTCAGCGTGTCCGCGCTGGCCTTCTCCATCGTCGCGTTGGTCCTCGTTGGACCGGTGCCCGCTGTGCTCGCGCGGGCCGCGTGGCCGCATCGTGCTCCGCGCGCGGCAGTGGTGCTCTGGCAGTCGATAGCGCTGGCAGGCGTGCTGTCCGCTTTCAGCGCGGGTATCGCCATCGCCAGCAGATTGTTCGTACCCGGCCCTGACGGCCGCCCGACCGCCACGTTCACCAGCGAGATCGCGGTACTGGGCTGGCCGCTGTGGGTTCTCTACGTGGTCGTCTTCGCGCTCACCCTGATCGTCGGCGCGCGCCTGATTGTGGCCGTCCTGCAGGTCGCCATCGGCACCCGCAGGCGTCGCGCCCACCACCGGATGCTGGTCGACCTGCTCGGCGCATCTCACGCCGCGGCACCGGAGGTCTGTACCAAGGCCAGCGGGCTCCGGATCCTGGACGTCGATCAGCCCCTGGCCTACTGCCTGCCCGGCGTCCGTAGCCGCGTTGTCGTGAGCCAGGGCACCCTGACGAGCCTGGCGGACGCCGAGATCTCGGCGATCCTCAGCCACGAGAACGCCCATCTCCGTGCTCGCCACGACCTGGTGCTGGAGATGTTCACCGCGGTACACGCCGCATTCCCGCGCCTCGTCCGAAGCGGCAGCGCGCTGGACGCCGTGCGCCTGCTCATCGAACTCCTCGCCGACGACGCCGCCGTACGCGACTCGGGGCCGACTCCCCTGGCCCGCGCCCTGGTCGCCTGCGCCTCGGGTCGCACCCCGTCCGGCGCCATGGCCGCGGGCGGACCCACCACAGTCCTCCGGGTGCGCCGGCTCGGCGGCAAGCCCAACAGCATGCCGCTGTCAGTGGCCGCGTACGTGACCGCCGCCGCGGTCCTGATAATCCCCACCATCGCGCTCGCGGTGCCGTGGCTGACCGAACTCCAGAAGCTCTTCGCCGCATAACCGCTTCACGAAACACCTTGTTTTGTTAAAACCGCACTGCCACAACCAAACATCGAAAGGCTGCCCGTGACTTCGTCCGACACCTCCGCCACCGCACAGATTGGGGTCACCGGACTCGCGGTGATGGGCTCGAACATCGCCCGCAACTTCGCCCGACACGGTTACACCGTTGCCCTGCACAACCGCTCGGTGGCCAAGACCGACGCACTGCTTGAGGCGCACGGTTCGGAGGGCTCGTTCGTTCGCAGCGAGACCATCGGCGAGTTCCTGGCCGCGCTCGAGAAGCCGCGTCGCGTCCTGATCATGGTCAAGGCAGGCGACCCGACCGACGCCGTCATCAACGAGCTCGCCGATGCCATGGAGCCCGGCGACATCATCATCGACGGCGGCAACGCGCTCTACACCGACACCATCCGCCGCGAGAAGGCCATCCGCGAACGCGGTCTGCACTTCGTCGGCGCGGGCATCTCCGGTGGCGAGGAGGGCGCACTGAACGGCCCCTCGATCATGCCCGGCGGGCCTGCCGAGTCCTACAAGAGCCTGGGCCCACTGCTCGAGGAGATCTCCGCACACGTCGACGGCGTGCCGTGCTGCACCCACATCGGCCCCGACGGCGCAGGGCACTTCGTCAAGATGGTGCACAACGGCATCGAGTACTCCGATATGCAGCTCATCGGCGAGGCCTACCAGCTGCTGCGCGACGGGCTGGGCAAGTCCGCGCCCGAGATCGCGGACGTTTTCGCCGAGTGGAACAAGGGCGACCTCGACAGCTACCTCATCGAGATCACCGCCGAGGTGCTCCGGCAGGTCGACGCGAAGACCGGCACACCGCTGGTGGACCTCATCCTCGATGAGGCCGAGCAGAAGGGCACCGGGCGGTGGACGGTGAAGTCCGCCCTTGACCTCGGTGTGCCCGTGACGGGTATCGCCGAGGCGGTGTTCGCGCGTGCACTGTCGGGCTCGGTGGCCCAGCGCAGAGCCACCACCGGCCTGGCCTCTGGCACTCTCGGCGAGAAGCCCGGTGACGCAGAGCGCTTCATCGAGGACGTCCGCCAGGCGCTGTACGCGTCGAAGATCGTGGCCTACGCGCAGGGGTTCAACCAGATCCAGGCCGGAAGCAACGAGTACGACTGGAACATCACGCCCGGCGACATGGCCACCATCTGGCGCGGCGGCTGCATCATTCGGGCCAAGTTCCTCAACCGCATCAAGGATGCCTTCGACACCGACGCCGACCTGCCGACGCTGATTGTCGACCCCTACTTCCGCGCGGCCATCGAGGCGGCCGTGGACAGCTGGCGCAGGGTCGTCATCACCGCGACGCAGCTGGGCATCCCGGTGCCCGGCTTCGCCTCGGCGCTGTCCTACTACGACGCGCTGCGCACCGAGCGGCTGCCCGCCGCGCTGACCCAGGGACTGCGCGACTTCTTCGGAGCCCACACCTACGGTCGCATCGACACCGACCATGCCCGGCGCTTTCACACGCTGTGGAGCGGCGACCGCACCGAGATCGAGGCCTGAGTTCCTCTCGCGAGCAGACACAAACCTGCCCTTTTCTGGGCGCAAATGGGCAGGTTTGTGTCTGCTCGGCGGAAATGCCGGGCAACTAGGCTTGAGGAATGCGTTTCCTCGATGGACACCGTCCGCCGTACGACCTGACCTACAACGATGTCTTCGTCGTGCCGGGACGGTCCGACGTCGCCTCACGGTTCGACGTCGACCTGTCCACGGTCGACGGCTCGGGCACCACGATCCCGGTCGTCGTGGCCAACATGACAGCCGTCGCGGGCCGCCGCATGGCCGAGACCGTGGCCCGCAGGGGCGGCATCGTCGTACTGCCCCAGGACCTCCCGATTCCCGCGGTAGCCGAGACCGTCGACTTCGTGAAGAGCCGCGACCTGGTGGTCGACACGCCGGTCCTGCTGTCCCCCGACAACTCCGTCTCCGACGCGACCGCCCTGATCCACAAGCGCGCGCACGGTGCCGCCGTGGTCGCATTCGAGGACCGGCCGGTGGGCCTGGTCACCGAGTCCTCCTGTGTCGGGGTGGACCGCTTCGCCCGCGTGCGGGATATCGCTCTGACCGACTTCGTCACCGCGCCCGTCGGCACACCGCCGCGTGAGGTGTTCGACCTCCTCGAACACGCGCACGTCGGGGTCGCGGTGATGACCGCCCCCGACGGCACCGTCGCAGGCGTGCTGACCAGGACCGGTGCCATCCGCGCGGGTATCTACACGCCCGCCGTCGACGCGGCCGGACGACTGCGGATCGCCGCCGCGGTGGGCATCAACGGCGACGTGGGCGCAAGGGCCCGCGCGCTCGCCGAGGCCGGTGCGGACGTGCTGGTCGTCGACACCGCGCACGGGCACCAGGTGAAGATGTTCGACGCCATCAAGGCGATCGCCTCGCTCGACCTCGGCCTGCCCCTGGTGGCCGGCAACGTGGTCTCGGCGGAGGGCACGCGCGACCTCATCGACGCGGGAGCGTCCATCGTCAAGGTCGGCGTGGGTCCCGGCGCCATGTGCACCACCCGGATGATGACGGGTGTCGGCCGCCCGCAGTTCTCGGCGGTGGTCGAATGTGCCTCCGCGGCAAGGGAACTCGGTGCACACGTGTGGGCCGACGGCGGCGTGCGGCATCCGCGCGACGTGGCGTTGGCGCTGGCCGCGGGCGCGTCGAACGTGATGATCGGATCCTGGTTCGCCGGCACCTACGAGTCCCCCGGTGACCTGATGTATGACCGGGACGGCCTGGTCTACAAGGAGAGCTACGGCATGGCCTCCAAACGTGCCGTAGCCGCCAGGACGGCCGCGGACAGCCCGTTCGATCGCGCCAGGAAGGCGCTTTTCGAGGAGGGCATCTCGTCGTCGCGGATGGGTCTGGACAGCGCCCGCGGCGGTGTCGAGGACCTGCTCGACCACATCACCTCGGGCGTGCGCAGCACCTGCACCTACGTCGGCGCCGAGACGCTGCCCGAGTTGCACGACAAGGTGGTGCTCGGCGTCCAGTCCGCGGCGGGCTTCGCCGAGGGCCACCCGCTGCCGACCGGCTGGTGAGACGGCGTCCGTCGGTGCGTTTTCATCACGGCTGCCTCCGCTAACATGAGATTCACCAATTCCGACCGAGAGGGAACACGTGCCGCAGGCACCCGCCGATGCTCCCGGTTCTGAGGCGGCCGCCGAAGCAGCGCGGCCCACCCCGGGACCGTCTGACGCCGAGCCCTCTAGTAGTGAGCCGGGCCCCGCGCCCGGCGTCCGAGGGTCAGTTATCCGATGAGTCTGACCTTCACCCTGTTGAGCCTGCTGGCGATCGTGCTGCTGACCGCGGGCACGGCGGTGTTCGTCGCCGCCGAGTTCTCGTTGACCGCACTGGAACGCAGCACCGTCGACTCCAACGCGAAGACGGGCGGCTGGCGCGACGCCATCGTCCAGAAAGCCCACCGCACCCTGTCGTTTCAGCTCTCCGGAGCGCAGTTGGGCATCTCCATCACGACACTGGCCACCGGTTACCTGGCTGAGCCGGTGGTCGCGCGGCTGCTTCGGCCGCCGCTGTCAGCGATCGGACTACCCGACCGGATGCTCGACGGCGTGGCCCTGGCGCTGGCCCTGTTGATCGCCACCTCGCTGTCGATGGTGTTCGGCGAACTGGTCCCCAAGAATCTCGCCGTCGCGAAACCCACTGCCACCGCGCGGTGGGCGGCGCCCCCGCAGTGGTGGTTCTCCTGGCTGCTCACGCCGGCGATCAACGTCACCAACGGCACCGCCAACTGGGTTCTGCGCCGCATGGGTATCGAACCCGCCGAGGAACTGCGGTCGGCGCGCTCCCCGCAGGAGTTGGTGTCGCTGGTGCGCAACTCCAAGCAGCGCGGATCGCTGGACGCCGAGACCGCCGACCTGGTCGACCGTTCGTTGAAGTTCGGTGAGCGCACGGCCGAGGAACTGATGACGCCCCGCCCCAAGATCGAGGCGCTGGACGCCGACGACACCGTCGCCGACCTGCTGATCAAGGCCATGGAGACCGGTTACTCGCGGTTCCCCATCATCGAGGGCGATCTCGACGAGACCATCGGCATCGTGCACGTCAAGCAGGTGTTCGCGGTGCCTGTCGACGACCGGCCACGAATGCGTGTCGCAACTCTGGCTCAGCCCGTGATGACCGTGCCGTCCACCCTTGACGGCGATGCCGTCATGACCCAGATCCGCGCCAACGGATTGCAGACGGCCCTGGTGGTTGACGAGTACGGCGGCACCGCGGGCATGGTCACCGTCGAGGACCTCATCGAGGAGATCGTCGGTGACGTCCGCGACGAGCACGACGACGCGACGCCCGACGTGGTCGAGGTGCGCGACGGCTGGCAGGTGTCCGGACTGCTGCGCATCGACGAGGTCGACACCGAGACGCCGTTTCGTCCGCACGACGGTGAGTACGAGACGATCGGCGGCCTGGTGCTCGAGGAGCTCGGCCACATACCCGAACCCGGTGAGACCGTCGAACTCAACGCCTTCGACCCCGACAGGCCGATCGACGACCCGGTGCGCTGGCAGGCCAAGGTGATTCGAATGGACGGACGCAGGATCGACCTGCTTGAGCTGACCCGGCTCGGTAGACGCGGCGAGGACGAGGAGCACTGATGGGTTCCGACTTCTTCGGTGTCTTCCTGACAGTTGTCCTGCTGGCGGCGAACGCGTTCTTCGTCGGTTCGGAGTTCGCGCTGATCTCGGCCCGTCGCGACCGGTTGGAGGCGCTGGCCGAACAGGGCAAGAAGAGTGCCGTCACGGTGATGCGGGCAGCCGAGCAGTTGTCGCTGATGCTCGCCGGTGCCCAGCTCGGCATCACCGTGTGCTCCATCCTGCTGGGCCGCGTCGGCGAACCCGCCATCGCCCACCTGTTGGAGAAGCCGTTCGGCGCGTTGGGGATTCCCGACACGGTGCTGCACACGGTGTCGTTCGTCATCGCGCTCGCGCTGGTGGTGACACTGCACGTGCTGCTCGGTGAGATGGTGCCGAAGAACATCGCCATCGCCGGACCCGAGTCGGCGGCGATGCTGCTGATCCCGGTGTATCTGGTCTACATCAAGCTCGCCAAACCGTTCATCGCCTTCTACAACTGGTGCGCGAACACCACACTGCGCGCGTTGGGGGTCGAACCGAAGGACGAACTCGACGTCACCGTGTCGACCGTCGAACTGTCCGCGATGATCGCCGAGTCACGGTCGGAGGGTCTGCTCGATCCCGAGGAGCACACCCGGCTCACGCGTGCCCTGGCGATCCGCACGCGCAGCGTCAACGACGTGGCGATACCGCTCGAGCAGATCCGCACGGTCCCCGTGGCCTCCCCCGGTCGGGGGCCCACTGTCGAGGCCGTCGAACGCGCGCTGGCCGACACCGGATACTCACGCTTCCCGGTGACCGACGAGTCCGGTGTGTACATCGGCTACCTGCACATCAAGGATGTGTTGCCGCTGATCAACGACCCGGCCGCAGTGATCGACCGGTCGATTGTGCGGCCGTTGCCGCGCCTGGCGGTGTCCTTGCCGGTGCCCGACGCATTGTCACGGCTGCGTCGTGACAACAGCCACCTGGCGCTCGTCACCACCGACGATGACGTGGTGACCGCGATGGTGGCGCTGGAGGATCTGGTCGAGGACCTGGTGGGGACGGTGCGTGACGGAACGCACCGTGTCTGATCACACGGCGGCTGATCACACAACGGCACATCACACGACGGCTCATCACACAACGGCTCATCACACGGCGACCCTGACCGAGGCCGACTGGACCCACCGTGAGAGATGTCACGCGGAGCGCGTCGACCTGTTCGTCGAACCGCACCAGCGCCGGGCCCGGCGCGGTGAGGCCCACCCGGTGTGGGACTTCCTGTTCACCTACTACAGCCTGCGTCCCAAACACCTTCGGCGCTGGCACCCGGGTTTCGGCACCCACCTGACGGGACGTTCGGCCGAGCGTTACCTGGAGCGGGCGGGGTACGGCCGAACGGGTGCCACCGTCGGCGTCACCCCTGACTACCTGGCCACCCGGATCGACACTGTCGAGTTCATCGCCGATCTGCTGCGCGCCACATCGCATCGGCCGGCCCGGCTCAACTGCTTCGGGCTGCACGAGTGGGCGATGGTCTATCGCGCGCCGCAGGTCCGCCATGATCAGGTGCCGCTGCGGCTCGGGAGCGCCGGGACTGACGCCGTCGTCGAGTCGATGCCATTGCGGTGCAGCCACTTCGACGCCTATCGCTTCTTCACACCTGCTGCCGTACCGCGCAACGCCGAACCGCTCACCCGAGCGGATCAGGTCGCACACGAGCAGCCGGGATGTCTGCACGTCGCCATGGATCTCTACAAGTGGTCCTTCAAACTCGGGCCGCTCGTCGACTCCGAACTCGTGCAGGACTGCCTCGAGTTGGCCGCCGACGCTCGCGAACTCGACATGCGTGCGAGCCCGTATGACCTGACTGACTACGGTTTCGAGCCGATCGCCATCGAAACACCGGCGGGCCGAGCCGAATACGTCCGCGCACAGCAGGACGTCGCCGAGCGTGCGGCGCCCCTTCGGGCCGGCCTCGCCGACCGATGTGACCTGCTACTCACCGCGGGAGCGCATCGGTTGACCGCATTTACCGGCGGCTAAGCTAGATCGACGCTCGAGGAGGAGACATGACCGATCGCGTGAACGTTGGCGCCCTGCGGGTGGCGCGCGTGCTCTATGACTTCGTCAATAACGAGGCCCTGCCCGGCACCGGGCTGGACCCCGATAGCTTCTGGGCGGGCGTGGACAAGGTCGTGACCGATCTGTCCCCGAAGAACCAGGACCTGCTGGCTCGCCGCGACGAACTGCAGGCGCAGATCGACAAGTGGCATCGCCAACGTGCCATCGGCCCGCACGATGCCGACGAGTACAAGCAGTTCCTCACCGATATCGGCTACCTCCTGCCCGAGCCCGCCGACTTCAGCATCACCACCTCGGGTGTGGACGATGAGATCACCAGCACTGCGGGTCCGCAGCTCGTGGTCCCGATCCTCAACGCCCGCTTCGCGCTCAACGCCGCCAACGCGCGGTGGGGCTCGCTGTATGACGCGCTGTACGGCACCGACGTCATCAGTGAAGAGGACGGCGCCGAGAAGGGCACCAGCTACAACCAGATCCGCGGCGACAAGGTGATCGCCTACGCGCGCAACTTCCTGGATGAGGCCGTGCCGCTGGCCGCAGGCTCCTGGAGCGACGCCACCGGCCTCAAGATCGACGACGGCCAGTTGCTGGTCACCTATGGCGATGACCTTTCGGTCGGCCTGGCAGCCCCAGAGCAGTTCGTCGGCTACACCGGCAAGCCGGACAAGCCGCAGTGGTCGGTGCTGCTGGTCAACCACGGTCTGCACGTCGAGATCCTTGTCGACCCCGACTCCCCCGTCGGCGCGACCGACAAGGCAGGTATCAAGGACGTCGTCCTGGAGTCCGCGATCACCACGATCATGGACTTCGAGGACTCCGTGGCCGCGGTCGACGCCGATGACAAGGTGCTGGGCTACCGCAACTGGCTCGGCCTGAACCGCGGCGACCTGAGCGAAGAGGTCGCCAAGGGCGGCAAGACGTTCACCCGCGTGCTCAACGCTGACCGTGTCTTCACCACCCCCGACGGGGAGGGTGAGCTCACGCTGCCGGGACGCAGCCTGCTGTTCGTCCGCAACGTCGGACACCTGATGACCAATGACGCCATCACCGATGGCGAGGGCAACGAGGTGCCCGAGGGCATCCAGGACGCGCTGTTCACCGGGCTCATCGCCATGCACGGCCTGCGAGACGGCTCCGAGAACGACGGCGCCAATGGTCCGTACGCCAACAGCCGCACCGGGTCGGTCTACATCGTCAAGCCCAAGATGCACGGACCCGACGAGGTCGCGTTCACCTGCGAGCTGTTCAGCCGCGTCGAGGATGTGCTCGGTCTGCCGCAGGCCACCCTCAAGGTCGGCATCATGGACGAGGAACGCCGCACCACGCTGAACCTCAAGGCGTGCATCAAGGCAGCCGCCGACCGTGTGGTCTTCATCAACACCGGCTTCCTGGACCGCACCGGCGACGAGATCCACACCTCGTTGGAGGCCGGCCCGATGGTCCGCAAGGGCGCGATGAAGAGCCAGCCGTGGATCAAGGCGTACGAGGACGCGAACGTCGACACCGGCTTGGCCGCGGGGCTGTCCGGCAAGGCCCAGATCGGCAAGGGCATGTGGGCCATGACCGACCTGATGGCCGATATGGTCGAGCAGAAGATCAGTCAGCCCAAGGCCGGCGCCACCACTGCCTGGGTGCCCTCCCCGACGGGCGCGACGCTCCACGCGATGCACTATCACCTGGTCGACGTGTTCGAGGTGCAGAAGGAACTCGCGGGCAAGAAGCGTGCCACCATCAACGAACTCCTCACCATTCCGCTCTCCAAGGAGTTGGCGTGGGCACCCGAGGAGATCCGCGAGGAGGTCGACAACAACTGCCAGTCGATCCTGGGCTACGTGGTGCGTTGGATCGACGCGGGTGTCGGCTGCTCGAAGGTTCCCGACATCCACAATGTCGCCCTGATGGAGGATCGCGCGACACTGCGCATCTCGAGCCAGTTGCTGGCCAACTGGCTGCGCCACGGCGTGATCACCGCGGAGGACATCAACGCCAGCCTGCGCCGGATGGCGGCCGTCGTCGACGAGCAGAACGGGAAGGATCCCGACTACCTGCCGATGGCACCCGATCCCGATGCGAGCATCGCGTTTGCGGCCGCTCAGGAGTTGATCCTGTCCGGTGCCGATCAGCCCAACGGATACACCGAGCCGATCCTGCATCGCCGCCGCCGCGAGTTCAAGGCCCGTCACACCGGCTAGTGACTAGACTTCGGCGGGGCCACGCGATGTGTCGCTTCGAGCCGAACAATTGGTGAAGCGGCGGAGCCGAACGAATGGTGACGCGTCGGGCCTAAGACCAGCCAACAACACGAGCGCAGAGGATGGGGATGGGTAGGCACAGCGTTCCCGATCCCGAGGATTCGGCGGATGAGCCGCAGGATTTCGATGCGGACCAACCGCATGTTCACGGATCCGACGAGCCCACCACCGGACCCGGGTACGACGACGAACCGCGGCGCGAGCCGGGTTACGGCGAAAGCCCTTATCGGGAAACGGGTTTCGGCGAGGGCAACGATGTTGGCTCGACCTACGGCAAGCCCGAGCCCGACTACCGCGATGACGCGTACTGGCAATCGCAACGCACCGCGCGGTATGACGAGGACTTCGAATACCTCGGCAGCCCGACGGGCGACGATCTCACCGACGACGGATATGCCGACGATGGTTTCGCCGACGACGAATACGACGCCGACGGCTACGACAGCGACGGCCTAGAGGACGACGAGTCGCCGACGCGAGCGTTCGCGTCGAACCCGCCGCCTCCGCGTCCACCGCTCGATGGACCTCAGCATGGCAGCGACTGGGACGGGGAATGGACCGGTAGCCACCGCGCCATCACCACGAAACGGCGCGGTGTCAGCGTCAGCGTGATCGTCGCGCTCGTCACCGTCGTGGTCGTGGTCGGCGCGATCATCCTGTGGCGCTTCTTCGGTGACGTGCTGTCCAACCGCTCGCAGGTGTCGGCGGCCCGCTGTGTCGAGGGCGAGGTCGCCGTCGCGGTGGTCGTCGATCCGTCGATCGCCGACCAGGTCGGCCCGCTCGCCGAGCAGTACAGCCAGTCCGCGGCCCCGGTCGGCGACAAGTGCGTCAAGGTCGGCGTCCGCTCCGCCGACTCTGACGATGTGATCAACGGTCTCTCCGGAACCTGGCCCGCCGAGCTCGGCGAACGTCCCGCACTGTGGATTCCCGGCAGTACGGTGTCCGTGGCCAGGCTGGAGGCCGCCGCAGGCGGCGCGATCACCAGCGACAGTCGGTCGCTGGTCACATCGCCCGTGCTGTTGGCGGTCCGCCCGCAACTGAAGACGGCGCTAGCGCAACGGAGTTGGTCGGATCTGCCGCCACTGCAGACCAACCAGACCGCGCTCGACGCGCTCAACCTCCCCGGCTGGGGTGGGCTTCGACTGGCACTGCCGCTCTCCGGTGACGCCGACGCGACCTTCGTCGCGGCCGAGGCCGTCGCCACAGCCAGCGCCCCCGCTGGCGCGCCCGCCACGGCAGGCGCGTCGGCGATCAACACACTGTTGGCGGGTCAGCCGAAACTGGCCGACACCAAGGCATCCACGGCAATGGAGGCACTGTTGGCGGGCAGCGACCCCGCCGCCTCCTCCGTGCACGCGGTGGTGAGCACCGAGCAGCAGCTGTATCAACGGGCCGCCTCGCTGCCCGACGCCTCGAACAAGCTCGCGGGGTGGCTGCCCTCGGGCCCCGCCGCGATCGCCGACTACCCGACCGTGCTGCTGGCCGGCGACTGGCTGGCCCAGGAGCAGGTCAGCGCGGCCAGCGAGTTCGCCCGTTTCCTCCGCAAGCCAGAGGCGCTGGCCGAGTTCGGCAAGGCGGGCTTCCGGACCGACGGCGGCGAAACCCCTGACAGTGATGTCACCGACTTCGGACCGCTCGCGGACCCGGTGTCGGTGGGCGACAACGCGTTGCGTGCCACGCTCGCCGAGACCGTCAGCGCACCCGCGGCGAATCCGGCCGTCACCATCATGCTGGAGCAGTCGATGGACGCCGATGAGGGTGGCCGTAGTCGGGTCGCCAACGTGACCGCGGCACTCGACGAACGAATCAAGACACTGTCACCGACCGCGGACGTCGGGCTGTGGACATTCGACGGCGTCGCCGGACGCCCCGAGGTGCCGTTCGGTCCGCTGGGCGATCCGGTCGGTGGGCAGCCCCGCTCGGAGGTGTTGTCCAGCAACCTGAGAGATCAGGTCGCGTCCGGCGGTGGCGCGGTGTCCTTCACCACGCTGCGGTTGATCTACAACGAGGCCGTGGCGAATTATCGTGACGGCCAGGCGAACTCGGTCCTGGTCATCACCACCGGCCCCCACACCGACCAGTCGCTTGATGGTGCCGGGCTGCAGGAGTTCATCCGCCAGACCTTCCAGCCGGGCAAGCCGGTCGCCGTCAACGTCATTGACTTCGGCACCGACCCGGACCGGGCGACCTGGGAAGCGGTGTCCCAGATCAGTGGCGGCACCTACCAGAACCTGAACAGCGCCGTGGGACCGGAACTGACCGCAGCGCTGTCCAGCGTGCTGCCCTGACCCCACGTCACGTTCGCCGCTGAACGTCGGTTACCGCCCCGCCCTCTCCATTGGGGCGTGACGGTAACCGACGTTCGCGGACTAGGTCAGGCGAACGCCTCGACCGGCGGACAAGAGCACACCAGATTCCGATCGCCGTACGCGCTGTCGATGCGGCGCACCGGCGGCCAGACCTTGGGCCGGAATCCCTTGCCCAGCGGATACGCGGCCTGCTCCCTGGTGTAGGGATGGTCCCAGTTCTCGACCAACAGGCTCTCGGCGGTGTGCGGCGCGCCGCGCAGCGGATTGTCATCGACCGGCCAGGCACCCGATCCGACCTGATCGATCTCGGCCCGGATGGCGATCATCGCGTCGCAGAAGGCGTTCACCTCGGCGAGGCTCTCGCTCTCGGTCGGTTCCACCATCAACGTGCCCGCCACCGGGAAGCTCATGGTCGGGGCGTGAAAACCGTAGTCCGCCAGCCGCTTGGCCACATCATCGACGGTGACGCCGGTGCTCTTGGTGATCTGGCGCAGGTCCAGGATGCACTCGTGGGCGACCATGCCGTTCTCGCCGGTGTAGAGCACGGGGTAGTACTCGTCAAGGCGCCGGGCGACGTAGTTCGCCGATGCAATCGCGGTCAGCGTCGCCGCACGCAGCCCCGGTGCACCCATCATCCTGATGTAGGCCCACGTGATCGGCAGGATCGACGCCGACCCGTACGGGGCGGCCGACACCGTGTAGGTGTCGGTGAGCTCGTCGGCGAGCGGATGGCCCGGCAGGTACGGGATCAGGTGCGAGCGGACCGCGACGGGCCCGACACCGGGACCGCCGCCACCGTGCGGGATGCAGAACGTCTTGTGCAGGTTCAGGTGGCTGACATCGCCGCCGAACTTACCGGGCCGTGCCAGGCCAACCAGCGCGTTGAGGTTGGCGCCGTCGACGTACACCTGGCCGCCGACGTCGTGCACCGCGGCGCAGATCTCGGAGACGTCGTGCTCGTACACGCCGTGCGTCGACGGGTAGGTAATCATCAGTGCCGCAACCGTATCGGCGTGCTCGGCGATCTTGACCCGCAGATCGTCGAGGTCGACGTCACCATTGTCGCGGCACGCGATGACCACGACACGCATTCCGGCCAGGGCCGCCGACGCCGCATTCGTGCCATGCGCGCTGGACGGGATCAGGCAGATGTCGCGACGGTGATCGCCGCGGCTCTGGTGATAGGCGCGAATCGCCAGAAGTCCCGCGTACTCCCCCTGCGAACCGGCGTTGGGTTGCAGTGACACCGCGTCGTACCCGGTGAGCTGGGTCAGCCAGGTCTCCAGGTTCGCGATCAGCGTGCGTAGGCCCGGTGTGTCGGACGCGGGCGCGAACGGATGCTGGCGCGCGAACTCCGGCCAGGTGATCGGCTCCATCTCGGCGGCCGCATTGAGCTTCATCGTGCACGAGCCTAGCGGGATCATGCTGCGGTCCAGCGCGATGTCCTTATCCGACAGCGCGCGCAGGTAACGCATCATCTCGGTCTCGGTGCGGTACCGCGTGAACGCCGGGTGCGCCAAGAAGGTCGATGTGCGGGTGTGGATCTCGGGACCCTCCCAGTGGTGCCCACCGCGGGTGCCGCCGAACGCCTCCAGAACCTGCTCGACATGCTCGGCGGACGTCGCCTCGTCACACGACACCGAGATGTGGTCGGCGTCCACCAGCCACACGTTGATGCCACGGTCCTTGGCCTGCGCACGGATCTCCTCGGCCCGCCCGGGCACGTGGGCCAGCACGGTGTCGAAGAATGTGTCGTGCACCACGGTCACCCCTGCGGACAACAGGCCCGCGGCCACCGCGAGCGCATGACCGTGAACCTTGTGCGCGATCGAGGTGAGGCCGTCGGCGCCGTGGTAACTGGCGTACATCGCCGCCGTCACCGCGAGAAGTACCTGTGCGGTACAGATATTGCTGGTCGCCTTGTCGCGACGAATGTGCTGCTCGCGGGTCTGCAGCGCGAGGCGGTACGCCGGGGATCCGTCGGCGTCGACCGACACACCGACCAGGCGGCCGGGCAGCTGGCGGGCGTGCTTGGTGTGCACGGCGAGGTATCCGGCGTGGGGTCCACCGAAACCCATTGGCACACCGAAGCGTTGAGTAGTGCCGAAGGCCACGTCCGCGCCGATGTCTCCGGGCGGCGTGATGAGGGTCAGCGCGAGCAGGTCGGCGCCCACGGCCACCAGCGCGCCGCGGTCGTGAGCGGACGCGATCAGGTCGCTCCAGTCGTTGACAATGCCGCTCGCACCGGGAAGCGACACGATGACACCGAAGAAGTCGCCCTCGGGCAGTCCGTTGCGCAGGTCGGCGGTAACGATCTCAATGCCGAGTGGCTCGGCCCGAGTCGCCAGGATTGCCGCGGTCTGGCGGTAGAGGTCCGCATCGACGGCGAGACGGTTGGCGGAACCCTTCACCGCGCGGTGCATCAACGTCATCGCCTCGGCGGCGGCGGTGCCCTCGTCGAGCATCGACGCGTTGGCCACTTCGAGCCCCGTCAGATCCTCGACCATGGTCTGGAAGTTGAGCAGCGCCTCCAGTCGGCCTTGGCTGATCTCCGGCTGGTACGGGGTGTACGCGGTGTACCAGGCCGGGTTCTCGAGGATGTTGCGGCGCAGCACCGGTGGGGTGAGGGTGTCGAAGTAACCCTGTCCGATCATCGACACCGCGACGGTGTTGGCATCGGCCATGGCGCGCAGATCGGCCAGGGCGTGCTCCTCGGTGGCCGGCGGTGGCAGCTGATCGAGACCGGGGGCCAGACCGTCCGCGGTCAGCGCGTCGAGAATCCCCGCGGGCAGGGCCTTCTCGGCGAGGCTGGCAAGCGAATCGACGCCGATGACCTGGAGCATCGTCGCCACGGCATCCGAATCCGGTCCGATATGACGGTCGGCGAAGCGGGGCTGGTGATGATCGGCCGAGAAATGGGGATGACTACCGGACACGTGGACCTCTCGGGTTCAGAACGCACGATTCGTTGCGGTCCTCCCCCTCTGTCGTCGACCCGTACCGGGCGCCTGAGAGATTCGGCTACCCCGGGGCGATGCGCGGAGATGGCCTTTCCCCATGGGCGGGCAGGATCACCTGCCACTTTCCAGAGGCATCGGGGCCCGGCGCGGTCCTGGGTGCCTGAGAGGTTGACGGAGAGGTGTTGCTCCTTCGGCGTCCGTGACTGGCAGTCACGAAGCTCTCCCGCGCGAGGGCGATGCGCTGCTGATTCTACCGGCAGCGGCAGGGTTGGTGAGACGTCAGCCGATCTTGCGGTCGCGACTCTTGCGACGCGATGCCAGTTCATCCTCGGGTGCGGCGATCGACTCGCCGCCGTCAGCGCGCTCACCTGGGAAATCGGCGATCGCACCGGTCAGCTCGCGCATGGCGCCCGACACCGCGATGCCGAACACACCCTGGCCGCCCTGGAGGAGGTCGACGACCTCTTCGGCGGACGTGCACTCATAGACGGTGGTGCCGTCGGAGAACAGCGTGATGTTGGCCAGATCCTGCACACCGCGCTGGCGCAGGTGATCGACCGCCACCCGGATGTTGTGCAGTGAGATGCCGGTGTCCAGCAGTCTTTTGACGATCTTGAGGACCAGGATGTCCTTGAACGAGTACAACCGCTGACTACCCGAGCCGGCCGCACTGCGGATCGACGGCACGACCAGTGATGTACGCGCCCAGTAGTCGAGCTGGCGGTACGTGATCCCCGCGATCTGGCAGGCGCTCGGACCCCTGTAACCGACGAGTTCGTCGGGTACCGAGTCATCGGGAAACAGTCGACCCTGAACTGGCTCGGCGGCTACGGTCGGTCCAGGCTGGACGGACGTACCCCCCGACGACAGATCTAACTGCTCCTGACGTGGCGTGTCGCCCACTGTCCATCCTCTCGCCGAATCGAACTCGCTTCGTGCGTCACAGTCGAGACCACGGTCAGCGCGTTTGCTCCAAGCTCGAACTTGTCGAGCATACGCTCCCGGCAAGGCCCGTGACCGCCTGAAGTTAGATCAAATTATGGCTGTCCAGATCGCGGTTACCGCAAACCTCGCGGCGTGTCGACATTCGTGAGACGGATCCGTGACCAACCGGCTACCTGCGCTCAAGTCGCCTTGAAGTCATCGGGCGACACGCTGTCGAGGAACTCCTTGAACTTCTCGACCTCGTCCTCGCGCACCGCGCCGGTGCCCTCCTCGTCGCCCTCGTCCGGGATCAACAGACCCGCCTCGGCGAGCACTGCCTCCTCGACATAGATCGGCACACCGACGCGCAAGGCGATCGCCACCGAGTCCGACGGCCTGGCCGACACCGTGATGTCCCGGTCGAAGATCAGGTCGGCGTAGAAGGTGCCCTCCTGTAACGCGACGATCCGGACTTCCTTGAGTGAATGGCCAAGGGCGGCAATCAGATCTCGGATCAAGTCGTGAGTCAGCGGGCGCGCCGGCTCAACGCCCTGCTGCTCCAGCGCGATCGCAGTGGCCTCCGTCTGCCCTATCCAGATGGGCAGATAACGATCGCCATTGGACTCGCGCAGCAGCAAGACCGGCTGGTTCTGCGGCTGCTCGATGCGTATGCCGACCACACGAACCTCACCCATCTGTGTACGCCCTCCGCACCGTCAAATCCGTCGAGCCGAGTCTAGTCCTCAGCGATCCAGAACGTCGCGCACCGCGGACTTGATCAACGACGTGTGCAATGTGATCGCCAGCGCCGCCACCTCACGGGCCAGGTCGTCCGCCCGATCGCGGGCGCCGGCTTTTCGGGTCTTGTCCACGGGTCCCGCGATCTGAGCGATCAGGTCGGACTGGCGGTCCGCGGCAGACCTGAACGCGCGCAGGTGGCGCGGTTCGATGCCGTAGTCGGCCAGCGCCCGTGCGCACTGCAGGGTGATGACCGTGTACTCGTCGAAGAACCCGGCCGTCCCCGGCTTGACGACGCCCGCCCTGACCAGGGTTGAGAGCAGCTCTTCGTCGACTCCCGACTTGGCCAGAACATCCTCGCGGCTCAACCGGACCTGCTGCCGCGCTACCGATCTACCTGCGGCAGCGTCGGACGCGTCGGGATCAGTGGGATCGTCGGATACCGGCACCAGGCGCGGCGCCGCGTAGGCCGAACCGATCGCCGGGATCTCGCCATCGGGCTGATCGTCGAGCGCAGCCTTGATGACCTTCAACGGCAGATAGTGGTCGCGCTGCGCGGTCAGGATGAACCGCAGCCTCGCACAGTCATAAGCGGTGAAGCGCCGATACCCCGAAGGTGTGCGTTCCGGCGTGACCAGCCCTTCGGCCTCCAAGAACCGGATCTTGGAGATGGTCACATCCGGGAAGTCGGGTCGCAGCAGGTCGAGGACCGCCCCGATCGACATCCCGGCGAGCGCAGGGGTGTCGGGGGCGGTCACTAGCTGCCCGGGCTGCCGTCGTCGGTCTTGGGGCCCGTCAGGAACACCAGACGGAACTTCCCGATCTGAACCTCGTCGCCGTTGGCGAGCACCGCGGAGTCCACCGGCTCACGGTTGACGTAGGTGCCGTTGAGGCTGCCGACGTCGACGACCTGGAACTCGCCGGACTCCAGGCGGAACTCAGCGTGCCGCCGGCTAACCGTGACGTCGTCGAGGAAGATGTCGCTGTCGGGATGCCGTCCGGCCGATGTGGTGGCCTGATCGAGCAGGAACCGGGAGCCGGCGTTGGGGCCACGCTTGACGACCAGCAATGCCGAACCCGTCGGAAGTCCCTCGACCCCCGAAACGGAACTCTCGGAGCCCGCCGAGGCCGGCGCGTCCAACTCGTTGAGGAAGTCGGCACGAAAGACCGATGTGGTCTCGACCGTGACTTCATCCGAGGACTGGTCGGCTCCCGAACTGGTGTCGTTTTCCGTCACCCGCTGCTCCTAACTGGCTGCTGTGGCGATGTCTGGCACAAAGCTCGGCGCTGCGCGGCCGACCGTTGTGGGGTCACCACGACCGTACCGCGCGGGGTTGTCCGATGTGTCCACCACCGCCGGAATCGTTCATTCGTCGAGAGTGGCACGATACCCGTCCGCGTCGAGAAGCCCGGCCAGACCCTCCGCAAGCGCGGCGGCGTCGACCTGCAGGTCGATCAGCCAACCGGCGCCATATGGGTCGGAGTTGACCAGTTCGGGCGAGTCGGCCAGATCTTCGTTCACCGCAATCACTTTCGCGGTCAGCGGCGAGTACAGCTCGGATTGGGACTTCGTGGACTCCACGTTGCCGAACTCGGCGCCCGCGGTGACGTCGGCGTCCGCCGACGGGAGATCGACGAACACCACATCGCCCAGCGCCGCTTGTGCGTAGTCGGTGATACCGACCCGCACGGTGTCGTCGCCGGTGCGCCGCACCCACTCGTGCTCGGGGGTGTAGAACAGGTCGGACGGGGTCTCGCTCACGGCGCTCCTAGGTTCTGCGTGGTGCTACGGCTGTCACTTGCCCGGCTGAGCGTATTGGCGAGGTTTCGGTTGCCGCAAGGCGGTCACGTTCACCGTGTCGGCCTGTTGCACGGTCATTGTGCCGCCGACACGTTCGACACTGTCCATCGCCCCGCCGGGAATGTTCATCGCGGCAGCAAGAGTCGCCGGATCACCAATCGCCAGAATCGAATACGGCGGGCTCATGGTGACACCGTCGATGATCAGGCTGCCCGCGGTGCCCACCACCCAAGTATCCACTCCCACCCGGATCGTGGGGCCCCCGGATTCACTGCTCGCATCGCGGATCTCCATCGCCTCAGCCCCTGCGGCACGCAGTTCGTTGATCACGTCGAGCATCGTCTCGGGCGACACGCCGGGGGCGGTGTCGCCGATGGTCAGAGTCACACCGGGCCCCGTCGCGGCCACCGTGCCGATCAGGATGGACAGCGCGGCCAGGCGGGCCCGGGCATTCTCGATGGCGGCCTGATCGTTGCTGCCGGAGGCCTGCAGCGCGGCGAGCGTGCGCTGAAGGTCGGTGACCTCTGTGTTGAGCGCGGCCTCGCGTTGCTGCAGCGAGTCGAGCAGCACCAGGAGGTCGGCCGGTCGGGCGGTGTCCAGGGAGTCCCCCGACTCGGTCTGGCGGACCTGCGTGACGATCGCGATACCGAGTACCAGACACAGCAGGATGGCCAACGTGCCGAATCCGAGCTGTGCCCGGCCGCGGCGCAGGATTCCGGCCACACCGCTGGGCTGCAGTTCACCGATGGACCGGATGGGCTCGTCGGGCGGAAGCTCGTGTCTGCCGTGATGCTTTTCCGGGTCATGCTCGTTCATCGTCACGCTCCGAACAGCCTGCGCCGCAACGCGGCGGCGTTACCGAAGATGCGGATGCCCAGGACGACGATGATCGCGGTGGACAGTTGTGTGCCCACCCCGAGCTGATCACCGACGTAGACGATGATCGAGGCGACCAGGACGTTGAACACGAAGGACACGACGAAGACCTTCGAGTCGAAGATCCGCTCGAGATACGCCCGCAGGCCGCCGAACACCGCGTCGAGCGCGGCGACGACCGCGATCGGCAGATAGGGCTGGATGAAATCGGGGACATCGGGGTGAAACACCAACCCGAGCACGATTCCGGCGATGAGCGCGACGATTCCGATCATGTACTTCCGATCATCAGGGGCCAAGCGGCTTAGCGAATGTCAGGTCGCGGACCGATCCGGCGGCGACGGCGAGGTCGTCGGCGGCGCTGACCTCGACCCCCACGCCGTAGGAGGCCTCAAGCAGCCGCAACCGGTGCAGTCCGGGGCTGCGGTCGAACACATCTGCCATGGCGCGCGGCGGTCCTATGGCCACGACGGCGTACGGGCTGCCGATCGGCTGGTTGTCCACCAGGATCCCCCCTCCCGCCTGCCGGATCGTCACGTTGGGACCGATCCGCACACCCCCCACGGCGATGGCCTCGGCGCCGCTGACCCACAACGAGTTCACCACCAACTGCAGGTCGCGGTCGAGCACCACCTGCGGACTGCCCTGGATCCGTTGTTTGGACACGTCGGACAGGTCGCGGGCGGCGCCGGGCTCGGTGGCTGTCACGCGCAACCCCGGCCCGTGTACCTCGGTGGCCGCGGCGGCGAAATCCGCGGTGTCGAGCCGCTCGAGTAGACCGCGGCCCTCCTCGTCACCCTCGAGACGGCTGCGCCGCTCCATCTCGACCTCTGCCGAGAGTTTGTCGCGGCGCTCGGTGGCCGCGCCCGTCGTGGTCTCCGCGGCCCGGACACTGTCGACGAGGACGTGCTGTGTCTCGCGGGTCGCAGGAGCCACGGACTGCGCCTGCGCGGCCGCCGTGGCGAACACGATGGTCACGGCAAGGCCCGCCGCCAGCTGCCAACCCCAGTCGAACCGCCCGCGGCCGGTCTCGCCGCGGGCCGCACGCCGCTCGGCGGCGGCCGCGTACCCCGGATCGAGGTGATCGGTCAGCAGCGACCTCAACAGCGACGGAACCGGGATCAGCTTGGGCGCGTCGGCGTCATGAGCATTGCGGCCCGCCTCGCGGCTGTAGCCGCCGAGTGCGCGGTCGTCTGCGGACACCGGTCAGGCTTTCCCTGCGGGCACCCGCGGCAGGGTGCGCAGCACCATCCCGACCTGGAGCAGATACAGCACGGCCGACCACAGGTACATCACCGCGCCCCAGATCACGAACGCCCACCCGCAGGCCAGGATGACCCGGCTCCACAACGCGTCCCACTGACCAAGCAGGATCAGCGGGAATCCCGACATCAGCGCGAACGTCGCGGCCTTGCCGATATAGGTCACCGGCAGCGCCGTCAGACCGCGGCTGCGCAGTACCGGCAGGGTGGCGGCCAGCACGACGTCACGCCCGAGCAGCACCAGCACGAACCACCACGGCACGATGTTGTCGATGGCGAAGGCCACAGGAACGGCCACCATGTAGGTCCGGTCGACGGCCGGGTCGAGCAGCGCGCCGAGGCGTGAGGACTGGTTGGGCACCAGCCGCGCGATCTTGCCGTCGGCCCAGTCGGAGAAGCCGCTGAACATCAGCACCGCGACCGCTAGCGCGTTGGCATCGGCGACCAGCAGCAGGTAGAGGAAGACGGGGACCAGGATCAGCCGCAGCACGCTGAGTGCGTTGGGGATGGTCAGCACGCGGTCGGTGGCGGCGTCTGGCCGGACCGCGTCACCGCCGGCCCCGGTCGCCTCGCTACTGCCGTGGGGCGCCTCCATGAGGGCCTAACCTAGCGGAACACCCCAGGCAGGCTCAGCGCCGACATGGTGTCGTCGGCGAGCGGGTTGTCGTGAATCATGTACGTCCACGTCGATGTCGGTCGGGCGAGCTTCGACAGATCGAGGCCCAGCTCGTCCTCGGTGACGTTTGCCGTCTCGAAGGTCTGCTGCGCGGCCTCGATGGCGTCCGCGGCCAGCGAGCCGAACGCGTCAACGGCCATCCGGTGGAACTCGTCGAGCGGGTTCTGTCTGCCAAGGGCCCGCAGGTGGATGCTCTCCCGGATGTCGGACAGGTAGGCCTGATGGTCGGCCCAGCCGCGGTCGAGGTGGTACAGCATGATCTGGCGGCACGTCGTCTCCAGACGCTCCTCGCCGATCTCCTCGAGAAGTTGCTCGTAGCGCTTCGGTGAGCGCTCCGCGAGTTCCTCGCGAGCCGTCGGCGTGCGCAGCAGGTTCTCCCGGCGCTCGGAGATGATGGCGCGCTGCTGGGCGACCAATTGGTTGTAGCGCCACGTGTTGGCGTGCACATCGAGCAGCTTGCCCTCCGCGACGCGCTGCGCGTGCTCGAGAAGTTGGGCAGCCTTGTCGTTCAGGATGCGGCCGTCTTCATCGGTCTGCATCGGCAGCTTCTGTGGTTCCAGATGAGCGACGACGACGTCGTCCTCCCAGCTGGAGAAGAACACCGACGAGCCCGGGTCGCCCTGGCGTCCCGCGCGGCCCCGGAGCTGGTTGTCCAGGCGCTCGGTGTGGTGGCGGCCCGTACCGATGACATGCAGCCCGCCGAGATCGGCGACGGCATCGTGATCGGACTCGTCGGAGCCGCCGAGTCGGATATCGGTTCCGCGGCCGGCCATCTGGGTGGACACCGTGACCACTCCGAGCTTGCCCGCCTCGGCGATCACCGCGGCTTCCTCGGCGTCGTTCTTGGCGTTGAGCACGACCGCCGGAATGCCCGCCTTGACCAGACGCTCGTGCAGTTCCTCGGACTCGGCGACGTCGCGGGTACCGACCAGCACCGGCTGACCCGTCGCATGCACCTCGGTGATGTGCTCGACGACGGCGTCGTTCTTGGCGGCCGCGGTGATGTACACCCGGTCGAGTTCGTCGACGCGGATGTTCGGGGTGTTTGGCGGGATCGGCGAGACGCCGAGCTTGTAGAACTGGCGCAGCTGCTCGCCCGCTGCCAGTGCGGTACCGGTCATACCGCACACCGTCGGGTAGCGGTTGATCAGCGCCTGCACGGTGATGGTGTCGAGGACCTCGCCGGTCTCGGTGGTCTCGATGCCCTCCTTGGCCTCGACCGCCGCCTGCAGGCCGTCGGGCCAGCGCTGCAGCGACGCGATCCGGCCGCGCGAGGCATTGATCAGCTGCACCGCACCGTCGCGGACGATGTAGTGCACGTCGCGCTGCAGCAGCACGTTCGCGTGCAGCGCCACGTTCGCCTCGGTCAACGTCGTGCTGACGTGCTCCTCGGAGTAGATGTCGATACCACCGAGCGCGGCCTCGAGCCTGCGGGCGCCGGCGTCGGTCAGGTGCACATTGCGCCGGTCGGCGTCGGTGTCGTAATACTTCTCCGCGTCGTTGGACTCCACCAGGTCACGGACCAGCCTGATGATCTCCAGTCGCGGTGTCTCGCGGTGTGTGGTGCCGGCCAGGACGAGCGGCACCAGGGCCTCGTCGACGAGCACCGAGTCGGCCTCATCGATCAGTGCGACGTCGGGATCCGGGGACACCAGGTCGGCCACGTCGGTCACCAGCTGATCGCGCAGCACGTCGAACCCGATCTCGTTGACCGAGGCGTAGGTCACGTTGCAGGCGTAGGCGGCGCGGCGTTCATCGGCTGTCGAGTCGGCGGTGATCCAGCCGACCGTCAGACCCATGGCCTCCAGCAGCGGGCCCATCCACTCCGCGTCGCGACGGGCGAGGTAGTCGTTGACCGAGATGACGTGCACGCTGCGGCCGGCGATGGCGTAGCCAGCCGCGGCGACGGCGCCGGCCAGGGTCTTGCCCTCACCGGTGGCCATCTCGACGACGTCGCCGGCCATCATGCGCAGCGCGCCTAGCAGCTGGACGTCGAACGGCTTGAGGGTCGTGGCACGCTCGGACGCCTCGCGGGCGATGGCCAGGAACTGCGGGATGTCCGCCGCCTCGGCGAGGTCGCCCAGTTCGAGGAGCTTCGCGGCCTTGCGCAGCTGTTCGTCGTCGAGGCCCGCGGCCTTCTCGTCGAACGCCGATGAGGCCGTCACCTGCCCCATCGAGCTGGCCTGGTCCTTGTCGGTGCTTGCACCCAGCAGCTTCCAGAACCTATTGCTCAGCCGTTTGGACGACCGAGCCTTGGTCTTGGGTGTCGGGTCGGAAGAGGTATTGGGGGCAGTCTTGGCCACGTGTCACAAGGTACGCGGCCCCGGCGCGGGCCGATCACACCGTGGTCGCGAACCCGATCACCAGCCAATCGGAGACGGGCCGGAACCCGATTCGCCGATAAATCGCGTTGGGCACCGGGTTGGCGATATCGGTGAAAAGGACCACCTCATCGGCACCCATCGCCGTGGCGGTTCGCGATGCCGCCGCCGTCACGGCCGACCCGTAGCCGTGGCCGCGTTCGTCCTCGGGTGTGTACACCGGCCCGATCCGGCTCACCCCCGCCACGGGCGGCCGGATCATCGCCATGCTGACCGGGCGCCGGTGCTGGGTCCAGAGCACGAATCGGACGCCCGCCTGCAGGAGTCCGTCGAGGAAGGCTCGATGCGCTGGTGGCGCTGCGACCGACCCGAACGCCTCCACAAAGAACCGGGCCGTCCAGTCGGCCAGCAGCTCGACGTCGTCGGGGCGGTGTGGGCGGGCCTCCCCCGGCACCGCGGTCGGCGGCACGAGATCGCCGAGCCGGTGCAGCCTCTCCCCGGTCAGCACCTCCGGCTCGGCGCCGGTGTGCCGCTGCCAGGCTGAGGCGAATGCCTCGGCCGTGGCGTTTGGACCTCGCACCGCGCTCAGCTCTGAATGTGTTCGCGCCAGCAGGGTCACGGCCGGCTCGACGGTCGGCGCGCTGAGCCCTCCGCACATCAGTGGATGCGGCGGGGTCTGCACCGCGGCACCGGCGAGACGGCCGTCCATCCATGCCGTCAACAGCACCGCGTCGGCGGGTAGCGCCGGTGCGGCGAGGCCGCTGAGCTCGACGGTGTGACCGATCGGGTCGCGCCGGTAGAGATTCCCGGCGATCGCGGCGAACTCGGCGGCGGAGTCGTGCAGGCGTACGTCCACCGGTCCAGCTTGAGTGCAACCGGCACCGGCCTGCGGTAACTTCGCCGCGGGGGGGTGCCGTCGAAATGTCCCTCGGAGGAGTTTCGTCGAATGGACTCGGAGGGTTTCAGGTCGTCCGTCGACTGGAGTCACGAGGTCGTCAACTCGGCGCTGTGGGTGGCCAAGGCCTTCGGGATGTCCGCGCTCGGCGTGTTGATCGTGCTGCTGCTGGTGGCCAGGTTCACCGAGTGGGGCCGCCAGTTCTGGCGAATCACCGGCGGCTACTTCGTCGGGCGCGCGAGCGTTCCCGTGTGGCTGGTGTCGGGGGCACTGCTGCTGTCGGTCGTCATCGCCGTCCGCGTCAACGTGCTGCTCAGCTATTACGCCAACGACCTGTTCTCGGCGCTGCAGGTCGCATTCCAGGGCAGCGGCTCGGCGGATGAGGCGCTCAAGGACAGCGGCATCGACGCCTTCTGGTTCTCGATGGGCATATTCGCCGTGCTGGCAACGGTTTCGGTCTGCCGCTTCCTGATTGACCTGTACCTGACCCAGCGTTTCGTGCTGCGCTGGCGGGTCTGGTTGACGAGGCGCGTGCTCGACGAGTGGATGGACGGGCACGCCTACTTCCGCGGTCAATTCGCGGCGCGGCCGATCGACAATCCCGACCAGCGCATCCAGCAGGACATCGACATCGTCACCGCAGGAACCGGTGAACCGAACGTGCCTGCGCACGGTTCCGGAGGCCTACTGCTCTTCGGCGCGGTCGAGTCGCTGCTCAGCGTCGCCTCGTTCGGCGTGATCCTGTGGCATCTGTCCGGGCCGCTGACGGTGCTGAGTCTGACGATTCCCAAGGCGCTGTTCTGGATCGTCATCGGCTATGTGCTGGCGGCCACGGTCATCGCCTTCTGGATCGGCCGGCCATTGATCCGGCTGAGTTTCCTCAACGAGATGCGCAACGCCACGTTCCGCTACGCGATGATCCGGCTCAAGGAGTCCGCGAGCGCGGTCGGCCTGTACCGCGGCGAGACGGTCGAACGAGATCGGTTACGCGACAACCTGTCCGATATCGCCGCGAACTATCGGCAGTGGCTGAGTCGGATGGTGCTGTTTTTGGGGTGGAACGGCTCGATGAGCCAGGTGATCAACCCGCTGCCCTACATCGTTCAGGCGCAGCGGCTCTTCGACGGTCGGATCTCCTTCGGCGACGTCATGCAGTCCGCGACCGCCTTCCAGGCGATCCACGACTCGCTGTCGTTCTTCCGCAACGCCTACGACTCGTTCGCGAGCTACCGGGCCGCCCTCATCCGCCTCGACGGGCTGACCGACGCGATCGAGCGCTCCGGCAGACTCCCGCGGCTGAGCGTGCAGAACAGCCACGAGGACGGGGTTCTGCAGCTGCGCAATGTCGACGTCCGCACGCCCGAGGGGCATTCGCTGATCAGGTCACTGGACCTGCGGCTGCATCCGGGAGAGAGCCTGGTGATCAAGGGGCCGTCGGGTAGCGGCAAGACGGTCCTGCTGGAGAGCCTGGCGGGCCTGTGGCCGTATGCCACCGGCGATGTGCACTTCCCCGTCGCCGCGGACGAGACGATGTTCCTGTCCCAGCTGCCCTACATCCCGCTGGGTGACCTGCGAGCCTCGGCGTCGTACCCGAGTGCGACGGGTGCGGTGTCCGATGCCGAGATCCAGCGGGCCCTCGTCACCGTGGCGCTTCCGCATCTGGTGATCCGGGTCAAGGAGGTCAAGGACTGGGCCAAGGTGTTGTCGGTGGGTGAGCAGCAGCGCATGGCCTTCGCCCGCATCCTGCTCAACGAGCCGAAGGTCGTGTTCCTCGACGAGTCCACCTCGGCGATGGACGAGGGCCTGGAGCTGATGCTCTACGAACTCATCCGATCGGCGCTTCCCGACGCAATTCTGGTCAGCGTGAGTCATCGGGACACCGTCGAGCAGCATCACGAGCAACAGCTGCAACTGCTGGGTGACGGCCAGTGGCGCCTCGACCGACTCACCAGGTCCATCTGAGCCTCGGAACGGCCGGTCGCGTCCCACAGGGGTACCTTGCCGGGATGGAGATGTTCACCCCGACGTTGGATTGGGGCACCGAGGTATGGACGTCGCTGGCGTGGATCGCCAAGGCTTGGTTGATCGCGGTGGTGGCCACCTTGACGATCCTGGTCCTGATCATCCGTTACACCGAGTGGGGCAGGCAGTTCTGGCGCATCACCGGCGACTACTTCAAGGGCCCGGCGAGCGTCAAGGTGTGGGCGTGGCTGGCGGCACTGATGCTGTCGGTGATCATCGGCGTCCGGCTCACCGTGCTCCTGAGCTACTACGGCAACGACATGATGACCAGCTTCCAGGTCATCGCCGCGGGCCTCGGGACCGGCAACGAAGCCGTCAAGAACTCCGGTAAGGACGGTTTCTGGCTGTCCATGACCGTCTTCGCGGTCCTCGCCACGATCTACGTGTCCAGGGTCATGCTCGACCTGTTCATGATGCAGCGCTTCATGCTGGCGTGGCGCGTCTGGCTGACCGACCGGCTCACCGGGGACTGGCTCGACGGCAAGGCCTACTACCGGTCACGCTTCATCGACGACACGATCGACAACCCCGATCAGCGCATCCAGGCCGACGTCGACATCTTCACCGCGGGCGTCGGGCCGCTGCCCAACACGCCGAACAACACGTCGGCCAGCACGCTGCTGTTCGGTGCGGTGAACGCGATCGCCTCGATGATCTCGTTCACGGCGATCCTCTGGAACCTCTCGGGCACGTTGACGCTGTTCGGCTTCCAGCTCCCCAGGGCGATGTTCTGGATCGGGCTGGGCTACGTGGTCTTCGCCACCGTCATCGCGTTCTGGATCGGCAAGCCGATCATCTGGCTGTCGTTCAACAACGAGAAGTTCAACGCCGCCTTCCGGTACGCGTTGGTGCGGTTGCGCGACGCAGCGGAGGCGGTGGCGTTCTACCGCGGGGAGATCGCCGAGCGCACCGGATTGCGGCGGCTCTTCACACCGGTCGTCTCGAACTACAAGCGCTACGTGAACCGAATGATCGGCTTCTACGGCTGGAACCTGTCGCTCAGTCAGATCATCGTGCCGCTGCCCTACCTGCTGCAGTTCCCGCGGTTCTTCAGCGGTGAGATCACGCTCGGCGCGATGAGTCAGTCGGCGTCGGCGTTCGGCAGCATCCAGGACGGGCTGTCGTTCTTCCGTAACGCCTACGACTCCTTCGCCGGGTACCGCGCGTCGATCATCCGTCTGCACGGCCTGGTCGTCGCGAACGAGGAGGCGCGCGCCCTGCCGCAGGTGACAACCGCGGCGTGTGTCGACGGCACGGTCGCGCTCGACGACATCGAGGTGCGCACACCCGACGGGCGACAGCTCGTCAAACCGCTGAGCATGCGCCTGGAAGTCGGCGACACGCTGGTGATCAAGGGCGAGTCCGGTGCAGGCAAGACCACCCTGCTGCGCAGCCTCGCCGAACTCTGGCCGTTCACGACCGGCACACTGACCCGCCCGTGCGGACCCAACGAGACGATGTTCCTGTCCCAGCTCCCCTACGTACCGCTCGGCGATCTGCGGGCCGTCGTGTCGTATCCGTGCGAGGAGGGGACCGTCACCGACGTGGACCTCCGCGGCGTGCTGGAGCGTGTCGCACTGCCGCACCTCGTGGGTCGGCTCGACGAGGTTCAGGACTGGGCCAAGGTGCTCTCCCCCGGCGAGCAGCAGCGAATCGCGTTCGCGCGCATCCTGCTGGCCAAGCCCAACGCAGTCTTCCTCGACGAGTCCACATCCGCGCTGGACGAGGGCCTCGAGTTCATCCTCTACCAACTGGTCCGGACCGAACTGCCGAACACCATCATGGTGAGCGTCAGCCATCGCAGCACCGTCGAGCAGCACCACACGCATGAACTCGAGCTGGTCGGCGAGGGCGAGTGGCGATTCCGCCGGACCAAGGGTGACACCGCGGATCTGACCAAGGTCTAGCCGCAGCACCCGCCCATGCCGGTAGCGTCCCGGCATGGAGATGTTCACCCCGTCGCTGGACTGGGGAAACGAGATCGTGGCGTCACTGTTCTGGGTGGCGAAGGCATGGGCGATCAGTGCGGTGTCGATGGTGGCGGTGCTGACCGTGCTCGCCCGGTTCACCACGTGGGGACGGCAGTTCTGGCGTATCACCGGCAGCTACTTCACCGGGCGGCAGAGCATCGTGGTGTGGGCGCTGCTGGGGGTGCTGCTGCTGTCGGTGATGATCGACGTCCGTCTCAGCGTGTTGTTCAGTTACCAGAGCAATGATCAGTTCTCGGCGCTGCAGGCCGCGTTCTCCGATGACGGAGCCGCGAAAGACGCTGCGATCAACGGTTTCTGGTTCGCAATTCTGATTCTGGTCGGTCTGGCCGTCACCGATATCGTCCGCAACCTCCTCGACGTGTATCTGATGCAGCGCTTCATCATCCGGTGGCGGGTCTGGCTAACCAGTCGGCTCACCGGGGACTGGCTCGACGGTGACGCGTACTACCGCGGCCGGTTTCTCACCGGCGATACCGGTCATGCGATCGACAATCCAGATCAACGCATCCAGCAGGACATCGACATCTTCACCACCGGCACCGGCCCGGAGACCAACACCCCGACGGTCGGCACGTCGCAGACCCTGGTGTTCGGTTCGGTGCTCTCGCTGGTCTCCGTGGTGTCGTTCACTCCCATTCTGTGGAACCTGGCCGGGCCGTTGACGATTCTGGGTGTCACCGTGCCAAGGGCGTTGTTCTGGATGGCACTCGTGTACGTGTTCCTCACCACGGTCGTCGCGTTCTGGATCGGTCATCCGCTGATCAGGTTGAGCTTCCGCAACGAGGCGACCAACGCCGCGTTCCGTTACGCCCTCGTGCGCCTGCGCGACGCCGGCGAGGCCGTCGGACTCTACCGCGGTGCAGACACCGAGCGATCTGCGTTGGCGACGAGGTTCGCGGCGATCATCAGCAACTACCGGGCCTTCGTCCGGCGCAGCATCGCCTTCCTCGGCTGGAACCGGTCGATGAACCAACTCGTCAGCCCGTTGCCCACAATCGTGCAGGCGCCTCGGCTGTTTCAGGGTGAGATACAGCTGGGCGACGTCACGCAATCCTCGAGTGCGTTCCTGTCCGTGCATGACTCGTTGGCGTTCTTCCGCGCCGTCTACGACGCGTTCGCCGGCTACCGTGCGGCGATCATCCGCCTCGACGGGCTTGTCACCTCCAACGCCGAGGCAAGGGCGCTACCGCGAATGACCGTGGAGGACAGCACTGACGGCGGCGTCGAGTTCGACGGTGTGGCAGTGCGTTTGCCGGCGGGCGAGGCCATCGTTGACGATCTCGATGTCCACTTGGCGCCCGGCGATTCGCTGGTGATCACCGGACCGTCGGGCACCGGCAAGACGACGCTGCTGCGCAGCCTGGCGCAACTGTGGCCGTACGCTGACGGCACCGTGCGCTACCCGACGGGTGACGCCGGCCAGGGCACCATGTTCCTGTCGCAGCTGCCGTATGCCCCGCTGGGCACCCTACGCGCGGTGATCGCCTATCCGTCGACCGCGGATACGTTCGACGACAACGCGATTCGTGACGCGCTGGACGCCGTGACACTGGGCCACCTCACGACGCGCCTGGACGAGGAGGCCGACTGGTCGAAGGTGCTCTCCCCCGGCGAGCAACAGCGCGTGGCGTTCGCGCGGGTGCTGCTGAACAAGCCGACGGCGGTGTTCCTCGACGAGTCGACCTCGGCGCTCGACGAGGGCCAGGAGTTCGCGCTCTACACCACGCTTCGGCAGCGACTGCCCGACTGCGTGGTGGTCAGTGTCACCCACCGCGAGAGCGTCGAGCAGCACCACTCACATCACCTGGAGCTGCTCGGTGGAGGCCAGTGGCGGCTGGAGCCGCTGGCCGCGACGCCGGGCTAGGCGCCCGCCGCGTGCCGCCCCGCGCGGCGGCCGAAGAACGAGCCCTCCCCGAGTTGCGTGCCGCTGGCGTAACCCTTGCCGTCCGCGGCGATATTGGCCGCGCAGGCGCCCGCCGCGTACAGACCCGACACCGCGCTGCCGTCGGGGCGCAGCACCTCACCGTCGATCGACACCCGCAGGCCGCCCATGGTGAACCCGGAGTACATCGCGACACCGAGCGACAGGTCGAACGCGGCCCACGGCCCCTTGTCCTGTGCGGCAAGGTGTTCCGGCTGCTTGTGGAAGTCGGGATCCTCGCCCCGGGCGGCGTTCTCGTTGTAGCGCTGCAGCGTCTCGACCAGGTTGCCCTCGGGGATCCCCAGCGCCGCCGCCATCTCGGCGACGGTTTCCCAGCCGTCGATGAACTTGATCAACGGCATCTCGGGCATCTGCATGTGCGCCTCATCCACGATGAGGTAGGCGCTCTGATCGGGCTGCTCCAACACGAATGCCGATGTGCGCGAGTGGTAGGAGTCCTCGGCGACGAATCGCCTGCCCTCCTTGTTCACGATGAGCCCGGTCAGCAGAATCTCGGGCGGGTAGGCCGCGGCGGTGATGAACAACTGGTCCAGGTTCTTGGCCACACCGCCTGCCGAGACGCCCAGTCGGATGCCCAGGCCGTCGTCGTTGGGGTTGCCCAGAATGTAGGGGGCGACCAGCCCGTGGTGCTTGGTGCGGCGCTCCTGGCCCAGCGCCGGCGTGTACTTCGCGACCATGTCGGCGTTCATCGCGAAACCACCGGCGGCGATGACGACCGACTTCGCCCGGATCGATCCGGTCTCGGTGAAGTGCTTCCAGCGGACACCACACACCGCGGAGTCGTCGACGATCAGGTTGGTCGCGCCGGTCTCGTAGCGGATCGTGACGCCGAGATCGTCAGCGCGCTTGAGCAGGAGGTCGATGACCATCGACGCGCCGCCGAGTTCACCGGGGACGGGTACGGAGTGCCCACGCGGAGCGGGCACCGCCTGCTCGCAGAACGGCCACACCTTCTCATTGCCGGTGTAGGACAGTCCCTCGGTGCCCGGCGGGACGACGACCTTGCCCTTCCAGTAGCTCCGCTCGAACTGGAAGCCGAGATCCTCGAGCCAGTTGAAGTGCTCGACGCTCTGGTCGCAGTAGACGCGGATCTTGTCGAGCTCGGGATCCTCCGACACGGCAACGAGGTAGGCGTACATCTCATCCGCGCTGTCCGGGTGGCCGGTCACCTCCTGGACGGCGGTGCCGCCGCCGAGATAGAAGTGGCCACCGGCCATCGACGTGGTTCCACCCGCCGCTGCCGCCTTCTCGAGGACCAGCACGCGTGCACCCGCGGCGGCGGCACTGACCGCCGCGCATCCTCCGGCGATACCGAATCCGACGACGATGACGTCGAATTCGTCGCCGCCCCAGTCCGTCACATCGGCCGCGGCGACGGTGTCCGGGACGTCCTGAATCTGCTCGTGGGCGGCACTCACTGTTGCTCCTGTTTGACGTAGTCGAAGAACTTCTGGATGTCGGGCGGAATGTAGGCGAACTCGAGGTAGGGCACGCCTGCCTCAGGTGCGGCCACGTAGGCGAAGTGCATGCCACCTGCCATGGTGCCGCGTGTGATGACCGGAGTGCCGCGACCGTCCGCGTCGCGGCACATGGCGTCGAACGCCGCCTCATCCGGTGCGCTCACACACACGTGATGCAGGCCTGGGCCGAACGCGTCGAGGAACTCGGAGTAGGGGCCGGCCCCCGACACCGGCTGGATGAGCTCCACCTGGGTGTCGCCGGCGTACGACAGCGAGATGTGCGCGACGAAGTCCGCGGGCTCACCGCGGTGGGTGCAGGCGTCCGGCGCGAACCTCACGTCCGGCATGCGCACCCACTTCCGGGTGCCCAGCAGTCCGGTCAACGCCATCTCGGTGGCGTCCAGATCATGCGTCACCCACGCGATCTGGACAGGTGTCTGGTCAGGCATCGCCTAGAGGATAACTCCGGTCCGCTTCGGTGGCTAGAACGTGTTCTAGTTCCGGGCCGCCGAACGTGAAGAAGATGGCGAGAAGCCGCTCGCAACTCGCAATCTTCTTCACATTCGGCGCGGTCAGAAGGTGTCGATCAGGATTGCGACCTGTCCGTCGAACACTGCGCCCGGGTCCGACAGCGTGTCGGCCCCGTACTGGCCGAACACCTCGAGGCTGACCGCCCCGACGAGTGCCGCCCACGTCAGCAGGCACTTCATCACCACGGTGTCATCGCCGGCGAATCCGAACTCGGATCTGATGCCGTCGAAGTCCGCGGCGGTCGGCGGTGGCGCCACCGAGGCGTCCGAACCGATGTCGCCCGCGGTGATGCCCGCGTCGACGACGGCGAACAGTGTGCCCGCCACGCGGGTGCCCGGGCCGACCGTGAGCTGGGCAGGCGCGTGATAGCCGGGGACGGGGCTGCCGTAGAGCAGCGCCCACCGTGCGGGCTCGGCGACGGCCCAGCGCCGCACCGCATGCGCCACCGCCCGCAGCTGCGCCCGCCAGTCCGACCCCGCGTCAACCCGTGCGGCGTCAACCGTGTCGGCCAGCTCCGAATAGGCGTCGACCAGAAGCAGGGTCAGAAGATCGTCGCGGCTGGCGACGTAGCGGTACACCGCCGAGGACGCCATGCCGAGGTCACGGGCGATCGCCCGCAGGGACAGGCCCGCGGCGCCGTGGGTGATCAGATGGTCGCGACCAAGCTCGACGATCCGTCGCTCGATGTGTTCGCGACTGTCCTGCCTCTTGCCCATGCTCGCAGTGTGACATAAACAAGAGCACTGCTCTTGAATTCTCGGGACGGGCGTGTCAGTCTGAATAAGAGAGCAATGCTCTCGTTTCTAGCCGGTGTCAGCCCAGAACGGAGTGATGATGACCAAACCCCGCGACACGACCAACCGTTACGAGGAGCCGAACCTCGCCGCACGTGCCCTCAACGAGCTCTTCCGCGGTCTCGCGGAGGCCGGTGTCAGCATCGCCGGGACACGCGCCGTGCGGATCCGCGGTCGCAAGACCGGCAAGCTCCGCGGCGTCGTCGTGAACCTGCTCGACGTCGACGGCCGCCAGTTCCTGGTGTCACCTCGCGGGAACACCCAGTGGGCGCGAAATGCCAGGGCGGCAGGTCAAGTCGAGATCGGACCGCGCTGGCGCAGGCGGATCGTGGACATCAAGGAGTTGGCCGACGACGCCAAGCCGGACATCCTCAGGCACTACCTGAAGCGGTGGTACTGGGAGGTGAGGGGCCACGTCGGCGGTCTCACGCCGGAGTCCACCGACCACGACCTGCGCGCTGTCGCGCCGTCCATCCCGGTGTTCGAGCTGGCGACGTAGGCCCGAACCGGTCAGGACCCGTCGCGCAGCATTCGCGCGATGGTCTCCGCGGTGGCCTTCGTCAGTTCTCCCGACAATTGGATCGACTGCCCGTCGATCGGTTGCGTTATCGCGGGAGCGGCCAATACCAGCCCATCACGGACGAAGGCGACCTGCTTGCCGATGTTGGCGGTGGTGTACTGCGCGAACGCGGCACTGGAGCGCGGCGCCATCACGATCTGCACGGTGTAGAACTCATTCATCGGCAACTTGATCGACTTGGCCCCGGTGAGGTCGAGCTGCAGTGCCACCGGTTCCAGTTCATAGTGCGCCTTGAGCTCGACATCGCACGCCGGCTGCGGTTGAGCCGGCGGTGCCGGCGGCGGCGGGGGGCTGCACTGCCCCGGCTGCGCCTGGAACGCCTCTACCACGGGGCGAACCGCAAGCGGTTTGATGACAATTGGCGGCGCCGTCGAGGTGGGTGTTGCCACAGACGATTTCGCTGCGCGATCATTCGCGTCGCCTTGCAGGAAGGGCATCACAATGGCGGCCAGCGTGGTGCCCACCATCGCCAGGATTCCGATCGAGGCGAGAGCCGCGATGGCGATCTTGCGCCGCGACCATCCACGCGTTGAATCCCCCATGGGGGCATCCTATGCGGGGGCGACCGCCACCCCGGGGAGCGCCGCGCGCGCATCCATCACGCCCGCCGACGACTTGACGACTTCCTCCCGGATCTGCTGATCCGCCACCTGCCACGTCACCGCGGCGGGGAACTGACCCCACACGCTGTTGAACATGCCGATGATGGCCGCGCGTCCGTCGCCGGTGAGGGTGTAGACGGGTCCCCCCGAATCACCCTTCTGGCTGACTACACCGTTGGCCATGGTGAACCAGCCGTTGTTGACGGCCTCCACCGTGCCGCAACTCTCGCCGGTCACGACACCGAAGTGGCACACCGGCTGACCCTGCTGCGGAGCCATCGCCGGATCAATGACCAGTGCACGGCCGACGGGAAGGATGTCGTTGAGTGCCACGTCGGGTGCCAGCGCGATGGTCTGCCAGTCCGAGATCTGATGATCGGTCGTGACGGTCGCCCCATCGGGAGTGTTGTCCCGGAACAAGATCTGGTGCCCGATCACGCGACCATCCCTGTCGGTGACGACTCCGTTGCTCCGGCAGTGCCCCGCCGTGTACGCCGTGCGCGTCGCGAGGTCGACGAAGCCCAGCGTGCACACGTTGGTGCCCTGCCGAACCTCCATGCCGGGAAAGACCACCACGCCGGGGTCTGCGCCGGCAGCTGGAATCGGCGCGAACATCACTGAGACGAGCGACGCGGCGGCGAGCGCCAGGACGCGCAAACATCCCTTGTGCATCGGATCCTCCGATCGGTCGTGGTAGCTGGCCGCTTAGCCTAACTCTAGGCAAAGGCGGCCCGGGCTGAAAAGCCCGGGCCGCCTCAGACCTAAGAGGGTTCCTCAGCCCTAAGACTGTTTAGGGAAACCCTAAGGGTCCTTTAGGGAATCGTCAGAACCTGACCGGGATGGATGAGATCCGGGTTGGCGACGCCGCTGGCTTGAGCGATCTCCGGGTACCGGTTGCCGTCGCCGTAGAAGCGTTCGGCGATTGCCCACAAGGTGTCTCCCGACACCACGGTGTAGGTCCTCGGGGCGGGTGGCGGCGGCGGTGGCGGCGGAGCGGGCTCTGCCGGCGCGACTTCCTCCACGGCTGCCGGGACGACCTCGACCTCGGTGACCGCCGGCGGTGTGTCGGCGACCGGCGGCGCGGGCACCTCGTCGGTCTGCGTGTTCGACGACCAGGCCGGCCCGTCGAATCCATACAGCACGAGGTTGCGATCGTCCTGCAGGATCAGGCGAACGTCCTTGGCGCCCTTGGTATCGGTGTGCCACACCGGTTTGTCCGCCGTGTAGAGGACGAAGTTGCCGTCCTTCTGCACCTCGGCGCGAACGACGTTCTGGCCGTTCGTCTCGGTCGACCACACCGCCTTGTCCCCCGAGTACAGGACCAGGTTGCCGTCGTCCTGAAGCGTGACCTTGTAGGCCCCGTTCTTGGACGTCAACGACTGTCCGACCTCTAGCTTCTCGCCGTTTTGGAGTCTGTCTCCCACGATGAACACCTCATTTCTGGGTTAGCAGAAAGAAGCTTACTGACGGTGGTCGGCCTCGTGGCCGGTTCCGCTCCGGCTCGGCAGAACTGTTGGCAAACACTTGGTAGCGCGACGTTGAGCACGCAGGCGGGCTCGATCAGGAATCGAAGCCCAGCCCCACCGCGTCGAGTGTCCGGAGCAGTAGGTTGCGCCGGCCAGCCGAGTGGTCGGCACGATCCAGTGACCATCTCGTCGCTTGAATTCCGATGCTGGCCAACGGTTCCGGAGGAAATGGCGGGGGTTTGCGGCGAACCATCTCGAGTTCGGTACGTGGCGTCGAGCTGCCGCTGAGGAGGTCGAGGCAGACGTCGGCGGCGAACCGCGCGGCCCCCACGCCCAGACCGGTGAAACCGTTGACATAGGCCACCCGACCGTCACGGGCCAGACCCCAGTGTGCGCAGAACCGGGTGTTGGTGTCTATGGCGCCGGCCCAGCGGTGGCTGAAGCGGACATCGTCGAGCTGCGGAAAGGTGATGAAGAAGTGCGCGGCCAGGCGACGGTACGTCTCGGGCCGTTCCTCGTAGGCGGGGTTCACCTTGCGGCCGAAGTGGTAGACGGCGTCGTACCCACCCCACACGATGCGGTTGTCCTCGGTGAGGCGGTAGTAGTGAAACTGGTTGGCGCAGTCGCCAATTCCCTGCCGGTTGCGCCAACCGATGCGGTCCAGCTGCGCGTCGGAGAGGGGCTCGGTCGACAGCACGTAGTCATACACCGGCACGGTGTGGAGCCGGTTTCGGCGGAGCAGGTGGGGGAAGACATTCGTCGCGAGCACGGCCTGGCGCGCGGTGATGACGGCACCGCCGGTGTCGATGCGCAGCGCCGCGCCACCGGAGTCGAGCGCACGTGCGTTGGTGTGCTCGTAGATCGCCACACCGGCCTCCCGGCAGGCGCGAGCGAGTTCGAACGCGAGCCTGGCGGGGTGGACGATCGCACAGGTATCGGCCTCGAACAGGCCCGCCAGATAGGTGGGCGAATGGACCTCAGCCTGAATCTCCGACCGATCGAGCAGGCGGCCCTCCCCCGCCTCTGCGGACTCCTGCAGCCATGTCACCTGGTGCGGTTCGGTGGCGACGGCGAGCATGCCGGTGCGCTGCCACTGCACGTCGAGGCCGAGTTCGGCGATCTCGTCCTGCATACCGTTCAGGTTCTCCAGCCCCATCGCCTGCAGGGTGTCGAACTCGCCTGCCCAGCGGGTCTTTCCGTTCTCCGCACCGTGGGTGATGCTGGCCTCGACGAAGCCGCCGTTGCGGCCCGATGCCGCCCAGCCGATCCGGTTGGCCTCGATCAGGACGACGCGTTGGTCGGGGTTGCGCCGGGCCGCGTGCAGCGCCGACCACAGACCGGCGTAGCCACCCCCGACCACGACGAGGTCGCACGTGATCGCGCCGGGTAGGCGTGGATAGCTGGGCCGCTCCATATCGAGCCACATCGGCTCGTGGGCGCTACCTGCCAGCGACCGCTCGACCAGAGCCGGGTCCACCTCACCATCGAAGACCGTGTCCACACCGCGACACTACGTGTCGGGCTGGCGCAGCGGCCGGATCTAGCCAGATGCGGTGATCGGCGCGGAGATGTCGGGTTGCGTCGTGGCGCGGGGCGCCCAGCCGGGCGGACCGAAGACATAGCCGAAACGATCGCGCCAGCGGTCCGCGCGGCGGACGTCGCGGGCGATCGCGACGTACTCGTGGGTTTGAAGCGTCCAGATGTTGTAGGTGTCGACCTGCTTGGTGAGTCCGTAGTGCGGCCGGAACAGTTCGTCGGCGTAGGTGCCGAACATGCGGTCCCAGATGATCAGAATGCCGCCGTAGTTCTTGTCCAGGTACTCGGCGTCCATACCGTGGTGCACGCGGTGGTGCGACGGGGTGTTGAAGATGAGTTCGATGGGGCGCCAGAGTCTTCCGATGCGCTCGGTGTGGACCCAGAACTGGTAGATGAGGTTGACCGAGAAACTGGCGAACACCATCCACGGCGGAACGCCCAGCAGTGGCAGTGGAATCCACAGCAGGATCTCACCGCTGTTGTTCCACTTCTGCCGCAGCGCCGTGGCGAAGTTGAAGTACTGGCTGGAGTGGTGGGCCTGGTGGGTCGCCCAGATCAACCGGACCCGGTGCGCGATGCGGTGATAGGTGTAGAACAGCAGGTCCACGCCCACCAGCGCGATGACCCAGGTGTACCAGGCGCTCGACGGGAGGTGCCACGGCGCGACATAGGCGTAGATGGCGGCGTATCCGAGCAAGGCCAGGAACTTCCACGCCCCCGTCGTGGCGACCGACACCAGCCCCATCCACATGCTGGCCCACGCGTCCTGACGCACGTATGCGCCGGAGGGCGCCCGGTCGTCCTCGAGCCGCTCGAGTTTGCGCGCCGCCGTCCACTCCATGACGAGAAGGAGCACGAAGAACGGGATCGCGAACAGCACGGGGTCGCGCATCTGCGGGGGCAGCACGTCCAAGAACTCTCGGATGCTGGTTAGCGCGTCCACGTCATCACCTCCGACAGACCAGCCTAGCTAGCGGGTGGTCACCGGAAGCTCAGGACGTCGTCACCCCAGGCGTCCCGCAACGCGCGGTCCGGATCGTCGAGCACGGCATCGGTCTTGTCGATCACCAGCGTCGCGCGATCGTCGAGCCGGTACGGCCGCCACTGTGGCTCGTCGGCGGACCCCGCCGGCTCGCCAGACCTCGCGAAGTTCACCCACCGCCTGCGCATCCGCTCCGAGACCGCGGTACCGGCCTTGAGCCCGCCGAGCTTGAACGTCGGGTCCTTGGGACCGGCGACGAGATTGCCCCAGACATACGGGAGTTCGGTGGCGTGTGCGGCCCCGAGGCGGAGCAGCCGCAGCATCGGCGTGGCCCAGTCGAACCGGTAGACATACACCGGAGCGACTGCGGCGTGACGCTGGGCGAACCAGATCGAGGGCATCCGGAAACCGATGTCGCGCGCCACCCCCATGCCGGGCGTCTTGCCGCGTCCGCGGTAGGTGGTGCCGAGTCGGTCCTGGCTCGGCACCACCGCGTCGGGCTGCTCGAGTTCGATCTGAGCGAACATCGCCTTGATCGCCTCGGGCGTGATCGGCATCAACGGCGACTTCATGAACCGGAACAACGCCGCCTCGTGCTTGTTCGTACCGATGATCAGCGGAACGGCGTGGGTGCGTCCGGCGCGGGCCACCTCCACCGGGTAGTCGGGCACCACGTCGCCGTCGACGATCGGCGCGAAGCCCAGGGTGCCCGGCGTGGTCACCGGAACCTCGTCGAAGACGCGTTTGGACGCCGCGAGGATCTCGGCGATGGGCATGTCCGGCAGTCGATCGACACCGTCGGCGTCGACGGTGGCGGCATCGAGGAACCGTTGGGCGACGGCGCGTCCCCGGTCGGCGTCGTAGATCGAGGTCACGGGCGAACTCTGCGCGATGGCGGCCGAGAACAGGCCCGCTGCCGCCGGGCTGGCGAGCAGTGTGGTCACGATCCCTGCGCCCGCCGACTCGCCGAACAGCGTGACCCGCTGCGGGTCGCCGCCGAAGCCTGCGATGTTGTCGCGCACCCACTGCAGGGCGAACAGCACGTCGCGTAGCC
This sequence comes from Mycolicibacterium sp. YH-1, assembly GCF_022557175.1. The sequence continues at coordinate 3,265,861 of NZ_CP092915.1, read as the reverse complement.
CCAGGTTGGTCTCGAACGTGGTGCGTGACGTGCTGAACGAGGACAGGTCGAGGAAGCCCAGCGCGCCGAGGCGATAGTTCACCGTGACGATCACGACGTCGCCACCGGCCGCGAGCTCGCGCCCCCGGTAGAGCGATTGAGCCGAGGATCCCAGGATGTAGGCGCCGCCGTGCACCCACACCATCACGGGCTTGCCGTCACCCGGCTCGGTGCCTGACGGCGCCCACACGTTCAGGGTGAGGCAGTCATCACCCTGCGGGGCACCCAGGTCGATGGGGATTCGTGGGTCGGTGGGTTGCGGGCAGACGGGTCCCACTCTGGTGGCCGCGGCCGGCTCGGTCCACCGCTGCGGTGCACGGGGCGCGCGCCACCGCAGCTCACCGACGGGGGGCGCCGCGTAGCGAACACCCCGCCACACCTTGACTATTCCGTCATCGACACCCCGCACCGGCCCATTGCTGGTGTCGACGATCGGCTCGTTGACTCTCGTGGCACCTGATATCTGCGGATCAGCCATGTGCGATCCCAGGCGAATCGTTGAGACACATGACCTACACGGTACTCCCGCATACCGCCGCCCCCTGTGACTCGGAGCACTGTTCGGCAAACGCGGGCCGGTAAACAATCTTCGTGGTCGCAACCGTGGGGGACGCCGCGGCGAGTCCGTAGCGTTCGGCGCCATGAGCATCGACCTCGAAACCACCACGCCACTGCTGGCGTCCTCGCACGAGGCGCTTTCCACCGCGGACGCCGTCGCCGCCGAGATCGCCGTCGGTAGCGCCGAACGCGAGCGGGCAGGCGCTTCGCTGCTCCCCCAACTGCGCCTGGTGGCCGAATCGGGGCTGCTCGGCATCTCGGTGCCGACCGAGCACGGCGGACCCGGTCTGCCCGCATCGACCACGGTCGAGGTGCTGCGCAGGCTGTCGCGCGGCGACGGCGCCGTCGGCCAACTGTTGTTGTCGCACTTTGTGATCGCCAGGGCGATCGCCGGACTCGGGCAGGCCAATCCCGCCCCGCGCGTGTACGCCGACATCCTCGCCGGTGCGCAGATCGGCAACGCGACGGCCGAGCGTGGTACCAAGACCTCCCTGCAGCGCCGCACGACCGTGACGCCACGCGGTGACGGGACGTGGCTGCTCGAGGGAACCAAGTACTACGCCACCGGCACACTCGGCGCGACCTGGATCGCGGTGGCCGCTGTGGTCGGCGGGGGCGCGGGCGAGACGGCGACGGTCTTCATACGACCCGAACAGCCCGGTGTCACACTGAATCTCGACAAGTGGTCGGCCTTCGGCCAGCGCGGGACGGCGAGCGGCGAGGTCCGCCTGGATGGCGTGATCGTCGAGGCGGACCTGGTCATCGAGGAAGGTCTGCCGCCTCATCCCGTGACGGGACCGCCCAGCGCGCTTGGCCCGTTCGACCAGGCGCTGCACGCCGCGATCGACATCGGAATCGCGAGGGCCGCACTGGAGGACGGTGCGGAGTTCGTCCGCACCCGCTCGCGTCCATGGCAGGAGGCAGTCGACGGGGGCATCGAGCGCGCCGAGAATGAGCCGCACGTCGTTCGTCGCTTCGGTGAGTTCACCGCGCGTCTCTATGCCCTCGAGGCGCTACTCGCCCGCGGCACAGCACTCGTCGACGAGGCATATGCGCTACCCGAACTCACCAGGGAGGCCGCATCGGAGGCGACTCTGAGCGTGGCGGCGGCCAAGGCCCTGGCACAGGAGTTCGCCGTCGAGATCGCCAGCGGCATATTCGAACTGACCGGCACGTCGGGCACCGACAGCGCGGTGAACCTCGACCGGCACTGGCGCAACGTGCGCACCCACACACTGCACGACCCCGCCCGCTGGAAGTACGTGCATCTGGGCAACCACACGCTCTCTGGTGCCACGCCCCCGCGGCTCGGCCTGGTCTACTAGGCGGCAAGAACACGGCGCGTTCTCCGTTAGGTTGAGGCGTGCGCAAGTGGGTGCTGCTGACTGCAGCCATCGTCATGGAGGTCGCGGCGACGTTATCGCTGCGGGCATCGCAGGATCACCCGGCGTGGCTGGGTGTCGTCATCGTCGGCTACGTCGGCGCCTTCGTCCTACTCGCCCTGGTGCTGCGCGAGGGCATGGCGGTCGGTGTCGCCTACGGCATCTGGGGCGCCTCGGGCACGGCGCTCACCGCGGTCCTGGCCGCCGTGCTGTTCCGTGACGCGTTGACGTGGGCGATCGCGGCAGGTATCGCCTTGATCATCGCCGGTGTGCTGTTCGTGGAACTCGGGTCCCGCTCGCATGCAACGGATTCCACCTCGTGACGATCTGGCTCGCGCTGGCCGGGGCGATCGGCATCGAGGTCCTCGGCACGTTGGGCCTGCGGGCGTCTGACGGCCTCCGCAAGAAGGTGTGGATCGCGCCCGTGATCGTGGCGTACCTGACGTCCTTCTACCTGTTGTGGCTGGCGTTGAAACTCGGCATGCCGGTGGGCATTGCCTACGGGATCTGGACGGCGTGTGGTGTCGCGCTCGTCGCGGTCATCGCCAAGTACCTGTTCGGCGACCCGCTGACGGGCAGGATGATCATCGGCATAGGCCTCATCGCGGCCGGTGTCCTCACGATCGAGTTGGCGGGCGTCGTCCACTGAGGGCCCCCGCCGCGGCGATGACGGCGAGACCCGCGGCGGGCACCACGAGCAGACCGATCCGCAGGCTGGTGGCGTCGGCGATGGCACCGACCACGGGCGGCGCGGCGACGAAGCCCAGCCGCATCAGCCACGCCACTGCGGTCAGCCCGCTACCCGCACGCAGGCCGGGTAGTCGGTCGGCGGCGTGCATCGCCGCGGGTATCACCGTCGCGATACCGATACCTGCCGCAGCGAACCCCGCGATGGTGCTGGGCACGCTGGGAAACAGCAGCGCGGCACCCATACCCGCCGCGGTGATCGATCCGCCGGCGCGCGCCACCGCGCGCTCACCGAACCGGTCGACCAGGCGGTCACCGGTCATCCGTCCGACGAACTGGAACGCCAGCAGCGCGACGTAGCCCAGGACGGCGACGCCACCGGCCGCACCGAGGTCGTCGCGCAGGTACAGCGTCGCCCAGGAGCTGCCGGCATCCTCGACGACGGAGCCCGCCGTCGCGATCACCACCAACAGCGTCAATGTCAGATAGACCCGTCGGCCGGCCCCGCGGCCCCGGCGCCCGTTAACCGGATCGTGCTCGTCCTCGACCGCGTCGGGGCCGTGCAGCAGGTAGCGGTAGGCCGTCACCGCGACGCCAACGAAGAGGACGCCGGTCGCACCGATGTGCAGTTCGCGGGGCACATGGAAGGCGATGGCACCGGCGGCCATCACGCTTCCGAGGACGGCGCCCAGGGACCAGATGCCGTGCAGCGAGTTGATGATGGAACGCCCGTGGGCGCGCTGCACCCGGAGCCCCTGCGTGTTCTGCGCCACGTCGACCACGGCGTCGCATGCACCCCCGGCGAACAGGGCGACGGCGACGAGCAGTGTGGTGGGTGACGCAGCGGCCGCGAAGGTCAGCAGCGCGATGCCCGCCGTGCCCAGCACCGCCAGCCGTGCTGAGGTGAGCCGGCGGATCAGTGCGGCCGCGGCCAGCCCGGCGGCCAGGGCGCCGATGGGATACGCGGCGATGACGGTTCCGTAGGCGGTGTTCGACAGTGCGAGGTCGGCCTTGATCTCCGGCAGACGCGGGGCCAGGTTCGCGAACAGGGCACCGTTGGTGAGGAACAACGCGGCCACAGCGCGCCGGGCCCCGCGGATCTGCGCCTCATTGCTCACCACTGGCGCCATGCCGGGGACGATACTGGGTCGGTGACGACCGGGTTCGAGCCGACTGACGCCGACCTACTTGGCCTCTTCCCGCCTGGTTCGCGGGTGGCCGACGATGGCGCGCTGGTGGTGGGCGGTTGCCGGCTCGAGGACATCGCCGCGGAGTTCGGCACGCCGGTCATCGTGGTGTCGCGGGACGCGCTGGTTCAGCGGGCTCGCGAGTACCTGTCGGCGTTTCGCAGTCGCTGGCCGCGCGCCGACGTCGCATTCGCGTCGAAGTCGTTCCCGTGCACGGCGGTTCAGCGCGTGATGGTCGAGGAGGGCCTGCACCTGGACGTCGCGGGTGCTGGCGAGATCCTGACCGCGTGCAAAGCCGGGGTCGACCCGGCGCGGCTGATCCTGCACGGCAACGCCAAGACCGACGAGGAGATCGAACTCGCCGTCGCGCGAGGCGTCGGGCTGATCGTCGTGGACAACTTCGATGACATCGACCGGTTGGAGCGCACCGCGAGCGCGGACCGCCCGCAGGCGTGCCTGGTCCGCGTCATCCCCGGTGTCGAGGCCGATACCCACGCATCGCAGGCCACCGGTCACGCGGGGTCGAAGTTCGGGCTCGCGCCGTCCGATGCCCGCGATGCCATCGAACGGATCCGGCGCAGCCCGGTGCTGCGGCTCGACGGTGTGCACACCCACGTCGGCTCACAGCTGCTGGATGTCGACCAACTGGCCGCGGCGGTCCGGCCGATCGCCGAACTCGGCACATTCGACACCTATGACCTGGGTGGCGGCCTCGGCGTGCGCTACACCTACGACGAGAACGCCCCCAGCCTGGACGCGTATGCCGCGGCCATGATCGATCAGGCCAGGGCGCTGCTGCCTGCGGACAGTCGCGTCATCGTCGAACCCGGCCGCAGCATGGTGGCCGGCGCGGCGTGCACGCTGTACCGCGTCACCACGGTCAAACGAGGGCAGGTCACGCACGTGGCCGTCGACGGCGGGATGGGTGACAACCTGGAGGTGTCGCTCACCGGCCAGCGGTTCGAGGCGGCAATGGCGAACAGGTTCGGTGTCGGCGGCGAGGTCGTCACCGTCGTGGGCAGGCACTGCGAATCAGGCGATCAGCTTGTCGACGGCATCGCGCTGCCGGACCCCGCCGTCGGCGACCTGCTCGCAGTGCCCGTGACGGGCGCCTACTGCTACACGATGTCGAATCAGTACAACGGTGCGCGGCGGGTACCGGTGGTCTTCGCCGAGAACGGCGCGGCGCGGCTGGTGGTCCGGCGTGACACGTGGGATGACCTGCTGTCCCGCGACGTCGATCCCTAACCGCGTCAACCGGCGGGCGGCGCGGGCTCCTCGGTCAGCTCGGGCAGCTCGGGCAGCTCGGGCAGGGGCCTGCCGTCGGCGTCCTGGTCACGCTGACCGAGCAGCCCGCCCTCGAGCCCGCCGTCCTGGTAGCTGCCCCAGAGCCGGCGCAGGTACTCCCACTTCGAGACGTCGGCGTTCTCCTCCCCCGGTTCCACGCCGACGATCTGTCCCTGACCGGGGGCCGACGGCTCGGCATATTGCGGCAGTAGGTAGGCGTTGTTCAGCGGGTTCTGATTGGGCCGCGCGACCGGTTCCGTCCCGGGCGGTGAGGGAACCGCGTGCTGCGGCAGGAGCAACTCGCCCTGGTTGAGCGGCGCCGGGACGGTCGGCACCGCGGGTACCTGCGGCGGTGGTTCCGCACCTACCTGCGCGGCGAGCGCGATCGCGGCCGCGACGGCCAGCGCGGCGGGGATCGGCAGGACGTGCACGCCCCGAACGTAGCGGCCAACCGGCGCGTCGGCGGCACAACCGGCAAGATTGCGGGCATGAGTGAGCTGCCCCCATCGTTGGTCGAACTGGCTCACCGCTTCGGTGTCGCGACCGGCTTCGACGATTGGACCGGTGGGCACCGGTCAACGCCGGAGGCGACGTTGGTGGCTGTGCTCGCCGCGTTGGGGGTGACGGCGGACAGCGAAGATGACAGGGCCGCAGCGCTTTTGGCACACGATCGCGAGTACTGGTCACGCTGCGTGCCGCCCACCGTCGTGACTCGCAGCGACCGCACGTCATCGTTCTGGGTCCACGTCACGCACGGCGATCCGGTCGGGGTGTGGATTCGACTGGAGGACGGCACCGTCCGCACCGGCCTGCGTCAGCTGGAGAACCTCACGCCGCCGTATGACCTGGATGGTCGTCCGATCGGCGAGGCGACATTCGAGTTGCCCGCGGATCTGCCCCTGGGCTATCACCGGCTGCATGTGCAGGCCGGCCCGCAGGATGCCTCGACGCCGCTGATCGTCACACCGGCCACAGCTCGGCTGCCCGCGCGACTCGGGGCGGGCCGGACCTGGGGTCTGGCGACACAGCTCTACAGCGTCAGGTCAGAGAAGTCCTGGGGTATGGGCGATCTCACCGACCTCACCGATATGGCGGTGTGGTCGGCCGCGCGCCACGGCGCCGGTTTCATCCTGGTCAATCCGCTGCACGCGGCCGCACCGATCGCCCCGATGGAACCCTCCCCCTACCTGCCGACATCGCGCCGCTTCACCAATCCGATCTACCTGCGCGTCGAGGCCATTCCCGAGTACGCCGACGCGCGTCACCGCGGCAGGCTGCGCAAGGCCCGTGCGGCGGCCCAGGCGCATGCCGAGACCTCGGAGCTGATCGACCGCGATGCGGTCTGGAAGGTCAAGCGCGCGGCGCTGCGGGCTGTGCATCTGGTGCCCCGTTCGGCGGGGCGCGATCTGGCCTATGCCGCGTTCCGCGCGCGGGAGGGCGGCAGCCTCGAGGACTTCGCCACGTGGTGCGCGCTGGCCGAGGAGTTCGGCGGGGACTGGCATGACTGGCCCGCGCAGTACCGTCACCCGGCATCTGCTGCGGTCGCGGACTTCGCCGCCGAGCACCACGACACCGTCGACTTCCACCGTTGGCTGCAGTGGCAGCTCGACGACCAACTCACCGCTGTGCAGGCCACCGCGCGGCAGGTCGGGATGTCGCTGGGCGTCATGCACGACCTCGCGGTGGGCGTGGACCCCGACGGCGCGGACGCGTGGGCGCTGCAGGACGTTCTGGCGCTCGGCGTCTCCGGTGGTGCCCCGCCCGACGAGTTCAATCAGCTGGGGCAGGACTGGTCGCAGCCGCCGTGGCGTCCTGACAAGTTGGTGGAGGCTTCCTACGCCCCGTTCCGCGCGCTGGTCAGTGCCGTGCTCCGGCACGCGGGCGGGGTGCGGATCGACCACATCATCGGGTTGTTCCGGCTGTGGTGGATACCCAGCGGCATGCCTCCGACCGAGGGCACCTATGTCAGATACGACCACGAGGCGATGATCGGGATCGTCGCGCTGGAGGCGCATCGTGCCGGCGCGGTGGTGGTCGGTGAGGACCTGGGCACCGTGGAGCCATGGGCGCGTGACTACCTCAGGGAGCGGGGTCTGCTCGGAACCTCGATCCTGTGGTTCGAGCGGGACGGCTCCGGCGGACCGCTGCCCGCAGCGCAGTGGCGGGAGTACTGCCTGTCCGCGGTCACGACGCACGATCTGCCGCCGACTGCCGGTTACCTGGCGGGCGAGCACGTCCGCATCCGGGAGGAACTGGGCCTGCTCACGCGTCCGGCCGCCGAGGAGATCGCCGATGACCGCGCCGCGCAGGCTGCGTGGATGTCCGAGCTGCGACGGGTGGGGCTGCTGGCGGACCGGGACGGCGTGGAGCCCACGGTCGAGCAGGTGGTGACCGCGCTGCACGCCTATCTGGGGCGTACCCCGTCGCGGCTGCTCGCCCTCGCCCTGCCCGACGCAGTCGGCGACGTGCGGGCCCAGAACCAGCCGGGGACCACCGATGAGTACCCGAATTGGCGGGTTCCGCTGACCGGCCCGACGGGCAGTCCACTGCTGCTAGAGGACGTCTTCACGGATGCTCGCGCTGCGGCACTCGCCGATGTGATGCACGATCAGGTAACGATCTCCCTCGAGTGACCGAAGTTCCTCACGGGAGTTAACTGCGATATGTTCGCAACCGCACCGCGACATCCGGAGGTCACGTGAAGAAGCTTGCCGTTCTTGGAGCCGGCGCCATCGCCGCAGCTACGGTGGCCCTGCTCGCACCCGGCGTCGCCGACTCCAGCCCGGGAAGCGCGGCCGCCCTCAACGTCGTCGGTGAGCCCTATGGCCGTGCGTTGTCCATTCTCAAGAGCCAGGGCGTCAAGGCATTCTTCGGCGGGGCGGTCGGCAGCGACTACCCGCAGGCCGAGTGCATCGTCGCTCAGCAGAAGATCACCAGCGGCGGCCGGATGCTCCTGAACCTGGACTGCACCGAGGCAGCCGTGCTCGGAGCCCAGAGCAACGCCCCGGCAGGTGGCGGCGGCGGAACCGGCGGGCCCAATGTCGGCGGCAACGGTGTCACCACCGTCACCGCCACGCCGGTCGGACCGCAGCCCGGGATGCCCATCCCCGGCGCGTAGCGTTCGACACCCTGGACCGCGGGTACCCGCTACCCGCGTTCCCACCTAACCCGTAGACTGGCCCCCATCACATTTCCTGATGAGGAGGCACGTCATGTTGCGTCCACAGCGGTTCGACACCGAGGTCGACCCTGGTCCGGTGCAGATCCAGGCCCGTAAGGTCCACTTCGACGTGGCCGACGCGGCGTTGGACTGGATCCCGAATCACCCCGTCGCCTCCAATATGGTCAGCCTGCTCAACATCGTGCTGCCCGCCGCCGAGCGCTGGTTCGTCACCACCTACAACGAGGCGCTGCCACTGGTGAAGGACCCGAAGCTCGCGGAGGACATCCGCGGCTTCATCGGGCAAGAGGCCACGCACGCCGACACCCACGACAAGGTGCTGCACGAGTACATGGTCGCCAACGGCGTCGATGTGACCTCGATGCTGGAACTGGTCGAGTACGTGTTCGAGAAGATGCTGGCGCCCATCGAGACGGACGATCCCAAGCGTCGGATGAACAACCTGTGCGACCGGTTGTGGTTGATCGCCGCCATCGAGCACTACACGGCGGTCCTCGGCGACTTCTCCCTCAACTGCACCTGGGACGACCACGGGGCCGACCCCACCGTCGTCGACCTGTTCCGGTGGCACGGCAGCGAGGAGGTCGAACACCGGATGGTGGCGCACGACGTCGCGGCGTACTTCCATGACAGCTACTTCGAGCGCATCCGGGCGATGACGATGGCCGTGGCGATGATGTTCATGTTCTTCCAGCGCGGCACCTGGTATCTGATCAAGAGCACCCCGAGCAATGACATCGGCTGGTGGCGGATGCAGCGGTTGCGCATGCGCGACTCCAAGCTCGGACTGCTGCCCAAGTACCGACAGCTGTTCGGCTCCAACACCTTTGTGTACTTCCGACCCGGCTTCACGCCCGAGGAGATGGGATCCACGGCGCAGGCCGTGGCGTATCTGGCGAGTTCGCCTGCGGCGCGGGCCGCGCATCTCTGATGCGGCTCGTCTCGCGGCTACGGGAACTGCCGCCGATGCCCGGCCGGAGCCGCCCGGCGTGGTCGGTGGGTCTCGCCGATGCCGCCGTGACCGGTCTGTTCGCGTTGTCAGGTGTGACGCGCAGGGTGGCGCCGCCGGTTGAGGTCGACCGCCGCATCGCACTGACGGTGTCGGATCGCACCGTCGTGGCCCACGATCAGGACGTCATCGCACTGCGGTTGACCGCAGCCGACGGTGGTCCGCTGCCCCGTTGGCATCCGGGCTCGCATATCGACGTGCACCTGCCGAGCGGCAGGCTGCGCCAGTACTCGCTGTGCGGCGACCCCGACGACACACACGCCTATCGGATCGCGGTTCGGCGCATCCCCGGCGGTGGCGGCGGCTCCGTCGAGATTCACGACGACCTTGCGATCGGGTCGACGATCACGACAAGTGGTCCGCGCAACGCGTTCCCGCTCACGGTGCCCGGCTACGGTTCGCCCACCCAGCGCGTCCGGTTCATCGCAGGCGGTATCGGCATCACGCCGATCCTGCCGATGCTGGCCGCCGCACAGCGGCTCGGTGTGGACTGGTCGATGATCTACGTCGGACGCAGCGCCGACAGCCTGCCGTTCCTCGATGACGTCGCCCGCTTCGGTGATCGCATCCTGATCCGCACCGACGATGAGTCCGGTGTGCCCACGGCCGACGACCTGCTCGGCGACTGCCCGGACGGCACGACGGTCTATGCGTGCGGGCCCGCCCCGATGCTCACCAGCGTGCGCACGCACCTGATCGGGCGCGACGACGTCGAGCTGCACTTCGAACGGTTCGCCGCGCCGCCGGTGGTCGATGGCCGCGAGATGACGGTGTCCGTCGCGTCCACCGGTTCAACGGTCCGGGTGGGCGCCGAGGAGAGCGTGCTGGCGGCGTTGGTGCGATCGGGTGTGCACGCGCCGTACTCCTGCCAGCAGGGCTTCTGCGGTACGTGTCGCACCCGCGTGCTGGCCGGCGCTGTCGACCACCGCGACACGCTGCTCACCGAACCGGAGCGCGAGGCCGGGATGATGTTGGTCTGCGTGTCCCGCGCCTCGGATGACGACGGCCTGGTCCTGGACCTCTGACGCGCCCGGTCCGGCTACTATTTCGCGCATGCCGCTGCCCGATGGGACGACGTTCGCTGGCTACACCATCATCAGGCGGCTCGGATCCGGCGGTATGGGCGAGGTCTACCTGGCTCGGCATCCACGGCTGCCGCGCCAGGACGCCCTGAAGGTGCTGCGCGCCGAGGTGTCTGCCGACAGCGAGTACCGAGATCGGTTTCACCGCGAGGCCGATATCGCCGCCGCCCTGTGGCATCCCCACATCGTGGGCGTGCACGACCGCGGCGATTTTGGTGGCCAGCTCTGGATCTCAATGGACTACGTCGACGGCACGGACGCCGGTGAGCGGCTGCGCGAGCGCTTCCCCACCGGGCTGCCACCGCGCGAGGTCGCCGAGATCATCACCGCGGTCGCCGATGCGCTCGACTACGCCCACGAGCGCAACCTGTTGCACCGCGACGTCAAGCCCGCCAACATCCTGTTGGCCAACCCGGATTCGCGGGAGCGACGAATTCTGCTGGCGGACTTCGGGATCGCCCGATGGGCCGATGACCCGAGTGGGCTGACCGCCACGAACATGACGGTCGGCACGGTGTCCTACGCGGCCCCCGAGCAGCTGATGGGCGATGAGCTCGACGGCCGGGCCGACCAGTATGCGTTGGCGGCCACGGCATTCCACCTGCTCTCCGGTTCGCCGCCGTTCTCCCACTCCAACCCCGCCGTGGTGATCAGCCAGCATCTCGGCGCGGCCCCGCCTGCGCTGCGGGATCGACGTCCGGAACTGTCCGCGCTGGATCCGGTGCTGTCCAAGGCGCTGGCCAAGATCCCCAACGAGCGCTTCGAACGGTGCGGCGACTTCGCCCGCGCCCTGGCTCACCGGCTCGGCGGCGATGTCGATCCCGGTGTCAGTCCCGGCGTCGACACCGAGGCCACTCAGTTGTCACCGATTGCCGCACCCGCCCGGCGCTCACCGGTACGGGCCGGCGTCGTCATCCCGGCGGTCCTGGCGGTGCTGCTGATCGTCGCGATCGCCGTGGCGGCGTTCGAGTTCACCCGGGCCGATGACGAGCGCTCAACGCAGGCAACGAATGCCAACACGACCGACGCGAGGGCCAGCACTACCGCCACCACGCCGTCGACCATGCCTCCACCGAGCCCGCTGCCGCCTCCGCCACCCCCGACCACGACCACGACGACGTCGACCGACCCGGCAACCACGACCACAACGACCACCGCACCGGCAGCGGCGGTCATCGGTGCCGACTGCTCTCCCGAGGGCAGCACGGCCACCACTGCCGACGGCAGCACCGCCTACTGTTCGACGCTGCAGGGCACCGCGGCGACGATCTGGTCGCTGACCCCCGGTGACGTGCCGAGCCCGACGGTGACGGTCGACCCGACCGAGGAACCGCTGCCGTTCGGCCAGGAGTCGCCCGTGCGGGTGTGCATGCAGCAGACGGGCCAGACCCGCCGCGAGTGCCGCGAGGACATCCGCCGCAGCAACGAGCTGCCATGACCGGCCTGCCGAAGTTCGCCGTCGTCGCCCCCGTCGTCGCGGGCGTCACCGCCGACCCGGTGTGGATGACCGAATTCGCCCGGCACGTCGAGGATTGCGGCTTCGAGTCGATCGTCGTCGTCGAGCACACCGTGCTCATGACGCAGTACTCGAGTGTGTATCCGTACGACCAGTCGGGACGCGTGGAGATCCCGGCCGACTGCCCCGTCCCCGATCCCCTTGACCTGCTGGCCTTCCTGGCAGGGCAGACCACTCGACTCGGCCTGGCGACCGGCGTGCTGGTGCTGCCCAACCACCATCCCGTGGTGCTGGCCAAGAGGGTCGCCACCATCGACGCGCTGTCGGGCGGGCGGCTGCGCCTTGGCGTGGGCATGGGTTGGTTGCGTGAGGAAGTCGAGGCGTGCGGTGCCCCGTTCGACGAGCGCGGGCGGCGCGCAGACGAACAGATCGATGTGATGCGGCTGTTGTGGGCCGACCAGCCCGAGGGTGTCAGCCACCACGGCGAGTTCTTCGAATTCGATTACGCAACATGCCATCCCAAGCCCACCGGCCGCCTTCCCATCCACATTGGCGGGCACAGCAGGGCGGCCGCGCGCCGGGCGGGTCGGCGTGGCGACGGATTCCAGCCGCTCGGTGTCAGTGGCGACGCGCTGACCGAACTCGTCGCGTTGATGCGCGAGGAGGCCCAGCGTGCGCAGCGCGACCCCGATGCGTTGGAGCTCTCGCTGGGACATCTGGTCACCAAGATCGACAGCGACCGGGCCGGCAGGCTCGCGGCCTCCGGCGCGGACCGCGTAGTGCTGGCGATGCCACCGACGGCCGACCTCGACGAGGCGAGGGACGTCGTGTCGGCCTGCGCTCAGCGACTGGCGTTGACATCGTGACCCTGGCCATCGCCGACCGTCTGGCCCTTGCCGATCTGGTCCACCTCTACGCCGCCGCGGTCGATGACCGACGGTTCGGCGACGTCGCCGAGTTATTCAGCGAGACAGCGGAACTCCGCCTGCCCGACCCACCCCGGTCGCTGGAGTCCGTGCACTCCCACCGCGGCCGAGCCGCGATCCGCGGTGCCATGACGGCACTGGCAGGTGTCGAGCGCACCGAGCACGCGATCGTCGGCGAGGTCTACGCGGCGGGTCCCGAGCCCGGGTATGCACTCGGACGCATCACCTGCATCGCGCATCACTGGACACGCGGCGAGGGCGGCGACGCGCAGGACGTCGTCTGGCACCTGCGATACGACGACGAGTATCTCCGGACGAAGACCGGATGGCGCATCCACGGCCGCGCGTTGACCATCAACGCCATCGAGGTCAGGCAGATCAGCCGCCTGCGACAAGCTCCACCAGTCGGTCCAGTAGCGGCTGCTGACCCTTCAGCAGCTTCGACCGGGCCTGCGCCACGGATAGCCATGCCACCCGGTCGATCTCGGGATACTCCCTGATCCGACCGGAACCCCTCGGCCACTCCAGTTCGAAGGTGTTGCTCACCGTGTCGGTGACATCGAGGTCGCCGTGGACCGCGAATGCCGTGACGATCTTGCCGCCGGGCTGCTTGACCGGTGCGAACTCGACGCGTGGACCATCGGGCACGTCCAAGCCGATCTCCTCGCGGAACTCGCGCTGGGCGGCCACCCAAGGATCCTCCGGCTCGGCGTACTCCCCCTTCGGGATCGACCACGCCCCGTCGTCCTTGCGCGCCCAGAACGGGCCACCGGGGTGTGCCAGCAGCACCTCGACGCCGTCATCGGCGATGCGGTACAGCAGCACACCCGCGCTCAGTTTCGGCACCCGGTAACCCTAGGTTCTAGATGGCCATCCGCTGGACGTCTGTCCCCCGCCAGGCGTCGACGGCATCCTGCAGGGGCATGCCGAGCGCGTTGCAGAGTCCGATCACCGTGCCGAAGCTCGGGCTGGGCATTCGGCCGACCTCGATCTTGCGCAGCGTCTCAGGCGAGATACCGGCGTGACGGGCGATCACCTCGGGGTCGCGACCGGCTCGGGCTGTCCGGATCAGCGCGCCGAGACGTTGCCCGGCCTTCACCTGCTCGGGGCTCAGAGGCACACGCACCATGCCGGTCAGCATAGCCGGTATTCAAATACCGATCTCTGCTACCGTCGTGTCGGTATAAAAATACCGACCCTGAACGGAGAGCATGTGTGATTGAACTCAAGACCGCCGACGAGATCAACAAGATGGCGGCCACTGGCGCGTTCGTCGCGGACACCCTGGCCACGCTGTCGATCGAGGCGGAGCCGGGAGTGAACCTGATGCAGCTCGAGCACCGGGCCCGCGCGCTGATCACTGCTCGCGGCGCGGAGTCGTGCTACTGGGACTACGCGCCGTCATTCGGTCGCGGTCCGTTCCGGAACGTCATCTGCCTGTCGGTCAACGATGCTGTGCTGCACGGCATGCCACGCGACTACGTGCTGCGCGACGGCGATGTGCTGAGCCTCGACCTTGCGGTGTCGATCGACGGCTGGGTGGCCGATGCCGCGGTCACGGTCACGGTCGGTGACGAAACCGACGCGGCCGACGCAGCCCTGATCTCCTCGACGCAGAGAGCCCTTGACGCGGGGATCGCCGCGGCGGTCCCCGGCGGCCGCCTCGGTGACATCTCCGCCGCAATCGGCGCGGTCGCCACCGCGGCCGGATATCGCGTCAACGCCGAGTTCGGCGGTCATGGCCTGGGGCACACCATGCACGAGGATCCCCACATCCCCAATCGCGGAAGACCCGGGCGGGGGCTGCTGTTGCGGTCGGGTATGACGTTCGCGCTTGAACCGTGGTGGGCACGGGGCAGTGATCGGCTGGTCATGGATGCGGACGGCTGGACCCTGCGCTCGGCCGACGGCTCGAACACCGCGCACTCCGAGCACACCATCGCCATCACCGAAACCGGCCCTCGCATACTCACTTCGCCAAGTGGCGCGCACGCGGCGAGCTGACGGCCGCGCCACTACAGTTTCGATCGTGGCTGACACAACCGGGGGCTACACCCGCTACGTCGCACTCGGCGACAGCCAGACCGAGGGTCTGTGGGATGGCGACGACTCAACGGGCCTGCTCGGTTTCGCCGACCGGCTTGCCATGCTGCTCAACGAGCACACCCCCGGTGTGCGATACGCCAATCTCGCGGTGCGCGGCAAACAGATTCGCGATGTCATCGATCACCAGCTGCCCAGAGCGCTGCAGATGCGTCCCGACCTCATCACCATCTGCGTCGGCATGAACGACGTCACCCGGCCGGCGCGGAGCATCGACCGGGCACTGGAGGATCTCGACCTGCTGCACGACCTGCTCGCCGAATCCGGGGCGACGATCGTCACGACGACGTTTCCCGACCTCGCCAAGATCCTGCCGGTCGGGCGACTGCTGGCGTCGCGGGTGCAACAGGTCAACGAGGTCATCCGCGTCGCGGCCGACCGCCACGGGTTCCGACTGGTCGATCTCTATGCCGCACCGTCGATGACAGACCCCGAGACCTGGAGCCCCGACCGTGTGCACGGGTCGCCCAGGGGGCACGCCCTGTTCGCCGCGGCGGCGGCCGAGGCGCTCGAGCTGCCCGGCAGCAGCCACGACTGGACGGTCAAGCGGGCCCACGTCGAGCTGCCGGGGTTCCGGTCCCGGATGTACTCGCAGGTGCTCTGGACGCAGAACCTGCTGATGCCCTGGGTGTGGCGCCACCTGCGTGGACGATCCAGCGGTGCCGGGCGCGAGCCCAAGCACCCAAGACTGGAACCAGTCTCGCTGCGGCTAGAAGCCGAGTAGTCCCAGCGGCAGCGGATTCTGGCCGTTGCCGAGAGATGCCATGACACCGGGGCAGAACGCCGAGATGGCCAGGCCGGTGAACATCGTCGCGGGACCGAGCGACATACCCGCCGTGTCGGCGACCTTGGCGGCGGCATCGGCGGCGGACTGACCGGGTTCGGACAGCATCGGGCACACCGACTGACCGAGCGCGACGGCGTCGGCCGGGTTGGGCATCCCCACCCCGGAGGTGCCGAGCGCGTCGATGAAGGCGTCGTCAATGGGGTCGGCCTGGGCCGGCACAGCGGTCAGCAGCGCCGCGGCCGACACGCCGGCGGCGAACACTGACACACGTCGGATGGTTGCGGTTCTGAAAGGCACCGGCAAAGCCTACGGGTCAGACGCCCTGCCACGTCTCGTCGAGTTGCTGCGCGACATCGATGACCTTGGCCTTGCTGGATGCCGGGCTGTCGATCTCACCGGCCACGTGTGCCGCGATGAAGCGCTTGATCTCGGCGTCGATGCCGCCGATGATCCGCACCAGCTCGGCGCGCAGTGTCTTGGACGTCACATGGATCGCGATATCGGAGGGCCGCGGCTTGTGGACGTCCAGGACTATCAGCAGGGGTTCGGCCGCGAGTGCCTCGGCGCGCAGCGCGATCTCGCCGAAGACTATGAACCGCGGTTTGTCGATGCGCAGGTCCACGACCATGTCGATCTCGAGCGGAATCTTGATCGAGAAGGTGATCAGTTCGCCGACGTGCCTGGTGACCACCGGGGTCTGGATCTTGACCCGCGCGGTGACCTTGGCGATCTTGCCGGGACCCTGCGCGATCGGGCCGATCTCGAACTCGTCGCCGGCGATCTGGGCGATGGCGTCACCGACCCGCTGTTCGGAGACGGCGACCTCGAAGAACTTCCGGCCGAATTCCTCGTAGGTCAGATTCTGGTGGTCAGACATGGTGTTCCTACCGTCTCATGTCCACGTCGCGTTCACCGGCACCACACCCCGAATCGTCATCACGCCTCGGGGAACAGGCGGATCCGGGTGATCGCCGTTGGGCCGGACTCCAGATCGGCGAACAGGATGCCGCGCTGGCCGTCGGCCTCCACGCCGACGGTGACCGTGTGGCCTGCGGCGATCGACTTGTGCCACCGTCCGCCGCGGAGTCGGTTGACCAGATCCGACGCGGAGATCGCGACGTCGTCGCCAAGCGTGATCGACACTCGGTCCCCGAGCAGGCGCCGGACGGCGACCTCGTCGCCCGCGCACACGACATCGACGACCTGCTCGACATGACGCTTACCGCGTCCACCGACCCCGCGGAAACCCGCGGCGAAGCCGACCGCGCCCAGCGGGCCCTGGTTGCGCAGCAGACCACCCGCAAGACCAAGGCCCGCGGGGACTGCCCCGAGGCCGGCCCGCGCGAACTGGACCACCATCGCGGGAAGCTCCCAGAACGCCCGCATGCGGGCGAATCTCAGCGCGGCGTCCGCAGGTTCCATGTCGTAGCGCAGGTAGGCGGGAATGTTCATCACGACTGACGTCCCCATCCTCACCTCGAGCGTGACATCGCGGACGACCGAGTGGTCGGAAACCACGTCGAGGTGGCGGTGAAAGACGATGTCCCGGGGCGCGATGAACGTGTCGTAGAAGCGTTCGATCTGCTCCCGCCCCCGATGCGGCTGCGACCCGACGGGGTCCTCGACGCGTCCGTGTGGCGCGAACAGGTCGACCCAGCCGCTCCGGTCGTGGATTCCCAACGCCGCGGGTGACCGTTCGACGGCGGCGATCAACTCGGCACGGGTGGGTGCGGACTGGTCTGACATCCCCCCATCGTCCCTCACGGGCAGTCCGAGAAGAGCATCGTGGCGGTCCCCGCAGTTCGCGCGCACACTGGAGGCTGTCGCCGGCGATGGGCCGGGCGACCGTACGAGGAGACCGCCATGAGCCAGAACGGACCGTTCGGTATCGACCCGGAGGACATCGACCGGGCGCTGCGCGAGGCCGGTGAGGGGCTGCGCGACGCCCTGGGGCGCGTCGGCCAGGGTGCCGGCTGGACCAGTCTCATCAACGAGTTCACGCGCTCGACGCGGCCCACGCCCGAGCCCGAGACCACCGGCCAGACCGGCGACGGAGTGTGGTCGGTCTACACCACCGACGACGCGGGCGGCGCGCACATCGAGGAGGTCTACCCCACCGAACTGGATGCCTTGCGCGCCAACAAGAACAACACCGACCCCGCCCGGCGGGTGCGGTTCCTGCCGTACGGGATCGCGGTGAGCGTGCTCGACGAGACCGAGTGACGGCCTGAGCTCGCCCTGCGCCCATTCCCCCGTCGCTTCGCTCGCCTGCGCCCATTCCCCGTCGCTTCGCTCGCCCTGCCTCGAAAGCGCTCCGCCCCACGGCTAACCCGTTAGGCTTTGCCGCAACGTCGAGGAGGCTCATCAGCATGTTTCGCGAACTGACGATCGCAGGCGCGGTCGCGGCGGCTGCCATCGCACTGGCCCCGACCGCCATCGCGGAGCCCAACGACTATCCGGACCCGTCCGGCCGGTATCCGACCGACGTTCCCGGGATGAACTACGACGCGGCGCTGAGCGCTCCCTGCGACAACTACCAGGTGTTCACCTTCGGGCGCGGCCGTGGCGGCGAGCCGCTGAAATGTCATTGGATCCCGAATCAGTGGCCACCCGTGTACACCGGTTTCTGGGTGGCGTCCTACCCGTTGCACGGACAGCAGGAGATCGGTGCGCCGTGTCCCGGACCGAAGTCCGCGGCGCAGGCGCCCGACGGCCGTCCGATGGTGTGCCTGGGGGCGCAGGGCTGGCAGCCCGGCACGCTCACGGGCGCGGGCTTCTTCCCCGGCTGACCATACAACGCGCGCGTCAATGTACGGTCGTCGATTGTGAGCGATGTCAGCGGTGACGTGAACTTCAACCTGTCCGAGGTCTTTGGCTCGGTGGCCGACACCATCCCGGACGAGACGTTCCTGGTGTGGCGTGGCCGCCGAATGAGTTACGGCGACATCGACAAGCGCGTCGACGGCTTCGCGAACTACCTGACCTCGGTCGGACTCGGCTGCCACACCGAGCGCGACGCGCTGGCCGGCCACGAGTCGGGTCAGGATCATCTCGGCATCTACCTGCGCAACGGCAACGAGTACCTCGAGGCCATGATCGGCGCCTACCGAGCCCGGGTGGCGCCGTTCAACGTCAGCTACCGCTACGTCGAGGAGGAGCTGTGCCATCTCCTCACCGACTCCAATGCGCGCGCGCTGGTCTACCCGTCCGAGTTCGCGCCGCAGGTGGCCGCGATCCGCGACCGTCTCCCGAATCTGTCGGTGCTGATTCAGGTGGCAGACGACTCGGGCCATCCGCTGCTGCCCGGGGCCGTCGACTTCGAGACCATCCTGTCCACCCCCGCCCCGCCGCAGGGCAGGCCGACACCGTCGGGTGACGACCTCTACATCCTCTACACCGGCGGCACCACCGGCATGCCGAAGGGCGTGCTGTGGCGTCAACACGACATCTTCGTGTCCTCGATGGGCGGGCGCCCGTGGGGCAGCGACAAGGCGATGACGTCCTACGAGCAGCTGCGCGCTCAGGCCGGCGGCTCGCCCGGGGCGATGTCGCTCCTGATGATCCCGCCGCTGATGCACGGCGCTGCCCAGTGGGCCGCGTTCAACACGGTGACGATGGGCGGGCGGCTGGTGATACCCGACGACGTCGAACGGCTACGCGCCGACGCGGTGTTGCGGCTCGCCGAGCAGGAACGCGTCATGAGCATTCCCGTGGTCGGCGACGCGATCGCCCGGCCGCTGATCGACGAGATCGAGGCCGGCGACTACGACCTGTCCGGCCTGTTCGCCATCACCAACGGTGGCGCGCCAATGTCACCGACCGTGCGGGCGCGCATTCTGGCGGCACTGCCCAGCGTGATGGTGATGGACGCCGTCGGCGCGTCCGAGTCCGGCGCGCAGATGAGCACGGTCAACAGCGCCGGCGCCGAGGAGAGGGCGGCAGTCTTCACGCCGCAGTCCGACACCGGTGTCGTGTCGGCCGACCTCGACCGGGTGCTGGAGCCCGGTGAGGGGCCGGGATGGCTGGCACGCCGCGATCTCATTCCGCTCGGCTACCTCGGCGACGCCGAGAAGTCCGCACGCACCTTCCCGACCATCGACGGCGTGCGCTGGTCGGTGCCCGGCGACCGCGCCAACGTGCTCGAGGACGGTCGCGTCGAACTGCTCGGCCGGGACTCGGTGACCATCAACTCCGGTGGCGAGAAGATCTTCGTCGAGGAGGTCGAACGCGCCGTTGCCGCGCATCCAGCGGTGTACGACGTGGTGGTCGTGGGTCGACCCTCGGAGCGCTGGGGCAGCGAGGTCGTGGCCGTGGTGCAGTTCGCCGACGGCAGCTCGGCCACCGACGACGAACTCGTCGAGGTGTGCCAGAAGTCGATCGCGCGCTACAAGATGCCCAAGGCGTTCATCCGCACCGACAAGGTGGTGCGTTCGCCCGCGGGTAAGGCGGACTACCGCTGGGCCAAGGACCTCGCGACCGACGGCGTCAGGTCCGAGTAGCCCGCGAGCAGCGAGGTGGTCCGGCCACGGAACACCTCAACCGGGTCCACCGATTCCGCGATGCCGATGGCGAGCAGCGCCCGCGCCTTGAACGCGCGCGCGGCGGCGCTCAGTACGTGGTGGACGGATTCGACACCCGGGATCGGTTCGGCGAGGTCGTCGCCCCACACCGTGACCTCACCGAGGCCGCGCCTCACCACGCGCAGCACCTCGGCCCGCAGGTGCTCGTCGTCGGACAGCGCCTGCGCTGATGCCGCCAGAGACAGCGACCGCAGGGGTGCCGCGGTGTCGTCGTCGGGCTGCTCGACACGGCTGTTCACGCCGAGGATGCGCAGCGGCGCGGTGTCGCAGTCGTCGGTGAGGACGACGGTGACGCACCAACCGGCCATGGACCTGTCGACGAGCCAGCCACCGGCGGACCGCACGACATCAGCGGCGTCGCGTGCCGTCACCTGAAGGTGGTACTTGCCCAGCGTGCTCACGACGTGGGATCGCTGTGGGCGCTCAGACATTCTCCGACTCGAACTCGACACCCCATGAGAGTGACACTTTAACGGCAATCTGTAAAGGATCGATATCATCTTGGGACTGCCGTGAGACGCCGGAGGTGATCCCTGCCGAGTGCGGCGACTCCCCCAACACCCATGAGTAGCAGCGTCTTCCGAGCCTCCTCGGCAAGAATGGCAAGCACTTCCTCGGTGCCGGTGGTCGAGAGGCTGACAGACGGCGAGACCGTCTCCGAGCTGACGCGCGGCATCAGCGACGCGATGGGTGCATCCGCGGATGGGTACACCAATTCCGGCAGGCGTGGCGAGGAGCTGATCGCGGCCGGCCGGCGAGCCACCGCGGAACTGAATAACTATCTGCGCGAACAGATTCCACTGGCGGTGAACCGCGATCCCGCCGAAATCTGGGCCCCCGCGTGCAAAGGGAAGTCCCTGTCGTTAACTTTGCCGCGCAACGACCCTGGTTACGGTCTCGACGCGAAGGTTCGGCGGATACCCGCGAGCATCTCGGCATGCGCGGCCACCGCCTGCCGGATCGTCGTCGCGGCCAGTGGGCGGGGTGCCTCTATCCGCAGCCTCTCGGTGATCCGGGTTCCGCCCTCGACCTCGTCGAATGAGACGACCCCGTCGAGCCGTACCCCGGGGAACTGACGGGCCTGCGTGCGCACATCACCGCTGTTGGGTACGTCGAGTCGTGCGGTATACGTAATCGGCATCGTGACCGGTCCAAGCGGTATTCGGTCGCGCACCCGGTAGGTCTGGACGTAGCCGTCGGCACGCTCCTGACGATCGACGGATCGCACCTCGACAACCAGTGGATGGACTTCTCGAATGTTGTTCAGATCGACGTAAAAGCGCTTGACGACTTCGGGTTTCGCCGCAACCGTGTCGCTCACTGTGCGGTCGGCGCATCCCGTCCACCATCGCCCATTGCGTGCCATGCGTTCGAATCTATCCGGCGCACAGGGTGAGGAGACACGAAACCGCTGCGGTGGTGCACACCTCGAGCGGTTTGGGTTGTCCACGTTGCAGATTCGATGCTGAATTGTTGCCACATTCGTATCGCGTATCGACAGAGGTTGCACATCAACCAATCACACGTCGTGACCGATGTGGCAGATGTGAAAGCGGGCCATGGCGGCCACCTTTGACTCACGCGCTCTCGCGACGACGCGACGAGAGGTCTCCCGACAAGGATTTTCGGCCGCCTCACGGTGTTCATCCACCTCACAGCAGCTCCAGAGCCAAGCAACAGCGAATCGGGTCGTCTTTATCGATTCACCGATCTCCCTTCGCTACCCCGAAATGCAAATTGAGCAACAACTCTCACGAGAACCGGAGCGAGATGCCAAGGCGGGACGCAACGTGATCGCGGCCACCCGCGAAATCACTTCTGAGCTGGTACGTTAGTCTCACAGTCAGGTTTTGACGGGTGGGCGCTAAAAGCCGACGGAGTGCGGGTACTCTTCAACCACACGGCGTCGAGATGGCAACGCGCTCAAGGTGATTTGTTACTCAGTCCGAGAAATCGCCCGAAAGTGATGGGTGCCACATATTTTGGTCGATGGCAAATTCCATTGCTAGTGTCCCGCCGCATGATTGGTTTCGCGACCGCAACACTGCTGACACTCGTCAACCAGGTCTCGGGCACGCCGTACATCACGGGTGGTGACACCCCCGCGGGTACGGACTGCTCAGGACTCGCCTCGTGGGTGGCCAACGCAGCCACCGGCCGTCCCATCTACGGCGACCGGTTCCACACCGGAAACCAGGAGTCCGCGCTGCTGGCCCGTGGCTTCCGGTACGGCAGTGAGCCCGGCGCGCTCAACATCGGCTGGAACTCCGGCCACACCGCCGTGACCCTGCCTGACGGCACGCCCGTCTCCAGTGGCGAGAGCGGCGGAGTCAGGGTCGGTGGAGGTGGCGCCTTCCAGCGCCAGTTCACCCGTCACATGTACCTGCCGATCAACGAGGTCGACGGTGCCGAGGCCGCACCTGCCGACCCATTCGCACCGCCGCCGCCGCCGCTCGACCCATTCGCGCCGCCTCCGCCGCCGCCTGCCCCCGAATTCGTCACCGCCCAGTTCGTGCCACCGGCGCCCGAGGCCGCACCCCCGGCGCCGGAATTCGTGCTGCCCCCCGCCCCACCCGAGGCCATTCCGGCACCGGCGCCCGAGCTGCTTCCGCCGGGCGATGTCCTGCC
Organism: Mycolicibacterium sp. YH-1; assembly: GCF_022557175.1. The sequence goes on along the minus strand of NZ_CP092915.1, from coordinate 3,242,969 downwards.
GCCCGTCAACGACGTCCCGGTTCAGTCCATCTAGGGTCGGCGGCGCACCGCACCCCACACCAGGCCTAGGCCGATCAGGGCGATGACCGGCCCCAGGATCGACCATGTCGTGGTGTTGCTCATCGGGCTGCCCCCGACCAGGCCGAATCCCTGAAGGGCGAACAAGAGGCCACACAGGGCGACGAACACGCCCACTCCCACGATGGCGATGCGCATACCTTCGACAGTAGTGCCGAAGTCACGTCCCAAGGTCGGTGTTTCGCCGGAAAGGGCCTGACCGCGATCGGTTCCATGGCCGATCGGCGGGTGCTGTGACATTTCGGTGGCAATCTGTAAAGCTACGTCGGCAAAACCCCTGCGAGGAGGGACTATGTCGACGACGGAGGCCACGCTCAGTGCCGACGGCACGCAGCGGCACGAACCGCCGCGCGCCTGGGTGGCCGTGGCGGTGCTCGCATTCGTGGGCACGCTCAACTACGTCGACAGGTTCCTTCCGGCGGTCCTGGCCGAGCCGATCAAGGCCGATCTTGCGTTGTCGGACACCGCGATCGGCGTCATCAACGGCTTCGGGTTCCTGATCGTCTATGCGGTCGTCGGCATCGTCCTCGCACGCTTCGCCGACCGCGGCGCCTTCGGCCTGGTGATCAGCGGGTGCCTCACGCTGTGGGGCGCAATGACGATGCTGGGCGGAGTGGTGACCTCGGGATTCCAACTCGCCCTCACCCGCGTCGGCGTGGCCATCGGTGAGGCCGGCAGCACCCCGGCCGCACACGCCTACGTGGCGCACAACTTCATTCCGGAGCGTCGCGCGGGCCCGCTCGCTGTGATCACGCGGGCGATCCCGCTCGCCAGCGCGGCCAGCCTGATCGGCGGCGGCCTGCTCGCCGAAACTCTGGGCTGGCGAATGACATTCGTGATCATGGGCACGCTCAGCGTCCTGTTCGTACCGGTGGTCCTGATGGCGCTCGGCCGCAGGCAGACGATGGCCTCCGTGGTTGTCGCGCCACAGGAGAGCGTCGTGTGGTGGGTCCTCCTGCGCAAGCCCAGTTATCTGGCCATCGTGACCTGCGCGGCATTCATCTCGGTGGCGGGCTACTCATTGACTACCTTCGCGCCGGCCTTCCTCATGCGCAGCCACGGCATGTCGCTGGGCGAGGTCGGCCTGCAGTACGGGCTGGCCAGCGGGATCACCGGCATCGTGGGCCTGCTCTTCATCGGTCGCCTGGCCGATGTCCTCGCGGCACGGGACCCGCGCTGGCTGCTGCGGGTCGTGGCTGCGATGACGGCGGTCCTGATTCCGTTCTCGGTACTGGCGTTCGTGGTGGAGAGCCGCCTGCTCAGCGTGTGGTTCATATCGCTGAGCTATGTCGTCGGGATCGCATACATGGCGCCGTCCGTCGCCGCCATTCAGCGCCTGGTCCGGCACGACCAGCGGGCGACAGCCTCCGCCGTCTTCCTCTTCTTCAGCTCGACGGTCGGATCGGCCGGGCCGTTCTTGACCGGTGTGTTCAGCGATGCGCTCAGCGCTGATCTCGGTACGGACTCTCTCGGCCGGGCACTGCTGCTGGTACCAGTGGCACAGGTGATGGCTGTCGCCATGCTCCTGATCGCCTCGCGTCGGTTCCGAAGCGAGATGGTCGAGGAAGACGCCTAGTCGGATGCCCGGGGCCGGCGCATGGCGCCCCACAGCCCCACGCCGATGCCGACAACGGCACCGCCCAGCCCGATGATCTGCTGGCCCCGCTTGAGATCGTGGTGGACGCTCAGCCCGCCCAGCAGGTCGGCCGCGTCCGCACCACCGGATGCCAGGAACCAGCCGCGAGTGTCACGACCACCCATCGCGGCGGCCAGCAACAGGCCGCCGATGAGCGCGTCGCGGTAGCCCATCGACCTCAACAGCAGGCGCGCGGACGGCCCCGGGTCCTCGGGCTCCCCCCACAGCCGGTTCGCGCGCAGCGGATCGATGAGGAAGGAGACCCCGGAGGCGAGACGAATGCTGCCCGCGACGAGCGCGGCACGATCGGTCGGCATGGCAGGAGCGTAGGGCCCGACCCCGCCCACGGTGGGCGAGTTCGGGCCATCAATCTCATTGATCACGTCAACCTGTGAGCAGCCTCAGCGTCGCCGGTGCCTCATCTGGTAAAACTAAGACCGACTAAGACTAAGGCTGACCTAACGCCGTTGTGAGGAGATTCGTCGAGGTGCCCAACTCGCACGTGGAGAGCGGGCGCAGCAACGAACAGCAGCACCGCGGCGGTCTGGCCATGTGGATCCGCCGACTGGCGATTCCCATCATCTTGTTCTGGATCCTGCTCGTCGGCGCCCTGAACGCGACGGTGCCACAGCTCGAGGTCGTCGGCCAGATGCGGTCGGTGTCGATGAGCCCCGCCGAGGCGCCCTCGGTGATCGCGATGAAGCGCGTCGGCACGGTGTTCGAGGAGTTCAAGTCCGACAGCTCGGCGATGATCGTCCTCGAGGGCGAGGACCGCCTCGGAGATGAGGCCCACCGCTTCTACAACGACATGGTCGCCAAGCTCGAGGCCGACTCCACCCATGTCGAGCACGTCCAGGACTTCTGGGGCGACCCGCTGACCGAGGCGGGCGCGCAGAGCGACGACGGCAAGTCCGCCTACGTCCAGGTGTACCTCGCGGGTAACCAGGGCGAGACGTTGGCCAATGAGTCGGTGAAGGCCGTCCAGGACCTCGTCAAGGCGCTGCCTCCCCCGCCCGGTGTGACGGTCTTCGTGACCGGCGGCTCGGCGCTGGCTGCCGATCAGCAGATCGCCGGTGACCGAAGCGTCCGCATCATCGAGTTCGCGACATTCGGCGTCATCATCTCGATGCTGCTGCTGGTCTACCGGTCCATCAAGACAGTGCTTCTCGTTCTGGTGATGGTCGTGTTCGGCCTGACCGCGTCCCGCGGTGTGGTGGCCTTCCTCGGCTATCACGAACTGATAGGCCTGTCCACGTTCGCCACTCAACTTCTGGTGACGCTCGCGATAGCGGCGTGTACCGACTATGCGATCTTCCTGGTCGGGCGATATCAGGAGGCCCGCACGCTGGGCGAGGACCGGGAGTCGGCGTACTACACGATGTTCCGCGGCACCGCCCACGTGGTGCTGGGGTCCGGTATGACGATCGCCGGCGCGACGTTCTGCCTCTCGTTCACCCGGCTGCCCTACTTCCAGTCGCTGGGCATCCCACTCGCGGTCGGCATGTCCATCGCGGTGGTCGTGGCGCTCACCCTGGGGCCGGCGCTGATCACGGTGGCGAGCCGGTTCGGGTGGTTGGAGCCCAAGCGCGCCATGCGCATTCGCGGGTGGCGCAAGATCGGCGCCGTCATCGTGCGGTGGCCCGGGCCCGTGCTGTTGGGCACCGTCGCACTGTCGCTCGTCGGCCTGCTGACCCTGCCCGGTTACCAGCCCAACTACAACGACCGCAACTACCTGCCGGCAGATCTTCCTGCCAACCAGGGATTCGCCGCGGCCGAACGACACTTCGACCCCGCCCGGATGAACCCCGAACTGCTGCTCATCGAGAGCGACCGCGATCTCCGAAACTCAGCGGACTTCCTCGTGATCGACAAGATCGCCAAGGCCGTCTACCGGGTGCAGGGCATCGGCAGCGTGCAGGCGATCACCCGCCCGAACGGCAAGCCGATCGAGTTCAGCACGATTCCGGCCCAGCTGAGCATGGGTGGTGTCGGCCAGGAGCTGAACCGCAAGTACAACGAGGACCGCATGGCCGACATGCTGGTCCAGGCCGACGCGATGCAAACCAACATCGACACCATGAAGAAGATGATGTCGTTGATGGGACAGATGTCCGCCACGACGCACGAGATGGTCGCCAAGACCAAGCAGATGGTCGTCGACGTCACCGAATTGCGGGACTACATCTCGAATTTCGACGACTTCTTCCGCCCGGTCCGCAACTACTTCTACTGGGAACCGCACTGCTACGACATCCCGGTCTGCTGGTCGATGCGCTCGATCTTCAACATGCTCGACGGCGTCAACACCATGACCGACACCATGGCCGAACTGGTCCCCATCCTCGAGCGGCTCGACATGCTGATGCCGCAGCTGCTGGAGCTGATGCCTGAGCAGATCGCGACCATGGAGAAGATGAAGGACATGATGCTGACCATGAAGGCGTCCCAGGGCGGCCTTCAGGATCAGCAGAAGGCCGCCAGCGAGAACCAATCGGCCATGGGCGACGCGTTCAACGACTCCTGGAATGACGACACGTTCTACCTGCCGCCGGAGATCTTCGACAACGAGGACTTCAAACGGGGTATGGAGAGCTTCATCTCGCCCGACGGTCGTGCGGTCCGGTTCATCGTCAGCCACGAGGGCGATCCGCTCTCCGCCGTGGGTATCGAGCGCATCGACGCGATCAAGAAGGCCGCCAAGGAGGCGATCAAGGGCACACCGCTCGAGGGATCGCGAATCTACCTCGGCGGCACCGCATCGGCCTTCAAGGACATGCAGGAGGGCAACAGCTACGACATGCTGATCGCCGGCGTCGCCGCGCTCGCCCTGATCTTCATCATCATGCTGTTGATCACCCGTAGCCTCATCGCCGCTGCCGTCATCGTCGGCACCGTCGTACTCTCCCTCGGTGCGTCGTTCGGCGTGTCAGTTCTGGTGTGGCAACACATCCTTGGCGTTCCGTTGCACTTCATGGTGATGGCCATGGCGGTCATCATCCTTCTTGCCGTCGGCGCGGACTACAACCTCCTGCTCGTGGCACGTCTCAAGGAGGAGATACACGCGGGGGTGAACACCGGCATCATCCGCGCCATGGGCGGTACCGGATCGGTGGTGACCGCCGCGGGTCTGGTGTTCGCGTTCACCATGATGGCGATGGCCGTGAGCGAGATGACGGTGGTCGCTCAGGTCGGAACGACGATCGGCCTTGGCCTGCTGTTCGACACCCTGGTGATCCGGGCGTTCATGACACCGGCCATCGCCGCACTGCTCGGACGGTGGTTCTGGTGGCCGCAGATAGTTCGGAAGCGTCCGGTCCCGTCGCCCTGGCCTCAGCCGCAACAGGCCCGGGCGGGAGCGGGAACGCCGTCCGACGGAGATCCCGCATCCCCCTGACTCAGCGCCCGAAGCCGGCGTCCCGTAGCGCCTGCGCCATCGATCCGGCCGCGGCCGGTGCGGCGTCACGACGGCCGGAGTTCTTGTCCCGACCGGGGTTTCGGCGATCTGGAGCGCCACGCTTACTGTCGTCGCGTCGGGGCTTACCCGCACCGTCAGCCGGCTTGGCCTGGCCACGCGCAGGCGTGTCGTTCAGGCGCAGCGTCAGCCCGATGCGTTGACGGTCAACGTCGACCTCGAGGACCTTCACCCGCACCACCTGCCCGGACCGCACCACCTCGTGGGGGTCGGAGACGTAGCGGTCGGCCATCGCCGAGACGTGCACTAGACCATCCTGATGCACACCGACGTCGACGAACGCACCGAACGCGGCGACGTTGGTGACCACGCCCTCCAGGACCATGCCCTCCTTGAGGTCGGAGACCTTCTCGACCCCGGCGGCGAACGTGGCGGTCGAGAAGGCGGGCCGCGGATCGCGTCCCGGCTTCTCCAGTTCGGCGAGGATGTCGGTCACCGTGGGGATGCCGAACCGGTCGTCGGCGAAGTCGGCGGGTCGCAGTGACCGCAGCGATCGCTCGTCGCCGATCAGTTCGGCCAGCGTCACGCCCGCGCGGTCCAGGATGCGACGGACCACCGGATAGGCCTCGGGGTGCACGCCCGACGCGTCGAGCGGGTCGTCGCCGGCGTTGATCCGCAGGAAGCCTGCGCACTGCTCGAATGCCTTGGGACCCAGACGCGGAACCTTCAACAGTGCCTTGCGGTTGGGGAACGGTCCGGTCGACTCGCGGTGCGCGACGATGGACTCGGCGAGGGATTCCGTGACCCCCGAGACGCGTGCGAGCAGCGGGACGGATGCCGTGTTGAGGTCGACGCCGACGGCGTTCACCGCGTCCTCGACCACGGCGTCCAGGCTGCGCGCCAGCGTGCCCGCCGTGACGTCGTGCTGATACTGGCCAACCCCAATCGACTTGGGTTCGATCTTCACGAGCTCGGCGAGCGGGTCCTGTAGCCGTCGCGCGATCGACACCGCGCCACGCAGTGTCACGTCGAGAGTCGGCAGCTCGTGGGCGGCATACGCCGACGCCGAGTACACCGATGCGCCCGCCTCACTCACCATCGCCTTCACGGGGGCGTCGGCACCGGAGGCGCGGATATCGGCGATGAGTTCGGCAGCCAGCGCGTCGGTTTCGCGAGATGCCGTGCCGTTGCCGACGGCGATCAGCTGGACGCCGTGCCGCGCGACGAGCGCCCCGAGCGTCGCCTTGGCCGCGTCCCACTGCTTCTGCGGTTGGTGCGGGAAGATCGCGCAGGTGTCGACCACCTTGCCGGTGCCGTCGACGACGGCCACCTTGACGCCGGTGCGGAAGCCGGGGTCGAGGCCCAGCGTCGTGCGGGTCCCCGCGGGGGCTGCCAGCAGCAGGTCCTTGAGATTCTTGGCGAACACCGCCACCGCGTCCTCCTCGGCGCGTTGACGCAGCCGGATACGGGCGTCGACCGAGGCGGAGATCATCAGTTTGACGCGCCACGCCAACCGGACGGTGGTGGCCAGCCACGCTGTCGCCGGGGCCGTCGAGGACAGATCGATGCCGAGGGTCTGGGCGACCATCGCCTGGTACACCTCGTCCTCCCCACCGCCGAGGTTCAGCGCCAGGATCTGCTCCTTCTCACCGCGCATGACGGCGAGCACTCGATGCGACGGCATGGTCTCGAGCTTCTCGGAGAAGTCGAAGTAGTCGCGGAACTTCTGTGCGGCAGGAGTTTTGGCGACCTCCTCCGACAGGGGTGAGGTGCGCACGGCGCCGTCGGCCCAGAACTTGGCGCGCACGGCGCCGACGAGCTCGGCGTCCTCGGCGGCCCGCTCGATGATGATGTGCCGCGCCCCGTCGAGGGCTGCCGCAGCGTCGGCGACCTCCTCACCGAGGAACTCCGCGGCCACCTCATCGGGGACCAGGGTCGGATCGGCCAGCAGGCGATCGGCGAGAGGTTCCAGGCCGGCCTCGCGGGCGATCTGCGCCTTGGTGCGACGCTTCGGCTTGTAGGGCAGGTAGATGTCCTCGACCCGCGACTTGGTGTCGGCGGTCAGCAGGGCGGCCCGCAGCTCTGGGGTCAGTTTGCCCTGCTCGTCGATGGAGGCCAGCACGGCGTCGCGGCGCTGGTCGAGCTCGCGCAGGTAGCCGAGGCGCTCCTCGAGGGTGCGGAGCTGACCGTCGTCGAGGCTGCCGGTGACCTCCTTGCGGTACCGCGCGATGAACGGCACGGTCGCGCCCTCGTCAAGCAGCCGCACTGCGGCGCTCACCTGCGTCAGTGCTACATCGAGTTCCGCAGCGAGACGGTCATTTACGGGTTTGACGGTTGGGCTCGAAGTCACGCGAGGACCCTACCGAACTCCTCTGACGGCGCGGCGCGGGTGCGCCTGGCGTGTTGGTGCCGGCGCATACTCTAGCGGCCGCGGCGGTGGCGAGGAAGCAGCCCAGCGCGGTCCAGCCCGCCACGTCGTCCAGGCCGTCCTTTGCCATCAGCACGAGCGCCACACCGGCGACGCAGATCAACGCCCCGGCCCCGGTCGAGCGGGCGCCGGTGGCTCCGACCGGTCCGTCCCACCACGGCAGCCGACGATGCTCGAGCGGTGAGAGCAGCCAGAACGTCACGGCCATGACGATCGCGAACACCAGTGCCCGCAGCGCGAGCAGACCCCAGAAGCCCGGGGCGTGCACATCGTAGGCGTCGAGGCCGAACGCGTGCAGCGTGAACATGGCCACGGCGATCGCGGGGATGTGCCAGAGGTAGATGGTCATCGCTCCCCCGTTGCCCACCGAGACGACCCGCCAGACCCGCGGCCGCGCCGCCCACCGGCCGATGGCACCGGCGGCGGCCACGAACAGGCACGACATCCACGTGCAGTGCAGCGCGAGCAGCAGCGTCGGCGGGGACACGTTGGACATCCGCTCCGCCCCGGTCACCACGAGCGCCACCTCGTAGGGCCCCGTCACGGCCAACGCGATCTGGGCGATGAGCGCACTCGCGGCGACGACGAGCGCCGCGCAGGGGCTGATCAGTCGGCGCGCATAGGCGACGCCGAGGGTCATCGGGATGAGCCAGACGATCACGAAGTTCGCCACCCCGGACTCCGGCGTACCGACGGCCATCCGAACACCGTCGACGGCCGCGGCGGCCACGAGCAGGGACACAATGAGGACGGCCACGCCGCGCCACGTCTGCAGGCGGGTCAGGGCCGGCACGAAGGCGAGCACCACCAGGTACACGCCGAGGAACCACAGCAGCGCCACCGACTCGCGTCCGATGCCTGCCGCCGACTCCGCTCCCAGGATCATGCGGGCGACGAACAGGCCCACCGTCCACGCTGCGAGGTACCAGAACACGGGTCGGCACAGGCGCTGGGCGCGGGTGACCAGCCAGGTGCCCCACGGTGTGCCCGCCCGCCAGCTGTATGCGCCCGCCGCGCCGCCCGCGAGGAAGAACAGGGGCATGACCTGGGCGACCCAGGTCAGCGGGGCCATCGCGGGGATCTCCCCGAGCAGGTTGCCGATCTGCAGGCCGTCGGCGTTGATCGTGGCGAGTAGCAGGAAACAGTGGCCGAACATCACCACGACCAGCGCGCCGAGGCGGGCCACGTCGACGGCGCGGTCCCGTCCGGTGACGGTGTCGCCCACCGCGTCGGCTGCGTCGAGCGTGGGCTTGTTGGACGGCATGTTCTCAGCATGCCGCGTTGCAGGTGATCGCGGATGAGTAGGACTACTCGTCGTCCTTCTTGGCGTCTTCCCTTAGTCGGATGCTCTAGATTCCAACCAATGCGTTTAGCAATGATTCTTCTGGCCGTGCTGGTGGGCGTGGTGGCCTCACCGGCCGCCCCGGCAGGCGCCGAGCCCTTGGCGACTGGTCCCACATCGGCGCCCGACCTCAGCGGCTACACCGAGGTGAACCCCGACGCGTTCGTGGCTAGTGGCGAGGCGTACTTCCAGACCCCCGACGGACTGCTCTGCGCCATCCAGCCCAACCGTGGAGCCGCCGGATGTGACGGCCGGCTACCAGCGACACTGCTCGGCGTCAACGAGATCGTCCTCGCCGAGGACGTCAACGCGCGCGGTCTGCGGGCCACGTCCAACCCGCGTTTCGTGAAGCCATCCGGTGGCGCGGCCCCGGTCCTGCAAGAGGGCCAGAAGATCGTGCTCGGTGACTTCGAGTGCGCCGCGGCCCCCGGAGCGGTCACCGCGTGCACCAAGGGTGCGCCGGTCTCGCAGTGGATGGTTGTGTCCCCCGCGAGCACCGGTATCGGCCCGGCGACCGAGGGCCTGCCCGCGGGTTTTCCCGATCCGAACGACTTCGTCGTCGGCGATGACACCTACATCGTCGGCACCGGTGCCAAGAACTTGTTCCCCGTGTTCACCGTCGAGGGTGGACTGACCTGCTCGATGATCATCTTCAGCGGTGGTGAGATCGGGTGTGACGGCCCGTTACCGCACGTCACCGGCGGCCAGAACCAGGTCTTCACACAGCTGCCCGGCGCGAGCGGCATCCGCCGCGCCGACGACAAGAAGTTCAGCACCCCCGCATATCCGGGCAACATCCGGCAGTTGCCCGTGGGGTACCGCGTCAACGCAACCGGCTCCACCTGCATGGCCATCAAGGGAGGCGTGGCGTGCTACGGCACGCTGGCCGGGGCCACGCAGGGCTTCCAGGTCTCCCCCACGGGCACGACGACCTTCCCCGAGTAGGGATGGCACCGCCTCGGGCGAGGAGGGCATCGATGGATCGCCGTCTCGGACGCGTCGCGGTCGGGCTGGTCGCCGCGCTCGTCGTCGTGGGTGGTCTCACCGCCGGCCCCGCGCCGCGCGCCGCGGCGTCACCGGTGACGGGTGACTTCTCGGGTCTTGTCGATATCGGCGGTCGATCGCTCTACCTGGAATGCCGGGGTCAGGGCAGTCCGACGGTGATCCTGGAGGCCGGCGCGAATGGCCGCGCCGATGTCTGGAGCCGCGACAATCTGCGGCCTGCCGGGCAACGGTTGATGGTCCAACCGGGGGTGGCCAGGTTCACCCGGGTGTGCGCGTATGACCGTCCGGGCACACTCGGCGAGGTCAATCCCGCACTCGACCCGGACGGGCCGGAGTTCTACCCCAGCCGCAGCGACCCGGTCCCACAGCCGCGGACGACGCGAGAGTTGATGACGGACCTGCACGCGTTGCTGACCGCCGCGCAGATCCCGGGCCCCTATGTCCTGGCCGCGCACTCGGCGGGCGGTTTGGTCGCCCGGCTCTACGCCAGCACCTACCCGGACGACGTGGCCGGGATGGTTCTCATCGACACGACCAACGAGAACATCTGGCACCACTTCCAGGACGCGCTGACCCCGGCGCAGTACCGGGCCTTCGAGACGTCCACCCTGGACAACAGCGAGCTGCTGGCGGCCTATCCGGAGGCCGAGCGGTTGTGGATCGCGCCGCTGGCCGACACGCCGAGTGTCGTGCAGGTACGGCAGGCACGTCAGGATGCGCCGATCCGTCCGATGCCGGTAGTCGTTCTGGCACATGGCATCCCGTTCGCCGCACCGGTCGCGGGCTGGCCGACCGAGAAGATGGAGTCGATCCTGCTCGACTCGCAGCGCGACATCGCCTCACTCGTCCCCGATGCACGGCTGGTGATCGCCACCGAGAGCGGACACAACATCCACCAGGATCAACCGGAGCTCGTCATCGACGCCATCGAGCAGGTGGTCACGGCCGTGCGCGACCCGGGTACCTGGCCCTGATATCCCCGCCGAGCGTGAACATCTTGGTGAGTTGAGCGCGATTTCTCGCAATCGTCTTCACGTTGGGCGTGGAGGTCGCACGCACCCAGGTAGCGTCGTGGCGGTGGATCACGCAGACGGCGACAGGGCCCACGCCGGCACCCTGACCAGGGTCTCGGAGACCGCGTTGCTGACGCTCAACGGCAGAGCACACCAGGCCCGCCACCCAAACGCCATCATCGATGATCCGATGGCCATCCAGCTCGTCGAGGCGATCGACTTCGACTTCGACAAGTTCGGCCGCAAGGGCCAGGAGATGGCATTGCGGTCAGTTGCATTCGATCGCGCCGCCGTCCAGTATCTGTCCGAGCATCCGTCGGCCACTGTCGTCGCCCTCGCCGAAGGCCTTCAGACGAGTTTCTGGCGCCTGAACAGCAGGCTGCCGAACGCCGAATTTCGTTGGCTCACCGTGGACTTCCAGCCGATCATTGAACTGCGGCAACGCCTGCTTCCGCCCTCGCCGCGGATCACCAACCTCGCGCAGTCAGCGCTTGACTACACCTGGATGGACAGGGTGGACACCAGCGATGGCGTCTTCATCACCGCGGAGGGTCTGCTGATGTACCTGCAGCCCGACGAGGCGATGAGCCTGATCACCGAGTGCGCCAGGCGTTTTCCGGGCGGCCAGATGATCTTCGACCTGCCGCCGGTCCTGGTGAAGAAGATCGCGCCGCGAGGACTGCGATCCTCCCGGCGGTACCGCGTTCCGCCGATGCCGTTCAGCCTGTCGGCATCTCAGCTGGCGGATCTGGCCAACACCGTGCCAGGTGTCCGCGCCGTGCACGATCTGCCGATACCCCGAGGCCGAGGCCTCATCTTCGGCAAGCTCTATCCCGCCTTCTGGCAGCTGAAGCTGGCCAAGCAGCACCGCGGCGCGTTCACCCTGCTGGAGTTCGGCTGACGCCGCTAGCGCAGCACGCAATGCGTGCCACCGAAGATCGTCGCCATGCACTTCGTGCAGTGCACGCACAACCCCTCACGGGCGGTCTCGGCGCGAAACTTGTTGACCAGATCGGGATCACGTAGCAGGGCACGGGCCATGGCCACGAACTCGAAGCCCTCGGTCATCGCGTTCTCGACGGTGTCCATCGCGTTGATCCCACCCAGCAGGATCAGTGGCATGGACAGCGTCTCGCGGAACTGACGGGCCTGGGGCAGGAAGAACGCCTCTTCGAACGGATAGCTGCGGAACATACGCGAGCCGATGACGCGCAGGCCCAGACCCACGACGGCCGGCTGGGACGCGATGAACTCGGCCATCGGGACGTCACCGCGGAAGTAGTACATCGGATTGAACAGCGAACTGCCGCCGGTGAGTTCGAGCGCGTCGACGTACCCGTCGGACTCCAACAGCCGTGCCGTGGGCAGGCTGTCGGTGAGCCAGAAGCCGCCGCGGACGCCGTCGTCCATGTTGAACTTGGCGGTGACGGCGACGCTGTCACCCGCCTCGTGGCGCACCCGCTCGAGCACCCGACGAGCCAGTTCGGCACGCCGCGCCATGTCACCGCCGTAGCGGTCGCTGCGCTTGTTGAGATTCGGGCTGAAGAACGAGCTCACCAGGTAGCCGTGGCCCAGATGCACCTCGATGGCGTCGAAGCCCGCGTCGACGGCATTGCGTGCGGCAGCGCCGAAGTCGTCGATGACCTGGTCGAGCTGCCCGAGGGTCGCACCGCGCACCAGACCCATCGCCGGCGCACTGAGCCGGGTCGACGGCGCCAACGTGCTCGTCCTGTTGGAGCGGGTGTTGGCGACCAGACCCGCGTGGCCGATCTGCGCGCAGACGAGCGCACCCTCGGCGTGCACGGCGTCGGTCAACCGGCGCAGCGCCGCGGCGCGTCGACTGTCGAGCACCATGGTGTCTCGGTGCACCCGGCCGCCATCGGAGATCGCGCAGTAGGCGACGGTCGTCATCGCCGCGCCACCGCGCGCCACCTCGACGTGGAAGTCGATCAGGTCGTCGGTGACCTCACCACGAGGCATCCGGCCCTCGAAGGTCGCGGCCTTGATGAATCGGTTCTTCAACGTCAACGGACCGAGCCTCATCTGCGTGAATGCCGCAGATGAGGCGGTGGGGCCGACGTCGACGGACGCGGAGATTAGTTTCGCTGCCATTGGCATCGTAAGGTAGCACGCACGAGTGACCTGACCAAGACAATCGTCGGAGGAGGACCATGCTGATCGCTGTCACCGGCGGAACCGGTTACGTGGGTGCGCACAGCGTGCGTGCCCTGCTCAGCGCGGGGCATCGGGTGCGACTGCTCGTGGGGCCGGACGCGGAGGGCGCCCCCGTCCTGCGTCATCTCGGCGAATTCGACGGCGTGGACGTGATGTCAGGCGACGTCAGGAATGCCGCGACCATCGAAGCCCTGCTGGATGGTTGCGATGCGGTGCTGCACGCCGCGGGCGTGGTGGGTACCGACAACCGCCGCAACGCGCTGATGTGGGAGATCAACGCCCACGCCACGGAGGCTGTGCTCACGCGCGCCGTCGAGACAGGACTCGACCCGGTGGTGTCGGTGAGCAGCTACAGCGCCCTGTTCCCATCGCCGACCGGCGTCATCGGTCCCGACACCCCGACCGCCGAGGGGCGCAGCGCGTACGCCCAGACCAAGGGTTACGCCGACCGCGTCGCGCGTCGACTGCAGGCACAGGGTGCGCCCGTGGTCGTCACCTATCCGTCGAGCGTCGTCGGCGAGGCGTTTCACACCGCACCCGGTGTCACCGAGCGAGGGTGGGCGCCGATCGTGCGGTTCGGCGTGGCGCCCCGGTTGCGCGGCGGCATGCAGATGATCGACGTCCGCGACGTCGCCGCGGTGCACGCGGCGGTGATGGCCCCCGGCCGCGGCCCGCGCCGCTACGTCTGCGGCGGGGAGATGGTGCCGTTCAACGACATGATCTCAGCGCTGCAACGGGGATCGGGTCGACCGATACGGCGAATACCACTGAGCCCCGGTGTTTTTCGTGGCCTGAGCCGGGTGGGCGACGCCCTGGGCGCAATCTTGCCCATGGGCGACGGCCTGAGCTATGAGGCGGCGCTGTTGCTCACTGCCGCAACGCCAACCGACGACACCGCGACCCTGGCCGACCTCGGCATGACGTGGCGCTCCCCCGTCGAGGCCATCATCGCGTCATTCCCGCGGGCGCCACAGCACTGGTGAGCACCTCGACCACCCGGGCGTGCAGCGCATCGGTGTCGTCCTCCAGAGCGACGGTGGAAAGCAGCAGCGCCGCGCCCACCCCCATCGCGAGTAGGGCACGGGCATCGCGCTCGGCATCGGCCGGGTCGCCGGGACTGGACGCGGTGAAAAGCGCCACCGCGGGCCCGCTGAAGTCCGTCCACAACCGGTGGCGCAGATCTTGGTTCTCGGCCATCGCGAGCAGCAGCCCGGGAACCGCTGCCCGCACCTCGGGGCGGGCGAAGAGCTGACGGCTGCCACGTGCCACCCAGTCCACCCATCCGGCGCGGTCGGTGCCTGCGAACGGTGCGAGATCCGGTGTGGCACCGAGGATCGCGTGCAGCACGAGTTCGGCCTTCGATGACCAGCGGCGGTCCAGACTCGATCGACTGACCCCCGAGCGGGCGGCGATCAACCGCATACTCAGGTCATCCCAGCCCGTCTCCACGAGCAGCTCGCGGGTGACCGCGAGGGCGCGTTCGTCGATCGACGCGTCCCTCGGGCGTCCCGCCGACTTATCGTCCTCCACAGTGGCCATTGAACCGCACGAGAGCTCGGCGGTGGCGGACACGCGGGTGCCCGTCGCGTCACAATCAGCCTGGAGAGGGTACGACGAGTGCTACTCGTAGTTCACGTCGACGGCGAACGCGTCGATGTTGCCGCCGACGATCTCGTGGCTCCACGCGGCGATGATCGAGAACAGCGACATGTACTCGATGTCCATCGCGCCGGCGGTGCGGGCCTCGTACATCCAATCCGCCTTCTCGACGCCCGCGTGCAACTCGACGCGCAGTTCCAGGGGAGCGACCTTCACGGAACCGTCCCTGGCGGGAGCACGGAGCGCGGCGTGGATGTGCCGCGCTGCGGCGTCGACGTTGTTCCTCGGGTCGTCGTTCAGGTTCCACAGCGCCGTGAATGCTGCGGCCTGATGCTCGCCGAGATGTGCGGTGTACTCCGCGCACGGGCGTGGGAACACCTGTCCGGGGTGCAGTTTCGGCAGCATTCGGTTCTCCAGCTCGATGGCAGCTCGGACCGAGCGTATGCGACTTCGTCTCGCACGCGTGCCGGACGGTCAGACGGCGCCGGGTCCTCGGACGCACCGACCCGCGCAGCACCATCACGGCGCTCATCGCGCCGATTCAGGAAGCGACACCACAGCAGCACCGCGGCTGGGACCGCCATCATCGACAACACCTGCAAGAGGTCAGCTATAGACCCTTGATCTGCACTCACAACCGAAGTCGACACGATACGGATGTCATCGACAACGATCCAAACGCAATCCTTACGGTCACCGCCCGGATCGGAACGGAATTGCATCGAGTGGACGTCGCGCCGCCATCACCCGTTGGGTGCCGCCCCCAACTGGTCAATCAGACGGCGGACGCGGTTCTCGATGTCGTCACGGACGAGTCGCATCCGCTCGATACCCCCGATCCCGCGATCGGAGGGCTCGTCGGTGTGCCAGGTCTCGAACCGGGTTCCCTCGACGGGCTCGACGTGGGCCTCCCGGCCCAGGATCACCACGACGTCGACATTGCGCAACAGCGCGGAATCGATGGGCTTCGGCGTCTGATCGGTGATGTCGATCCCGCCTTCGGCCAGTGCCGCGGCCGACAGTGCATTGATCGCACCGCCCGGCCTGGTACCCGCGGAGTGCACCTCCACGGTGTCGCCGGCGATCGTTCGCATCAGCCCGGCGGCCATCTGGGACTTGCCTGCGTTCTTGACGCACACGAACAGCACGCTCGGCACGTGATTGGATGCAGACATCAGCCGACGGGATTGATACCGAGTTCGTCGAGAAGTCGGCGGACCCGCTCCTCGACGTCGTCGCGGATGGGACGGACGGCATCGACACCCCTGCCAGCGGGGTCGATCAACTCCCAGTTCTCGTAGCGCTTTCCAGGGAAGAACGGGCAAGCGTCCCCACACCCCATGGTGACGACGACATCGGCGGCTTGAACGATCTCGTCGGTCCAGGGCTTGGGGAACTCGCGTGTGATATCGATGCCGACCTCGGCCATCGCCTGAACCGCCGCCGGATTGATCTCGGTGCCCGGTTCGGACCCACCCGACCAAGCCACACCCTGATCCCCCGCGAGATGGTTGAAGAAGCCGAGCGCCATCTGGGACCGGCCTGCGTTGTGCGTGCACAGGAACAGCACAGTGGGCTTGGTGTCGGAGATCTTGCCCTCGACGCGAGCCAGGGCTGTGAGGCGTTGACGAGCCCACCTTTCGGCCAGCAGCGGCAAGAAGTTTGGGATTGTGGCTCGCCCGGCGAACTGATCGTAGGAGGTGTGGAGGAACCGCTCGACGGTCTCGACGCCGAAGTGCTCACCAAAGTCGGCGTGCAGACGACTGGCCGCCGTCTTCAATGCATGCCTCTGGTCGATTGACAGGTCCCGATGCGTGTGAGTCGTCAGAGGGGCCGGGCTGTCGCTCATGGTGCGCTCCGATCGGAAGCGGGAGTTGGTGATTCCGCGTCGGTCGTGAACCGGCGCCGCAGGGCCAGCGAGACGTAGACCAATCCAACGAGCACCGGGACCTCGATGAGCGGACCGACGACGCCGGCCAGCGCCTGCCCAGACGTTGCGCCGTAGGTGGCGATGGCGACGGCGATCGCGAGTTCGAAGTTGTTGCCCGCGGCCGTGAACGCCAATGTCGTGGTGCGCTGATAGCCCAGGCCGAGGACCGCGCCGAGCAGGTAGCCGCCGCCCCACATGACGGCGAAGTACACCAGCAGCGGCAACGCGATGCGTGCGACGTCCAGCGGGCGGCTGGTGATCTGATCACCTTGCAGCGCAAAGAGAATGACGATGGTGAACAACAGGCCGTACAGCGCCCACGGGCCGATCCTCGGCAGGAACGTGGCCTCGTACCAGGGGCGCCCCTTGACCCTCTCCCCCACCCGCCGTGACAGGTAGCCCGCCACCAACGGAATCCCCAGGAAGATCAGCACCGACTTGGCGATCTGCCATGGTGACGTGCTGATGGTGGTCTGCTCCAGGCCGAGCCACCCGGGCAGCACCGAGAGGTAGAACCAGCCGAGCAGCGCGAACATGAGGACCTGGAAGATCGAGTTCAGCGCGACGAGGACCGCCGCCGCCTCCCTGTCGCCGCAGGCGAGGTCGTTCCAGATGATCACCATGGCAATGCATCTGGCCAGGCCCACGATGATCAGCCCGGTGCGGTACTCGGGTAGGTCCGGCAGCAACAGCCAGGCCAACGCGAACATCAGCGCGGGGCCGAGCACCCAGTTCAGGATCAGCGAGCTGATCAGGAGCCTGCGGTCGCCGGTGACGGTGTCGAGTCGGTCGTAGCGAACCTTGGCCAGGACCGGGTACATCATGATCAACAGGCCCAGCGCGATCGGCAGCGAGATGCCGTCGATCTGAACGCGATCCAGCGCGGTGTTCAATCCCGGGATCTGTCGCCCCAGCAGCAGGCCGACGACCATCGCCAGGCCGATCCACACCGGCAGGAATCGGTCGAGCAGCGACAGCCTCTCGACCACAGCGGGGTGGCCGGCCTCTACCGGGGTGGTCATGCCGGGAGTGTCAGCAGCAGGCATTGCTCGGCTTCACCGCTTCCGCAGCCGAACCCCCGCAGCAGACACCGCCCTCAGCAGTTCCGCCATTCGCGTGTTCGGGACTGGTGCCGAAGGTGTCGGAGTCGGCGAGCACGGTGTAGACCTCCCACTTCTCCCCGGCGGGCCCGGTGACCCAGACCTTGTCCTGCGTGGCGAAGCAGCACGTGGTGCCGATCTCCTCGTCGGTGAACAGCCCCTCGCCGGTGAGCCGGGCGATCTCCGCGTGCACGGTCTCGCTGGACTCCACCTCGACACCGAGGTGGTTGATCGTGCCGCCCTTGCCGGGGTTCTCCAGCAGCACCAGTTTCAGCGGCGGCTCGGCGACCGCGAAGTTCGCGTAGCCCTCCTTGACCTTGGCGGGCGGGGTGTTGAAGAGCTTGGTGTAGAACGTGATCGCCGCATCAAGGTCATCAACATTGAGGGCGAGTTGCATCCGGGACATGGTGAGCCTTCCTACCTGTGCGACTTATATCGAAGTAGCGCGCCACGGCCAGCATGCCACCTTTTTGATATATGTCAATCTTCATGGCATCATCAAGGAATGCCCAAGGCTCTGCCGACCATCGACATGTCCGCTCCGGTCTGCTGCGCGCCCGTGGCGGCAGGTCCCATGAGTGACGAGGATGCGCTCGAGGTCGCGTTGCGGCTCAAGGCGCTCGCCGATCCGGCGCGGGTGAAGATCATGTCCTATCTCTTCAGTTCCTCAGCGGGAGAGGAGAACAGCGGCGACCTCGCGGCGGCGCTCGGCCTTACGGAGTCCACCGTCAGCCATCACCTCGCCCAGCTCCGGCGGGCCGGCCTTGTCGACTCCGACCGGCGCGGCATGAACGTCTACCACCGGGCTCACCGCGACGCAGTCGTGGCGCTGTGCACCGTGCTGGACCCCAACTGCTGCACCTAGGTCCGGCGCATTTCTCGGCCGCTACCCGGCCGCGAACCGCGCATCCACCGACGCTGAGATCTCGATGTCCTCTGGCGCGAATTCGACGGTCGTGCCCGGGGCGGACATCGCACTGGCCCGAAGGTATCCACCAGCGGGACCACCCGGGGGCCGGGGTTCGACGCCGAGCATCCCGGCGTCGGCGATGGCGACCGGACGTATCGCACCAAATCCGAGCGCATCGGCGTACTGCTGTGCACGTGTGACGGCGTCGACGACGGCCGCGGTCCGAGCGTCCTTGAGCAGCTCGTCTCGACGCGTCGACGTCAGCGCCCAGTCGATGCGTTCGACGCGAAATCCCTCGATGCTGGCGATGTGCTCGCCGATCCACCGCGACAGCGCGCTGAAGTCGCGGAACTTCGCCTCCACACCGACACTGGCGTGGTGGACGAGCGGCAGTTGCTTGCCCTCGTTGTTCCACGGGCGATTCGACCAGGTGTGCAGCTGCTCGGCCGACCACCAGGTGACCTCACCGCGACTTCCGTCCATGAGTGGGACGATCGACGCCTTCACGGCCTCCAGGTCGCGTGCGACCCGCTCGAAGACCGAATCCATCGCGGGGCCCTCGTAGGCGATCGATGTGTGGACCGTCGCCCTCTCGGGGGGTTCAAACGCCGAGAAGGATCCGCGCACGGTGATGTCGGTTGGCATGAACGAAACCTAGCCGCCTCGACCCGCACCCGCTGCGATGCCGACAAACTATGTCAGCGTGACCTCGTCCACGTCACCGTCGAGAACCTCGGCGTCCTCTGCTTCCTCTTGTGCGCGTTCACGTTCGATGCGCTGCGCCGTGGGAACCGCGATCCACACCGCGAGCAACATCGCGGTGACGCCGGCGACGATCTTGCCGATCATCAGCGGCCCGATCAGGTTGGGCTGGAAGTTGGCCGTGAACGCGAGGTGGTCACCGATCAGGGCCGAACACGTGGTCCCGAATGCGACGACGAGAACCTTGTCCTTCGCCGGCATGTCCTTGATCAAGTGGAAGGCGGCCAGCATGTTGGTGGTCGCGGCGAGCAGCCCGGTCGTGCCCTCTGTGCTGATGCCCAGCCGCTTGCCGACCGCGGTCAGCGGCTTGTCTGCGTAGGTTCGGATCGCGTAGACCAACGGAAACGCACCGGCGAGCACGATCGCGATGTTGCCGACCACTTCCAGCGGAGCCATCTGCCCCTCGGCCGCAACGATGATCGGCTCAAAGCCCCACCAGCTGAACGTTGAGCTGAAGAAGCCGGTGACATGCTCGACGATCGCGACCGCCAGGACCAGATAGATCGCGGCGTTGAGACCCCTACCGAACCAGATGAATCCGGTGACCATCGCCCGGGTGAAGAAGTAGAGGCCGATCGCGATGGCGACGGTCACGAGCATCACCGGCAACAGGTTGATCAGGACGTCCCAGAACGAGAACCCGTCGAGGGTGGCTGTCGACGGGCCATCGGTGGCGACGTCAGGGCGCAGGGGCGTACCCGTGGCCAGCAGAATGCCCATGGTCACGATGACGCCGATCGGAATGGTGAGGATGCCGCTCATGATCCCCAGGGCGAAGTACTTGTGGTCACGGACGTTGAGGATCGCCAGACCGACCGGGATGATGTACGAGATCGTCGCACCAGCCAGGAATCCGGTGATGGTCGCCGTCATCCACACACCGTGGGAGTCGGCGGTCCGCTCGGCGAGCTGATAGCCCCCCATGTCGGTGGCGATCAGCGTGGTCGCCGCCATCGCCGCATCCGCGCCGAACGGCTCGTACAGCTTTCCGAGCACGTGCTCGACGAGCCAGGCCAGGTAGGGAAGGCCGGCCATGATGCCGGCGACGGGGACGAACAGCGGTCCCAGGGCGTACAACCCCTCCTTGAACTCGCGTCCTATCCCCCGATCACCACGGAATGCCAGTGCGCACGCACCGATGAGTACGAACGCCATCATGAGATAGATGACGGCATTGCCGAGTTGGGCCATGGGCGGTTCTTCCTTCCGAGCGTTGAATGGTGGGTGGGGCTGTTAAACGTTGCGGGGCTTGTTTTTCCGTCGGCGTCCGATGACCGCAGTGAGCAGCGCACCGACCGCCGCGGCGAGTACGCCGATCCGGACGGGCGGCGGTATGTCGCTGACGCCGACCTCGATCCGTGCCGGCCAGGTGCCCATTCGTCCTTCGGCGATCAGGTGTGATCCCTCGAGCCGGATTCGTTCGAAGGTGTAGGGGAACTCGCCGACGGGCGATGTCACTTTCATTGGGGTAGTCCGATCCTGGGAGTGACTGGAACATGGGGCAACTGGTGGCCGGCTAGCGCGAGGGCTTGATGCGCGGACCGTATTCCGATCCGGCCTGCGGGCTCGTGCTCATCGGTGAGGCGCTGCGCGAACACGACCGGTGCGTCGTCGAGGATCGCGCCGTCGATGTTGCGATACGGCACCGGAGCCGCACCGAGGATCAAACAGTTGCAGGTGAGGTGTCGACTCTCGGTCTCGGACTCGACTGTCACACCGGCGATCCTGGGCATGCCATGCGTTGCCGAGATCCGGGCGCCCACACCGATCGACACGACCGAAGCCGCCGGCGACGGACCCGAGTTCAACTCGGTCGCGCATTCGGCCGACCAGTGCGACGTGCCGGCGATGATCACGTTGTCGCCAAGGTGGACTTGTTGTTTGAGCAGATGCAGGGCCAATGTGGCCGGCAGGACGCCGGCACACCTGTCTCCGTTGATGCCGAGTTCAGACCGCGTCGATGGCCGGTGCCCGGTGGCGACGACGAGTGCGTCGGCGGGCGCGATGCCGCCCCGCTCGCCGACCGCGAGCAGTCGATCACCCTCCCAGCGGATCACCTGGGTGCCCGCACAGAACCGGACACCGTTGGTGATGGCCTGGCGGACGAGACGGCGGTGCTCGACATCCTCCCAGTGCTCGCCGCCCGGAACGGGAAGCCGCTCATAGACGGTCACGTCGGCGGAGGCGCTGAGGGTGACTGCACTGTGCAGGCCGGCCAATCCGGAACCGGCTATGGCGATATGCGCTCTTGTCATTTCGTGTCGGCCTGCCACTGAGACTCCGGTTCGCCCTGGCGGATCTGCCCCGGTTGTTCGCCGGTGGACGCCGAGAGGATGAAGCTGACGCCGACCGAGCAGTACGCGCCCTGACACCGCCCCGCCATCGCACGTGTCCGCTTGCGGATCCCGTCGAGTGAGGTGGCGGGCACCGGGCCGCGACATTCGGCGGCGATCTCCGCGGCGGTGACGTGCTCGCAGGCGCACACGACCATCGGGTGCTCGTCGGGCGCGGCGCACGGGCGAGCGACGAAGCCGATGGCCGCGTCATCGGTGGTGGTTTCGGCCAGCCGGGGCAGGGCGTCGATGGCCGTCTTGACGTCCGGCCTGGGAGTGAGTTCGATGATGTTGCGGTCGACGAGGTCGGCGACGTACCGCGCCACCGCCGGCGCGGACGACACGCCGGTCGAGCGTATTCCGTTGGCGTGCACCAGGTTGGGCACCTTCAGCGAGACCTCGAGACGGTAGGTCGTATCGCTGGCCGGGCGCAGGCCGGAGAACGCCTTGGTGACGTAGCGGCGGCTGATGTCCGGGAGCAGTCGCTGGGCGCGTGCCCAGACGGAGTCGAGGGTATCGGCGTCGGTCGTCTTGTCGGCGCGGTCCAGTCCGTCAACCGCGGTGGGACCGACCAGGACCGTCCGGTTGGTGGTCGGAACCGCGTAGATCCCGCGGGTGTGCGGTGTGGGTGCGGTCGACATGATCTTCGGGACGAGGTGTCCCACCGCGCGGTCGAGCAGCAGGAACTGGCCCTTGCGCGGCCACATCGTGAACGGCTCGGCATCCGCGGCGTCGGTGATGTGGTCGGCGTTGACGCCTGCGGCGTTGACGACCGCGCCGACCGATACCGCCCCGCCCGGGGTGACGACGTGGCTGATCTCACCGGACTCGTGGTGCCAGAAGCCGGTGACCGGCGCGCAGCGACGCAGGTCCACGCCGTTGGACACCGCGAGTTTGGCCAGCCCGATGGTCAGCCTGATCGGATCGATGATGCCCTCCGCGGGCACATGGAGCGCCTGCACTGCGGTGGGTGCGGCCGTCTTGGCCTCCCGACGCAGTGCCGCCCCGGACAGAAGTTCGGCGTGAACTCCGATATCGGCCGCCTGGGCCGCGAGCTGTTGCAGCGACTGCGCGTCGTCGTCATCGAAGGCCAGCGATAGCGCGCCGATGCGGCGGAACGGTACATCCAGTGCGCGGCAGAGGTTCTCCCAGTCGGGATTGGACTCACGAATCAGTTGTGATTCCAGGTTTCCCGCGGGCATGTCGTAGCCGGTGCACGCGATGGCCGAGTTGGCCTTGCTGGCACCCTCGGCGACGTCATGCGCGGCTTCGAACCAGACCACACGCACGTCGTGACGGGACAGTTCAGCGGCGATCGCCGCCCCGATCACACCCGCGCCGATGACCGCGATGTCGTAATGCTGTGTGCTCATCAAATCCGTTCCTCGGACCGCCGTTGGGCGGCAGTTGTCAGCGCGGGCGGCTCTAGCGCGGGAGTCGCCTCGACGAACTCACGCCACCTGGCTCGCTCGAGATTCCGTTGGCTCTCGGGCAGTGTGGGTTCGACGGTGCAGGTGAACTTGGCACGTGCGGCAAGTCCGGCCAGATCCAGTTCGCCGGCGCCGATGGCAGCCAGGCCCGCCACCCCTGCCGCGGTGTTGTCGTGGTGATCGGCGATGGCGATGGGGCGTCCGCAGAGGTCGGCCTGGCGCTGCATGAGCGCCTTGTTTGCGCTCAATCCACCGTCGGCGCGTAGCACCGCCGCTGCGCCGAGTTCGGCATCGATGGAGTCGACGACGTCGGTGACACGGTGCGCGATCCCGTCGACGACGGCGAACGCCAGGTCTTCCCGGGTGGTGGAGGCGCGCAGGCACGCCAGCACGCCGGCGGCCTCGGGTCGCCACCACGGCGCACCGATTCCGGTGAAGCTCGGCAGGAAGAGCGGGTGTTGCATGCGCAGGTCGTGGTTCGACACCGCCGCAGCGGCGGCCGCCAGTGCTGTGACCTGCGAGGCGTCCTGCGCGAGGCCGAGGCTGACGAGCCAGTCGATGGCGGTCGCGGCGCTGAAGACACCGCCCTCGATCGCCCATGCCTTGGGCTCACCGGACACTGTCCACCCGTAGGTCGGCATGAGGCCATGGCCCGGGCGTCGGGGTTGGGCACCGACGTTGGTGTCGATGAAACAGCCTGTGCCATAGGTGATCTTGGTGTCACCCGGCGCGATGGCGCCGAGAGCGGCCAGTGCCGCCAGCTGGTCGGCCGCGCTGGCGTACAGCGGCGCTCCCAGCGTTGTCGGCAGCGGTTCGGGCAGGACGGTGTCAACGATGGCGGGCAACAGGTCGATGTCGATTCCGAAGGCGGCCGCGGTCGCTGGGTCGAAACGCAGATCGTCCAACGCCATCAGTTGGGTCCGGCTGGCGGTGGACGGATCGGTCAGGTACGCCCCTCCCGCCAGGCGATGGATGAAGAACGTATCGAGTGTGCCGATGGCCAGGGTCCCGGACGCCGCCGCGGCGGCCACTTCCGGGAGGTGCTGCAGTGCCCATGCGATCCGGGCCGCGGAGTAGTACGGGTCCAGCCGCAACCCGGTGACGTCCTCGATCCGTGCCGCCGAGGGCGTCGCCCGCACGCTGTCGACAATCGCGCCGGCGCGACGGTCGGACCACAGGATGGCCGGTGAGAGCGGTTCGCCAGTGCGTCGGTCGAACGCGATGATCGATTCGCCCTGATTGGCAAGACCGATGCCCGCCAGTTCGGCACCCGGCACAGATGCGACGGCTTCGCGGACGGTGTCCTCGATGGCGGCGAGGAGGGCATTGCCGTCCTGCTCATCCCAGCCGGGGCGCGGGTGCCTGGTGAGTGACTGGCGCCGAGCGGACGCGACACAGGTACCGGAGTCGTCGTACAGATTGGTCCGGGTACTCGTGGTGCCCTGGTCGACACCCGCCCACACGCGGACCGGCGTTTGATGCGCCACCATTCGTGAACCTCCCAATCGAGACGACGATCACACGATCGAATCACAACCGATCATATCTGACAACTTGATGATCGATACTGATCGTTAGTGATCATCAGTAGAGTGCATCTGTGCCCGACCAACACGCCGAGGAGCGCACCGCGCACCTACTGGACCTGATCTCGCGCCAACAGTTCGCCTCCATTGACGACATGCAGCGTGCAACCGGTGCCAGCGCCCCGACGATTCGCCGTGATCTGGCGGCACTGGAGAAGCGTGGATTGGTCAGGCGCGTCCGAGGGGGCGCGTCGCTGACGACGTCCTCCAGCACGCTGGACGAGGCCTTCGAGCTTCGGCGCAAGCGAAACGCGCGTGAGAAGGGCGCCATCGCGCTGGCGGCGTCCAAGTTGATCGATCCGCCGGCATCGCTGCTGCTCAACGATGGCAGCACGACCCTCGCGCTGGCCGAGGAGTTGGTCTCGCAGGCAAAACCGTTGTGGGTGGCGACATCTGCGCTCAACCTCGGGGAGCGCTTGGCCAGCGTCTCGGCCATCGAGGTGGTCGTGATCGGCGGGGCGTTGCGGGCATCCTCGTTCGGCACCAGCGGCCCTCTGGCCACCGCGGCACTGTCTCAGATCACCGTGGACACGACGTTCCTCGGCTGCGACGGAATCGATCTCGAGCTCGGGCCGCGCTACAACAGCCTCCTCGACGCGGAGGTCGCGGCGGCGATGGCTCGACAGGGACGCCGGGTCGTGGTGCTCGCGGACGGCAACAAGGTCGGGCAGCGCTCCCGCGCCGGATCCATCGACTGGTCAGACGTCGACGTGCTGGTGACCAATCAGGTGGGCCCCGAATGGCAGGAGCGCCTGCGCGCCGCTGACGTCGAGGTGATCCAGGTCTAGCCGCTGGTCCAGGCCGTTACGTAACGGGTTGGGACAGCACCCATTCCACTTCCTGCAGCGGGTCTGAGGAGGTCGAGATCGCCCCGACGTACGGATGGGACAGTTCCAGTACGAGAAAGAGATTGGCGGCGACGATCGTGCCGACGATGGCCACCATCGGGTAATGCAGCACGGGTCGTTCGACGCCGTAGATGACGACAGTGCCGACCACCATCGCGCTCGTCAGGAAGATCACCACCCACAGCGGCCAGGGCGGTCCGGTGTCATCGCGGGCCGTGAGCACTCGCACGGTCCGCGCCTGACTGACCTTGTCCAGGTTCGCAAACGACGTCGCGAGCATCTTCTGTCGGGTGTCGGTCGTGGCCTTGACCTGGCCATAGGCGGCGTAGAGGCGGGCCAGCGCATTGTCGGCCTCACGCGAGCGAACCTCACCCGCTCGGGTCCACTCGTCCACGGCGGCCCGCTCGTAGTCCAGAAGACTCTGCCGGAGGCGATCGCGGTCTGCGGTGTCGAATACGACCGAGTCCCTGGCCATCTGTGCCGCCGCGGCGCCCTCGGCGCGTGCATTGAGATCTGCGGTGCTGACCTGACCCCACATCGAGGACACCACGAAGCCGATGAAGAACGCGTAGACGAATCCGATGAAGCCGTAGGTGAACTTGGTGACGTCGTTGTGCCCGTCCTGCGTGAGCACCGGGAACCGGCGCCGCAGGTACATCTGGGCGAGC
Organism: Mycolicibacterium sp. YH-1; assembly: GCF_022557175.1. The sequence goes on along the minus strand of NZ_CP092915.1, from coordinate 3,216,714 downwards.
ATCGCTCCGCCGGCCACGACGACGATCAGGCCGACGAGCAGCAGCCCGGCGGGGATGTGGGTCACGATCCATCGGCTCACGTGTCCCTGTCCTCCGGTGGCGGGGCGGGGGGAATGCTCTGCTCGAAGCTGAACACGTTGTGCGGGTCGTACGTCGCCTTGATCGTGCGGAGGCGGTCGAGGTTGGATCCCCAGTAGGCGCTTCCCCAGTCCGCCGTGCCGACATTCGGCACGTTCACGTAGGCGCCACTCACGAAGGGCCGCAACGCCTCTCCGAACTCGTCGATCCAGGACTGGCACGTCGCGGTCAGTGGGTCGGCCGTCGCCGGTAATCCACCACGGGTGCCCCAGCCGGCGCCGGGCTCGGCGTAGAAGAGCGCGTCGCGGTGCGCGAACGCCGCGCCGCCGGAGGGCTCACTACCCGTGACGGCTCCCCCGAGGGCGTTGGCGAAGTAGTTGCAGTCCGGCGTCGGGGCCCTCGACATGAACCAGGCGACCAGGTCGATCGCGGCAGCCGGGAACGGGTCACTGATGAACTGCGAGAGGAACTTCCAGTTCGCGGGCTCCTGGAGGGTCGGGACCTGGAAACCCGCGTAGGTGTCGGCCCAGCTGGCGCTCGTCGATGACACCACGGGACTGCCCACTGACAGGATCGGCGCCAGCAGCCGCATCGCCTCGTCCTGCGACCCGGATGCGAGAACGGCGATCAACGCGATCTCCTCGCGGTGGATCTCGAGCTGGCTGGTGAGGCGGTCGTCAACGTGAGGGGCGCAGCGCTGCCACGCGTCGAAGATCTGCGAGAGGTCGTCCAGGCCTGGCCATGTCGCGGTGACGTAAACGGTCTGCGACAGTGGACGAGTCCTGTAGGTCAGAGACGTGACGATCCCGAAGTTGCCGTTTCCTGCTCCGCGCAGCGCCCACAAGAGGTCGGCGTTCTCGGTCTCGTCGACGGTGATCGCTGTGGCACCACCGCCGTTCGACGCGATGACTACCTCCGCCGCCAGGAGGTTGTCACAGGCCATGCCGAAGCTGCGGGTGAGCAGCCCGAAGCCGCCGCCGAGCGTCGCGCCGACCAGTCCGACGGTCCCCTCGGTCCCGGTCGGCGCCGCGACGCCGGCCCTGCCGAGTTCGGTCACGGCCTCCAACTGGTTGAGCCCCGCGCCGACTGTCGCCGTGTTCGAGACCAGGTCGATCGATGCCGACTTCATCTCGCTGACGTCGATCACGATCCCGTTGTCGACGTTGGACCAGCCCTCGAGGCAGTGTCGACCGCTCCGCACCCGAACCTGGGCACCGTTCTGCCGCGCCCACGTGAGGGCGTTGACCACATCGCGCGTCTCCTGGGCGAACACGATCACCATCGGTTCGTGGGTGAAGAGCAGGTTCCAGCCGGCGCTTGCCGTCGGGTACTCGGAGTCGGCCGGACACACGACTCGGCCGGTCAACCCGGCCGGTCGTGCAGTGGCCGAGGTCATTCGGTGGCCTCGGCGTCAAGCACCTCGCGGTGGAACACCAGCATCGTGGCGAAGTAGACGCCGCCGGCGAGGATAAGGCCAAGCACTATGAGGACGGGCACGAACGCGGCCTCGGGGGTGACGAGCACAAAGAGCACGAACGCCACCCAGATCATCGCCGCGACGGCGACCGGCAGTTCGAAGCGCCCGAGGCTGAAGCCACCCTCCTTGTGCTCCAGGCGTTTACGCACCACCAGGTAGAGGATGACGATCGCGCCGTAGATAAGTGCGGGCAGGATGGTCGATCCGATGATGAGCTGCAGCAGTGCCTCACCGGGCAGTGCGAGCATCAGGACGATCCCCACGGCCAGGATCAGGATGGTCGCCGGCACCGGGGTCTGCGTGCGCGGGTTGACCCGTCGCATCAGGGCGTGCGCGGGGAAGCGCTCGTCACGCGCCATGGCGAACACCTGCCGCGAGCAGGCGGCCATCACCACCATCCCGGCACCGAACATCGCGAACACCAGTCCTGCCAGCAGGATTCGCTCCGCGACGGGGCCGAGTTGGCTCCGGATGATCGCGGCCACCGGTGAACCGCCGGTGCTCACCGCGGTGACGTCCTTGATCGCGACGGTGAGAGCGATCAGGAACACCAGCCCGAGCACGCCCGCCGCGACCACCGATGCCACGATCGCGCGCGGAACACTGCGGAAGGGGTCCTTGGCCTCCTCGGCGAGATTGGCCGCGGAGTCGAAGCCGACAAGTGTGGTGAGGCCCATGATCATTCCGGCCATCAACCCGCCGCCGATGGCGAAGTAGTCGGGCGAATCGGCGGTGATGCCGCGGGAGGTGAGATTGTCGACGTCGCCGCTGCCGGTGAACACCATGACGGCCGCCAGACCGATCACCAACACCACGACGATGGCCAGCTCAACACCGACCGCGCCGGAGGTGATCATGCCGAGCAGCCGCGTGGAGGCGATGACCAACGCGGCCTGAACGATCATGATCGCCACGGTGATCAGCCGGGCCGAGCCCTCGTCCTCGGCCATGCCGAGCAGCGGCATGAGCGCCTGGCTGGCCAGCGCATTGTCGAGCGCCACCACGGCGATGGCGAGGTACCAGAATGTCAACCAGCCGAACAGCCAGCCGATCCTGGGGCTCGCCAGTCGCGAAGCCCATTGATAGGACGAGCCGCTCAACGCGATGCGGGCCGCGAACTGCGCCACCACCAGCGCCACCAGACCCTGCCCGACCGCGGCGGCGATCCACAGCCAGATCCCCACCGGACCCGCGCTGACAAGCACATCGTCATACGTCGCGAAGATGCCGACGGCCACCGAGATGAACGCGAACGAGATCGCAAACACCTGAAACGAGCCCAGAGTTCGCTTCAGCTCCGGCTCGGAGCCACTCCCCTGACTCTGTTCGTGCGCGGTAGCGGGGTCCGCCACGTTCTCTGCCGTCATGTGACAACCGACCTTCCGTGGCGGGTAGTGCACGAACAGTAATTGACCGGAGGAGTACATTCGTCCTGAAATTTGCGATTGCGTCAGAATCGACGTCGGTGATCCGGGTGACATCCACGCCTACCAGCGACGTTGGCCGGAGATCACCGGTCGTGGCAACCGCAGCAGAATTGCCCGGGGGGACGCCGTGACCAAACAACCATCACCCACGCCTGGCTGGTACCCAGACCCGAGCGGCATAGCAGGGCAGATGTATTGGAACGGTCACGAATGGGGATCACCACCACCCAAACCGCCGACCGACAAACGTCGACTGCTCATCGCCGGCGGTGTCGGCGGCGCAGCGCTCCTGGCAATCGCTCTCGGCAACATGGGTTCTGGCAGCGATAACGCCACGCCAACGGCAGCGACCGTGACGAAGACGATGACGGTGACGGCCTCGCCGACGACGGTGACGGAGACGTTTCCGCCGGCGATTTCGACAGTTACCGTCACAGCGGCGGCTCCTCCCGTTCCCTTCTTCGAACCACCGGCCCCAGAGTCCGAACCACTGCCTCCCGCGCCGGAAGCACCGCCATCCATCGTTCCGCTGGTGCCTCAGATCCCGTCGAGCGCCTACTACGGAAGTTGCGCGGCAGCGCGTGCCGCTGGCGCGGCACCCCTCTATGTCGGCGAACCCGGCTATCGCTCAGGTCTGGACAGGGACGGCGACGGCGTCGCCTGCGAGTGATGAGGTCGGTATGACGACGCCTGCCTGGCGCGAGACCTGTCGGACATCCCGCCGCTGACTGCTTGCCGGCGCAATCGGGTGGCACCCGCGTTATTGACATCCACAACAGCTCCGAGTACGCGTATTAGCTGGACATGTATTTCGCCCGGCTTGATTCGCGGGCGCGAGCAACACTGTGCCCGGCCGGGGGCGGCCGCGCGCAGACAACCAATGGGGTTAGCTCATGGTCGACGTGGACCTTTGCGTAGTGGGAGCTGGATTCGCCGGATTGACCGCCGCGCTGCGCCTGAAACAGGCGGGCCATTCGGTCGCGTTGCTGGAGGCCCGCGATCGCGTCGGTGGCCGCACCTTCACCGAGGTCCGCGACAACGGGGCGTGGATCGATCGGGGCGGCGCCTGGATCGGACCGGGACAGGCCGCCATCTACGCGCTCATGAACGAGTTCGGGGTGCCGAGCTACAAGCAGTACGCCGACGGCGAGGCCATGATGTTCGTCGACGGCAAGAAGTACAGATACAAGGGCACCATTCCGCTGTCGATGAGCCCGTGGGCCGTCGCCAATATCGGCACGGTCTTTCTCGAACTGACCCAGATGTGCAAGTCGATTCCGGTGCACGCCCCGTGGGAGGCGCCCAAGGCGCACAAGTGGGATCGGCTGAGCTGGGCGGCGTGGCTGGACCGGAACACCCTGTCAAAGGCCGCCCATGAACTGCTGGAATCCTCCATCTCCGGGCTGTACACCTCGGCGGCCTCGGAGGTGTCGCTGCTGTTCGTGCTGTACCAAATGGCGTCGTCCGGTGGGCCGGGCTTCGTGTTGGGGGTCAAGGACGCCGCCGAGGACGCCCGGCCAGTCGGCGGCATGGGTGCCATTCATCGGGCGGTCGCGGCCGAGCTCGGCGACGCGATCCATCTGTCGAAACCGGTCCACAGCATCGCTCAGGACGCCGATGGAGTCACGGTGCACGCCGAGGACATGGTGGTGCGCGCGCGTCGGGTCATCGTGACGGTGCCGATCTCGATCGCCAGCCACATCCTCTACGACCCGATGCTGCCGGTGGATCGATCGTTTCTGCACCAGCGGATGCCCACGGGCGCGGTGTACAAGATCGCTCTGGTCTACGACGCGCCGTTCTGGCGTGCCGATGGACTGTCGGGCCAGTCCTTCGCACCGGGGTCACCGGCGAACCTCACCATCGACTCCTGCACCGACACCGGTAGCCCCGGAGTGCTGACCGTCATCACTGAGGGGCCCGTCGCACGCCAGATCGGACAGCTCACCGAGGCCGAGCGCAAGAAAGTGGTGCTCGAGGCCGTCGCCGAGCGGTTCGGCGATAGGGCCCTGACGCCTATTGACTACGTCGAGCAGAACTGGGCGATCGAGCGCTACTCGGGCGGCGGGATGATCGCCCACACCCCACCGGGTGTGCTCACCGAGTTCGGGCCCGCCCTGCGCGAACCCTGTGGCCGCATCCACTGGGCCGGCACCGAGAGCTCGGCTGTGATGTACGGATTCATCGACGGCGCCGTCCGCTCCGGCGAGCGCGCCGCCAAAGAGGTGATGGCGCGCGAAGCGGTGGCGGTCGCCTGACCCAAGCGCCCACTTCCATAGGCACTGCCGAGACAATTGGTCAAGAGTGTCAACATGCGGCGTTGCTCACACTGACCAAGTCAGTGTGATGTGTTCTCTCCCACCCGCATACGCACCCAAAAAGTCAGCGACTGGTTTCACGCATTCGAAAGATGCTGAATCACAGCACATTTCAGAGTCGCGCTGTCGCGACTAGCGCGAAATGGCCGCTGCGCGCGATATTTTCACACCACACCAGATATGTAGCGACGATTTGCTTTTCCCCGTAGACCCGCCGGTAGGGTCCCCGCGGTGAGAAGGCACAGGTTAACCAACGCCCGGCGCCGCTGTCAGGTAGCCGTGGCAGCGGTAATCGTCCCGGCCGCCACATTGCTCGCCACAGGCGCCGACACCGCTACGAACACAGTCGCTGCGAGCACCGAGGAAACGGCTCCCAGTGCCGTGGAGCTCGTGACACCGCCCCCGCCGATCCAGGCAACCCCACCAGCGGCCCGTCTGGTGGTCCGGCATGTGTTGCCCCCCGGTGTCGCACCCGAGAAGGGTCTCCAGGTCGAAACCATCCTGGCGGCCCGCGCGGTCAGCGGGATGTTCCCTGAGATCCTCAACATCGGTGGGGTACGGCAGGACTCCATGCGATGGCATCCGAACGGTCTCGCGATCGACGTGATGATCCCGAACTATCGCTCGGCCGAGGGTAAGGCCCTCGGTGACCGCATCGTCGCGTTCGTCCTCGAGAATGCGGAGCGATTCGGCCTGAACCACGCGCTCTGGCGGCAGACCTCCTACGGTCCCGGCCGCGCTCCGCGTCAGATGAGCAGCCGCGGCTCGGACACCCAGAACCACTTCGACCACGTGCACATCGCCACCAACGGCGGCGGGTACCCGACAGGCACCGAAACCTACTTGCGCTGAGTCTCGGCCGCTTTAGGCCACACGCGTCTGACGTGCCAGTAAAGTGCTGCTCGTGGGCAGCAAACCGTTAGCCAACGGACGAGGCCGCGCATTCGCGCTCGCGGCCTCTGTCGTGCTGGCCGCAGCCATGGTCTACGCCCAGAACACATCGGCGCCCTGCTGCGATGAGACTGCGGCGGTGGCGCCAACAGACCCGGGATCGGCAGCGCCCGGCGCCCCCGACATCGCCAGCCCCGCGAAGGCGGAGTTGATGGCGGCGAGCACGCCGTCGGCAGCCTGGGACTTCCAGTTCGCGCTACCCGCAGGCATCACGCCGGAGCAGGGCCTGCAGGTCAAGACCATCTGGGTGGCCCGCGCCATCAGCGTGTTGTTTCCTGAGATCACCACGATCGGCGGGGCCCGGCAGGACCCCTTGAAGTGGCATCCCAACGGGTTGGCGATCGATGTGATGATCCCGAACTACCACTCCGAGGCGGGTATCGAGCTCGGCAACCAGATCGCCGGGTTGGCGCTGGCCAATGCGGAGCGCTGGGGCGTGCTCCACGTGATCTGGCGGCAGGGCTTCTACCCCGGCATCGGCGCGCCGAGTTGGACCGAGAACTACGGCAATGAGACGGCCAACCACTTCGACCACGTGCACATCGCCACCAACGGCGGCGGGTATCCGACCGGCAAAGAGACCTACTTCATCGGGTCGATGAACCCAGCGCCGTCGAACTGAACTCTGGTCGGCTGTCGCGATCAGAACCTGCCACCGTCTGACATGACGTGTCGCCAACATACTTGAACGATCATTCCAACAAGTCTATGGTTGACCCATGGCCAGAACTCGTCAGTTCGACGCGGACAACGCGCTTGACGCCGCGATTGGCGTCTTTCGCGAGCATGGGTTCGAGGGCAGTTCCGCCCAGATGCTGGTGGCGGCGATGGGGATCGGACGGCAGAGCCTCTACGCGACCTTCGGTGACAAGTGGCAGCTGTACTGCTCGGCGGTCCGGCGGTACGGGATGGGCGAGTGCGCTGCCCACCTCGATGCCCTAAGAAGTGGCCCACGTGCCATCGACGGTATCGAGGCGATGTTGCGCAGAGTGGTCGAAACAGCCGATCAGCCGTGTCTTGGCGTCGGCTCGATCTGTGAGTTCGGCGCATCGCGGCCCGATCTCGCCGAGATCAACGACGCCCTGGCGGCCGGTTTGCACGCCGCCGTCGCGGGACGGATTCGCGACGCACAGCGGGAGGGCGACATCGCCGTCGACATCGATCCCGACGTCGCCGTCGGGTTCCTCGTCGGCAACATCTCCGGCATCCGCGTCGCTGGCCGCGGCGGCGCGGATCCCACCGCCCTGACCGAGATGGCCACGATGACGTTGCGGGCGATCCGATAGCCCTAACTTCCTCACATTATTGAATATTCATTCTAAATAGGAGTAGATCGATGAAGGCAGTGACGATGAACGGCGCCGGCGGCCGGGAAGTGCTGGAGTACGTCGAGGGTCCCGATCCCACGCCGGGTCCTGGCGAGGCACTGGTGGAGATCGCCCACGCGGGCGTGAACTTCATGGACATCGGTGTGCGACAGGGCATGGCGTGGACCGAAGTCCCCGATCCGAAGATCCTCGGCGTTGAGGGTGCCGGGCGCGTCCTGGCCTTGGGCGAGGGCGTCGAGGACATCTCCATCGGCCAGCGGGTGGCCTGGGTGTACGCGCCGGGAAGCTACGCCGAGCGGATCGCGATTCCGGCGACGTCGCTGGTGCCGATCCCCGACGCGATCGATGACCGTGTGGCCGCTTCGGTGATGATGCAGGGCCTCACCGCAAGCCACTTCGCGACCGACTTCTACCCGGTGCAGCCCGGTGACACCGCGTTCGTCCACGCCGCCGCCGGGGGCCTGGGCCTGCTGCTGACCCAGATCATCAAGCTGCGCGGCGGCCACGTCATCGGCCGCGTCTCCTCGGAGGCCAAGGTTTCCGCGGCCAAGGAGGCCGGAGCCGACCACGTGATCGTCGACAGTGAGGGCCGGTTCGCGCAGGAGGCACTACGGCTCACCGGGGGCGAAGGCGTGCACGTCGTCTATGACGGCTCCGGACCCTCGACATTCCAGGGATCACTCGACGTGCTCCGCCGATCCGGCACGTTCTGCTGGTATGGCCCGGTGCTCGGCGGACCCGGTCCGATCGACATCATGAGCCTGCCGAGGAGCATCAAGATCGGCTACGCGGTGTTCGGCGACCACATCGCCACTCCTGCCCTCCTTCGCGCTCACACCGCACAGCTCTTCGACTGGATCGCCGACGGGAAGCTCAAGGTCCAGATCTTCGGCGAGTATCCCCTGGCCGATGCGGCACAAGCCCACGCCGACATGGAGAACCGCAAGTCGGTGGGCAAGCTGTTACTGGTGCCGTGAGCGCTTGCACGGTCTCGCGCGGAAGCCTTCTGCAGGCATATCCTGGTGACGTGATCTAGATCACTCGCCTGACATCGGAGGAGGCGGGCCGATGGATACAACATTGACGCACTTCACGAAGCAGAAGGCGCCCTGCGGGCGCACGGTAGATGGTGATCACCACGTCGAGGGTGATGATGACGGCTTCAAATACGACGACCTCAAGTACGCCTGCGGCTGCCGCGAGATCCGGCATGTGTACCACGACGGAACCACGCGCTTTCGGACCACGCGACATGACGGCAAAGTCCTGAAGGACGAGCGCACCGGCGAACACGAGACGTTCGAGGCGTGAGCGACCGCGATGACGGCGTCACACAACATAGTGGTGATCGGCGGGGGCGGTGCGGGGCTGCGCGCGGCGATCGCGATCGCCGAGACGAACCCGCTCCTGAGCGTGGCGATCGTCTCCAAGGTGTACCCGATGCGCAGCCACACCGTGTCGGCCGAGGGCGGCGCCGCCGGCGTGGCGGGCGAGGACGACAGCCTCGACGAGCACGCCTACGACACCGTGTCCGGGGGTGACTGGCTGTGCGACCAAGACGCGGTCGAGGCCTTCGTGGCCGAGGCGCCTCGGGAGTTGTTGCAGCTGGAGCATTGGGGCTGTCCGTGGAGCCGTAAGCCGGACGGCCGCATTGCCGTTCGCGCGTTCGGCGGCATGAAGAAGCTGCGCACGTGGTTCGCCGCCGACAAGACCGGATTTCACCTGCTGCACACGCTGTTTCAGCGCGTTCTCGCCTACCCGGACATCGTCCGTTACGACGAGTGGTTCGCGACGACCTTGCTCGTCGACGACGGCAGGGTATGCGGTGTTGTCGCCATCGAGCTGGCGACCGGGCGCATCGAGACGATCCTCGCCGACGCCGTGATCGTGTGCACCGGCGGATGTGGGCGCGTGTTTCCGTTCACCACCAACGCCAGCATCAAGACCGGCGACGGAATGGCCCTGGCGTTCCGGGCGGGCGCACCGCTGAAGGACATGGAGTTCGTCCAGTACCACCCCACCGGGCTGCCGTTCACCGGAATCCTGATCACCGAGGCGACGCGCGCGGAGGGTGGCTGGCTGCTGAACAAGGACGGCTACCGCTACCTGCAGGACTACGACCTCGGCGAGCCCACTCCCGAGCCGAAGCTGCGCAGTATGGAGCTGGGACCCCGGGACCGGCTGTCCCAGGCGTTCGTGCACGAGCAGGAGAAGGGAAGGACGGTCGAGACGCCGTACGGACCCGTCGTCTACCTCGACCTACGGCACCTGGGCGCCGACCTGATCAACACACGACTGCCGTTCGTGCGTGAGCTGTGCCGCGACTACCAGCACATCGACCCGGTGACCGAGCTGGTCCCCGTGCGACCCGTGGTGCACTACATGATGGGTGGCGTTCACACCGATATCGACGGCGCCACAACGTTTCCCGGGCTCTACGCCGCAGGCGAGACGGCATGCGTCAGCATCAACGGCGCCAACCGGTTGGGCTCGAACTCGCTGCCGGAGCTGCTGGTGTTCGGTGCCCGAGCCGGCCGCGCCGCCGCGGAGTACGCGACGACCGCCCGCGGCACCTCACCTTCAGTTCAGGCGCAGGCACGCACCGAGACGCGGCGACTGGAACGTCAGCTCAGCCGCCATGTCGATGGGGACGACCGAATCGCCGACATCCGGGCGGACATGCAGGCCACGTTGGAGACGGCCGCCGGGATCTACCGTGATGGACCCACATTGACAAAGGCGGTCGAGCAGATCCGGGTGCTGCAGGAGCGCTTCGCGAGAGTCGGGATCGAGGATCACAGCCACACGTTCAACACGGAGCTGACGGGGCTGCTCGAGTTGTCGGGGATGCTCGACATCGCGCAGACCATCGTCGAATCCGCCTTGCGCCGAGAAGAATCGCGCGGTGCGCACCAACGCACAGACTTCCCCAAGCGCAACGACGAGCGCTTCTTGGCACACACGTTGATTCATCGAGAGTCCGACGGAGCCGCGCGCGTCGACTACCTTCCGGTGACGATCACGCGCTGGCCTCCGGGCGAGCGTGTCTACGGGAGGTAGGGGCGAGCGAGGCGACGGGAGGTGGAGTGATGGCGCAGCGAATCGTCATGGAGGTCTCCAGGTATCGGCCGGAGATCGAGTCCGAGCCGGTCGTGCAGGCCTACGACGTGCCCGTCACCCGCGAGTGGGCGATCCTGGACGGCCTGAACTACATCAAGGATCAGCTCGACGGGACGCTGACCTTCCGGTGGTCGTGCCGGATGGGCATCTGCGGCAGCTGTGGCATGACGATCAACGGCGACCCGAAGTTGGCGTGCGCGACCTTCCTCGTGGATTACCTACCCGGACCCGTGCGAGTCGAGCCGATGCGAAACTTCCCGGTGATCCGCGATCTCGTCGTCGACATCAGCGACTTCATCGCCAAGCTGCCGACCGTCAAGCCGTGGATCATCCGCGAGGACGAGCTGTCCGTCGAGGACGGCGAATACCTCCAGACCCCAGCCGAACTCGATGAGTACAAGAAGTTCAGCATGTGCATCAACTGCATGCTGTGCTACTCGGCATGCCCGGTGTACGCCCTTGACCCCGACTTCCTCGGTCCGGCGGCGATCGCGCTGGGCCAGCGTTACAACCTGGACTCGCGCGATGAGGGCGCGGCGGACCGGCGGGACGTGCTCGCGGCGGACCACGGCGCCTGGGCGTGCACCCTGGTGGGCGAATGCTCGACGGCCTGCCCAAAGGGAGTCGATCCGGCCGGCGCCATACAGCGCTACAAGCTCACCGCGGCAACACAATCGGTGAAGGAGTTGCTGTTCCCGAGGAGCGCGCGATGACCACGCCGGCGCGCGCGTATCGTCAGCCGATCGCCAGGTTCTGGTGGGCGAAGCGGCGGTCGTACCTGCTGTTCATGCTTCGCGAGATCAGTTGTGTCTTCGTGGCCTGGTCTGTTGTGTATCTGTTGCTGCTGGTGCATGCGGTTGGCGCCGGACGGGATTCCTACCTTCGGTTCCTGGACTGGAGTGCCAATCCGCTTGTGGTCTCGCTCAACGTCATCGCACTGATTTTCCTTCTGCTGCACGCGGTTACCTGGTTCGGTTCGGCGCCGCGTGCGATCGTGCCCCACATTCGGGGACGCCGTGTACCCGCTCGCGCGATCCTTGCGGCGCACTACGCGGCATGGGTGGTCGTCTCGGCGGTGCTGGCCTGGGTGGTCCTGTCATGAGCACATCCGCACGGCATCAACGGTCGGCCGAGCCGTTCCTGTGGCTGCTGTTCAGCGGCGGCGGCATGGTGGCCGCACTCGTCCTGCCCGTCCTACTGTTCCTGTTCGGGGTGGCGTTTCCACTCGGGTGGCTCGGCGCTCCGGACCATGCCCATCTATTGGCGGTCGTCCGGAATCCGTTCACCAAACTGGTGCTGTTCGGCGTGTGTGTGCTCGCCCTGTTCCACTTCGCACACCGCATCCGGTTCACGATCGAGCACGGGCTGCAACTTGGCCGGTTCGACCGGGTGATCGCGGTGTGCAGCTACGGAACGGCGGTCGTGGTATCCGCAGCTGCGGTGTGGGTGTTGCTCATCGCCTGAGGGTGCAGGCAGCGGAACACCGCTGCCTGACTGATGGCCGCGCGCCCAGGGCCCTGCGTGGCACACTTATGGCATGAGTAGAGCACGGCTGAGCACGACCGTAGACGCCGAGCTGCTTGCGGGTGCCCGGAAAGTGCGCTCGGGAGCCACCGACGCCGCCCTCATCGACGAGGCCCTCGAAGCGTTGCTTGCTCGTCACCGCTCCGCCGAGGTGGACGCGAGCTACGCCGCGTACGACAAGCACCCGCTCGATGAGCCAGACGAATGGGGCGACCTCGCGTCGTTTCGACAGGCAGCGGCCGCTTCGTGAGCCCACTTCCGGTCCGCGGGGAGGTGTGGTGGTGCGAATTGGTCGAGATCGGTCGACGCCCAGTCGTGTTTCTCTCGCGCGACGCGGCGATCGCGCGATAGTTGCGCCGTGCACGACGACAATCCGCAGCCTCGCCAGCGAGGTCCTGCTCGAACCCGGTGGCGATCCGATCCCGCGCCGGTCTGCTGTCAACCTGGACTCAGTCGAGAGCGTCGCCGTTGACTGACCCGGATGACTGACCTGTGACCTGTCGCTGCTATCCAAGCTCACTCAGAGACGAAAGAGGCAGCTCCGAAATCTCTCCGAAACCGCCTGTGCACTGCTGAAACTCTGGTCCGGCTGACAGGAACCGGCATCGTGTCCCCGGACATAAAAAAACTCGCTCGGCTTCGCCGGCGAGTTTCTTTCATTGTCGGGCTGACAGGATTTGAACCTGCGACCACTTGACCCCCAGATATGCGAACCAGGTACGCGGGCGTTCGTCAGTATCCGCCTGTTGCAGGTCAGAGCGTTTTGTCAACGTCGGCGAACAGCCCCGAATGCCCCCGTTTTCTCGCTGGTTGGCGTACGGCAGGGGGCCGCGCGGACTTTGGTCGGAAGTCTCGATTTTTAGTACCAGAAGATCCCCGGACATTCTGGAATTGCGAGGGCTGCCGTCCTACCTCGCCTTCCATACCCAACCGGGCAGCCTCCCGAGCGTCGCGCGGCGCTCCGGCTTAATAGCTCCCCGTCGAAACATGGTTCGCTGAACCGTGACCCACTGACCCAGCTTGTAACCGTCGAACACAGTTCCTGTCGGGACTGCCGCGTCGCCGTTCTGCTCGATGTACTTCAGTAGGTACTCGTACCCCTCGTCCCACTGCGCCTGCTTGACGTTCGGGACCCAGCCCGGCAGAGCGTCTAAGCGTGATCTGCGGTCTTCGCTGAGGTTCTCCCAATTGTCCCTTTGCCTGTCCGCCCAGCCGCCGAGTTTGAACCCGTTGTGGATGTATTTCCTATTCGGAAGCCGCGCAGTTCCGTTGGCTTTTGCGTAGTCCTCAAGGCGCTGGATGCCGTCCTCCCATCGGTCTTGATGGGCTTCGAGAGTCCAGCCCGCAAGCATTGAAAGACGCTGTTGGCGTTCGGGTGTGAGCGTGTCCCAACGGCTCTTCTGATTAATGATCCATGCTCCAAGACGGAACCCTTTGTAGACAAGCTTCCCCCGCGGGACGCTTCCGTGTTGACCGACGTACTCATGGAGCCTCTGGTACGCCTCCTCCCACCAAACCCCTCGAGCGTCGAGAGTCCATCCCGGGAGTTTCTTGAGCCGGGCGCGCTGTTCATCTGTCAGCAAGTCCCAACGGTCGCGCTGTTTACTGACCCACCGACCCACGGGAACACCGTCGATCAGCAGCGTCTGCTTCGCCGCCGAAGTACCGTTCTCGTCCGCGTACTTTTCCAACATGCGGCATGTCCGGTCCCACTTCTCACCCAGCAGGTCCACCATCCAGCCGTCAATCTGACGAAGCAGCTCCTGCCTTTCCTCGGACAAGAACTCCCACCGCGCCCGCTGAGTGCGGACCCAGATGCCGAGATTGAACCCCTCCACCACGTAATCCTGTGGAGGGTTCGCGTCGCCTGTCTCGGCTGCGTACTGCTGAAGCAATCGGTAGCCGGTCTCCCAGCGGGCGGTTATCGCATCCTGCGTCCAACCGGGGAGCTCCGACAGACGCTTTCGCTGCCCGTCGGTGAGCTTGTCCCATTTGCTCCGCTGCTTCCCCACCCACTTACCCAGGCGGTACCCATCCTCGGCTACCCATTCGTCGTGGACATGGGCATCGCCTTCCTGTGCGACGTATTGCACAAGATGCGAAAAGCCTTCTTCCCATTGGAATTCACGGACATCAGTTATCCAGCCCGGAATGGCCAGGAGACGGACCTTCCGGTCCTCGGGGAGTGTTTTCCACTTGGTCCGCTGGACGAGCACCCATTGCCCGAGCCGGTAACCCTCGTACATCTCCGTGCCACGCACCCACGCGGTCCCGTTCTCTCCTACGTACCGCTCCAGCAGCCCGTACCAGAACTCCCACGACGCGGTGGTCTGCTCCACGAGTCGCGCGTCGAAGGCGCGGGCGAAGTCGGCTCCCACCCTCGCGGGGAGATCGAAGTGAATCTTGGGGGGAATTCGTGGCCGTCCGCGTTGGCCCAGCCGGCCCACCTGCCGTCTGAGTTCGTCGAGTTGCTTACCAAGCTCATCGTCGTGTGAGCGCAGCGCCTTGATGACGTCCCACACCGGCTTGAACGCCGAGCCGTCGAGGGCGGTCTCGGGGTCTTCGTTGGTGTCGATGAACACTGGGATGACGATGGTGCCGACGGTCTTGTCGGGTGCGAGCCGGATGGCGCGCCCGACGGCCTGCACAATGTCGACCTCAGAGCGGCGCGGGTCGATGAAGGCCACGCCGTCGAGGGTGGGAACGTCGACCCCCTCGGCCAGGCAGCGCGCATTGGTCAGCAGGCCGCGCTCGCTCTCGTCAAGGCGGGCAAGATGTTGGAGCAGTACATATCGATCACCGGCGGGCATTTCACCCGATGCGTGTGTAGCCCACAGCGCCCCCTTAGGGCGTTGACGGGCAGGCATCCACGCAATCACCTCAGGAATGGATACGGCAAACTCCCGCGCCCGCTTGACCCGCGAATGGAACGAGATAGTGCGACGAAGATCGTACTTACGCATGGCTTTTGCCAGCCCGATCTGTCCGGCAAGCGTGCGGGCATCGGTCACCTCGGTGCCATCCATGGTCACGAACCGGCCCCGCTCCGCCCAGTCGCGATAGGTGGCATCGTCGACGCCCACCACGGCTACCTGGTAGTCGGTGAGCCGCTTAAGCTCGATCGCCTCGGCGAACCCGAGCCGGTGGAACACCGGACCGAACGCCGCCTCGTTGTCCATCGAGGCGACCTCAAACTCGGCCTCTTCAGCTTCCCGCACGACCCGGCCGGTGAAGTAGCGCGGAGTGGCGGTCATGAACAATCGGCGGCGCGCCTTGATCACCTGGGGGTCGAGAATGGTGGCGAAGTCCGAGGAGACAGGACCGGCGCAGCGATGCGCCTCATCGGCGATGACCAGGTCGAAGGCGGGCACCCGACTCAGCAGGAACGCCTCGGCGATCTGCGGTGAGGACTGATAGGTGGCGAACACCACCCGTGGTCCTGACCGTTGCCGCAGGAACGCCGCTATCTCGACGGGGTCGGTGGTCACAGGCACACCGAGGTCGCTAGTGTGCGACACCGCGACATCATCGTCGTCCCGCGCGACCGTATCGTCGGAACAGACTGGCAGGGAGGCGAACTCGGTAGCACTATTAGCCCGCCACACGTTCAGCGTCTGCTTCAACAGCGACAGGGACGGGACCAAGACAAGGGTCCGATCGGCGGCCAGCTTCTCGCGGATGAACTGCGCCGTCAGGGTCTTGCCCGTCCCGCACGCCATGATGAGTTGTCCGCGATCCGCCGACTCGAAGCGCTTGACCACCTTCTTGATCGCCTCGCGCTGGTAGTCGTGTGGGCGGGCGGGTTTGCGCGGTCGCGCGGTACGCAGTGCCATCGGTGATGCAGGCCAGTCCACGTCAGCGGCCTGGAGGTCGTTGAGCCGGAAGAAGGTGACCCGCTTCTCTTGATCCTGGATCGTGCGCTCGCCGATGCGGTCGATGAGGTTGGTCGTGGCGATCAACATGCGGTACGTGAAAAGTGCTCGGCCAGACTCGGCGAGGAACTTGTTCACATCCCGCTTGGTGATCCTGCAGGCAGGGTCGTACGCCTTGGCCTGGATCGCCCACAGGTGTCCGTTGCGGTCCTCGGCTACAAGGTCAATTCCTGCGTCTATGCCCCACCTAGCAGGCCACTCATCCCACAGCCATACCTGGCGAAGCTCATGCGCGTAGACGGGATCGTGGGTCAGAAACCACTTACAAATGTGTTCGAACTGCTTGCCTCGCCGATATGGGTCGGCATCCAACCGAGCCAATAGATCGCCAAGCTGTGTCACAGAAATCAGATTAGGGGTGGCGGCCGACGTCAAGCTGCTGATTTCGTGTTGTCGGTGAGTCGGTGCCTGCGTCTAAAGTGCGCTGGTGATCGTCAAGTGCGTGACGCGGGTAGCGCTGACCCGGAGCACCGCACTTTACCGCGTCGAATGGACCGAAACGCGGAACGGGAAACCGAACGAACTGCGGCAGTCCCACTACACCGAGGCCGCAGCACGCCGCCACGTCGACGGCCAGCTACGAATGCGAGCCTCTGGTCTGTCTATCGACAGCGTTTACGCCGAGCGCATCTGAAGGTCAGTTCGGGCAAGAATTGCTGTGCACCCCGGTCCATTCAGGGCGTGCCGTCGCTATTGTTTCTCAGCTATGAGCGATGTCTACGCCAACGTTGTCTCCACCATCGCCGCCGTGATGGGTGGATGGGCTCTCGGCTGGCAGATCAAAGCCAACTGGTGGAATCGCCCGAACGTCGTGTTCGAAGACGACCGGGTCGCCGGGGCCTCGAGGTGGCATCACGACGGGTCCGGCCGTACGTTCCTTGGCTGGGAGGCGCAAGTGACCATCTCCAATACCGGCGACGTCGAGACGACGCTGGTTTCGCTTGAATGGGAATTCGACCGTGCCCCCGAGCGCGGCGACAGCATTTTCGTCGCGGGCAACGCTGTAGACCCGACGCTCACCGTGACGGTCACCGACATTTCTCCCGGCGTCCAGAAAAAGATCATCGGGCCAGACGATGGTGACGAATTCCAGCCGGTGGTACTTGGCCGGAACCACAGCAAGCAATTCGTGTATCGGGTCGGGCCGCTGGGCCTTGAGGGGCACCTCGGCAAATCAACGCGCGCACGACCCATCGTCCGATTCATCGACCGCAAAAGGACATTCGGCCCTAAACGACACGGCGTATCGGTTGTGCACGGTGACTGGACGCTGGCCCCTAGCGAGCGGCCATCGGGATCGCCGCTGCCACCTGGGATACGGGCAGAGGAGTAGACACGCAATGCGGAAACACCAGCCATCGTCGCCGAGGGGTTAGCCCATGTACAAACAGAGTCGCAGCAAGCGTTGGCTCGGAGTCCTTCGCGAGCAGTTGGCGATACTCCAGTCGGCCGAAGAATCTTTTGCCGCATTCGCGGAAGCCGCGAAACATCAGCAGGGCGTACGAGTCATCGGCGAACGCGACAGAGAAGTCATGACGAGTACGGCACGCGACCAAATCAAACTCACTCTCCAGAGCCAAAACCTCGGCGGCGAAACCCACTTGGCGAAGACCCTCGACCCCGTAGCGCAGGCCGTGCGCGATCTCTCGTTCGGGGACGGGTTCGACGAAACCCTACGAACCCTCATCAATTCCATCGAAAATGCCTTACCCCTACTGGAAGTTCAGATGGCAGCAGACGATTCGATCGACGAGATCATCGGCGAGTTGGAGCGAGCGTTCCTCATCTCTCTCGTCGTCACACTGACCTCACACAACGTCCTGATCCAAAAGGTCGCCGGGTGGGAAGGACCACACCAGCGGTTTCTGCAAGGGTATTTGCCGACCGACGTGGGTCATTACTTCGACGTGAAGACACTCGACTACGCAGAGACGGGCGGCCCCGGCCGCGTACACATGCAGGATCTTGTGTCCGCGATAAACGGCGGCGCTGTGATTATGGTGGCAGCGGCCAGACCGAAAACCGTCGAGAGTTACCCCGAAGTGCAGGCCGTCTCCTACGCACAGTGGTTCAGCTACGCATACTCGTTGTGGGAGGAACAATTCCGAGGCCGCATCGCCAAATGCTTTGACCGACAAGCGGAAACGAAAGTCCGCAGCAACGACGTGCTGAACGATTTCTTCGGCGACATCCGTCTCATCAGAAATGATTTCGTCCACAACAAGGGTGTGTGCAAAGAATCGGCAGCCGTGAAGATCTTGAAGTGGGTTGAGCGCGGAAAACCCATGCACATCACCGCCGAGCAAATGATGTCCCTGATTGACCTATTCCCCCGCGACGAACTAATAGTCCCACCGTCTACACGACAGCCCT
Organism: Mycolicibacterium sp. YH-1; assembly: GCF_022557175.1. The sequence goes on along the minus strand of NZ_CP092915.1, from coordinate 3,198,186 downwards.
CCGGCCCCCCGACCAAGATCCCCGGCAAGGTCGATCCCCAACTGTTAGAGGACGTCCAACAGCGCGGCCGCGAATTGCAACTCACTGACGACGAACTCGCCCAGGCCGTTCTATCCGCTTGGCTAGCCGCCAACAGTGGCAGCTGACCGTGCCTACACGCTGGTGCGCGCGGCAGGGCTTCATTCGCCGGGCCTCAGCTTGTCGTCGGCGGTGAGCACCAAACCATCATTCGGGCCGTCAGCAGCACGCTCGGGATGATCGTCGGGCAGCTCCCACCGATACAGCCGGTACGGCTCATCACCGATAAGCGCATCGACCGGTGTTAACAGCTCGGCGTACATCTCCGGTGTCTGCCCACACAACTCCCGAAAGGCAATCGCCTTCTCAAGCAGGAACTCTCGTAAACCCGCCTCTACAGCGCGGGACTTAAGACGCGCCATGCCACCGCGACCACGCGGCCTGCTGATGCTGACGAGACCTCGGCTGCTTCTGCATGTACGGGTCAAGCACCGCGATCCACTTCTGAATGCTCGCCTCGGTCTGCCGGATCTCCGCCGACACCTCCGTGATCCGTCTCGTCGACCGCGTCGGCTTCGAGACCTCAGCCACAAACAGAGCCTTGAGCACCGCCATCCGATCGGCGGCCGCCTCGATCAGATCCAGCGTTAAGAGCTCGGTTTCGGTCCATTCGGTGCCGTCGCGCAGCGACTTATTCAACGTGCGGACAAGGCGCTTACCGGCAGAGATTCGGGATGCCATGGGAGTCTGAGCCTCCTTCCGGTGTGGGTTTTCACGATGCGATGCGCAAAATCCGTGACGCTATGCCCATTGGGGGGCCGGTCGATCAAGGTTGGAGTGGCACCCCCACCCCCAAACCCGGTGTGGCAGTTGCGCGCCGGGCTCGACGGCGCGGTGCGTGACGGGCTGCTGGCACGCAATCCCGCCGCGCTGGTGAAAGCGTCCAGGGGTCGAACGCACCGAGGCCAGGCACCTGGACGCTGACGCTGTCGCTGCGGTCCTCACCGCCGCGCAGGCGTCCCGTTATCACCCGGCCCTGGTGTTGATTGCGTCGAGCGGGCTGCGTAAGGGCGAAGCGTTGGCGCTGCGATGGGATCGAGTTGACCTCGACGCCAAGACGTTGAAGGTCGCGGCGACGATCGCTCGGGTGAACCATGCGCTGACGATCACAGAGCCGAAGACGGCGCGCTCTCGGCGCGCGGTGCCGATACCGCCTGCCGTCGTGGCGATGTTGCGCAAGCACCGGACCGAGCAGAAGGCCGAGCGGCTGCGCGCCGGGAATCAATGGACCGACTCGGGGTCTGGTGTTCACCACCGAGTTCGGCGGTCCCGTTGACCCTCGCAATCTGCTCCGCGTGATTGAGGTTGCTGCGAAGGTGGCGGGCGTTGCGGGTGTCGGCGTGCACACGCTGCGTCACTCTGCGGCGGTGGACTGGCTTGAGGCAGGCGTGCACATCAAGGCCGTCGCCGATCTGCTCGGGCACTCGTCGATCGCGATCACCGGCGACGTGTACGGGCACACGAGCGACGACACCGCCAGGGCCGCAGTTGACGGCCTGGCGGGTCGCCTCGGGTTGTAGTAGCGGCCGCTATTCGTCGCGGCGGTTGTCGCGCTCGGTATCCAGAATGATGCGGCGGGACTCCGGATCGTTCCACTGACTGTGGTGGACGGTGAACTCGTCGCCGTCGTCGATCCGAACCCGAACCCGAACCAGACCTTGGCCGATGTAGCGCCAGCTTGTAGCCATGGGTGTCGCCCTTGCAACTTAGTGAGGAGTGGATTTCACCCCTCGCTTCTTCTGGGGCGCGGTCGTGCCCTCGTTTACAGGGGTGGGTGTTGTCGTACGGCTTCTGGTTGGCGTACGGGTTGGCGCACGCGGGGTCCGAAACGCAAGAACGGCGGCCCCGGATTTCTCCGAAACCGCCGTTGAACTGCTAACTCTCTGTCGGGCTGACAGGAACCGCCGGCGCGACCGCCGCTGACGCGCCGGACGCTGCGGCTCCCGGCATCCTTGCCGCCCGCCGCAGCACAAAGGCCAGGCCGGCTTACGCCGGTCCTGGCCTTTGTTTCCGCGTCGGGCTGACAGGATTTGAACCTGCGACCACTTGACCCCCAGTCAAGTGCGCTACCAAGCTGCGCCACAGCCCGCGGCGCTGCCGGGATCGCCGGCAGCAAGGCGAAATGTTACCGCAGCCATGCCCCACAATCCCAACCGCCTCGGGCGTCGCGCCGTGTGACCGGTGTGGTAGGCGGTGCTACCCCCTCGGCTACACCATCAGCAGGCGGACTAGCCCGATCAATCCGACGACGACGATCACCGCGCGCAGCACGTTCGGCGACAGCCGTCGCCCGTAGTGCGCGCCGAGGAACCCACCGATGAGCGACCCCACGGCGATCAGTCCCGCAGCGGCCCAACTGATCCGGTCGAAGGCCACCAGTGTGTAGGCCACGGCCGCGACGATGTTGACGAGCAGCGACAGCAGGTTCTTCGCCGCGTTCATCCGCTGCATGTCCTCGGGCAGCAGCGCGCCCATGACCCCGATCAGCAGAATGCCCTGCGCCGCGGTGAAGTACCCGCCGTAGACCCCGACCGCCAGCGTCCCGGCCACCAGCGCGACCATCCGCCCGGTCGACACGTGATCGACCGACCGTCCGGCGTCCTCGGCTCGCTGCCGTGCCCATGCCTGGATTCGCGGGCCCAGGATCACCAGCGCCAGCGCACCGATGAGCAGCACGGGCACCACGGCGACGAACACCCGCTCGGGTAGGTGCAGCAGCAGCCACGCACCGAATCCCGCGCCGATCAGCGAGGCCGGGATCTGCCAACGCAGCCGGTCCCACTGGCCTCGCAGCTCGCGGCGATAACCCCAGGTGCCGGAGACGCCGCCCGCGACCAGCCCGACCGCATTCGACATCGTCGCGGTCACCGGCGGATAGCCCAGTGTAACCAGCGTGGGAAAGGTGATCAGCGTTCCCGATCCGACCAATGCGTTGATGGCTCCGGCCCCGACCCCCGCGAGGGCGATCAGGATCATGTCGACGACAGGCACGCCCGTACGTTAGTGGGTGCTCCCGCGGCCGCCGTCAGCGAGCGTCGTCCGCCGCCTCGGTCGGCTGTGCTACCTCATCGGCCTCGACTGCGACCTCAAGCTCCTCGGGCACGAACTCGGGTGCCTTCGAGACCTTCCACGCCACGTACAACAGCGACGCCCACGCGACGACGATCGTCGCGTAGATCAGCGTCGACACCGGTGAGTGGATCCCGAAGTACTTGATCAGCTTCTGCGAGTTGGTCAGCACGATGACGCCGCCCACCGCGGTGCCGAGCAGCGCCGGGCTGACGCGGCTGACCAACCACGCCGCGAACGGCGCCGCGATGACGCCACCGAGTGCCAGCCCCAGCACCACGAGCAGGTTGTCGAAGAACTCCTCACGCAACCCGACCAAGAAGCCCAGCGACGCCGACAGCGCGACCAGGAACTCCGACGCGCTCACCGAGCCGATGACGGTCCGCGGCGCGGTCTTGCCGCTCGACAGCAGGGTGCTGGTGGTGACCGGTCCCCAACCACCGCCACCGGAGGCGTCAATGAAACCGCCGAACAGGCCCAGCGGGGCCAGGAACTTCGCCCCGTGCTTGGTCGCTCCGACCTTGACGACCGGCGCTGTGCGCAGCGAGAACCGCAGCAGCACGTAGACGCCGATGCCCAGCAGGATCGCGGCCATGAGCGGGGCGGCGTCCTCGGTGGACAGCGACGACAGCACCGTGGCGCCGACGAACGCGCCGACGGCTCCGGGCACACCGAGCTTGAGCACGATGGTCCAGTCGATGTTCTTGAACTTCCAGTGCGACAGACCGGAGGCGAAGGTGGTGCCCACCTCGGCGAGGTGAACCGCGGCGCTGGCCTGCGCTGACGCGACACCACTGAGCACCAGCAGCGTCGAGGCGGTGACGCCGAACGCCATGCCGAGCGCACCATCGACGAGCTGGGCCCCGATGCCGACGAAGGTGAAGATTATGAGCGAACGCATGGGTTCGGCTGCTTTCGACAGGTGGCCGCAGTCAAGCGGCGGCCATGGTGGTCATGGGCGCGAATCAGCTGCGCGCACAACACCATTCGTCGAAAGCGATGAACCGACGCGAAGGCCAGAACGGCTCCAACGCGTACGCCGAAGACGGGGCGGTACGGAAGGCCCGTTCAGCCATCACCACTCCTGCCTCGTCTATGCGGTCGGCTAACCATACTCAACGCCAGCGCGACCTGCACATTCCCATGCCCCAACCGCTACTTCCGCTTCGGCGCGCCACGCTTCTCGCGGACCCGGACGTTGATCCGGACCGGGCTGCCGTCGAACCCGAACGTCTCGCGCAGTCGACGCTCCAGGAACCGGCGGTAACCGGCCTCGAGGAAGCCCGACGTGAACAGCACGAATGTCGGCGGGCGCGACGTCGCCTGGGTGGCGAACAGGATCTTGGGCTGCTTGCCACCGCGCACCGGCGGCGGCGTCGCCGCCACGATCTCTTTGATCAGAGTGTTCAAGCGGCCCGTGGAGATGCGCTTGTCCCACGACTCGAGCGCGCTCTCGATGGCCGGCACCAACCGGTGCACACCGCGGGCGGTCTTGGCCGAGATGTTCACCCGCTGCGCCCACTGCACCTGACCGAGCTCGCGCTCGATCTCCTTGTCCACCTCGTATCGGCGCTCCTCGTCGACGAGGTCGGCCTTATTGAACGCCAGCACCAACGCCCGCCCCGCCTCGATGACCATGGACAGGATGCGCTGATCCTGCTCGGTCAGCGGCAGCGACGAGTCGATCAGCACGACGACGACCTCGGCGGCGTCAATCGCGCCGCGGGTCCGCACGGAGGCGTAGAACTCGTGCCCGCTGGCCTGCCCGACCTTGCGTCGCAGACCCGCCGTATCGATGAACCGCCACATCTTGCCGTCGAGTTCGATCAGCGAGTCCACCGGGTCGACCGTCGTGCCCGCGACATCGTGCACCACGGAGCGGTCGTCACCGGCGAGCCGATTCAGCAGCGAGCTCTTGCCGACGTTCGGCTTGCCGACCAGGGCGACGCGGCGCGGTCCCACACCGCCCGCGGGCAGCTCGGAGGTCTGCGGCAGCGCCTCGAGCACGACGTCGAGCAGATCGGCGACGCCCCGGCCGTGCACCGCGCTGACGGAGTACGGCTGGCCCAGCCCGAGCGACCACAGTGCCGCCGCCTCGGACTCGACGCGCTCGCTGTCGACCTTGTTGGCCGCCAGGAACACCGGCTTGCCGGAGCGCTGCAGCCGTTTGGCCGCGGCCTCGTCGGCTGCCGTCGCACCCACCACCGCGTCGACCACCAGGATGATGGCGTCGGCGGTCCGCATCGCGACGGTGGCCTGCTCGGCCACCAGCTGCTGCAGACCCTTCGCGTCGGGCTCCCAGCCGCCGGTGTCCTGCACGACGAACCGGCGACCGAGCCAGTTCGCGTCGTAGGACACGCGGTCGCGGGTGACGCCCGGGATGTCCTGGACCACCGCCTCGCGGCGGCCGAGGATGCGGTTCACCAGGGTGGACTTGCCCACGTTCGGGCGGCCGACCACCGCCACCACCGGTGGCGGGGCCAGGTCCTCGTCGAGATCGGCTACGAGGTCCTCGGTGCCGACCTCCCAGTCGGTCTCGTCGGACCAGGTGCCGTCGATGTCGTCACTCATTTGTGCCTTCTCTTCGCGCAAGCGGTCACGGACGAACCCCTGCGCGTTGTTCAACGAGGTCGAGCAGATGTGCGACCACCTCGTGTTGGGTCATATCGCTGGAATCGACGACGATCGCGTCGTCGGCAGCCCGCAGCGGGGAGACCGCGCGGGTGGAGTCCAGGTGATCGCGGCGCTGCACGTCGGCGAGCACGGCGTCGTAGTCGCCGGGCAGACCCGCGGCGACGTTCTGATCGTTGCGCCGGCGTGCACGCTCCTCCGCCGACGCGGTCAGGAAGATCTTCACGTCGGCATCCGGCAGGACCACCGTGCCGATGTCGCGGCCCTCGACCACGACGCTGCCCGGGCCGTCGGCAAGCTCGCGTTGACGCTGCACGAGCCGCGTGCGCACGGCGGGCACCGCGGAGACCGCCGACACCGCCTTGGTCACCGCGTCGCCGCGGATCTCCATCGAGACGTCCTCACCGGCAAGGTAGGAGCGGTCCTCGTCGGGATCGAAGCCGACCGCCAGATCAGCCTCGGCGGCCAGCGCCCCGATCGCGTTGGCGTCGGCCAGGTCGATCCCCTTGCGCAGCACCGCCAGCGTCACGATCCGGTACATCGAACCCGTGTCGAGGTAACGCGCCTGCAGCGCACGCGCCAAACCTCTTGACACCGAGGACTTTCCGGTACCAGCCGGCCCGTCGACGGCGATCGTCACAGAGCCACTCACATTCCTACCGCCTTGTACAGTTCGCCGACTTCCTTGCTGGTCAGCACCCGGATACTGCCCGGCCGCTGCTCGCCGAGCGCGACCGAGCCGATGTCGGTGCGGACCAACTCGTACACCGGGAACCCGACGGCGGCGAACATCCGCCGGACGAGGCGCTTGCGACCCTCGTGCAGAGTCACCTTCACCAGCGACTTCCCTGGCACGGTGTCCACCATCGCGAAGTCGTCGACCTTGATGGGGCCGTCGTCCAACTCGATTCCGTCCTTGAGCCTCTTGCCAATGCCGCGCGGCACGGTGCCGTTGAGCGTCGCCAGGTAGGTCTTGGGCACCTCGTAGGACGGGTGCATGAGGCGGTGGGCCAGCTCGCCGTCATTGGTCAGGATCAGCAGTCCCGCGGTGTCGGCGTCGAGGCGTCCCACGTGAAAGAGCTTCTTGTTGCCGCGAATTCGGTGCTCGATGAGGTCGCCGACACACGCCCGCCCCTGATCGTCCGACATCGTCGAGTGCATGCCGCGCTCTTTGTTGATCGCCAGGTACACCATCGTGTCGTCGATCTTGATGCGCGCGCCGTCCACACGGATCACCGAGTTGTCAGGGTCGACACGTGTACCCATCTCGGTCACGATCCGATCGTCGACCGAGACGCGGCCGTCCATGATCATCCGTTCGGCCACTCGTCGCGACGCAACGCCGGCCTGCGACAGCACCTTCTGAAGGCGGACGCCCTCTGTTTCCTCGTTCATTTCAGTCCTTGTCCACGTCGAAGGACAACGGCTGCTCGCTCACTGCAGCACCGCCGAGCTTGACGAATCTGGGTTCGTCACCGAGGGTTTCGGTGATGTCGTCGATGACGTCGACGTCCGGTAGCAGAGGCGCGATATCGGGCAGGTCGGTCAGTGACGACAGCCCGAGCCGCTCCAGGAACAACTCTGTGGTCGCGAACGCGGCGGCTCCCGAGTCGGGGTCCGTGCCTGCCTCGGTGATCAACCCGCGGGCCAGCAGCGTGCGCATCACCGCGTCGACGTTGACGCCACGCACCGCACTCACGCGCGCCCGGGTGACGGGCTGGCGATAGGCCACCACCGCCAGTGTCTCGAGTGCCGCGCGGGTCAGCTTCGACCGCGTGCCGTCGAGCAGTAGCCGTTCGACATACGGCGCGTATCGGGACCGGGTGTACATGCGCCACCCTCCCCCGGCCTCGCGCAGGTCGATCCCGCTGTCGCGGGCGGCGAGCTCGGCGGCCATCACCGTCAGCTTGGCCGCCACCCGATAGGCCGGCTGATCGATCGCCGTGGCCAACGCGTCGGCGGGCACCGGGGTGTCCACCACCAGCAGCAGCGCCTCCAGCACAGCACCGAGCTCGTCGTCATCGAGTTCGACGTCCTCGAGTTCCGGGGTCTCCGCGACGTCGCCGATGACATCTACGTCGTCGTCGCCCAGCTCGGTCGTGGCGTCCTCAGCGGCGTCTTCAGCCGCCCCTTCAACTGCGTCACCGGGTTCGTCTTCAGCGGTGTTCAGGGCCCCATTGAGCCGGTCGATATCGTCTGTCATGAGTCTTCTTCCACCGCGGCGGCCAGGTGTTCGTTGGTCGGCCGGTCGCCGGTCCACGAAACCTGTAGCACTCCAAGCGGTTCTGCCTGGTCGAATGCTACCGCCCGGGCACGGAACAATTCGAGCAGCGCCAGGAAGCGCCCGACGATCTCGATTCCGCCGGTGCAGTCGGCCACCAGGTCGGTGAACGACGCCCACTGGCCGATACCGCGCTGTTCCAGCAGGCTCAGGATGTGCCGGGCCTGCTCCGGTACCGACACCGCCTGAATGTGCAGGTGGTCGGTGCCGACCGTCGGAACCGGGCGCGGCGAGAAGGCGGTGGCCGCGATGTGCGCGAAGCTCTCGGCGTCCACACCCAGCATCACCTCGGGCAGCAGATCGGAGTACCGGTCCTCCAGCGAGACCGCACGCGGGTAGCTGCGCAGCGCGGCCGCCTCGAGTTCGGCGAACATCACCGCGACATGCTTGAACGCCCGGTACTGCAGCAGCCGGGCGAACAGCAGGTCACGCACCTCGAGCAGGGCCAGGTCCTCCTCGTCGTGCACGTCACCGGCGGGCAGCAACCGGGCGGCCTTGAGGTCGAGCAGAGTGGCCGCGACGACGAGGAACGCGGTGGTCTCGTCGAGTTCGAGCAGGCGCCCGATCTCCTTGGTGTAGGAGATGAAGTCATCGGTGACCTGATGCAGGGCGACCTCGGTCACGTCGAGGCGGTGCGCGAAGATCAGCTGCAGCAGAAGGTCGAACGGTCCGTCGAAGTTGCTCAGGTGAACCTGGAACCCTGCCTGCGGTGCTTCTTCCGAACTCGCGGCTGTGGTGTCGGTGGTCACGCGCCGAACCGGTCGATGACCTCACGTGCCAGTGCCCGATACGCTTGGGCGCCACCTGATTTCGGCGCCCACGTCGTGATCGGCTCACCGGCGACGCTGGTCTCGGGAAAACGGACCGTCCTGGTGATCACGGTGTCGAAGACCAGATCGCCGAACTGCTGCACCACGCGCGCCATCACCTCACGCGCGTTGACGGTGCGCGGGTCGTAGCGGGTGACCAGGATGCCGCTGATGTCGAGCTTGGGGTTGAGCCGGTCACGCACCTTGGCCACGGTGTCGGTCAGCAGCGCCAGCCCGCGCAGCGAGAAGTACTCGCACTCGGTGGGGATGATCACACCGTCCGCGCACGTCAATCCGTTGACCGTGAGCAGTCCGAGCGAGGGCTGGCAGTCGATCAGAACGTAGTCATAGCGGTCCAGCACCGGATACAGCGCGCGGTGCAGTGACTGCTCCCGGCCCACCTCGTTGACCAGCTGGATCTCGGCGGCGGACAGGTCGATATTGCTGGGCACCAGGTCGAGGCCCTTGACCCGCGTGCTGATCAGCACGTCGTCGATCGACACCCGGGGCTCGACCAGCAGGTTGTGCACGGTGTGCGCGAGCTCGTAGTGCGGTACGCCCAGACCCGCGGACAGGGCGCCCTGCGGGTCGAGGTCGACCAACAGCACCCGGCGGCCGTATTCGGCCAGGCTGGCGCCGAGGTTGATCGTCGACGTGGTCTTGCCGACGCCGCCCTTCTGGTTGCACATGGCGATGACCTGGGCCGGTCCGTGCGTGCTCCGGGGCTTGGGCTCGGGGATTACCCGCGGCGGCCGTCCGGTCAGGTTCATGCCGTCGGCGGTGCCACCATCGTCGGTCATGAGAGACCGCCCCTGGTCAGACAACCCTCCGGCGTGGCGAACATCCTGGAAAGCTTAACGGGACAAGAACGCCCTGGACTGCAGACCCGCTGGCCTAGGCTGAGGAGATGAGCTGGAAACAGCGCCTGCCCTTCCTTCGGTGGTCGCTGGTGCGCATGGCGCTGGGCATGCCGGAGTTCATCCGAACAGGTCAGATCGGTGACGGCCGAGAAGAGGCGGCCGCGGCCTATGTCGAGGCCCACGCCCGCGGCGGTGACGTCGACCACGTTCTCGAGACCATCGACGAATTCGCCCGGGAACAGTCCATGCTGATGAACATCGGCGACGAGAAGGGCATCATCCTCGACGCCGCCGTGCGACGAGCCGCCCCGGCGCAGGCCCTGGAACTCGGCACATACTGCGGCTACAGCGCGATGCGCATCGCCCGCGCGGCGCCCACTGCCAGGGTTTACTCGGTCGAGTTCTCCGCGGCCAACGCCGCCATTGCCCGTCGGATCTGGGCACACGCCGACCTCGACGACCGGATCACCTGTGTCGTCGGCACCCTCACCGACGGCGGCAAGACCCTCGATGCCCTCGACGCCCTGGGGTTCACCGCGGGGTCGCTGGACTTCCTGTTCATCGATCACGAGAAGAGCGCCTACCTGACCGATCTCGAGAGCATCCTGGACCGCGGCTGGCTGCACCCGGGCTCTGTCGTGGTCGCCGACAACGTCCGCATCCCCGGCGCCCCGCGCTACCGCGCCTACATGGAGGAGGAGCAGGACAAGCGCTGGCACACCGTCGAGCACAAGACGCACGTCGAGTACCAGACCCTGTTGCCCGACCTCGTCCTCGAGTCGGACTACCTGGGCGAGCCGACCTGACCCGGCCCCCTACCGCGCAGCCCCACTACCGCGCGCGTGGATGCGCGCCGGCCCAGACCTCGCGTAGCGCGCTGACGGTCACCAGGGTGTAGATCTGCGTGGTCGTCACCGACGCATGGCCGAGGAGCTCCTGAACCACCCGCACGTCGGCGCCGCCCTCGAGCAGATGAGTCGCGAACGAGTGCCGCAGCGTGTGGGGTGACACCGCAGACCCGATGCCCGACCGCTCCGCCGCGTCCTGCAGCACCTGCCAGGCGCTCTGTCGTGAGAGCCGCCCTCCGCGGGCGTTGAGGAATATGCCGGGTGTGCCCCTGCCCCGGCGCGCCAGATCGGGCCGCCCGCGCACCAGGTAGACGTCGAGCGCGTTGACGGCGGGTCTGCCGATGGGCACCAGACGCTGCTTGCCACCCTTGCCGCGGAGCAGGACGGACCGGGAGTGCACGTCGACGTCGTCGACGTCGAGACCAACAGCCTCCGAGATGCGGGCGCCGGTGGAGTACAGGACCTCCAGCAGGGCCCGGTTGCGCAGGGTCAGCGGGCCGTCGGTCTCGGCGTCCCCACCGGCTCCGTCCAGCAGTGCCAGCACCTCGTCGACGGTGAGGCTCTTCGGCAGCCGGCGGCTCGGTGTCGGCGGTTTGACCGCACGGGCGACATCGAGGTCGGTGACGCCCTCGGCCGCGGCGAATCGGTGCAGCCCCCGCACGGCGATCAACGCGCGAGCCGCGGAGACAGCCGACAGGGCGGGCGTACCAGCGTCGGGGTCCCCCTTGCGCAACGCCACCAGGAACTCGCTGACATCGGTCTCGGTGACATCGCGCAGGTCGGTGATACCGCGCGAGACCAGGTGCTCGGAGTACCGGCGCAGGTCGCGCCGGTACGAGCTCAGCGTGTTCGCGGCCACACCGCGTTCGATGGTCAGGTGGTCGACATAACCCTGCAGCTGGCCGTCGAGTGCGCCACCGCCAGGAGCTCCGCTCCCCGAGACATCAGCGGAGCGGAGCGTGGTCATGCCTGCCTGGCCCGGAAGGCGGTCGGCTGGTCGATCCACGGCGCGTCGACCGAGCGCAGCGCGCCCTCGTCAGACATGTTGGCAGCAGCCAGGATTCCGGCCACGGCAAGGGAGTTGACGATCTCGCCGGCGAACACCATCCGCACCGCGTCGGCAAGCGGCACCCGTCGCACGACGAGATCGGCCTCCTCGTCGTGCGCGGCGGGCCGCCCGATCTCGGTCAGGTCGGTGGCCAGGTACACCCGCACGCACTCGTCGCTGAAACCGGGCGCGGAGACGACGTCGACCAGCACGTGCCAGTGCTGTGCCGCCAGCCCCGCCTCCTCCTCGAGCTCGCGGGCCGCCGTGAGGTGCGGCGCCTCATCGCCCATGTCAAGGAGCCCGGCGGGCAGCTCCCACAGTCGCCGGCCTACGGCATGCCGGTACTGGTGGACCAGAACGACGTTGCGGTCGGTGTCCAGCGCGACGATGGCGACGGCGCCGAAGTGCTCGATGACCTCGCGCCGCGCCGTGCCGTCGCCGGGCATGCGCACCTCGTCGGCGCGCAGCGCGAAGATCTTTCCGACGTAGAGGGTTTCGCTGGCGACGGTCTCGAAGTCGTGGTCACCCACGGTGCACTGGCTCTTGCACGGCCGGCAGCTCCGCATCCGTCGCGTGCTCGGTCCCGTTGGCGCGCTCGGCAGCCGTCGACTCCTCGCGCGAGCGCTCGTCGGTGAGCTCCATGGGAAGCCGTTCGGCAGCCTTGTAGTTCAGCGCCGCGCCGATGAACGCCGCGAACAACGGGTGCGGCCGGGTGGGACGGCTCTTCAGCTCCGGGTGGGCCTGGGTGCCGACGAGGAAGGGGTGGATCTCGGGCGCGTACTCGACGAACTCCACCAGATGACCGTCCGGCGACGTCCCACTGAACCGCAACCCACTCTCAGCGATCCGGTCCCGGTAGGCGTTGTTCACCTCGTAACGGTGACGGTGACGCTCGGACACCTCGGTGGCCTGGTAGGCCTCCGCCACAATCGATCCCGCGTCCAGGGCGGCCGGGTAGGCACCCAGTCGCATGGTGCCGCCGAGATCGGCCTCACCGGCGACCGCATCGCGCTGATCGGCCATCGTGGAGATGACGGGGTCGGGTGTCTCGGGGTCGAACTCCGCCGAGTTGGCACCGTCGATACCGACCGACCGGGCCGCCTCGATCACGATGCACTGCAGTCCCAGGCACAGGCCCAGCAGGGGTACGCCCTGCTTGCGGGCGAACTTGATGGCGCCCAGCTTGCCGTCGATGCCGCGGATGCCGAACCCGCCGGGGATCAGGACCCCGTGCACATCGCTGAGCACCGCTGCCGCACCGGCGTCGGTCTCGCAGTCGTCGGAGGCGACCCAGCGGATCTCGACCTTGGCGTGGTGCTTGAACCCGCCGGCGCGCAGCGCCTCCGCGACCGAGAGGTACGCGTCGGACAGGTCGATGTACTTGCCCACCAGCGCGATCCGCACGGTCTCCTGCGGCTCGTGCACGCGGCGCAGCAGGTCATCCCACTCGGTCCAGTCGACGTCGCGGAACGGCAGGTTGAGCCGGCGCACCACGTAGGCGTCCAGCTCCTCGCGGTGCAGCACCTTCGGGATGTCGTAGATCGACGGGGCGTCGGGCGTCGAGATCACACCGTCGATGTCGACGTCACACATCAGTGCGATCTTGTTCTTCAACGGCTCGGGCACGTCGCGGTCACACCGCAGGATCAGCGCGTCGGGTGAGATGCCGATGCTGCGCAGCGCGGCGACCGAGTGCTGGGTGGGCTTGGTCTTGAGTTCGCCCGACGGAGCGAGGTAGGGCACCAGCGACACGTGCAGGAAGAACACGTTGTCGCGGCCCACCTCGTGACGGACCTGACGAGCCGCCTCCAGGAACGGCAGTGACTCGATGTCGCCGACGGTGCCACCGATCTCGGTGATCACCACGTCGGGCCGGTTGCCCCGGGCGTCGGGGGCGGCCATCGCCAGGATGCGGCTCTTGATCTCGTCGGTGATGTGCGGAATCACCTGGACCGTGTCGCCGAGGTACTCGCCGCGCCGCTCCTTCGCGATCACCGACGAATACACCTGTCCGGTGGTCACATTCGCCGACCCGGACAGGTTGCGGTCCAGAAAGCGCTCGTAGTGGCCGACGTCGAGGTCGGTCTCCGCGCCGTCCTCTGTGACGAACACCTCACCGTGCTGAAACGGGTTCATCGTCCCGGGATCGACGTTGAGGTAGGGGTCCAGCTTCTGCATCGTCACCTGAAGGCCGCGCGCGGTGAGCAGCTGGCCGAGGCTACTGGCGGTGAGCCCCTTGCCCAGTGAGGACGCGACACCACCACTGACAAACAGGTGTTTGGTAGTGGTCTGTGGGTGCTTGCGTAGCGGTTTTGACTGGCCGGACAACAGCAACCTCCGTGGCGATGGGGCAGGACTTGATTTTCTATGCTGATGTCCAGCTCGGGGCCTGCCGACCCACGGAATCTCACCCTAACACCGACTCCGACAACCTGGTGCTGACGCGCCGAGGCGGCCGCGACGTTACTGCGGGATGGTCACCGCGGTGGCGCCCTGCCCGACGCCGTACTGGCCGGGCTGGCCTCCGATGGCCAGGTCGGCCAGCCCCAGCACCGTCGTGATCCGGCCCGACTGCGCGTCGACGTCGTCGACGGTGCTGACCGCGTCGTTGAGACCGGAGTCGGACCTGATCACCGCGACGGCGGCGGTGCCGGTGGCCGAGCCGGCGCGGCCCGCGACGACGGTTCCGGTGCCATGCGGTGCGAGACCGGCAGCGAGGCGCGCCACGGTGGCGCCCTGATTGCCCGCGGTGTCCCCGGGGTTTCCACCGGTCACGATCAGTGCGGTGTCGGCGACACCGATCCGCTGATCGCCGTACGACAGGAAGCCGGTGTCGCGCAGTGTGGCCAGAACGGTGTCACGCTGCGCGTCATCCACGGCGGGGTCCTTGCCGCGCAGCAGCGCGATGCCCAGCAGGTCCCCGGCTTGGGAGCCCTGGTCGACCAGCGAGGTGGTCAGCTGGCGCCCGGCGGGCACGATCGGCGAGTTCACCACCGAGAGCAGTTTCTCCGCCGAGTTGGCGTCGACGAACTCCTGAGTCAGCGCGATGGTGCCGGCCACGGTGCCGCCGGCGGTGCCGACGTAGCGCGCCACCGAGTCGACGTCATCGTCGGCGGCATCGGGCGTGCGGAACACGATGACCGACTTGCCCTTCAGCGCGTCACGCAGGATCCGCGGCGACATCTGCGCATCGAACTCGCCTGCCGCGTTCAGCCTCTCGTTGAGCGCGTTCTTCTCATCGGTGAGGCCGTTGATCTGGTTCTGCAGTTCGTGCTTGTCGTCGCGCAGACCCGATAACAGGGTGTTGGACAACAGGCCCGAACCGAGCATCACCCCAATGGCTAACGCCAGGAAGACCGCGGCAAGGGAGATCGCATGCGTGCGAAGGGAAATCAAGCCAGACTCCTCTAGGTGACCCAGCCCTGGACCCAGAGCGAGAACTGATTCCAGTACTCCGAGACCCACTGCAGTACCGCGGCATCCGTGCGCGACACCCACAGCGCGACGACGACGGCCACCAGCATCGCGAGGACAAGAAGCGCGATGGCTCCACCGGAGATTCGGCTGCGGTACAGCGTGGCGACGGCCTTGGCGTCGACCAGCTTCTCCCCGACCTTGAGGCGGGTGAGGAACGTCGACGGATTGCTCTGCTGCCGTGAGCGATCGAAGAAGTCCTCGATGTTGGCGGTGTGACCCGCGGTCACGATGAGCGATGCGCCGTGGTGATCGCACAGCAGCAGCGCCAGGTCCGCGGCCGAACCGGCGGCGGGGAACGTCATGGCGCCGACGCCGAGGTCCTGGATGCGCTCGAGGCCCTTGGCGTGCCCGTCGGCGTCAGCGGGCAGCACCACCTGAGCGCCCGAACGAAGCACCTCAACGCTCATGACACCGGGGTCCCCCACGATGAGCGCGGGCCGGTAGCCGGCCTTTCGCAGCACGTCGGCACCCATCCCGACCCCGACCAGGACCGGTTGGTACTCCTTGATGAAGGGCTTGAGGGCCTTGAGATCGACAGCGGCGGCGGGCCCCTCGGCGACCACGACGACGTGCCTGCCCCGGACGTCGACGTCGATGTCGGGAATGCCCATACCGTCAATCAGCAGCGGGCTCTCGCTGCGGATGAACTCGATGGTGTTGCCCGCGAAGGCCTCCAGATGGGCGACCAGGCCGGTCTTCGCCTCGATCATCAGGTCGTGGATCTCGAGGTCGGTCCGCTCGTGGCCGAGCGCGATGCGGCGATCCCCCGCGTACACGCCGCCGTTGTGCAGGCGTACGCGTGCGCCGTCCTTGACCTTCTTGAACACCTCGTCGCCGGTCTCGTCGATCAACGTCACGCCGTTGGCGACCAGCACCTCGGGGCCGAGGTTCGGGTAGCGGCCAGAGATGGACGGCGACGCGTTGACCACCGCTGCCACCTGAGCCTCGACGAGGGCGTCGGCGGTGATGCGGTCGAGGTCCAGCGCGTCGATCACCACGATGTCGCCGGGGCCCACGCGTCGGAGAAGTCGATCGATGTCGCGGTCGACGCGGGCGGTTCCTGTGACACCCGGCCGTGGGCCGGCGTTACGTGAGAGCAGCGCTGACATCTTCATGACGCCGATTCTGTCGGCCAACCCTCAAGTGAAGGTGGAGGCGCGCCGTAACACCCGCCTCAGAAGTTATGTTTTGTCACATCCGTAACACGGGTCGGATGCCGTTTCATGACGATGCCTCCTGTCGGGCCGCCTCCAGCAGCTCCCGCGCGTGGGCCCGCCCGCTGTCGGATTCGCCGAGGCCCGCGAGCATCCGGGCCAGCTCAGCGACGCGCGCGTCGTCATCGAGGTTGCGCACCTCGCTCGACTTGCCGCTCCCGTTGGCGCTGTCGACGACGAGGTGGACGTCGGCGTACGCCGCGACCTGAGGCAGGTGGGTCACCACGATGACCTGATGGGTGCGCGCCAGCCGGGCCAGACGGCGGCCGATCTGGACCGCGGCGCGGCCGCCGACCCCAGCGTCGACCTCGTCGAAAACCATCGTGGTGCCCTCGGCCGACGCGGCGAGGACGACCTCCAGCGCGAGCATCACCCGCGACAGCTCGCCGCCGGATGCGCTCTTGGCCAGCGGCAGCACGTCACTTCCGGAGTGCGGCGTGAACCCGAACTCGACGGCGTCGACGCCGTCATGCCCGGCGTGCACCGTCTCGCCGGTGGGCAGGGTGATCGGCGCCGAGTCGTCGGCGCGGGCAGGTATCGGTGCGACACTGATGCCGAATCCGGCGCCCGCCATGGCCAGACCCGCGAGCTCCGCGGTGACGGCCTTGGACAACGCCTTCGCCGCCTTGGTCCGCGCCTTGGTGATGACGGCGGCCGCCGAGACCACGGCGACCTCGAACTCGGCGACACGCGCCGCCAGAGACGCCAGCGCCTCCTCCGACACGTCGAGTTGGGCCAGTCGCCCGCGCGCCTCCTCGGCCCACGCCAGGACGCCGTCGACATCGGCCGCGTACTTGCGCGTGAGGTTGCGCAGCTCACCCTGACGGGCCAGCTTCGACTCCAACGTGCTGGCGTCGGTGGGCAACTCGGACAGGTAGTCGCCGAGCTCGGTCGACACATCGCCGATGACGGCAAGCGCCTCACCGAGCCGCTCGGACAGCGCCTGCAACGACGTGTCGTCCGTCGCGCCGAGTGCGGCCTTGGCCTGGCCCACTCCGTCGAGCGCCGACGTCGGCTCGGTGGCGGCTTCGTCGCCCAGTTGACCGGAGAGCGCGGCGCGCGCCACCTGTGCGGCCTCCCGCAGCGCATCCAGTTCCGAGAGCCGACGAATCTCGGCCACCAGTGCCTCGTCCTCCCCCGATTCTGGTGCGACGGTGTCGATCTCATTGATCCCGAACTGCAGCCGGTCGGCTTCCTGCGCGAGTTCACGGGCCCGCTGCCTGCGGTCGGTCAGATCGCGGCGCGCGGTCAGCCACCGCTCCCGCGCCTCGCGGTAGCGGGCCAGGGCCGACTCCACGTCGACGTAGCGGTCCAACGCCGCGAGCTGTTCCTCGGGCTTCATCAGCCGCAACTGGTCGTTCTGCCCGTGCAGGGCCAGAAGCTCCGTGGTGAACGTGCTCAGTGACTTCGCCGGCACGCTGCGTCCGCCCAGATACGCCCGCGACGGGCCGTCGCGGCTGACCGACCTGGCCGCGATCACACTGCCGTCGTCGTCTCGCTCCGCACCCGAGGAGTCCAGCACCTCATCGATCCGCGTGGTGACCGTCGAGCCGAGTTCGGTTGTGGTGAAACGGCCCTCGACGACGGCGCGGGACGATCCCGAGCGCACCCGAGTGGCGTCCGCCCGCGCTCCACCGAGCAGGTGCAGACCGGTCACGACCATCGTCTTACCGGTGCCCGTCTCCCCCGTCAGCACCGTCAGGCCACTGCCGAACTCCGCGGTGGCGGCGCTGATGGCACCCAGCGCCTCGATCCGAATCTCGGCGAGCACTATTGCCCACGCCAACCCGTGACCGGCAACCGGAACTTGCGCACCAGGCGATCGGTGAACGGCGCACTGTCCAGGCGCACCCACTTCAGCGGTACGGCGCAGCGGGTCACCTCGAGCCGACCCCCTGCGGGCACCACCATCTCGCGGCGACCGTCGCAGAACACCATGGCGTCGTAGCCGCCCGCCTCGATCTCGATGGCGATGGCCGCATCGGGACTGGTCACCATGGGACGCGCGAACAGAGCGTGAGCGTTGTTGGGTACCACCAGGATCGACTCCAGGTCGGGCCACAGGATTGGCCCGCCCGCCGAGAATGCGTAGGCCGTCGACCCCGTCGGCGTGGACACCAGCACCCCGTCGCAGCCGAACGACGAGACGGGTCTGCCGTCGACCTCCAGCACCACGCCCAGCACGCCCAGGCGCGGCCCCTTCTCGAGGCTGGCCTCATTGAGCGCCCACCCCCGCTGTGTGATGTGCCCTCCGACGCGTACCGCCACGTCGAGCGTCATCCGCTCCTCGACGCGGTAGCTGCGGTTGATGACGTGATCGAGCACGGAGTCGATGGCCTCGGCCTCCGCCTCGGCGAGGAAGCCGATACGACCGAGATTGACGCCCAGGACCGGAATCTCGACGTTGCGCGCCAGTTCGGCGGCGCGCAGAAACGTTCCATCGCCACCGAGGACGAGAACCAGTTCGCAGCCCTCGGCGGCGCGCTCGTCGGCGTCGACGACATCGATGTCGACGCCGAGTGCCCGCATGTCATCGGGAGCCAGGTGCAGCGAGCCGCGGTCAACGGCCTCGGCCGCCAGTACGCGCAGGCCGATGTCGTGGTCGCCGAGCACCTTCTCGACGCGCCGCGCGGTCTCGGTGGCCTCATCCCTGCCGGTGTGAACCACCAGCAGCACTGTCCGATCACAGCTCACTGCGGGCCCTCCGTAACAGCGCGCCGGACGGCCTGTTCGAGCGCGGGACCGTTCAGCGGATTCGCGGTCCGCGCCCGCAACCGCAGGAAGTACTCGACGTTGCCCGATGGGCCCGGCAGCGGGCTCGCGGTGACATCGACGGTGTGCCAGGCCAGTTGGGCGGCGCGGTGGGCCACCGACAGGACAGCGTCAACGCGCAGTTCGGGATCACTGACGACACCGCCCGCGCCCACGCGTTCCTTGCCCACCTCGAACTGCGGTTTCACCATGGGAACGATATCGGCGTCCTGTGACGCGCATGACGTCAGTGCGGGTAACACCGTCGCCAACGAGATGAACGACAGGTCGGCCACGACGAGGTCGACGGGGCCACCGATCAGCTCGGCGGTCAACGTACGCACGTTGGTGCGCTCGACCACGGTCACCCGGGCGTCCGATCGCAGGGACCACGCCAACTGGCCGTAACCGACGTCCGCCGCGATCACCTCGGCTGCGCCCCTGTCCAGAAGCACCTCGGTGAATCCGCCGGTGGAGGCGCCCGCATCCAGGCAGCGCAGGCCGTCGACGGGGACCTCGAACGCGTCGAGCGCACCGATCAGCTTGTGGGCTCCGCGCGACACCCAGCTGCGCTCGTCGGCGGAGACGGTGAGGCTGGCATCCAGGGAGACGGCCGTCGCGGGCTTGGCCGCGGGCATACCGTCGATGCGGACCCGGCCCGCGCCGATCAGTTCCGCAGCCTGCTGCCGCGATCTGGCCAGGCCACGCCTGACCAGCTCCGCATCAACCCGGGCTCGCCGTGTCACGTCGGTTTACCGTTCGTGATCCGGCGCCGCGGTACTCCCAGCCGACGAACCGCGTTCGACCGACTCCAGTGCGCGGACCAGCAGATCGTGCGCCTGCTCCAAGCGCACCGCGATGGCTTCCACATCAGAGTCGGGAGCATCCGGCGCAGGCAGATCGGACAGCAACGCAGCGATCTCCAACCGGATCTGGTCGGGGTCGGTAGTCATGTCGACACTCACGCTAGTCGATGGGCCGGCTCCAGCAGCGACCAGCGCGCCAATGCCTCGCGGGCGATGTCGTCGGCCGCTTCGATGCGCAACGGCCCACCGTTGCGCCCGGCGTTCCAGACGGCGCTGGCGGTGGCCCGGACAACGGTCAACGGGTCCTGCGGGTCGACTCCGGTCGAACGGACAGTGACCGAGTCAGTCCCGATCTCGACCTGCCATGCCGGATGGGCGGCGATTCGCAGACCATCCCCCGGCTCGCGCAGCGACCGCAGGTCAGGCGCCAGGTGGGTGGGCCGCTCCTGTGGGACGGCGTGGACCATCTCGGCCGCCGTGCTCACGCCGGTCAGCACCAGAAGGCTGGGCAGGCCGGCGGCATTCGCTCCCGCGATGTCGGTGTCCAGACGGTCGCCGACCACCAACGGGGAGTCGAACCGTCCGCGTGCCAGGGCGTCATTCATGAGCGTCGGCTGGGGCTTACCCGCCACCTGCGGCTGGCGGTCAGTGGCCGCGCACAGCGCCGCGACCATCGAGCCGTTGCCGGGCAGCAGACCACGCTCGGACGGCAGCGTGCGATCCACATTGGCGGCCACCCACAGGGCGCCCGCCCGGATCGCGAGTGCGGCCTCGGCGAGAATCGCCCAGCCAGTCTCGGGCGAGTGACCCTGGACGACTGCCGCCGCATCGCCATCCCACGTGCGCACCGGAATCAGGCCGACGTTGCGCACTTCGTCGGCCAACGAGTCGGTGCCGATGACGAGGACGCTCGAGCCCGCCGCCACCTGCGCCGCGAGCAGATGTGCCGCGCTCTGGGCGCTGGTCACCACGTCGTCAGCATCGGCCGTAAAGCCTAGGGAGTTCAGGTGTTCGGCGACCTGGGCGGGTGCACGCGAGGCGTTGTTGGTGACGTACAGCGTCCGAGCCTCGACCGCAGCGAGTGTCTCGACCGATCCCTCCGTCGCCTCATGGCCGCGGAAGACGGTGCCGTCAAGATCCAGAAGCAGGCAGTCATGCGCCTGCGCCAGCGTCGTCACCTCAGGACAACTCCGTGATGCGCTCTTCGGCGTCAGTGGCCCCTTCGAGGTCGGCCGCTGCCGCATTCATGAACCACTGCAACGACTCCGACCGCCGGTCCAACGCCAGCAGGGTGTCGGCGTAGGCATAGAACAGTCGCGCGGCCGTGAGGCCGGTGCGGGTGGGGTCCAGTTGTGGAGAGGACAGGGTTGCGAGCGCCTGTGTGTGCTGGCCGAGATCCGAGCGTGCGCCGGCGACGACGATGCGCAGTTCGTCGGCGTCATCGCCCTCCAGCTGCTCGGCCTCGGCGGTACGGGCCAGTTCGATCGCCTTCTCGGGCCGACCGACACCGCGCTCGCAGTCCGCGATCACCGGCAGCAGCGGTGACTTACTGCCCATCCGCCGCGCCGCCCGGAGCTCGGCAAGCGCCTGAGCCCAGTCACCACAGTGGTAGGCCGCGATGCCGACGGCTTCGCGGACAGCAGCGATGCGCGCGGCACGACCGCGGGCGGCCTGAGCATGTGCCAGGGCAGCCTCGGGGTCCTCTTCCAGCAGGTCACCGGCCGCCACCAGGTGGCGTGCCACGTAGTCAGCGGTCGCCTTGTCCAGGGTCAGGAGTTCGCCGCGGATCTCCGGGGCCAGTTGCTTGGCCTCGACGTTGGCCGGAATCAATGGACCGGAGCGATCCTGGGAATTGTCACCGGTGGATTGTGGGCGCCTGGCCCGATCGGGCCCCGACGAACGCGGTGCGTTGCGGCGGTCACCCGACGGCCGACGCGGCCCGCCGGCGCGATTAGCGTTCTGCGGGCGGCGGTCACCGCCGCCTCCCTGCCTGTTCTCGGCCACGTTCTGCCTTCCTGCCGTCCCGCAAAAGGATACGGGTCATATGGCGATACGCGAGCATTGAGTAATTCGCATTGAATTCGAATTACACAATGGCGCGAATACAGAATCACCCCCCACGCAATTGTGGGGGGTGATTCTTTAAAGGGTGTTCGGCGGTGTCCTACTTTTCCACCCGAAAGGGTAGTATCATCGGCGCTGGTAGGCTTAGCTTCCGGGTTCGGAATGGTACCGGGCGTTTCCCTGCCGCTGTGGCCGCCGTAACTCTATTTTCTTTTCAGCCCCTTGCACGCTGCCCATGGTGTGGGTGGTGTGTTTTGGTGGTGGGGTGTGGTCAAACATTGTTTGACTGTGGTTTGTGGTTGCGCGAGCTTAGTGGTGTTACACGTTTTCTCCAACAATTGGTTTCTGTTGGTGTGTGTAAGTTTTCGGCCGGTTAGTGCCAGTTCCCTGCGCCCATTACTGGGCTTCTAGGTCTGGTCTATCAATCCCGTGGTCTGCGGGGGGCCTTATCCATCTAAAATGGTGAGAAGCCTGGTCTTGGAAGAGGTTTCCCGCTTAGATGCTTTCAGCGGTTATCCTGTCCGAACGTAGCTATCCAGCGGTGCCCCTGGTGGGACAACTGGTAGACCAGAGGTTCGTCCGTCCCGGTCCTCTCGTACTAGGGACAGGTTTCCTCAAGCTTCTGACGCGCGCGGCGGATAGAGACCGAACTGTCTCACGACGTTCTAAACCCAGCTCGCGTGCCGCTTTAATGGGCGAACAGCCCAACCCTTGGGACCTGCTCCAGCCCCAGGATGCGACGAGCCGACATCGAGGTGCCAAACCATCCCGTCGATATGGACTCTTGGGGAAGATCAGCCTGTTATCCCCGGGGTACCTTTTATCCGTTGAGCGACACCCCTTCCACTCGGGGGTGCCGGATCACTAGTCCCGACTTTCGTCCCTGCTCGACATGTACGTCTCGCAGTCAAGCTCCCTTGTGCACTTACACTCAACACCTGATTGCCGTCCAGGTTGAGGGAACCTTTGGGCGCCTCCGTTACATTTTTGGAGGCAACCGCCCCAGTTAAACTACCCACCAGGCACTGTTCCTGAACCGGATATACGGTCCGAGGTTAGAAGCCCAATACGATCAGAGTGGTATTTCAACAATGACTCCACACACACTGGCGTGCATGCTTCACAGTCTCCCACCTATCCTACACAAACCGCATCGAGCGCCAATACCAAGTTGTAGTGAAGGTCCCGGGGTCTTTTCGTCCTGCCGCGCGTAACGAGCATCTTTACTCGTAGTGCAATTTCGCCGAGTCTATGGTTGAGACAGTTGAGAAGTCGTTACGCCATTCGTGCAGGTCGGAACTTACCCGACAAGGAATTTCGCTACCTTAGGATGGTTATAGTTACCACCGCCGTTTACTGGGGCTTAAATTCTCAGCTTCACCACCGAAGTGGTTAACCGGTCCTCTTAACCTTCCAGCACCGGGCAGGCGTCAGTCCGTATACATCGTCTTGCGACTTCGCACGGACCTGTGTTTTTAGTAAACAGTCGCTTCTCACTGGTTTCTGCGACCCCCTCCCGCCTTCAGCCGCTAGGGCGTGGACGGTATGGAGGTCCCCCTTCTCCCGAAGTTACGGGGGTATTTTGCCGAGTTCCTTAACCATAGTTCACTCGTACGCCTTGGTATTCTCTACCTGACCACCTGTGTCGGTTTGGGGTACGGGCCGTGTTAGCACTCGCTAGAGGCTTTTCTTGGCAGCATAGGATCACCGAATTCGCCTCACTCGGCTATGCATCACCTCTCGGACTTATATGAGACCCGGATTTGCCTAGATCTCGTCCTACGGGCTTGCCCCAGTATTACCACTGACTGGTACGGCTACCTTCCTGCGTCACCCCATCGCTTGACTACTACCCACCCGGGTCCCGCGCAGCACCTGAGTCCCATCGACCCGAAGGTCTCCGGTGGCCCAGGTTTTGGGCGGTTAGCAGAATGGATTCGTCAGGGACGCGCACACACGGGTACGGGAATATCAACCCGTTGTCCATCGACTACGCCTGTCGGCCTCGCCTTAGGTCCCGACTCACCCTGGGCGGACTGGCCTGGCCCAGGAACCCTTGGTCTTTCGGCGGGCAAGGTTCTCACTTGCCTTATCGCTACTCATGCCTGCATTCTCACTCCCACACCCTCCACAGCTAGATCACTCTGCTGCTTCACCGGTGTGCAGGACGCTCCCCTACCCATCCTTGCGGATGCCGCGGCTTCGGCGGTGTGCTTGAGCCCCGCTACATTATCGGCGCACAATCACTTGACCAGTGAGCTATTACGCACTCTTTCAAGGGTGGCTGCTTCTAAGCCAACCTCCTGGTTGTCTTCGCGACTGCACATCCTTTTCCACTTAGCACACGCTTAGGGGCCTTAGCCGGCGATCTGGGCTGTTTCCCTCTCGACGCACGGAGCTTATCCCCCGCCGTCTCACTGCCACACTGTTGCCTTACCGGCATTCGGAGTTTGGCTGACGTCAGTAACCTTGTGAGGCCCATCGGCCATCCAGTAGCTCTACCTCCGGTAAGAACCATGTAACGCTGCACCTAAATGCATTTCGGGGAGAACCAGCTATCACGGAGTTTGATTGGCCTTTCACCCCTACCCACAACTCATCCCCTCAGTCTTCAACCTAAGTGGGTTCGGTCCTCCACAACATCTTACTGCTGCTTCAACCTGGCCATGGGTAGATCACTCCGCTTCGGGTCCAGAACACGCCACTACACCAACCCCTCTGGATTGGATACGCCCTATTCAGACTCGCTTTCGCTGCGGCTACCCCACACGGGTTAACCTCGCGACATGTCCCTGACTCGCAGGCTCATTCTTCAAAAGGCACGCCATCACCCCACGCTTTAACACGAAGGCTCTGACGGATTGTAGGCACACGGTTTCAGGTACTATTTCACTCCCCTCCCGGGGTACTTTTCACCATTCCCTCACGGTACTAATCCGCTATCGGTCATCAGAAGGTATTCAGGCTTACCGGGTGGTCCCGGCAGATTCACAGCAGATTCCACGGGCCCGCTGCTACTCGGGAACACTGCGAAGGTAGACATCGGGTTTTCACGTACCGGGCTCTCACCGTCTACGGCAGGCCATCCCAAGACCATTTCCGTTAACCACGACATTTTCTCACTACCCTCCAGTCGGATAGAACTGGAAACACAGGTCCCACAACCCCGCACACACAACCCCTACCCGGTATCACATGCATGCGGTTTAGCCATCCTCCGCTTTCGCTCGCCACTACTCACGGAATCACTTTTGTTTTCTCTTCCTACGGGTACTGAGATGTTTCACTTCCCCGCGTTACCTCCCGCACCCTATGTATTCAGATACGGGTAACACGACATCACTCGTGCTGGGTTTCCCCATTCGGACATCCTCGGATCAAAGCTCGGTTGGCAGCTCCCCGAGGCATATCGCAGCCTCCCACGTCCTTCATCGGCCTCTGATGCCAAGGCATCCACCATGTGCCCTTAAACACTTACAACACAAAAACCAATTGTTTTTATAGAAAAAACGAAAATTACACCACAACAACCCACAACGACTCCCGCCACCCCCGAAGAGGAGACGCTCACCGATGCGAGTTGATGCTCGCAACCACTATCCACAAGTCAAACACCACACCCCACCACCAAAAGCTGGGGCAACAACACGCCTCCCGATCCACTGACCGGGTCGAGACGGGCCTGTTGTCTCAAAGCCCAATAGTGTGTCCGATGGCAATCTCTCGCAACCGACCCTCACGAGTGAGGACCTCTCGAGGTCGCGGTATCTGTTGTCTTAAAACTTTATGCACCAGACCCCCACCCACTACAGGTGTGAGGCCATCCAACGAATCGTCTGAGTCTCGGTGATCCGCGATATGCGGGCCGGCCCAGATCTCGTGGTGCTCCTTAGAAAGGAGGTGATCCAGCCGCACCTTCCGGTACGGCTACCTTGTTACGACTTCGTCCCAATCGCCGATCCCACCTTCGACGGCTCCCTCCCACAAGGGGTTAGGCCACCGGCTTCGGGTGTTACCGACTTTCATGACGTGACGGGCGGTGTGTACAAGGCCCGGGAACGTATTCACCGCAGCGTTGCTGATCTGCGATTACTAGCGACTCCGACTTCACGGGGTCGAGTTGCAGACCCCGATCCGAACTGAGACCGGCTTTGAAAGGATTCGCTCCACCTCACGGCATCGCAGCCCTTTGTACCGGCCATTGTAGCATGTGTGAAGCCCTGGACATAAGGGGCATGATGACTTGACGTCATCCCCACCTTCCTCCGAGTTGACCCCGGCAGTCTCTCACGAGTCCCCACCATTACGTGCTGGCAACATGAGACAAGGGTTGCGCTCGTTGCGGGACTTAACCCAACATCTCACGACACGAGCTGACGACAGCCATGCACCACCTGCACACAGGCCACAAGGGAACTGATATCTCTACCAGCGTCCTGTGCATGTCAAACCCAGGTAAGGTTCTTCGCGTTGCATCGAATTAATCCACATGCTCCGCCGCTTGTGCGGGCCCCCGTCAATTTCTTTGAGTTTTAGCCTTGCGGCCGTACTCCCCAGGCGGGGTACTTAATGCGTTAGCTACGGCACGGATCCCAAGGAAGGAAACCCACACCTAGTACCCACCGTTTACGGCGTGGACTACCAGGGTATCTAATCCTGTTCGCTCCCCACGCTTTCGCTCCTCAGCGTCAGTTACTGCCCAGAGACCCGCCTTCGCCACCGGTGTTCCTCCTGATATCTGCGCATTCCACCGCTACACCAGGAATTCCAGTCTCCCCTGCAGTACTCTAGTCTGCCCGTATCGCTCGCACGCCCACAGTTGAGCTGTGGGTTTTCACGAACAACGTGACAAACCACCTACGAGCTCTTTACGCCCAGTAATTCCGGACAACGCTCGGACCCTACGTATTACCGCGGCTGCTGGCACGTAGTTGGCCGGTCCTTCTTCTGCACATACCGTCACTTGCGCTTCGTCTGTGCTGAAAGGGGTTTACAACCCGAAGGCCGTCATCCCCCACGCGGCGTCGCTGCATCAGGCTTGCGCCCATTGTGCAATATTCCCCACTGCTGCCTCCCGTAGGAGTCTGGGCCGTATCTCAGTCCCAGTGTGGCCGGTCACCCTCTCAGGCCGGCTACCCGTCGTCGCCTTGGTAGGCCATCACCCCACCAACAAGCTGATAGGCCGCGGGCCCATCCCACACCGCAAAAGCTTTCCCCCACAGACCATGCAGTCCATGAGGTGTATCCGGTATTAGACCCAGTTTCCCAGGCTTATCCCGAAGTGCAGGGCAGATCACCCACGTGTTACTCACCCGTTCGCCACTCGAGTACCCCGAAGGGCCTTTCCGTTCGACTTGCATGTGTTAAGCACGCCGCCAGCGTTCGTCCTGAGCCAGAATCAAACTCTCCAAACAAAAACAACCCATCCAAAGACAGGTGAATTCAATCAGAACAAGTCCGACCTAACACCAGTAAAAACTGGCAAAAAACAATGTCACACCCCTAAACGAGAAAAAAGAGTGCAACAACAACAAACAAAAACCATCAAACACACTATTGAGTTCTCAAACAACAGACCTGCACTGACCGCGCAACAATCCCGCGGCTAAAAGCCGCGATACTGTAGTGCGGGCGTAGAAGTAGTCCCACCTAAGTGGCTTTCCTCTTGAATGTCTCGCGCTCTGCGGCTTTCACCGCGTCGCTCTGACTTGCAATAAGTTACGCGAGGGGAAACTGGGAGTCAAATCGCCTGGTAGAGGCGATATTCATCCGAACTTCACTCATGTAACCCTCTGGACCCCCGCGATATTCCGCTTGCCCCTGCGGACCACGAGCCATCGCCCATGCAGGAAGTCCGATGCCTGCGGTACCCAGTCATCGCTTTCGATCCGCACGTTGTTGACCG
The DNA here is from genome assembly GCF_022557175.1 of Mycolicibacterium sp. YH-1. The sequence continues at coordinate 3,170,345 of NZ_CP092915.1, read as the reverse complement.
AGACACCGCCCTCGGCGACCGTGCGACGCGCAGCTCCCTTGCTCGCCGACAGTCCCGTGGCCACCAGAAGATCGGTGATCGCATCGGGTCCGCCCGGCTTCAGCTCGGCCACCTGGTCGTTGCCGGCCTCCCGCAGGGCGGCCGCAAGGGTCGACTCGTCCAACTCCCCCAGTTCACCGCGGCCAAATAACGCCTGGCTGGCGTGCTCGACGGCATCGGTGGCCGCCTGCCCGTGCACCAACGTCGTGAGTTCCTGGGCGAGGCGCCGTTGTGCGGCCCGTTCATGCGGGCGCTCGGCGGTCGCCCGTTCGAGCTCCTCGATCTGCTCGGCCGTGAGGAAGGTGAACCACCGCAGGTACGGCACCACGTCGGCGTCGGCGGTGTTGACGAAGTACTGGTACCAGGCATAAGGGCTGGTCATCTCGGGGTCCAGCCACAGGTTTCCGCCACCGGTGGACTTACCGAACTTCTTGCCCTCCGAGTCCGTGACCAGCGGCGTCGTCATCGCGTGCACCGTTGCGCCGTGTTTCTGGCGGACCAGTCGAGCGCCGGCGACGATGTTCCCCCACTGGTCGGAGCCACCGATCTGCAACGCGCAGCCGTGGCGCTGGTGCAGCTCCACGTAGTCGTTGGACTGCAGGAGCATGTAGCTGAACTCGGTGTAGGACATGCCGTCGCCCTCGAGACGGCGGCGCACAGTCTCGCGATCCAGCATCACGTTGACCGAGAAGTACTTGCCGACGTCGCGGAGGAACTCGATCGCGGAGAGCTCCGCGGTCCAGGACAGGTTGTTCTCCACGATCGCGCCGGTCGGCGACTCGTCGAACTCGACGAAGCGTTCCAGCTGGCCACGGATGCGCGAGGCCCAGTCGGCGACTGTGTCCGCCGTGTTCAGCGTCCGTTCGCCGGTCTCCCGAGGATCGCCGATCATGCCGGTCGCGCCGCCGGCGAGCACGATCGGCCGGTGACCGGCCGCCTGGAACCGCCGCAACGTGAGCAGTGGCACCAGGTGACCGGCGTGCAGGCTTGGCGCGGTCGGGTCGAATCCCGAGTAGAGCGTCAGGGGCCCTTTGGCCAGCTCAGCCGCCAATGCATCCCGATCGGTCGATTGCGCGATCAGACCGCGCCATTCCAGTTCGCCCAGGATGTCGTTACCCATGGGTCGATCTTCCCGTATGCCGGGCGGCGTCAGTCGCTGTCCCCCGGTGCGGGGGCCCGTGGACTACGCCGGTAGGAGGAGACCTCGGCGCGCCCGCTCACCCAGAAGCGCCACGGGCGGTCGGCGGCCGTACTGACCCCGACACGCGGGCCATCGATACCCGCCACCGGGTCGCCGAGCGTCAAGCGCACCGGGCTGGCGTCATCGAAGAGATCGATTCCGTTGTCGGCCAAGGTGATTCCGAGCGCAGAGCACAGATTTCCCGGTCCTCGCGCGAGACCCGCGGGCACGACGGAGGCACCTCGACGCGATGCGGCGACGGTCGTACCGTCATCCACCTCGGCGGCGCGCAGCAGCACGGCGGCCGCCACCCCGTCGGCGCCGCACACCACGTTCGCACAGACGTGGATTCCATGGCTGCGGTACGCGTAGAGCCTGCCCGCGGGCCCGAACATGACCGCGCTCCGAGGTCGGGAGCCTCGATAGGAGTGCGCCGCGGAATCGGGCCAGGGGCCGTCCGGGGGTCCGCCATAGGCCTCGACCTCGAGGATCACCGCCGACACCCCACGGCCAGTCAATCGTGCCCCGAGTAGACGCCGAGCGGCGGTGAGCGGGTCGGTGACCAGCGCATTTGAACTCACGGCAGCAATTCTGCCCGCACCGTTGACATCCCCGCGGCGCGGGAGGATATTTCATCACATGATGACTTCATCGTCAGATGAATTAACTCCCTCGGCGGGGCCCGCCATCGAGGTCGAACACCTGCGAGTCGTGCGCGGCAGGCGGACCGCCATCGACGACCTCTCGGTGCGGATCGCCCGCGGAACCATCACCGGCATCCTCGGCCCCTCCGGGTGCGGCAAGACCACGCTGCTCCGCAGCATCGTCGGTACCCAGATCGTCGAGTCGGGCACCGTGACCGTGCTGGGCCTACCCGCCGGTTCGGCCGAACTCCGCAGTCGCGTCGGCTACGTCACCCAGGACCCGACCGTCTACGACGACCTGCGGGTCCTGGACAACGTGCGCTACTTCGCCGCCCTGTACGGGAGGACCAAGGACGACGCCGACGGCGCGATTGAGACCGTCGGACTCACCGATCACCGAACTGCCCTGTGCGGCAACCTCTCCGGCGGACAACGCACCCGGGCGTCACTGGCCTGCGCACTGGTCGCCCAGCCGGAGCTGCTCGTACTCGACGAGCCCACCGTCGGACTGGACCCAGTATTGCGGGTCGAACTGTGGGAGCAGTTCCAGCTGTTGGCCGAGCAGGGCCAGACGCTGCTGGTGTCCAGCCACGTCATGGACGAGGCCGATCACTGCCACGACCTGCTGCTCATGCGGGATGGTCGCCTGCTCGCCCACACCACACCATCGAGACTGCGGGAGGAGACGGAATGCACGTCACTCGAGGAAGCGTTCCTGTCGGTCATCCGGCACAGCACCGAGCCCATGAGCGCCGAGGCAGGTTGAGCGCGACCGCCTACCTCGCCACGACCGGCCGTATTCTGCGCCAGCTCGCGGGCGATCACCGCAGTGTCGCGATGATCCTGGTGGTGCCAAGTGTGGTCATCACGTTGATGTACTTCATGTTTCAGAACGCGCCACATCCGCCGGGCATGCCGACGCCGTTCAACAACGCCTGCCTGATCATGCTGGGCGTCTTCCCGCTCGTCGTGATGTTCCTCATCACGTCGATCACCATGCAGCGTGAACGGGTGTCCGGGACGCTGGAACGGATCCTCACCACTCCCCTGCGCCGGCTCGATCTCCTGGCCGGCTACGGCACGGCGTTCTCGATCGCGGCGGCCGCGCAGGCGGCGCTGGCCTGCCTGATCGCGTTCTGGTTGCTCGGCCTGACCACCGCGGGCAGCCCCGTGCTGGTGTTCGTCATCGCCATCATCAACGCGATACTCGGGGTCGGGCTGGGCCTGTTGTGCAGCGCGTTCGCCCGCACCGAGTTCCAGGCCGTCCAGTTCATGCCGGTGGTGGTGGTGCCCCAGCTTCTGCTGTGCGGCATCATCGTGCCGCGCGCACTGCTGCCCGACTGGCTGCAGTGGATCAGCAATGTGCTGCCGGCCAGTTACGCACTGGAGGCGCTCCAGCAGGTGGGGGCGCATCCCGATCTGACCGCCACCGCGGCCCGCGACATCGCCATCGTGATCGGCTTCGCGGTCGTGGCGCTGTGTCTCGCCGCGGCGACGCTTCGCCGAAGGACCCCGTGACCAAACGCCCCGGACGACCGCCCGGGCAGTCCGACACCCGCGACCGGATCCTGTCCAGTGCCCGGGAGTTGTTCGCCCGCAACGGAATCGACAAGACCTCGATCAGATCGATCGCGTCGTCGGCGGGAGTCGACGCCGCGCTGGTGCACCACTACTTCGGGACCAAGCAGCAACTGTTCGCCGCCGCCATCCACATTCCGATCGACCCAATGCAGGTCATCGGACCGATGCGCGAGACTCCGGTCGACGAACTCGGTCTCAAGTTGCCGTCACTGCTGCTGCCGCTGTGGGACTCCGAGCTGGGGTCGGGTTTCATCGCGACACTGCGCTCGCTTCTGGCCGGCAACGACGTCAGCCTGGTCCGGTCGTTCCTTCAGGAGGTCATCTCCGTGGAGGTGGGACGACGTGTCGACAGCCCACCCGGTTCGGGTCGGATTCGCGTGCAGTTCGTCGCATCCCAACTCGTGGGTGTCGTGATGGCCCGCTACATCCTGGAGCTGGAGCCATTCAAGTCACTGCCGGTGCAACAGGTCGCCGAGACCATCGCGCCCAATCTGCAGCACTATCTCACCGGCGACCTGCCGGGTCTCGGCTAGTCGGCGCGGTCGAGAAGTCGCTGGTGTTCGGCGTCATCGGTGATCGTGACGGCCTCGTCGACCAGCAGAACCGGGACGTTGCCCTCGATCCGATACGCACGGCGCAGCCGCGGGTTGTACAGCAGCTCCTCGCCGATGAGCAGCAGAGGACCACGGTCCTCGGGGCAGACCAGGATGTCGCGCAAACGGGAGTCGAGCACGGGATTCCGAATCAGCCGAACGGCGACTGGTTGATGTTGATCGACGGTGTGCCCTGATTGCCCGCCGCCATGCCACGCTGCTGATTGCGGCGCTGGAAGGAGAGGGTCTGTTCGAGGGCTTCACGCAGGGGCACCTGGTTCGGGCGCTTGTCCAATGCCGCGCGAATCGCATCGATGTTTCCGTTGGACGGGGCGAAGCCCTGCGCCCGAAGCTTGAGGATGCTGTGGATCAGCTGGGACACCTTGCCGCCACCGGCGCCCGTGTCGTACTGCGCGGCGATGTCGAGCAGCATCTGATCGGCGCTGACCCCCTGCTGCGCCGCAGCCGCAGCGGCCGATCCGCCGGGAGTGATGGGGCTTCCCCGATCCGCTGGGCCCGGAGTGATCGGGCTGGCTGGATCCGCAGGAGCCTCGGGGTCCGAGAACGCGACGGGCGCACCCGCGAGCAGTCCGGCGACCAGGGCACCGCTTGCAACCGCGCCGACAGCGGCACGCCGCCACACGCTCGGCCTGCTGGTCTGCGATGTCATGAATTCCTCCATGCGGAGCGGGGCCCGACCCGTGCGGCGATCTGCCGTCTGCCGGAGCCTAACAGTGGGACATGAGTGACGCACGACCTCAGTCGGCCGAGCCATCACCCATCAGTTCGGCACGCACGGCAGTCGTGAGCCGCTTGTACACACCTGTTTCGTAGTCGAGGTACCAGGCGTTACGCGCGGGCTTCGGCACACCCATCGCCCGCAGTGGCGCGAGCAGCGGCCGGTAGGAGGCGCTGAGCTTCATATCGGGCACAACGTGCACCAGATCGGGGTGCACGCCGACGGGAAGACTGGCCAGCGCCTCGTTCAGGTCGGCGCTCGGAACGCTGCCGCCCGGAGCCAGCGTCAGCGCCGTCACGGCCAGCGTCCGTCCCCCGGCCGTGACCTTGTAGGTCACCGAGAGATCGACCGCGCCCACCCTGCTCACCGTGTCGTTCACGGTGGCGCTGTACACCGGCCCCCGGTCGGTGTGGATGACGGTGGCACGGTTGTCGACAAGCCAGAAGTCGCCGTCGTCATCACGGCGGAACAGGTACTCGGTGGACACCCAGGTGTCGGCGGGCGCGAAGACCCCGCGCTTGATCGCGGCCGTCGGGTCGACGGGCCCGCGAGGATGCGCGAGGAGCACGCCCACCTCATTGGGCTGCGCCAGCCGCACGAAACCGCGCTCGTCCTCGAGGATGAGGTCGTCGTCGACGTCGTAGGCGGCGAGCTCCACCCGCCCGGCACCGGGCAGCGGTCTGCCCTCGCTGCCGATCTTGGCGCCCGACACGTTCGCCAGCACGGCCTGACCGTCCGTCGTCGCGAAGAACTCCACGACGTGGGCGGGTTCGAACTCCTGCTCGATGCGCCGCCACAGCCCCGTCGGCATGCCCGATCCGATGAACAGGCGAACCGGGTGCGTGCCGTTGACCGAGAACGACGGGTCGTCCACCACCTCGCGCAGCATCGCCCACGTGTAGGACACCACGGTGACGCCGTACTGGCGCAGTTCGTGCACGAAGCGGTCCGGACGCAGGCCGCGCGACAGGGCGATGCGAGTGCCGCCGACCACCGCGCCGCCCAGGCTGACCAGCAGGCCCGATTGGTGGTGCAGCGGAGTCAGGCAGTACACCGTGTCGCTACGGCCCAGGTTGGCCGCGGACGCGGTGCCGATCGCCGACAGTGCCCAGCGGAAGTTGGTGATCTGACGCGCCACGAGTTCGCCGCCAACGTGCGCGAACGCGACGTAGGCCAGGTCCCTGGCGTAACCGGGGTCGGGCCGGTACCAGCCCGGCAGTTCGACGACGTCGGGGTCGATCTTCTCCATGTCGACGACGTCGGCGTCCTCGGGCAGATCCAGATCGCGGTTCTCACCGCCGCCGAGGACCAGCACGCGGATCGGCAGCTTCCTCGCGGCGTCCAGATTGCCCGGATCCGCGATCACATCGGATATCCCGCCGAGACGCGCCGCCTCCTCCAGGTCGGCGTCGGGCGGCATGAGCACGGCCACGGCACCCAGCCGCGACAGCGCGGCGATCGCGACCAGCGCACTGGGCCGGGTCTCCATCAGGACCCCGACGTGCGCCCCCTGGCGCACACCGACGTCGATGAGACCGCGCACGACGTTGTTGATGCGACGGTCGACGGCCTCGTAGGTGTGCACGCGGCCGTCGAACAGCAGGAACTCACCGTTCGGTGTGGCGCTGCTCTGCTCGTTCATGATGCGGCCGAGCGAGATCCGGGTGTGGTCGTTGATCTGACCGAGCCGGGCCAGTCGCGGCAGCGTCCTGGCCGTCTCGACGACGAGTGCGCGTGCCGACTTGTTGGCCGCGACAAATGCGTCGGCCGCGGTGCGGGCCAGACTGAACGTCATCTCGGTGGCGGCCGCACCCACGTGCGCGACGCGCGACGTCAGCTGCACACCACTCTCGTTTGTCTCGGCCGGCTGCAGCGACATCGGCACGACCTGATCGGGCATATCGCCCTCGCCCGATATCCACTTCACCCAGGACGCCACCGTCGGCCAGGTCTGGGTGGCGGCCTTGCCGCCGACCACCAGACCGAAATGTCCTGCGCGGATCAGGTATTCGTAGACGTCGGCCTGCGGGGCGGCGCGCTTGATACCGCGCACCGACGCCGGCTGACCGATGTCATCGACCTCACCGACCACCGCGAGCACCGGGCAGTCGATGTCGGACAGCGTGACCAGATCACCACGGATCGAGAAGCCGCCGCTCATCATCCGGTTGTGCGCGATGAACTGCTTGAGCAGCTCCGCGATCGCGGGACCGGACCAGGCGATCCAGCCGTCGTTGGACAGGAACCGGCGCTGTTGCTCACGGGAGAGCAGCGCCTCGCGGTCGTGCAGTTGGCGCACGAAGTCGATGCGCGCCTGCGCGGTCTTGATCGGGTCGAGCATCTGGAATCCCGTGCGGGCCAGCCAGCCTGGGATGTCGATGCGACTGAAGACGTGGTCGGCCATGAAGTCCGCCGCGCCCGCGGCGAGGCTGGCGGGCAGGTTGAGGGGCAACGCCGCCAGGGTGTCGACCGGCGAGCCGAACGCGACGATGCTGGCCAGGTCCTTCGACCGCCGATACGCGGCCGTCTGGTAGGCGAACATCCCGCCCTGCGAGTACCCGGCGAGGTGGACGTCGCGGTCGGTGACAGTGCGGACGGTGTCGATGGCCTCGCTCAGCGCGACGACGTGGTCGGCGAGGTTGCGCTGCATGCCGCCCTCGACCTGATCGGGCGAGCCGAAGTCGATGACCCACGGGTCGACGCCGGCGGCGTGCAGGATGCCGACGGCACCCTCATCACGCGTCACGTCCCACATGTCGGCCGACATCATCATCGGGTGCACCATGAGCACCGGCGGGCCTGCCGGCTTGGCACCCGGGCGGGAATCGGGCGGGAAGTACCGCCGAAGCCGGTACATGGGGACGCTCTCGATGATCTGGAAGGGCGACGGGACCGCGCCCGTCTCCAGGCCGCCGTAGCGGAGCACCTCCAGCCCGTTCTGCGCGGTTGCCATCAACCGCCCGACCGGCCTGGTGAATGCCGAAAGGTCGACCACCTGTGCACCCCTCTCGCGCTCCCCGACCCGCAGTTTGCCGACGTCATCATGGCACAGCGAACTTCTGGCCCGCGGGGATCGCGCCGATGGCCGCGCGTGCCGAGCCACATATGATCGGCTCCTAATGGCCAACCTGATCAACGTTGAACGCGCGACCGTCGGTTACGGGACGCGCACCCTGCTCGACGGCATAAGCCTCGGTGTCGACGAGGGCGAGGTGATCGGTGTCGTCGGGCGAAACGGCGACGGCAAGACCACGCTGCTACAGATCCTGACGGCGACTCGACCGCCTGACTCGGGCCGGGTGACTCACACGTCGGGATTGTCCGTCGGCTACCTGCACCAGTCCGATGACTTCAAGCCCGAGGCCACGGTGCGCGACCTGATCGTCGACGGCCGGCCCGACCACATCTGGGCGGCCGAGGCGGAGACCAGGTCGGTGGTGGAGAACCTGCTGGCCGAGGTGGCGCTCGACCGTGAGGTGAAAAACCTCAGCGGTGGCGAGCGACGCCGCGTGGCTCTGGCCGCAGTACTACTTGCGGGCCACGACGTCCTGGTGCTCGACGAACCGACCAACCACCTCGACGTCGAGGTCATCGCGTGGCTGGCGGGCCACCTCTCCCGACGGCGCGCCAAGACGTTGCTGGTGGTCAGCCACGATCGGTGGTTCCTTGACGCGGTGTGCACGAACATCTGGGAGGTGCACGGCGGCGCCGTCGACGCCTACGAGGGTGGCTACGCCGCGTATGTGCTGGCCCGCGCCGAGCGGGCCCGGGCCGCCGCGGGCACCGAGGCGCGGCGCCGCAACCTGATGCGCAAGGAGCTGGCGTGGCTGCGGCGGGGCGCACCCGCGCGTACGTCCAAGCCCAAATTCCGCATCCAGGCCGCCAACGAGCTGATCGCCAACGAGCCGGAACCTCGCGACTCCCTTGCGCTCCAACGCTTCGCGACGGCCCGGTTGGGCAAGGACGTGTTCGATCTTCACCGCGTCAGCTACGAGGTCGGCGAGCCGGATCAATCCCCGGGTCGCTCCGCTCCTGCCCGCCGGCAGATCCTCGACAAGTTGGACTGGTCGATCGGGCCGGGCGTGCGTATCGGGCTCGTCGGCGTGAACGGCACCGGCAAGACGTCGGTGCTGAAGCTGCTGACCGGTGACGTCGCCCCCACCTCGGGCACCGTCAAACGGGGCAAGACCTTGCGGATCGGCTACCTGAGCCAGGCCCTCGTCGAGCTGGACGGCGACGAGCGTGTCCTCGACGCCGTCGAGAACGCCAAACGAGTCACCGAGCTCGCGGGCGGCAAGGAGGTCAGCACGGCCACCCTGCTCGAGGACTTCGGGTTCACGGGCGACAAGCTCACCACGCGGTTGTCCGAACTCTCCGGTGGCGAGAGGCGGCGGTTCCAGTTCCTGCGGCTGCTTCTCGACGAGCCCAATGTGCTGCTGCTCGACGAGCCGACCAACGACCTGGACATCGACACCCTGAACGTCATCGAGGACTACCTCGACGGCTGGCCGGGCACCTTGATCGTCGTCACCCACGACCGCTACTTCCTCGAGCGGGTCACCGACGTGACGTATGCGCTGCCCGGCGGCGGCCGCTGCGTGCTGCTGCCCGGCGGTATCGAGCAGTACCTGGCCGAGCGGACGACCGCCAACGGCGCTGCGGCAACCCGTCCAACCGATCGCACCGAGACCGCGTCGGCGCGTGAGCGCAAGGCGGGAAAGCAGTTGTCCCGCATCGAGAGTCAACTCCGCACGCTCGACGAGCGGATCTCGAAACTGCACCAGACGATGGCCGAGGCGGCCGCCGACCATCTGCGGTTGGGCGAACTCAACGACGAACTGCGTGACCTGCACGCGCGCCAGGAGTCCCTCGAAGAGGAGTGGCTGACCCTGGCCGAGGGCTAGCGCCGCAGGCTGATCCGCAGCCGGTCCGCGGTGTCGCGCACGACGCCCAGCTGCTTGGCCACCTGGATCGGAGCCGTACCACCGCGCGCGTCACGGGAGTTCACCGATCCTGCGACGGTGAGCACCTCGCGAACCTCGGCCGTCAGGCCCGGGTGAATGCCCGCCAGTTCGTCGTCGGCGAGCTCCTCGAGCCCCACGCCGCGGGCGTCGGCGGCGCGCACCGCCGCGCCTGCCGCTTCGTGGGCGACGCGGAACGGGATGCCCTGGCGGACCATCCATTCGGCGACGTCGGTGGCCAGCGTGTAGCCCAGTGGCGCGAGTTCGGCCATCCGGTCGGTGTCGAAGCGCAGGGTTGCGACCAGGCCGGCCATCGCGGGTAGCAGCAGTTCGAGCTGGGCCACCGAGTCGAAGACTGGCTCCTTGTCCTCCTGCAGGTCGCGGTTGTAGGCCAGCGGCTGCGCCTTGAGCGTGGCGAGCAGTCCGGTGAGATTGCCGATCAGCCTGCCCGACTTGCCGCGAGCCAGTTCGGCGATGTCGGGGTTCTTCTTCTGCGGCATGATCGAGCTACCGGTCGACCACGCCTCGTGCAGGTCGACGTAGCCGAATTCGGTTGTGCTCCAGAGGATCACGTCCTCGGCGAGACGCGACAGGTCCACCGCGATCATCGCCAGCACGAACGCCGCCTCGGCCGCGAAGTCCCGTGATGCGGTCGCATCGATCGAGTTGTCCGCCGCCGCGGTGAAGCCGAGTTCGGCGGCGATGGCGTCGGGATCCAGACCGAGCGAGGAGCCGGCCAGCGCGCCGGACCCATAGGGCGACACGGCCACTCGGGTATCCAGGTCCACGATGCGTGCCGCGTCGCGCAGCAGCGGATGGGCGTGGGCCAGCAGGTGGTGGGCCAGCAACACCGGCTGCGCGGACTGCAGATGCGTCTTGCCGGGCATGATCGCCGTCGGGTGTGCGGCCGCCTGTGTGGCGAGTGCCCCGACGACGTTCAGCACGCCGTCGCCGACGGTCTGCATGGCGTCGCGCAGCCACATCCGGAACAGCGTGGCGACCTGATCGTTGCGTGACCGGCCCGCCCGCAGCCTGCCGCCGAGATCGGCGCCAACCCGGTCGATCAGCCCGCGTTCCATCGCGCCGTGGACGTCCTCATCCGACGGCAACGGCCCGAAGCTGCCGTCCGCGACGTCCTCCCCCAGGCTGTCCAGACCGACCAACAGACCGTCGCGCTGCTCCTCGGTGAGCAGACCGGCACCGAACAGCACCCGGACGTGCGCCTTGGACGCTTTCACGTCGTAAGGCGCCAGCACCCAGTCGAAGTGCGTGGACTTGCTCAGCGCGGCGAGCGCGTCGGAGGGACCGTCGGCGAACCGGCCGCCCCAAAGCGAACCCTCATTGGTGCTCATGTGGTCACCCTTCTCCCGTGCGCAGTCCACGCAAGCGCATTAGAGGCCGAGGTCCCGGCGGGCTGCGATCTTGCTGCTCAGGCCGTGGATGTGGACGAAGCCCTTGGCACTGGACTGGTCGTAGGTGTCGCCCTCGTCGTAGGTGGCGAGGTTGAAGTCGTACAGCGACTCACTGCTGCGCCGGCCGTTGACCGCGATGTGGCCACCGTGCAGCACCAGTCGGATCTCACCGGTGACGTGCTCCTGGGTGTGGTCGACGAACGTCTCGAGCGCGCTCTTCAGCGGCGAGTACCAGAGGCCGTCGTAGACCAGCTCGCCCCACTTCTGGTCGGTGTTGCGCTTGAACCGGCCCAGTTCGCGCTCGAGTGTCACGTGCTCGAGCTCGGTGTGCGCGGCGATGAGCACCATCGCGCCCGGCGCCTCGTAGATCTCGCGGCTCTTGATGCCGACCAACCGATCCTCGACGACGTCGAGCCGGCCGACACCCTGAGCGCCCGCACGCTGATTCAGCTCGACGATCGCCTCGAGCACCGAGACCGGCCTGCCGTCGATCGACACCGGCACGCCCTTGGCGAAGCCGATGATGACCTCGTCCGGTGAACTCCAGTTGACCGTGGGGTCCTCGGTGTAGTCGTACACGTCCTTTGTCGGTGCGTTCCAGAGGTGTTCGAGGAACCCGGTCTCCACCGCGCGGCCCCACACGTTCTGGTCGATCGAGAACGGCGACCGCTTCGTGACGTTGATCGGGATCTCGTTCTGCTCGGCGAACGCGATCGCCTTCTCGCGCGTCCACGCGTAGTCACGCACGGGTGCGAGCACCTCGAGATCGGGTGCGAGCGTGGCGAATCCGACCTCGAAGCGCACCTGGTCGTTACCCTTGCCGGTGCAGCCGTGGGCGACGATGCCGCCGTTGTGCTCGCGCGCCGCGGCCACCAGGTGCTTGACGATCAGCGGACGGCTGATCGCGGACACCAGCGGGTAGCGGTCCATGTAGAGCGCGTTGCTCTTGATGGTGGGAAGGCAGTACTCGTCGGCGAACTCGTCGCGGGCGTCGATGACGACGGCCTCGACGGCACCGCAATCGATGGCGCGCTGCCGGATGACCTCCATGTCCTCACCGCCCTGCCCCAGGTCGATGGCGACGGCGACCACCTCGCGGCCGGTCTCCTTCCCGATCCAACTGATCGCGACCGAGGTGTCCAGACCGCCGGAATACGCCAGGATGACGCGTTCGGACCCCGACGTTTGTGACATGGCCAATCTCCTTCTGAGTGAACTACTGAACGTTTTCGAACATGCCGGCGAGTTCCGCGCCGGTCATCGGCTCGCGGGCGACCACGAGAATGGTGTCATCACCGGCGATGGTGCCGACGACGTGGGGCAGGGAAGCGCGATCGATCGCGCTGGCCAGATAGTGCGCCGCACCCGGTGGGGTGCGCAGTACCGCCAGATTGCCGCTGGCGTCAGTGGACACCAGAAGCTCATTGAGCAGGCGTGCCATGCGGTCGGTGCCACCGGACACGCCACGCACCGGGCTGCCGTCCTCCGGCACGATGTACACGCCGGTCCCGCCGTCGGCGCCACGCAGTTTCACCGCGCCGAGCTCCTCCAGGTCACGCGACAGCGTCGCCTGGGTGACGTCGATGCCCTCCTCGGCGAGCATCGTCGCGAGTTCGCTCTGACTGCGCACGGGATTGGACGAGAGGAGCGTCACGATGCGCGCCTGCCTGCCCGCCCTGGTCGAGGCGGTCACGGTGCGCTCATCGGCTTCGCTCCAGGAGCCACACCAACAGCGCCTTCTGGGCGTGCAGACGGTTCTCGGCCTCGTCCCACACGGCACTCTGGGGGCCGTCGATGACGTCATCGGTGATCTCGTGCCCGCGGTGCGCGGGCAGGCAGTGCAGCACGACGGCCGCCGGGTCGGCCAGTTCCATGAGCGCGGCGTTGATCTGGAACGGCCGAAACGGTCGCACCCGATCGAGCCCGTCGTTCTCCTGACCCATCGACGTCCAGGTGTCGGTGACGAGGACGTCGACGCCCTCGGCGGCGGCCTTCGCGTCGGACGTCACCGCGACGGTGGCCCCGGTCTCGGCTGCCCGCGACTGCGCCGCCGCGACGAACTGTGGGTGCGGCTCGAAACCGGCTGGTGCGGCGATGGTCACGTCGATGCCCGCCGTCACGCCGCCCAGCATCAGCGAGTGCGCCATGTTGTTGGCGCCGTCGCCGAAGTAGGTCATCCGCAGTCCCTGCAGCGAGCCCTTGCGCTCGGCGAGGGTCTGCAGGTCGGCGAGCACCTGGCAGGGGTGGAACTCGTCGGACAGCGCGTTGACGATCGGCACCGTCGAGCCGGATGCCATGGCGGTCAAGCGTTCCTGGGCGAACGTGCGCCAGACGATGGCGTCGACGTAGCGCGAGAGCACCACACCGGTGTCCTCGAGGGTCTCCTCACGGCCGAGCTGGGTGCTGCGGCCGTCCACCACGACGGCGTGCCCGCCCAACTGGGCGATACCCACCTCGAACGAGAACCTGGTGCGGGTCGAGTTCTTCTCGAATATCACGGCGACGCCGCGGGGCCCCTCGAGCGGGCGGGCGCTGAACGGCGCCTTCTTGAGCTCCGCGGCCAGCGCGAGCACCTCGGCCTGCTCGCCGGGGGTCAGATCGTCATCGCGCAGGAAGTGTCGCAGTGTCACGGTGCCTCCAGGGCGGTCTTGTTGGCAGCCTCAACGGCACTGTCCAGGATTGCGGGTAACGCGGTCAGGAACGCATCGATCTGCGCGTCGGTGACCACAAGGGGCGGGGCGAGCCGGACGACGTCGGGGGCGGCGGCGTTGAGAAGGAAGCCCGCGTCCCGGGCGGCGCCCTCGATGTCCTTGCTCCGCGGCGCGGTCAGCACGATGCCGCGCAGCAGCCCACGGCCACGCACGTGATCGACCAGTGGATGCCCGATCGACTCGATGCCGTGCTCCAGCGTCTTGCCCAGAGCGTCGGCGTGTGACATGAGGTCGTCGTCGGCCAAGGTCTTGAGCACCGCCAGCGCCGCGGCCGTGCACACGGGGTTGCCACCAAATGTGCTGCCGTGCAGCCCCGGTGTGAGCAGGTCGGCCGCCTCGCCGATGGCCAGGCACGCGCCGATCGGCAGCCCGCCGCCGAGGCCCTTCGCCAGGGTGATGACGTCGGGCGTGATGCCGTCGTGCTGGTGGGCGTAGAAGGTTCCGGTACGTCCGACACCGGTCTGCACCTCGTCGAGCACCAGCAGCGCACCGTGGCGCGCGGTGAGTTCCCGTGCGGCGACGAGGTATCCGGCCGGCGGTGTCACCACGCCGCCCTCCCCCATGATGGGCTCGAGGAACACCGCCGCGGTCTCGTCGGAGATCGCGGCCGACAGTGCCTCGACGTCACCGTACGGGACGTGGGTGACGTCGCCGGGCAGCGGCTCGAACGGGGCCTGCTTGGTGGGCTGCCCCGTCAGCGCGAGCGATCCCATGGTGCGACCGTGGAAGGCGCCTTGCGCGGCAACCAGTTTGGTCCGGCCGGTCAGCCGCGAGATCTTGAACGCGACCTCGTTGGCCTCGGTACCGGAGTTGGCGAAGAACACCCGCGCGTGGGTGTCGGCGCCGAGATGCGCGACGAGTGCCTCGGCGAGAGCGACGCCGGGTTCGGTGGCGTACAGGTTCGATGTGTGGCCCAGTGTGTTGAGCTGCCGGGTCACCGCCTCGATCACAGCCGGGTGGCGGTGCCCGAGGACGTTGACCGCGATACCGCCGAGGAGGTCGACGTAGGACTTGCCGTCGACATCGGTCACCACCGCGCCGTCACCTGAGGCCAGCGCCACCGGTGGTGTGCCGTAGTTGTCCATCATCACGGCCCGCCACCGCGCCTGCAGCGCCTCGGTGTTGGAGGTCATCTGGGCACCACCTTTGTTCCGGAACCCTCATCGGTGAGGAGTTCGACCAGCACGCAGTGCTCGACGCGACCGTCGATGACGTGGGCGCTCGGGACGCCGCCGCCCACCGCACGCAGGCACGCCTCAATCTTGGGCACCATGCCGGACTCGAGTGTCGGCAGCAGCCCGGTCAGCGCCGCCACGTCGATCTCGCTGACCAGCGAATCACGGTCGGGCCAGCGGGTGTAGAGCCCCTCAACGTCGGTCAGCATCAGCAGCTTCTCCGCGCCGAGAGCCTCGGCCAGCGCCGCGGCAGCCGTGTCGGCATTGATGTTGTGCACCACACCGTCGGTATCGGGGGCGATGGTCGAGACGACGGGGATGCGTCCGGCCTTGATCAGATCGAGCACCGCCGAGGTGTCGACCCTCTCGACGTCGCCGACCAGGCCGATATCGGTCGCCACGCCGTCGACCATGACGCTGCGGCGGATGGCGGTGAACAGATGGGCGTCCTCGCCGGTGATGCCCACCGCGTATGGGCCGTGGGCGTTGATGAGGCCGACCAGTTCACGACCGACCTGGCCGAACAGCACCATCCGCGCGACGTCGAGCACCTCGGGGGTGGTGACCCGGAATCCGCCCTTGAACTCGCCCTCCAGGCCGAGTCGCTTCAGCATCGCGCTGATCTGCGGGCCGCCGCCGTGCACGACGACGGGATGGATACCGCAGTTGCGCAGGAATGCCATATCGGCGGCGAATGCGGTCTTGAGGACGTCGTCGGTCATGGCGTTGCCGCCGTACTTGACCACGACGATCTTGCCGTTCAGCTGCTTCAGCCAGGGCAGCGCCTCGGCGAAGACGGCGGCCTTGGTCGCGGTGGGAATCGTCTCGGTCGGGCTGCTCATGAGCTGTAGGCCGAGTTCTCCTCGACGTACGCGTGGGACAGGTCGGTGGTGCGGATGGTCGCCTCGCCCGTGCCGATGCCGAGGTGCACGACGACCTCGATGTCGGTACCCGACAGATCGACCTCACGCGCACCGGGAGCGCCCACACCGTCCACGCAGACCGGGGAGCCGTTGAACGACACGGTGATCCGGTCGGGATCGAGTTCGACGGGCGCCATGCCCACTGCGGCGAGCACCCGGCCCCAGTTGGGGTCGGACCCGAACAGCGCGGTCTTGACCAGGCTGTCCCTGGCGATCACGCGGGCGGCCGCCACGGCGTCGTCCTCGGTGGCGGCACCGGTGACCGTGACCGCGACGCGCTTGGTCAGGCCCTCGGCGTCGGCCTGAAGTTGTGCGCACAGGTCGTCGCACACCGCGAGGATCGCGGCATCGAGTTCATCCTGTGTCGGCGTGACGGCGCTTGCGCCGGACGCCAGCAGCAGCACTGTGTCGTTGGTGGAGCAGCTGCCGTCGACGTCGAGTCGGTCGAAGGTGCGTCCGGCCGCCTTGCGCAGCGCCCGATCCAGCGCCTCGGCATCGGCGACGGCGTCGGTG
The DNA here is from genome assembly GCF_022557175.1 of Mycolicibacterium sp. YH-1. The sequence continues at coordinate 3,153,874 of NZ_CP092915.1, read as the reverse complement.
GTGATGACACACAACATGGTGGCGAGCGACGGCGCCAGCATCCCGGCACCCTTGGCCATGCCGCCGACGGTCCAGTTGTTCCGATGGTGCAGCGCAACCTGCTTGGGCACGGTGTCGGTGGTCATGATCGCCTGCGCCGCTTCGGTTCCACCGGTGAGACCGCCGGCCATCTCGTGCACGACGTCCTGGACCCCGGTCAGCATCTTGTCCATCGGCAGGCGGTCGCCGATCAGGCCCGTCGAGCAGACGGCGACCTCGATGGCCCCGGTCTCGGTACCCCAGTCCGACAGTGCGTCCGCGACCGCCTCCGCGGTGGCATGGGTGTCCTGGAAGCCGCCGGGTCCGGTGCACGCGTTGGCGCCACCGGAGTTGAGGATCACCGCGCGCAGTCGCCCCGTGGACATGATCTGCTGGGTCCACAGCACCGGAGCCGCCCGCACCTTGTTGCGGGTGAACACCGCGGCCGCGGCCAGATCGGGTCCCTCGTTGACGACCAGCGCGAGGTCGCGCGCTCCGGATGCCTTGATTCCCGCCGCGATACCGGTCGCGCGGAAACCCGCGGGGGCGGTCACACCCTGAGTCCGAACGATGTTCTCGGTTGTTGTCACGGCGCCACTCCCACGGTCGAAAGTCCTTCAGTCTCTGGCCATCCCAGCGCCAGGTTCATCGACTGCACTGCTGCGCCGCCGGTTCCCTTGACGAGGTTGTCGATCGCACACAGGGCCACCAGGACCCCCGCGTCGGGGTCGACGGCGACGGCGATCTGCGCGGCGTTGCTGCCGACCACCGCGCCGGTCTTGGGCAACCGGCCCTCGGGCAGCAGGTGAACGAAAGGCTCGGCACCGTAGGCCTTCTCATAGGCCGCGCGGATCTCCGATGTCGATGCCGTGGTCCGCGCCGTGCAGGTCGCGAGGATGCCCCGCGACGTCGGGATCAGGACCGGCGTGAACGACACGGTGACGTCGCGGTCGGTGACCGTGCGCAGGCCCTGCGCGATCTCGGGGGTGTGCCGGTGCGCGCCGGCGATGTTGTACGCCCGCGCCGAGCCGATCACCTCGGCGCCGAGCAGGTCGACCTTCGCGGCGCGGCCCGCACCGGATGTGCCGCTCACCGCGACCACGGTGACGGCCGGCTCGACAAGGTCAGCGGCGACGGCGGGCAGCAGTGCGAGCAGTGCCGCGGTCGGGTAGCAGCCGGGGACGGCGATGCGCTTGGTGTTCTGCAGCGCCTCGCGTCCGCCCGGCAGCTCGGGCAGGCCATACGGCCAGCTGCCCGCGTGCGGCGAGCCGTAGAACCGCTCCCATGCGCCCGCGTCGGTGAGCCGGAAGTCCGCACCGCAGTCCACGATGAGCGTGTCGGGGCCCAGCTGCTCGGCCAGTTCGGCCGAGTGCCCGTGGGGCAGGGCCAGGAACACGACGTCGTGACCGGCCAGCACCTCGACGGTCGTGGCCTCGAGCACGCGGTCGTCCAGGGGAAGCAGGTGGGGATGGTGCTCGGTGAGGTGGGTGCCGGCACTGGCCGCGGCGGTCAACGCACCGATTCTCAGGCGTCCGTCAGCGTAGGCGGGGTGTCCCAGGAGGAGACGAAGGATCTCGCCGCCCGCGTATCCGCTGGCACCGGCGATGGCCACTGAGGTCATCGCACAATTCTGCATGGTTATGCATTCGGATGCAAACTGATTATTCGGTTCGTGGGCGGGGTGGATCACCTGCGCTGGACGGCGCCGACACGCTCGGCGGCCAGAGCCACCGCGGCGTCGCGCGCGGCACTGGCCTCATCCTCGGTCAACGTGCGGTCGGGCGCGCGGAACCGCAGGGCCAGAGCGAGTGACTTGCGCCCCTCACCGACCTGCGGGCCGACGTACACGTCGAACAGTCGGACGTCCTCGACGAGCTTTCCGGCGCCCTCTCGCACCGCGTCCACGACATCCTGGGCCGCCACTGTGTCATCGACAACGAGGCTGACGTCCTGGAACACCGCCGGGAACGGCGACACGGCGGGCACGGGCAGTCGCTCCACGGTGGGCACCGCGTCGAGATCGAGTTCGACGGCACACGTGCCCTTAGGCAGGCCGGTCCGCTCGATCACCGCGGGGTGCAACTCGCCGGCGTATCCGACGACCTGGTCCCCGAGTAGAACCTCAGCGCAGCGGCCGGGATGCCACGGCAGCTCTTGGGCCGCCCGCAGCGTGACGTCGACATTGCAGGCCCGCGCGATGATCTGCACTGCCTCGAAGGCATCGGTGGCCTGCACCGGCCGCCCCGCACCCCACGGACCGGCGGGTTCGCGGAGTCCGGCCATGACGGCACCCACGTGCAGCGGCTGACGCGGCAGCGAGTCGTCGATCGCGGCGATCTCCGCGGCGGTGGGCCTGCGATCAACCGGGATCGGGTCGAGCGCACGGGTCTGCGGTGTCGCCAGCGCCACCTGCTCGATGGCGAACAATGCGACGTCGGCGGCACCACGGGAAACGTTGCGCACCAACGCCTCTAGCATGCCGGGCAGCAGCGTGGTCGCCAGCTGGGGCCGATCGGCCTCCAGCGGGTTGAGCACCGTCATTGCGGCGCGGCGTGGATCGTCGGGCGCCAGGCCCCACGCATCGAAGATGCCAGCAGGCAGGAACGGTGTCGGCAGGATCTCGACGAAACCGTTGAGCGCCAGCGACTTTCCGATCGCCCTCCGGCGCACCTGGCCGGGTGTGAGACCACGACCAGCGGGTGCCGCCGGCAGAATCGACGGGATCAGCTCGAGGCCCTCGAGCCTGAGCACCTCCTCGACGAGGTCCGCGGGTTCCCTCATGTCGGGTCGCCAACTGGGCGGTGTCACCGTGATCTGGCCGTCGTGGCTGATCACCCGGCCGCCCACCTGGGTGAGCCTGCGCACGGTGGCACCCTCGGCATACGACACACCCGCGGTCCGGTCGGGTAGGTCCAGTGCCATGCTCACCGGCGCCGGTGACCAGTCCTCGCGCGGCGGGTCACCGCGCCAGTCCGTCAGCGTCGGTTCCAACGTGCCGCCTGCGATATCAGCCAGCAGCGCGGCGCAACGATCAAGGGCGGCAACCGAAATCGCCGGATCCACGGTGCGCTCGTAGCGTCGGCTCGCCTCGCTCACCAGGTGCAGACGGCGCTGCGTCCGGGATACCGTCGCGGGGTCCCAGACCGCCGCCTCCAACAGCACGTCGGTTGTGCTCTCGCGCACCTCGGTGGTGCCTGCGCCCATCACACCGCCGAGCGCCGCCGTCGCGACGTCGTCGACGATGAGAACGTCGCCCGGATCGAGTGTGCGTTGGACGCCGTCGAGGGTGACGACCGTCTCCCCCGGCTTCGCGAAGCGGACATCGAACCCGCCGGTGATGAGCTTGCGGTCATGGGCGTGCATCGGGTGACCGATCTCCACCATGACGTAGTTGGTCACGTCGACGGCCGGGGAGATGGACCGGATTCCGCTCAGCAGCAGACGGCGTTGCATCCACCACGGCGACACCGCAGTCGGGTCGATGCCCGTCACGGGGCGAAGGCCGAAGCGCTGCACACCGGTGCCCGGCTGAATGGTCAACGGCCACGCCTCGCCCTCGGCGGGCAGTGCGGGGATGGTGTCAACGGGGTCGACGAAGTCGAGGTCGTAGGCGCAGGCGATCTCGCGAGCCATGCCACGGACGGACAGGCAGTAACCGCGATCCGGGGTGATCGCGAGGTCGAACACCACGTCATCCAGACCGAGGACGTCGATGGCGTTGGCGCCGGGCTCCGCGGTGCCGGGCGGCAGAACCATGATGCCGGCGTGGTCGGAGCCCAGGTTCAGCTCGGACGACGAGCAGATCATGCCGTCGGAGGTGCGGCCGTAGGTCTTACGCTTGGCGATGGTGAAGTCACCAGGCAGCGTGGTGCCGGGCAAAGCCACGACCACCAGATCGCCGACCTTGAAATTGCTTGCTCCGCAGACGATGTCACGCGACTCACCGTCGAGGTTCTGCGCGCCCACGTCGACCTTGCATGCACGTATGGGCTTCTTGAACTCGGTGAGTTCCTCGATCTCGACAACTCTGCCAACGGTCAACGGTCCCGTGACCGGGCCGACCGGGATGATGTCCTCGACCTCGTGACCGATGCGGATGAAGGTCTGCTCGAGTTCCTCGGGACTCACGTCCCAACCCGGTGCGCCGACTGAGACGATCTCGCGCAGCCAGCTGTACGGAAGGCGCATCAGGCCCCCACCCCGAACGGAAGCGAGAACCGCACGTCACCCTCGACCATGTCACGCATGTCGGGGATGCCGTTGCGGAACTGAAGTGTGCGCTCCAGGCCCATGCCGAACGCGAAGCCCGAATACTCGTCCGGGTCGATACCGCAGGCGCGCAACACGTTTGGATTGACCATGCCGCAACCGCCCCATTCCACCCAGCCCGGCCCACCCTTCTTGTTCTCGAACCAGACGTCCACCTCGGCGGACGGCTCGGTGAACGGGAAGAAGTGCGGCCGGAAGCGGGTCCGACCCGCGGGGCCGAACTCCGCCCGGGCCAGCGAGTCGAGCGTGCCCTTGAGGTGCGCCATCGTCAGGCCGCGGTCCACCGCGAGTCCCTCGACCTGGTGGAACACCGGCGTGTGCGTCGAATCGAGCTCATCGGTGCGGAACGTCCTGCCGATCGACACGATGTACACGGGCAGCTCACGCTCCAGCAGTGCCCGGATCTGGACCGGCGAGGTGTGCGTGCGCAACACCTGGCGCGACCCCTCGGGTGCGATGTGGAACGTGTCCTGCTCACTGCGCGCCGGATGGTCGGGAGGGAAGTTCAAGGCGTCGAAGTTGAACTGCTCGGTCTCGAGTTCGGGTCCCTCGGCCAGTTCCCAGCCCATGGCCACGAAGGTGTCGGCGACGTGCTCGGCCAGGATCGTGATCGGGTGCCGTGCACCGATCGGCTGACGCGTGGAGGGCAGGGTCACGTCGATGCGCTCGGCGACGAGCACCGCCGCGTCCCGTTCGAGGCGCAGCGCCTCGAGGCGTTCGTCGTAGGCGGCCTGAGCCTCGGTGCGGGCCACGTTGACGAGGCGGCCGGCATCGGCGCGCTCGGTCTTGGGCAGCGAGCCCAGCGCCTGACGAGCCAGCGCGATCGGCGACTTGTCACCGAGGTGATCGGTCTTGGCGCGCGCCAGCGCCTCGAGATCGGACGCGGCGTCGAAGGCACGCCGGGCCGCGCTGACGGCTTCGGTCAGCGCTTGCTCGGACGGTCCAGTTGATCCCGGCTTTACCACGGGCTGATCAGCCACCCGGAGATCATAGCTACGGGACAGGTGTGACCCGCGCTACCCTCACGCGGTGATCACGCGGCCTTTGATCGTCGCAGGTGTGTGGGGTGTATCCGCGCTGGCGGTGTTCGCCGCCCTCGCCGTTTCCAGTTGGTGGATGGTTCCGGCCACAGTGCTCGCGGGGCTGGCCGCGCTCGGGACGTGGGATCTGATCCAGACCCGGCACACCATCCTGCGTGTGTATCCGATCCTGGGTCACGTCCGCTTCGTGATGGAGTTGATCCGCCCCGAGATCCGCCAGTACTTCATCGAATCCAACACCGAGGCAGCCCCGTTCGACCGGGAGACCCGCGACCTGGTCTACGAGCGGGCGAAGGCCACCAAGGGCGACGAGCCATTCGGCACCGAACGCGACGTCAACGCAGTCGGCTACGAGTTCCTTCGGCATTCCATCCGGGCGTCCTTGGCCAAGGACCTGCAGCCCAGGGTGCGGCTCGGCGGCCCCGACTGCGCGGCGCCGTACGACATTGCGCTGCTCAACGTTTCGGCGATGAGCTTCGGCGCCTTGTCGGCCCAGGCGATCGAGGCCCTCAGCGGCGGCGCCGCACGGGGCGGTTTCGCCCACGACACCGGCGAGGGTGGCATCAGCCCCTACCACCTGCGCGGCGGCGCCGACCTCATCTGGGAGATCGGCTCGGGCTACTTCGGCTGCCGCGATGCCGACGGGCGCTTCGACGCCGCCACATTCGCCGAGAAAGCTCGGCTGCCGTCGGTGAAGGCGGTGTCAATCAAGCTGTCCCAGGGCGCCAAACCCGGCCTCGGGGGCGTGCTGCCGGGCGCCAAGGTCAGTCCCGAGATCGCGGCCACCCGCGGCGTGCCGGTGGGCAGGACGGTGGTGTCCCCGCCTTCGCACAGCGCGTTCAGCACGCCGACCGAGTTCGTCGCGTTCATCGCGACGCTGCGCCGACTGTCGGGCGGCAAGCCGATCGGGTTCAAACTGTGCGTCGGCGCCCGCACCGAGTTCTTGTCGATCTGCAAGGCGATCATCGCGACCGGCATCGCCCCCGACTTCGTGATCGTCGATGGCGGCGAGGGCGGTACCGGCGCCGCGCCGCAGGAGTTCGAGGACCACGTCGGCATGCCACTGACCGAGGGCCTGATGCTGGTGCACAACTGTCTGGTCGGCACCGGACTCCGCGACCGTATCCGGGTCGGCGCGTCGGGCAAGGTGGCCAGCGGCGTCGACATCGTCAGCCGCATCTGCCAGGGTGCGGACTTCACGATGTCAGCGCGGGCGATGATGTTCGCCGTCGGCTGCATCCAGGCGCTGAAGTGCAACACCAACCACTGTCCCACCGGCGTCGCCACCCAGGATCCAGCCCGTGCCCGGGCCCTCGACGTGCCGGACAAGAGCACCCGGGCATTCAACTACCAGCAGGCCACTGTCGCCAGCGCCGCGCAGATCGTGGCATCGATGGGACTGGCCGGTTTTCACGAACTGTCCCCGGCGATGTTGAACCGCCGCATCGAGGGCCAGCGCACGCGGACCTACGCCGAGATCTACGAGTGGCTGATGCCGGGCGAGTTGCTCGACGATCCGCCCGAGGCGTGGCGCTCGGACTGGATCGAGGCGTCCGCCGACGAGTTCACCTAAGCCCGCAGGCATTAGAACGGCGGGTTTGAGTCGGGCATCGTGAGTATCGCGGCCTCTTCGTTCTCTCGGCGCTCCTCGTCGATGCGGCGCTTGCGGGCCTCGGCCCGGGTGGTGTCCCGGCGCGGCATGCGCAGGCCGGAGTTGGTGATGGCGGACCCTGCGGTTTCGGTGTGCGGCGTCGGCACGGGTGCGGTGGGTTTGCACAGTGCGGGGAAGAGCAGGTGGCTGCCGGGCCGGGTGCGGTAGGTCTGCGCGCCCGGTGTGGTCCAGATGACCGTGCCGTCGGGTAGTTGGCGGTCGCGCCAACCTTTGGGCCCGTTCCAGAAGGTCTTGAGCAGATGATGAAAACGACACAGGCACTTCAGGTTCGACGCACACGTCGGCCCCACCGGGTACGGGATCGTGTGATCGATGTCGGTCCGTTCGGCGGACACGTCGCAGCCCGGGAAGCGGCATGTGAGGTCGCGGCAGCGCACGAAGTCGGCCAGCGCCGTCGACGGAACGTATCGGGGCTCGGGTGGTCTGTCGCCGGGATGGATGATGCGTTTGATCACGGCCTGCAGCGCGAGGCGGCGGACGATCGGCCCCGGCACAACCGGACCGCCGAGCATCACGCCGGGACGGGTGGCCGCGGGCTCGCCGGGTCGGCATCGTGCAGTGCCTCGGCCAGGGTGAGTTCGCGCACCGGCCTGTCGAACAGCCGGGACTGCACACCGTCGAGGGCCGCATCCTGCCGTTCGGTGCCCTCGCTCTGGTCGGTGATGGTGTCGTCGTGAGTGACCACATAGATCACGGTAGAACTCGGGGCCGGTGCCGCCGCCTCGCACTCGGATTGGCCGCACAGGCACGCCAACCGGTCAGCCCCGTGAGCCAGTGCGCCGAGGGCATCAGCCCGGCGCTGATCGATGGTTCGCAGGTCGCTGCCGCAGACCGTGCCGGCCAGGGTGTCCAGACGTTGGTTGAGGGCCTTGGCGTCGTGGGCGAACAACTCACCCCACAGGGTCGCCACGCCCGAGGCGTCGTCGATGTCGATGTCCACCGATCGGCCGCGCGCCTTGTTCTGGGTGCGGCGTACCGCGTGGGGGTCGTGGCGGATGACGAACACGTCGATCGCGTCGACCGTTCTCTGCTGTGACAGCGCCGGCCAATCAGTCAATGCCTCTGACAGCTCGGAGTCCACCGCGCGTAGTGCGTCGGAGTCCCTGATCGCTGCGGTGCGCCACACGATGGCGGAGGCCAGTTGGTAGGTCAGGCCACCGTCGGCGAACACCGCGGCCACCTTGGGCAGCCGGTCGCGTAGTGAGCTGGCGACCAACAGCTGTCTGGATGCCGCAGCGGGGGTGATCTGTTGGGCTGCGCCGATCTCGGCACACACGGCTGCCCAGTTGTCGAGGTACCACTGCTCGCGGGAGGCGGAGTCGTCGGCGGACTGGCGGGCATCGAGGATGACGACCATCGCGGTCAGGCGGCGGGCGCAGGCCGCGGCCTCCACCCGCGCCCACGCCCCGACCGCGCAACCCCCACGGGCGGGAGAGGCCTCGGCGACCAATTCATCGAACATGTGTGCGAATTTACTCCGATCGCCGGGCTCGCGGCAGACGGATAGTCGCTGGTTGTGCCGGTTGTGGATGAATTCACGACTGTGGATAACTCCGGGCAAGCACACCGAATCTGTCGGAGGTCAGGGGTAGAGGCACACCCACGACAGTCGAGCTACGTTCCCGGAGCCGCCCCGTCGTCCACGACTTCGTCCGCCACGCCTCCGCGCGATTTCACCCAGTACATGACGAGGTCCTCGGGGACGCCGGCGATCTTTTGCGAGAACAGTTGCTTGCGAACACGTTTGACGGAGACGCCCAGCGAGTCCAACTTGTCCGCCGAGATCCGCTCCAACGTCGCACCGGACACCACGAGCCCGCCCCGGGTCGCCCGGTCCATGACGCGCGAGGCGATGTTGACGTCGACACCGAGCCAGTCCGAACCGATCCGCTGCGGCCGACCGGTGTGCACGCCTGCCCGCACGCGCGGCGTATAGCCGCCCACGTCAACACCTTTGACGGCGTCCATGGCGGTGAGCACGGCTCCGATGGCCGTTGCGGGATCGGCGAACACGCTCATGGTGCCGTCGCCCATCCGCTTGACGATCTGCCCGCCCGCAGCCAGCAGAGGGGGCTCCATGACCTGGGCGACCCGCCGCAACAGCCGCAGCGTGGCGTCATCGCCTGCGCCGAGCGCCCAGTCGGAGAACCCGACCAGATCGGTGAAGACGAGCGTCACCTCACGGTTGGCAGGCTGGCCCGACACCCGTTCGGTCAGGGCCTGCCATACCTGCAGTGCCCCCAGGCTGACTTCGCGCGACGCCGCGTCGCGGTCCAGAAGCCGGTCGGCCGCCCGCGCGGCGGCGCGGGGGCCACCCACACCCGAGGCCGACAACGGATCGCCGAAATCCGGATCGCCGGGAAGCGCGCGGCGCGCACGCCGGACGAAGGCGACCACGCCCGGGCTGTGATTGGTGGCCTTCAGCCACCCCAGCGGCCCCTTGACGCCGTAACCGGAGTCGAAACGCTGAGCCCCGGGGTCCGAATCTGCGTCGTCCAGCCCACCGGATCGCCCCTCGAACGATTCGGCATCCACAGCGCCACCCTAGGTGCCCGCTCGAATGAGCGGCAACGACGATGTCAGAGGTCACACCCCTACCGAGACAAGTCGCTGGTCACCCGATCTTGACGTGCCATGAACCACATCTCGCCGTCAGGATGTGACCGGGGAGTGTTGAACGGCGTGTTCTGCTGCGCGCCGCCCTGAGAACACACAATCGGCGAGGGACAGCCCGCTGACGTAGGAGTTGGCGCAGACTCCGATGGCTGTCCGCCCCGCCGCGTACAGGCCGGGAATCGATTCACCAGTCGGGGTCGTGACTGCTCCGGTGTCTTCGTCGACCACCAGTCCGCCGAGGGTGAACATCGGAGTCGGGTTGATGACGCTTCGTTTCACCGACAGTGAGATCAGAACGAACGGGCCCTCTCCCACCGGGCGGACGAATTCAGCCGGCTTACCCATCGGGTCGGGCGCTGCGGCAGCGGCGGCGTCATTGTGGGCCGCCACTGTCTCCCGCAGCCCAACCGGGTCGACGCCGGCCTTGGCGGCCACGCCCTCGAGTGTGTCCGCGCGAACGCTGTCGGTGCGCAACATCGCCTCCATCTGGAGCCTCTGGAACCAGATCGCCTGCTGCGCAAGGTCAGCGCGCGCCTGCGTGAGCAGCCGGTGGTCGGCGAGAATCCACCCTTTGCCGCCGTGGTCCTGGATCATGGCATGACCCAGTGCCGCGCCGTAGCGGGTCTCGTCGATGATCCGTTGCCCGCGCGCGTTGACCACCAGCGCCCCCAGAAATGCGCTCGGAGGTGTGATGAATCGCCATGCCGACACATTGTCGAGGCGATCGACGGCCGCACCGATGTCGGTGGCCAGGCTGATACCGCTGCCGTCGTCTCCGGTGGTGCCGAGCCGGAGCCCCTCGCGGTAGGCGGTCGCATGCTCGGCGATCCAGTCCTGGTTGGCGATGTACCCGCCTGCCGTCAGGATCACTGCCTTGCGTGCGTGAATATCGACGGTGCGGGCATACTTTCGCTCCAAGCGGGCCAGGTTGTGCTCCATCGCCGTGCGCAGCGGCTCGTAGTAGATACCCGGCTTCACCGCAAGGGCGGCGTAGGTACGGTAACGACGCCGGACCCACGCAGGCGCCTCGGCGAGCGTGGCCACCCGTACACCGACCACCACACCGTCCGCGTCGGTCAGCAATGACATTGCGCGGGTGTGCAACTGGACACGGACACCGTTCCGTTCCGCTGCCGCGGCGAGCGGCTGAAAGATCATCTTCCCCGACGCGCCCGGCCCCTTGGCCCTATGCCCCCGCTGCACCGGCGCAGTGACGGAGCGAAAGCGCCCGGAGTTCTCGCTGCCTGAGTAGTACAGGTAGTACTTGTTGTTCGGATACGACGTCTTGTACGGACACACCGAGGCTTCGAACGGGACGCCGTGGGCAGAGAGCCAATCGATCATTCCCGGACTGGAGTCAACGAAGCGCCGCAAGGTCTCGGGCCGGACGGCATCTCCGATCTCCGCATGCAGATACGCGAACATGGCGTCGCTGGTGTCGTCGAGTCCCGCTGCACGCTGAACCCACGTTCCACCACCGGCGTAGATGATCCCCCCGGACATCTGCGTAGCCCCACCCCCGTTGAACCGGTCGAGGGCCAGGACATCGGCGCCGCGGGACCGGGCCTCCAAGGCAGCACACACACCCGCAGCGCCGTAGCCGACTACCACCACATCAGCTGTAGTCATCGCGTCCCCTGCAATCGACCGAACATCGCTTCAAACTAACAGTTTGTACTCAAAGTACAACCTTCGCGCCCAACCGTCGTAGACTGCGTCCGTGGCAGAACAGGGTGGACGCGCTGTGCCCGCATCGGTGGCGAACAAGCTGTATGCGGCAGCCGATCTCATCGCCACCAGCGGGCTCGCGAACACCAAGATCGAGGACATCGCCGCGGCGTCCGGCGTGCCGAAGGCGACGCTGTACTACTACTTCGCGGGCAAGGACGAAATCCTGTCGTTCCTGTTGCGTGATTCCCTCTCGCTGCTGGCACGCGAAGTGGCTGACGCTGCCGATGCACCGGGGCTCGGCAGGGAGCGACTGATAGCAGTGATTGCCGTCCAGATCGAGCACACGATGAACCGGCCCGGATCGAGCCGCGCACTCGTCGGAGACCTCGGACGCGCCATTCGCCTACCGGAGCTCGCCAGTGCCGTTCAAGACGCCTTCTACGACCCAATCGCTCGCGTGCTGGAAGCCGGCGCCGACGATGGTTCGCTTCGACCGCTCCCGGACCCCCAAACCGGTGCGATGAGCATCTTCGGCGCCATCATGATGGCGGCGATGCTGCACAACGTCATCAGCTCAGACAAGGAGATTCGCGAGGTTGCCGACGGCGTGATCGATCTGGTTGTCAACGGCGTTTCGTCGGATCGCCATCCCTGACGGGCACCGTCGCTTTACTCAGCGGAAATAGGGTTCGACCGTGCCACTGAGCTTGACGACCATGGGATTTCCGCGGCGATCCTTCGCTGTAGGGACTTCAACACGCACCCAACCTTCGGCCACGTTGTATTCGTGAACGTTGGTTTTCTCGATGCCATTGAAACGAATGCCCACGTCGCGGCGGAGAGCTTCTTCGCTGTAGAAGGGGCTGCGCGGATCGATGGAGAGGTGATTCGGCGGAGTGTCTGTGTTCTGATCCTCGGGCATGATGGCTTTCGTTGACTGCTGCGTTAGGTGCTCGGATTGAGCCTCAAAGAATCTACGCGGCCCTGCATTCGCACCACGTCGCGGCCAGATAACAGTTGCGGTCCGACGCGCCCGCAATCGTGGACAACGCGCGTTGTCACGAATATCGTGGCGGAACAACCATGGCTGGCACTCAGCGAGGACACCATGACCAGGAACGCCCCGAGATCAACGAAGATCCACGCCGCCGAGCACGCCGGCGGCCCTCACAATGCCGTTGACGCCCACGATCCCCTGGGCCCCGACTCCCTCACCTGGAAGTACTTCGGTGACCTGCGCACCGGAATGATGGGCGTGTGGATCGGAGCCATCCAGAACATGTACCCCGGGCTGGGCGCGGGCGTCGAGGACCACTCGATCCTGTTGCGTGAGCCGCTGCAGCGCGTCGCCCGCTCGGTGTACCCGATCATGGGCGTCGTGTACGACGGCGACCGAGCCGCCCAGACCGGCGCGCAGATCCGGGGCTACCACGACACCATCAAGGGCGTTGACGCGACGGGGCGGCGCTATCACGCCCTGGACCCCGAGACGTTCTACTGGGCGCACGCCACGTTCTTCATGATGATCATCAAGTGCGCCGAGTACTTCTGCGGCGGACTGACCGAGGCCGAGAAGCGGCAGCTCTTCGACGAGCACGTGCAGTGGTACCGCATGTACGGCATGAGCATGCGTCCGGTCCCGAAGACGTGGGAGGAGTTCTGCGAGTACTGGGAACGCACGTGCCGTGACGACCTCGAGATCAACCGCGCCACACTCGACATCTTCACCATCCGGATTCCCAAGCCGCGCTTCGTTCTGATGCCGACGCCCGTCTGGGACCAGATGTTCAAACCCCTCGTGGCCAGCCAGCGCTGGATCGCCGCGGGACTGTTCGACCCGGTCGTCCGCGAGAAGGCGGGAATGCGGTGGACACCGAGCGACGAGGTGGTGCTGCGGCTGTTCGGCAAGCTTGTCGAGATCGCGTTCGTCGCCGTTCCCGAGGAGGTGCGATTGCACCCGCGGGCACTGGCGGCGTACCGGCGGGCCGAGGGCCGACTGCCCCAGGATGCGCCGTTGGTCGAGGCGCCGGGCTTCACCGCCCCGCCGCGGGACCGCCGCGACCTCCCCATGCACTACGTGCCGCGTCCGCGGTCACTGTTCGAACGCGCGGGATCCCTGGTGCACACGACGTTCTCCCTCACCGGCCTGCGCCCCGCTCGCAACCGGCAACGAAAGGCAGCTTGATACATGCTCGAATGGTCCGACGTCGACATTGCCGTGCGCGACGCAGTTCGCGACTTCGTCGACAAGGAGATTCGTCCACACGTCGACGACCTCGAGAGCGGCGAGATGGCGCCCTACCCCATCATCCGAAAGCTGTTCTCCACGTTCGGTATCGACGTGATGGCCAAGGAGTCGCTCGAGCGTCGACTGGACAAGCTGCGCAGCGGTGAGACCTCCACCTCGTCGTCCTCGGGCGGGATGTTCGGCGGGGGTCGCGATCAGGCCGGAATGGGTTTCGTTCTGGTCAGCGAACTGTGCCGGGTCAGCATGGGAGTCGTCACCGGCATCGGCGTGAGCCTTGGCCTGACCGTGCCCACCATCGCGTCCCGCGGCACCCTGGCGCAGCAGGAACGCTGGCTGCCGGGACTGGTGACCTACGAGAAGATCGGGGCCTGGGCGATCACCGAGCCCGACGCCGGTTCGGATGCGTTCGGCGGCATGAAGTCCTATGTGGTGCGCGACGGTGACGACTACATCCTCAACGGCCAGAAGACGTTCATCACCAACGGTCCCGACGCCGACGTGGTGGTGGTCTACGCCAAGCTCGACGAGGGCGACGGAGCTGATAAGCGCAACCGCAAGGTGCTCACCTTCGTCCTGGACCGCGGCATGGAGGGGTTCGAGCAGTCGAAGCCGTTCCGCAAGATGGGGATTCACAGCTCACGCACCGGCGAGCTGTTCTTCCACAATGTGCGACTCGGTCGCGACCGGCTGCTCGGCGAGACCGAGGACAACAAGTCAGGTGACGGCCGCGACAGCGCGAAGTCGAACTTCTCGTCGGAGCGGATCGGCGTGGCGGCCATGGCGCTCGGGGTCATCGAGGAGTGCCTGCGCCTGTCGGTCGCCTACGCCAAGGAGCGCACCCTCTGGGGCAAGGAGATCGGCCAATTCCAGCTGATCCAGCTCAAGCTGGCGACGATGGAGGTCGCCCGGATGAACGTGCGCAACATGCTGTTCCGCGTCATCGAGGCCGCGCAGAACGGCGTGTCGATATCGCTGCCGGAGGCCTCGGCAATGAAGTGGTACTGCTCCCAGGCGGCCACCGACGTGGCGATGGAGGCGATCCAGCTGTTCGGCGGCAACGGCTACATGACCGAGTACCGGGTGGAGCAACTGGCCAGGGACGCCAAATCGCTCATGATCTACGCCGGCAGCAACGAGGTGCAGATCACCCACGTGGCACGGGGGCTGCTCAGCGACTAGCGCGGGAACTCTCGTACAGGCAGATCGCGGCCGCGGCAGCCACATTCAGGCTTTCCGCTCCCCCGCGCATCGGGATGTGCACACGCGCGTCGGCCATGGCGGCGACCTCAGGTGCGAGACCGTGGGCCTCCGAGCCGAACAGCCACGCCGTCGGTCGCGCCAGATCAGCGTCGGACAGTGAGGTCTCGCCGTCCAGCGTGGTTGCGAGCACCTGCAGGCCCACACCACGCAATGCGGCGATGACGCCCGCAGTGTCCGGGTCCGACAGCACCGGCAGCGCGAAAATGCTGCCCGCAGAGGAGCGCAGGCACTTCCCGTTGTACGGGTCGACACTGTTTCCGGCGAGCACCAACGCGTCGGCGCCCATCGCGTCGGCCAGCCGGATCAGGGTTCCCGCGTTACCCGGCTCGGAGGTCTCGACGGCGACGGCGACCAGCTGTGGGCCGTCGGCCAGGACGTCGGCCAGCTGGGGCTGGGGCATCGTGCACACCGCCACCAGACCCACGGGTGTGACGGTGTCGGACAACGCCTCTGCGGCGCGGTCGGTGACACGGTGCACCGGCGCATCGACCAGCAATGCGCCGAAGCGGTCCAGCGCATCGTCGGTGGCGAACACCTCCACGACGAAACCGCGCCGCAGCGCTTCCTCAACGAGGTTTGGCCCCTCGGCCAGGAAGCGTGCGGCGCGGCGACGTGCTACGTGTCGGTGCAGTTTGACCGCCGCCGCCACCCGGGCGGAACGTTCGGTCAATGCCCCTTCGGTGTGGCTCAGGCGGCCTCACCGGTCGGTGCGTTGACATCCTCGGGCAGCGCGGCCTTGGCCGCCTCGACCAGCGCGGTGAACGCAGCCGGATCGCTGATGGCGATCTCGGAGAGGTTCTTGCGGTCAACCTCGATGCCAGCGGCCTTGAGGCCCTGGATCAGCCGGTTGTAGGTGATGTCGTTGGCGCGGGCCGCGGCATTGATGCGCGAGATCCACAGCTTGCGGAACTCACCCTTGCGAGCACGACGGTCGCGGTAGGCGTAGTTCAAGGAGTGGAGCTGCTGCTCCTTGGCCTTGCGGTACAGCCGCGAGCGCTGGCCGCGGTAGCCCTTGGAGGCCTTGAGGATGGTACGCCGCTTCTTCTGGGCGTTGAGTGCGCGCTTCACGCGTGCCATTGGATGTTCCTATCTCGATCGGGTCAGGTCAGGGCCGTGTTCGGCCGCACAGGCGAAGTCAGCCGTTCAGCATCTTCTTGACGCGGGCGGTGTCGTTGGCAGCGACGGTCGTACGGCCGTCGAGACGACGGGTGCGCTTGCTCGCCTTGTGCTCGAGCAGGTGGCGCTTGCCGGCCTTCTGGCGCACGATCTTGCCGCTACCGGTGACGCGGAATCGCTTCGATGCGCCGCTGTGGGTCTTGGCCTTGGGCATGTTGTCCTCAGTTCTGTGGTGTTTCGGTCGGTGGTGCTTCGGCAGGCGGCGCGCTTTCGGGCTGCGCGCTTGCGCGCTGCGCCGTCGGTGCGTCTGCATCGTGCGCGGCCTTGGCGCGAGTCTTCGCGCCGCGGTGCGGCGCCAGCACCATCGTCATGTTGCGGCCGTCCTGCTTCGCTGACGTCTCGACGAAGCCGTAATCGGCGACATCGGCGCCCAAGCGCTGCAGAAGGCGGTAGCCCAACTCGGGTCGCGACTGCTCGCGTCCGCGGAACATGATGGTGACCTTGACCTTGGACCCCGCCTCGAGGAAGCGGACTACGTGACCCTTCTTGGTCTCGTAGTCGTGGGGGTCGATCTTCGGTCGCAGCTTCTGTTCCTTGACGACGGTCTGCTGCTGGTTCTTGCGAGACTCGCGTGCCTTTTGAGCCGTCTCGTACTTGAACTTGCCGTAGTCCATGATCTTGCAAACCGGTGGTTTGGCGTCTGGAGCTACTTCGACGAGATCGAGATCGGCGTCAGCGGCAACGCGGAGTGCATCTTCGATGCGCACGATCCCTACCTGTTCACCGCCCGGTCCGATCAGGCGAACTTCAGGTACGCGAATGCGCTCGTTGATGCGTGTCTCAGTGCTGATGGGGCCTCCTATGTCGTCTTAGAGGAGGCCCGCAACGTCAGCACCCCCAAAATGGGGAAAGCCCTGCTAGATGCAGGGCCCAATGCCGACCGATCACGGCCGAAGCCGTCTGCGCGCTACGCAGAACGGGCATCTCTCGATACCCGTGACCGGACCGCTGAACCTGTACGGTCAACGGTGGGAGTGGGACTCCACTTGCTGTCCTGGCGTACGCCGGGACGGTCGCGCATGCCAGCATATCAGGCATGAGCGATGCACCCGAACCGTCCGATCTGGCAGCGGACCTGCCAACTCGCGAGCTGGCAGAGATTCCCGCCGTCGAGGTGATCACCCGGGCAGCCGTCATGTTGATGAGCGCCGCCGCGGAGAAGCTCGGTTTGTCGGCGGAGGATCCCGACGAGAGCCCGCATCGCGATCTCGACGAGGCCAGACGCCTCATCACAGCGCTGGCCGGACTGGTGCAGGCCTCGGTCGAGTACCTGGGCCTGCATGCCGGCCCCGTCCGTGACGGGCTGAAATCGCTGCAGCTCGCCTTCCGTGAGGCAAGCGCTGTGCCCGACGAGCCAGGCCACGGTCCGGGCGAGAAGTTCACTGGTCCCGTCTGGTAGGCGCGTCACCACCGCACTCGCACCATTTCACGGTCTGACCGAATATCCTCGCGGCCTATGACCCTGACCGCGGTACGACACGACAAGCGTTCGACGTACTGGTGGGTCCCCGCTGCGGCGGGCTGGACCGTGGGCGTCATCGCCACGCTGTCTCTGATCGCCAGCGTGTCCCCGTTGATCCGGTGGATCATCAGGATTCCGCGCGAGTTCGTCAACGACTACCTGTTCAACTTCCCGGACACCAGCTTCGCGTGGGCGGTGGTGCTGGCGCTGCTGGCGGCGGCACTGGCGGCCCGCAAGCGGATCGGCTGGTGGATCCTCGTTCTCTACATGGTGGCGGCCATCGGCGTGAACATCGCCGACCTGATCGCCGGCGACGAGCCAGTCATGGACGAGATCGGCGAAGTCATCGGCCTGGCATTCCACGTCGCGGCGATCGCGTTCCTCGTTCTGGCGCGCCGTGAGTTCTGGGCGAAGGTCCGTCGCGGCGCACTGATCAAGGCCGCCGCAACACTGCTCGCGGGCATGGGGTTGGGAATTCTGATCGGCTGGGGCCTGCTGGAGCTCTTCCCCGGCACACTCGAGCGCGACTACCGCCTGCTCTATGCCGCCAACCGCGTCGTCGCCTTCGCCGGTGTCGATGCGGGCGCGTTTGACGGGCAGCACCCCCATGTCTTCGTCAATGCGCTGCTCGGCCTGTTCGGGGCCGTCGCACTCGTCATCGCGGCGATCGTTCTGTTCCGGTCCCAGCGTGCGGAGAACGCGCTCACCGGCGAGGACGAGTCCGCGATCCGCGGTCTGCTGGCGCTGTACGGCAAGAACGACTCGCTGGGGTACTTCGCCACCCGCCGCGACAAGTCGGTGGTGTTCGCGCCGAACGGGCGCGCGGCGATCACCTACCGCGTCGAGGTGGGCGTCTGCCTGGCCAGCGGTGACCCGGTCGGCGACCCCAAGGCGTGGCCCGGAGCCATCTCCGCCTGGCTGCAGCTGTGCCAGTCCTACGGCTGGGCGCCGGGTGTGATGGGCGCGAGTGCGGCTGCGGCGCAAGCGTTCCGCGACGCAGGACTCAATGCGCTCGAACTCGGCGACGAGGCGATCCTGCACCCCGACGGTTTCAAGCTGTCCGGCCCCGATATGAAGCCCGTTCGCCAGGCGGTCACGCGGGCCCGGCGGGCCGGCCTCACCGTGCGGATGCGCCGGCACCGCGATCTCACGGCGCAGGAGATGAGCGATGTCATCGAGCGGGCCGACGCCTGGCGCGACACCGAGACCGAGCGCGGATTCTCGATGGCGCTGGGCCGGTTGGGCGATCCAGCCGACGGCGACTGCCTGCTCGCCGAGGCCATTCAGGGCGACGGGGATCAGGCCACCGTCGTCGCAATGCTGTCGCTGGTCCCGTGGGGCACCAACGGCGTCTCGCTCGACCTGATGCGGCGTTCCCCCCAGTCCCCCAATGGCACCAACGAGTTGATGGTCAGCGAGCTGTGCCTGCAGGCCGAGGCGATCGGCATCAGCCGCATCTCGCTCAACTTCGCGATGTTCCGGTCCGCCTTCGAGGAGGGGGCGCAGCTCGGCGCGGGTCCGGTGGCGCGACTGTGGCGTGCGCTGCTGGTGTTCTTCTCCCGCTGGTGGCAGCTGGAGACGCTGTACCGGTCGAACATGAAGTACCAACCCGAGTGGGTTCCCCGGTTCGCCTGCTACGAGGACGCCCGCCTCATCCCGCGGGTCGGAGTCGCCTCCGTCATCGCCGAGGGATTCTTGGTGCTGCCGTTCAGTCGGCGCAATAAGCAGCACACCGGCCACCACTCCTCGGTGCCCGAGAACCTGGCCAGGACGGGCCTGCTTCACGACGACGGCAGCACGCCCGACCTCGGCACCATCACGATCGACGGCGACGACGGCAGCGACGGCGCCCCGCGGCTGCCCGAACAGGTCCGCGTGCGAATGGCCAAGCTGAAGTCATTGCAGGACAACGGCATTGATGCCTATCCAGTGGGCCGACCACCGAGCCACACGATCGCCGAGGCCGTCGGCACCGATGACGTGAGCGTCAGCGTCGCCGGCCGCGTACTGCGGTTGCGGGACTACGGCGGCGTGTTGTTCGCTCAGCTACGGGATTGGTCAGGCGAGGTTCAGCTCCTGTTCGACAACTCACGGATGACCGCGGGCAGCATCGCGGACGTGACCAACGCGATCGACCTCGGCGACCTGATTGAGGTCACCGGCACGATGGGCGCCAGCAGATCCGGCGCCCGGTCACTGCTGGTGGACCACTGGCGCCTGAACGGCAAATGCCTACGCCCGCTTCCCGACAAGTGGAAGGGGCTCACCGATCCCGAGGCCAAGGTCCGGACCCGCTATGTCGACCTCGCCATCAACACCGAGTCACGTGATCTGATCACCGCCCGTAGCCGCATTCTGCACTCGATCCGGGAGACGTTGGTCGGCAAGGGTTTCCTGGAGGTTGAGACGCCGATCCTGCAGCAGATCCACGGCGGCGCGAACGCGCGACCCTTCATGACGCACATCAACGCCTACGACCTCGACCTGTATCTGCGAATCGCACCTGAGCTCTACCTCAAACGGCTCTGCGTCGGTGGTGTCGAGCGGGTCTTCGAACTCGGCCGCGCATTCCGCAACGAGGGCGTTGACTTCAGCCACAACCCCGAGTTCACGCTGCTGGAGGCCTACCAGGCGCACGCCGACTACAACGTGTGGGTCGACGGCTGCCGCGAGCTGATCCAGAACGCCGCCGAGGCCGCCAACGGCAGCCAGGTGGTGATGCGTCCCGGGGACACCGACGGCACACTGCAGGCCGTCGACATCTCCGGTCCGTGGCCGGTGAAGACCGTGCACGGCGCGGTGTCCGAGGCCCTCGGCGAGGAGATCGACCCGGGGACCGAGCTGAGCAGGCTGCGCGCGCTGTGCGACGGTGCGGGCGTGCCCTACCTGACGCACTGGGACGCCGGGGCGGTCGTGCTCGAGTTGTACGAGCGCCTGGTGGAGGGGCAGACCGAGCGCCCAACGTTCTACAAGGACTTCCCCACGTCGGTGTCACCGCTGACCCGGCCGCACCGCAGTCTTCCCGGCGTCGCCGAACGCTGGGACCTGGTGGCGTGGGGTGTCGAACTCGGCACCGCCTACAGCGAGTTGACCGACCCGGTGGAACAACGCAGGCGTTTGCAGGAGCAGTCGCTGCTCGCCGCGGGCGGTGACCCGGAGGCCATGGAACTCGACGAGGACTTCCTTCAGGCAATGGAGTACGCGATGCCGCCGACCGGCGGCCTCGGAGTCGGCGTGGACCGCGTGGTCATGCTGATCACCGGGCGCAGCATCCGCGAGACGCTGCCGTTCCCGCTCGCCAAGCCACGCTGACCCTGCCCCAGCCCACCGGCGGCCAATTCACAGCCTGTTTACAGGATCGGCAACAACGATGAATCCGTGACGACCTCAACGACGATCGCCGCGACCCTTCTGGCGGACCCGGCTGGATCGTTTCGCCTGCAACATCTTTCGCTGATGCACGGCTGGTTGCCGCTGACGGCGCAAGTGGTCACGGTGGTCGTGTTGGTCGCGGCGGTCGGCTGGCGCAGCCGGAGATGGCGGCTGGCGTGGCTGCCGACGGCGATCGGCGCAGGCTTGGCCCTGACAGCGGTCACGTACGGATACGTGTCATCAGAGGGTCTCGCGGGCGATCCAGCGCCCAAGCTGCTGTGGATCTGGACCACCGTCAGCGGGGCGGCACTTATCGTGCTGGTCGCCGGGTGGCGTGATGCCCGTTGGTGGCGACGCGGCGTCTCCGTCCTGGCCGTGCCGTTGTCAGTGCTGTGCACCGCGTTGGCGCTGAACCTCTGGGTGGGCTACTTCCCCACCGTGCAGACCGCATGGAACCAGCTCACAGCGGGACCGCTACCCGACCAGACGGATCAGGCGACTGTGGTGGCGATGCAGCACGCACGCAAGATCCCGGCCCGCGGCTCGGTGGTGCCCGTCAACATCAGTTCGGCGGCATCGGGGTTCAAGCACCGCGGTGAACTCGTGTACCTGCCGCCCGTGTGGTTCGCCTCGGATCCACCAGCCGCGCTGCCGACGCTCATGATGATCGGCGGCGAGTTCAACACGCCCGCGGACTGGTTGCGCGCGGGCAACGCGATCAAGACGATGGACGACTTCGCGGCAAGACACGCGGGTAACGCCCCCGTGCTGGTGTTCGTCGACTCGGGCGGTGCGTTCAACAACGACACCGAGTGCGTCAACGGCAGCCGCGGCAACGCCGCCGACCACCTGACGAAGGACGTCGTGCCGTTCATGGAGGACACCTACGGGGTCAGTGCCGATCGGGCCAACTGGGGCATCGTGGGCTGGTCGATGGGCGGGACATGCGCCGTTGACCTCACGGTGATGCACCCCGAGACCTTCAGTGCGTTCGAGGACATCGCGGGCGACCTCAGCCCGAACTCCGGCACCAAAGCCCAGACAATCGAGCGCCTGTTCGGAGGTAGCGCGGCCAACTACGCGGCCTTCGACCCCACGACGGTCATGACGCGCCACGGCCGATACGCCAACACCGCAGGGCTGTTCGCCGTCAACGACGCCACCGCCGCATCCGCGACACCCGCCGTGGTCAACGTCAACAACGCCAACGGCCTCGGTGGACGTGACGCGGCGTCGCACACCAACGATCAGGCCACCGCCGCGGACTCACTGTGCGGCCTTGGCGGCACCAACGGCATCGACTGCGCCGTCGTCACACAACCGGGCAAGCACGACTGGCCTTTCGCCGCAAAGGCGTTCGCGGATGCCCTGCCGTGGCTGGCCGGCCAGATCGGCACTCCCGGCGTGCCCAGGCAGTCGCTTCCGCTGCCCGTCGCACCTGCAACACATGCCGCGCCGACGATTGCGTCCGCCGCCAAATGATCCGCCGCCAGATGAGACGTCACCAGTCGGATCCTCAGTAGTCGGATTCGGCGGCCAGGATCTCGGCGAGGAAGGCGTCGGATGCCGGCCGCTGCAACCGGGATCTGGCGAATTCGCGGATCCGATGGCGCGCTTGTGCCGCCTCCGGTGAGTCACCGAGATCCGCCCCGACCGACACGATCGTGGGCGCCCAGTCATGGTTCCAGGCACGGCCTTCGGTGAGCGGCACCTCACCGGCGTCGACGATCTCGAGGCGTGCCGCGCCGTCGGCATCCAGTACGCCCGCGGCACTCAGCTCACCAGACCGCAGCCGTACGCCGATGTCGGTGGCCGGTGTGGCACCGATCATCGCGACCCGCACCGTCGCGACCGCGGTCGAGCCGACGGTCTCGACGCGCCAATCGACGGTCTCGTCAGCCGCGTCGAAAACGCCGGGAGGCACGGACGCCCAGTTCAACGACTGGACGCCGCCGGCCACCGCCAGCGGTGTGGACTGCGCAGGCCCGGTGCCTGCGGCCAGCGCATAGTCGGCCCGCTCCGATGTCGCGATATCGGGCACGACCAGGAGATCCGCCGCGTCCCACGCCCCCACCTCATCGGCGAGTTCGACGGCCGTATCGACCAGCGCGACCACCCGCGGGTCACCACCACCGCGATGGTGCAGCAGCGCCGCCCGGTGCCGCCGCAGCAGCCCGGTGACGTCACCGTCCATGGCGTCACCGTCGAGGAACTCCTGCGCCTGCGCGGTCAGCACAGCCAGCTCGGCGTCGAGGATGGCCGGGTCGAGACCCACGATGCCGTCACGGAGGGTTACCGGCCACCATCTGCGGGCCCAGTGCCCGAGCGCGAGGCGCCGCAAAGGCAGGACCGCCTCGGCAGCCACCTCGATTCCGGGCAGGTCAATCGGGGCACCCGGATCACGGCCGTCGAGGGCGTCCAGCAGGGCCGCGTGTCCGGTTGTCCCGACCAGCCGCCAAAGCCATTCGGCGGCGGTCGCATCCGTGAAGGTGATGCGGGTCGCGGCGGCACCGGCAGGGTCATCGACCTTCCATGCCAGCACCGCGCCGGCCAGCTCGATCACCGCGACCTCGGGGACGTCGGCCACCGCGGGGCCGGTGCTCCACAGTCCGCCGTCGGCGACGATTCTCACAGCGCCACCTCGAGTTCGAGCATTGTCTTGATCCGCTGGCGGTGATCGAGGCTGACCGATCGGGCGACGCCTTCGAGCAGCGCGCGCACGTCGTCGACATCGTCGCAGGGTTCCTGCCAGACGTCGCGCCCGTGCAGCCTGGCCCACAGTCTGCTCAGGTAGGGCCTGCCGAATGCGCGCAGGTCATCCACCACCTGACGCTGCCTGGGGTGCAGGGGGTCACCGTCGGCGAGGTAGCGCCGGGCGTGCAGCACGTAGGCCTCCTTGCGGAGCCTGGCCGCAATCGTGTGTCCCAGTTCGTATCTGGTCGATGCCTGCTCAGTCAGTGGCGTCAGGTCGCCCGCCAACTCCATGCCCGCGACGAGCGTTGCCTGCTTGTCCTCGGACAGCAGGCCCCACGGTGCGCAGGCCCGGTCGACCTCCTCTGCGCACAGTGCCGGAATGTCGGGAAGCTCGTCGTGGTCGAGCCCACGGCGCAACGTGGCGCGCAGTCGATCCACCACGCTGCGATCCAGCGGACGGGCACCCTCGGCGCCACTGAACACCGCTGGGGCCACCTGTGGTTCTGTCGAACTGAGCCCGAGTTCGACAATCGACCACGGCAATCCTCCGGAGGCGACACGCGCCCGCGCGCCGAGGTTGAAGGGTGTGGCGTCGGCGATCAGCGCCGACCACACCCGTTGGCGCGCGACCCGGGCGGCATGCCGGTCGGCGGGGCCCAAAACGGTGGTCAGGCCGGCCAGGAAGGGTCCGGCAATGGTGTCCGACGAGCGCACGTCTCCCCAGCTACGGTCGAGTTGGCGCGTGAGGGTGTCGATCACGTCCTGGTCCTCGACGTACCGGTTGAGCACCTCGACGGCGGTGCGGTCCCGGTCGTCGTGAATCCGGCGCAGTACCGTCTCGGCAGCCTGTGCCGCCGCGTCGTCGTGCTGGGGCGGAACCCCCTCGGTGACAGCGAGTTCGAAGCACACCGGGAAGTACAGTTCCTGCGCATTGCCGGTGGTGATCCGCAGCCGTCGTCGATTCGCCTTCAAGAGCGCGAACCAGGCTGCAGTGCAACGAAGTTGGGGTGCGTGATCGATGATCACCTCGACCATCGCAGCGGCCTCGTCAGCGGCGAGCACCGGGACCGAGAACTGCGGGTTCGACCGCAACCGAAGGACCAACGGGTCCAGGATGCGCTTGACGGTCCGTCGCAACGGTCCCCCGTCGATACCGCTGAGCACCTCGACGCCCGGCCCGATCGCGTGCCAGGCCTGGTCGATCACGGCGCGCCGTGGCATAGCCACCGCGACCGGCCTCGCCAGATGCCCCGTACTCATCCGACCAGGATAGAGGCACCGTGAGAAGTTGGGTTCGGTAGCGCAGTGTGCGGGCGACGATCTCAAACATGTCCGACACCGTGGTCACCCTGCTCGTAGTCCTGATCTGTGCCGCCGTTGGCACGAGTGTGCTTGCCCCGGCCCTCCGGGGCTCACGCGAGCGACGCTGCGTCCCGCGCACCGAGCCCGACGCGGTGGCATCGGTGGCCATCGGCACCGTGCGATCGGTGACCGACTTCGTCATGGTCGAGGTCGAGAGCGTGACGGGTCAGAAGTTCGTGGGCCGATTGCGATATCAGGAGAACGACCCGGTGACGGCTGAACTGCGGCCGGGAGTGGTCCTGCTCGTTGCATTCGATCCCGGTGCCCGGGAACGACTTTCGCTGGCCGACGATATGGACGTAGTGCGTTCCGCGTTCGACCAGATGCTGGTCCGAAAGGGCCTGGTCACACGGGAACAGCTCGACCTGATCCGGTATGGCACCCGGTCTCGCGGCGTCGTCACCGCGATGCGCCCCACCGGAACCGCGCGAGAGGATTACCGCGAGATCGAACTCGACCTCATGGTCCGCAGACCTGAGGGCGGACAGTTCCCTGCGCACGAGAGGACCTTGGTGCCGGAGTCCGCGCTTGAACGCGTGGCGCCCGGCAGCCTGATCGACACCTACTACCGGCGCGGCGATGAGAGCTCCGTCGCCGTCTGCGTGTCACCGGACTGAACCTCACCGGGCCCCATCGACGGCGAACGTGACCAAGGCCGCCCAGTACAGCGGGCTCGCCGCCAGATCCCCGGAGCGCCAACGCCGCATCTGATCCCGCTGCCAGCGGTTCACTGCCAGCGCGGCGTCCTGCTCATCGTGGGCCTGGTCGACGGCGATGACGACATCGGTCATGGGGTCCGCATCCGAACCGGTGAACTGCCGGTAGCCCGCCGTCGTTGGCAATGACCACAGCGTGGCGGTCACCAGCTGGGCTCCGCCGAGCACTGCCGCCGCGACGAGCCCGGTGGCCTCGTCGAAGCGGTAGTCGCCGCCCGAGGCGCAGGCCAGAAGCGCCACGCGCGGCGGAACGGGCAACGCCATGGACATGACGTCCGCCGCGGTCAGCGGTCGCTCGTCAGCGAGGTAGATGGCCGCCTGGTCGGCGCTGCCGGATTCGGCCGCGGTGGCGTGACCCACGTAGAGAAGGCGGGCGGGCTCCTCGCCCAACATCTCGGCAAGCCAGTGTCTGTCGGCGTCGGTGCGCCGGAACAGCTCGACGACACCGGCCACATCGGGTAACACCCTCCCACTCGACGCTGTCGACGAGCAGTGGGTCGACGAGAAGTGCCGTGCCAGCGCGGTATCCGGGGACGGTCGGCCCAGCACCGAGCCCAGCGAGGAGTCGGCCCGCTGCCCCGGCACCCGAGGATCGAGCACGAGCAGGGGTGGGCGAGCTGCCCGTTGGCCCCAGGCGACACGTGGCCGCGATGCGTTGACGATGTTGGGCGGCACCGCCATCAACACGTCGACGATCTCCATCAGCCGGTAGCCCTCGGTGAGTGCACCCGGGTCCAGATCCGGCCACGGGACCGCGGCCGGGGCCGTGCCGTGCACGGTGACTGCCGCTGCCCTCGCCCGCACCAGATCGTCGGTGTCCGGCCATGCCATGGGCAGCGCGAGTAGGCCCCACGGAACGCGGGCCAGCCGCGCACTCGGTGACACGAACAGCGTGGCGCGCGGATCCGAGGCGCACTCCACCAGCAGCTGCCACGCGGCGGCGGACACCAGAAGCACACCCAGGCGGTAGGCCACGATGAGTTCGGTGGCCGGCGCGGCAAAGGGCCCGGCCCCCAGCGCCCGCGACAGCGCGTCGGCCAGGGACTCCCCCGTGCCCGGCTCCGGAAGAGCTGCATCGAGTTCGGCGAGCGCGGCGAGCAGCAGCGGTTCCTCGATCACCCAGGTCAGGGTTCGCGACGGATCGCCGACGAACCGAAGGCTGGCGTAGGTGGCCGTGCCGACGTCGGCGAACCTCAGGACGAGTGTCTCCTGCGTCATGGCCACGTCGACCAGGCCGCCTCGTCGGTGGTGACGTGTTGGCCGTACCGGGTCAGCGCGAGTTCGCGGTACTCGGCCAGTACCGGCACCCCCGTTGGATCCATCGTCAGCGGCGGTAGCGGGCCGAGCCTGGTGAGCGACCGGCCCGCGGTGACGACCGGGCCGGCTGCCACCTGGGCCAGTTCATCGACGTCGCTGATCGGCGCCGGTGCCGTCGTCACCCGGGACCACTCGATGACGTCGGCCGTGCCGATTCCCGGGTCGCTGCGCTCCTGCCCTCCGGTGGACCGCTTTTCGGTGCTGAACGTGCCTCGGGCGCTGTGGTACTCGATGAGCTCACCGGTCAATGCCGTGTTCTCCCACTCCCAGGCGACGGCGAACGCTCCGGCGAGCATTGGCGCCGACACGCAGTCGGCCCATTGTGATCTGGACTCGGCATCGGTGATCGAGTAGCGCACGGAGTCGACGGCAAGCGCGGCAGGCAGTTTGAGGTCTGCGGCCCGGGCCAGCTTGGTCATGGCCGCGGCGAACCCCGGGCTGTCCGGGCCGGCGTTGGTGACGCCAAGCGACGAGCCGTACCGGGCCTCGATGGTTGACCAGTCCTCATCGGGCCGGCCCGCCCCGTCGAAGCCGAGATCGGCCAATGCGTCGGCGCGCCAGATGGTTCCGAGGTGGTCGTCAAGGCGCGCGTAGGCGAGCCAACTACTGCGCGGGGACTCGTCAAGGCAGGCCCTGGCTCGCTCGACCATGTCGATGGCCTCCTGGTAGCGCCCGCGCAGGATCGCGATCCAGCTGCGCTGCAGCAGGATGCGATGAATGTGCAGCGGCCTGCCGAGTTCCCGCCAATGCCGCTCGGCGTGCTCCCAGGACTCGTCGGCGGCCGCAAGCATCCCAACGCCCATCCTGGTGAGGCCGAAGTACAGCCAGCACCTCGACACGTCGTTCGCCCTTGCGTACTCGGCGATCACCGGATAGGCCTCGCCGACAAGGTGCTCCGTGGCGACCTGTTCGCCTCGCGACCAACACGCCGTCGCGCGTTCCAGAAGCGTCCTCGCGGTGGCCAGCTTCCACCCTCGCGCCTCGGCACGCGCACCCGCGCGGCGAAGCCAGGGCTCGGCCTCCGACAGTCGTCCGGTCTCGATGCAGAACCGGGCGTAGCCGATGGCCCCGAGCACCAGCAGGTTGTCGGTCGACTCGGTCGGCGTCGCGGTGGCCTCGATATCGTCGATGACGTTCTGCCACAGCCCAACCGAGCGGACATGCAGATCGTCCTCGCACAGCGCGATGGCGCACAGAATGCGGGCGTGGGTCCGCAGATAGGAGAACTCGTCGGCGAGGTCGTCGAACGCGGTGTTGTCGTGCTCGTCCATACCGTCGAGTGCGCTCAGCGCCACGGCGGCACCCTCGTGGTCACCGAGCGCGGCGGCCAGGCCGATCTCGAGGCACTGCGCCCGTCGCGCGTAGCGGCAGTGCATGTGCCGAATGTCGGCGGATGTCATGGTGTTCTTGCCGATGACATCCGGTGGTGCGGTGCCGTCGAGGATCGAGGCGTACACCGCTAGGCAGTCGCGGATGCGGCGGATGGATTCGGTCACGCCCTCATAAGCCGTGCGGACGAGGTAGAGCTCGCCGAGTTGGGCAAGCAGCTCGAACATGTGGTCGTCGCGGTCGGATTCCTCGATCTGGGGCCCCAGTGACAGCAGCAGGTCCTTCGCCGACGTCTCGTCGGCGGCCAGCGCCAGCGTGCGCGCGCGCTCCAGATCGTCGGGGATCGACACGGCTGCATCTTAAGCGGGCGCGGACATGAGGAGCGGAGAAGCACACGGGTGGTGGTGTCCAGACACCGAAAGCGGCGGACGTGCTGAGCACGTCCGCCGCCCGCGGAGTGACCTGTCAGTTGCAGGTCACCTTGATCACGAACTTCTTCGTGATCATGCCCGCCATCGGGTTACTCATATCGGCTCCGGCCGCCTCGCCGGTGATGGTGTATGTGCTGCCGTCAACCGCGACGTCCGCGGAACCCGACTTCATGCCGCCCATCTCGGACACCGCCAGGGCGCTGCCGTCCACGACCAGGCCGAGCGACTCAACCTTCGGTGTGTCGGCATCGGTCATCACGATGCCCAGCCCCTGTGCACCCCCGCCGATCGGTGCGCTTGCGACATTGATCTTGCCTGCCTGCTTGACGCAGGTCACCGAGTTCAGGTCAAGGCCGGCGAGGTCCTTCCCCTCCACCGTGACCTCGGCGCCGCCACCGGTGCTCACCTCCGAGCTGCCGGTGCCGCTCGCGGCCGGGCTGCTGGACGCCGTGGTCGAACCCTTGTCGTCGGAACAGCCGACGAGCACCAGTGCCGCCGCAGCCAGGCCGATTCCCGCAGTGACAACTCGCTTCGTGGCCTGCTTCTTGTCCATGTCCATCGGACATTCCCTTCACTTCACGTCGCCCCGATGGCGTCGTCGTGAAGCAAGTACAAACGCCCCCAATCGCTACCGATCCCAACAATCCCCGGGGGTGATGTCCAGCAGGAGGCGGATGAGTTCGGCCTGCCGGTGGGTGCCGGTCTTGTCGAACACATGGTGAAGGTGAGTCTTGATCGTGGCCATTGACAGCGACAGGTCGTCAGCGATCGGGGTGAGGCCGTCACCCCTCAACACGCGCAGGGCGACCTCCGCCTCGGCGTTGGTGAAGCCGTAGAGGCGGCGCAGGAGCATCGGTGGGGGCTCGGGGTTCTGCTCCGGATCCATGATCACCACCAGGGCCCTGGCGTCCGCGGAGTCCCCCGGTGTGGGCAGGAAGGGCAGTACGTGAATGACGTAGGGACGCTTCCCCGATGGCCGTGCACACGTGAACGCGTCGCCGGTGCGCGATCCGCACTTCCGGTCGGACAGCGCACCCGCAAGGCTGCGATGCAACTCGGCGTCGGAGGCCGCCCTGGTGGCCTCGATGTTGCCCGACCGTATTTGGAGTCCGTCGCGGCACGTCAGGATCCGCTCGGCGGCGGCGTTCATGTGCACGACGCGTGGCCCCTTGGCGACAACGACGATTCCGTGTCGCACGACGTCGAGGGCCCGGGCCATGTCACTCACGCCGCACGCGACCTCCCTGAGGTGTTCCTGGGTGCGAAGCGCCTGCTGGAGATGAGGAACGAGCGCGCTCACGAGCTGGATGCGCTCAGCGGTGTCAAACGATTCGGAGCGCCTGGGCGCCGCGACCAGAAAGCAGGTCGGGATGGGGCCGCCGGTCAGCCGCACGAAGAGGCCGGCCTCCATCTCGTAGGGCCGTAGGAAGCCCGCGTGGAACTCCGTACGCACCTTTTCCTCGATGAGTTCCGATCCGCTCCGGATGAGGCCGACGTGACCGCTCTCGACGTCTTCGAGCACGTGGTCGACATTGCAGTAGCGCTCGCTGTAGATCTCCCTGGCCTCCGGCGCGAGGCTCGCGCTCATGACGGACCGGCTCGCGCCGTCGGCAACGATGAGTGCGCAGCTCGTCGCGTCGAGTACGCGGCGAATGTCGGCCAGCGCCACAATCCAGTTGTCGGGATCCACCGCCGAGGTATAGGTGGCGGAGACTATGCGCGAGAAGTCATCGAGCGCGACCACTGCCGACTCTCCGATTCATTGTGATCCCCATCACATTTTCGACATATTGTGAGGTCGTGCAGTTTAGCCCGATATCAACCGTTCGGATGAGGCTTCGACGCCCCTGAACTGGTTTTTTTACGACATGGTCAAAACGAGGCTCACGTAGCGTCTCGGAACCATGGGTTCGAGGGGTCCCATGGTTTCCGAGACGCTGCTCGCCGCGGATCCGGTGGTCGACCCGGCGAGCGCGGAGGCGTGAGTGACTGACCGGAGGCGACAATCGACGGCCTCGACGTCTGACACGAGCGGTACGGTGGCTTCGTGTCAGATTCAGAGGCGACGAACGACCCGGATTCGTCCGGCCCGGCACCTGACCGGCCGGTTTCCGATGACGTCGTCGAAACTGACGTCGTCGAAGCTGACGTGGTCGAGACCGACGTGGTCGATCCCCAGGCGCCCGATCCGGGGACTCCCCCTATCGACGTGATCGCGGAGCCCGTGCCAGTGACACCCCCTGACACCGGCTACACCGCCGCAGGTGTGCCGACCTTCGACGCCGTGCGCGAGAAGATCGAGACGCGCTTCGGCGCGTCTATCGGGTCGGCAGAACTGGCGGCCGAAACCCCGCAGGGCCGCAGCATCGAGGAGCAGTACGAGGCTCGGCAGAAGGCCGCCGCGGAACGCCTCGAGCAGATCCGGGCCTCGATGCGCGACGAACCCGACGCCTGAACGTGCGCTCGTTCTCCCCCGCGGAGCGTCGTGCCCGGCTGGCACGGCGCCACCTCCTGACCGGATCGTCAGCCGTCGATGTCACCGAGGCCGCCTCACGACTCGTCGGCCTGCACGCCACTGATCCGGCGACGCCCTACCTGTCCCTGTGGGCCCGCATTCCGGGTTTCCGGACCGCCGATCTGGATGCGGCGCTCTACGAGGAGCGCTCGGTGGTCAAGCACCTGGCGATGCGGCGGACGCTGTGGATCGTGCACGCTGACGAATTGCCTGCGGTCCAGGCCGCCGCCAGCGACCGCGTGGCGGCCAACGAACGCAAGCGCCTCATCGCCGACGTCGAGAAGGCGGGTATCGCCGCCGACGGCTCCGCGTGGCTCGAGGCGGCCTCGGCCGCCGTCCTGCGGCATCTCAAGCAGGGTCCGACGAGTGCCGCCAAACTCCGTGCCGCGCTTCCGGAGTTGGCGGGCACATATGACCCCGCGCCCGGAAAGACCTGGGGTGGAGAGGGTCCCATCTCGCCGCGGGTGCTGACAGTGCTCGCGGTGCAGGGTCACCTGGTGCGCGGTCCCAACGACGGCGGCTGGACGACATCGCGTCCCCGCTGGGCGTCGTCGGAGACCTGGCTGGCCGCGGGCGATCCTGCCCACGCCGACGGGGCGCGGGAGACGTTGGTCCGTAACTGGTTGCGCGCGTTCGGGCCCGCCACTGTCAATGACGTCAAGTGGTGGTTCGGGAACACCCTCACCTGGGCGCGTGCGGCGCTGGCCGACATCGGGGCGGTCGAGGTCAGCCTGGAGGACGGCGACGGAGCCCCCGGCTACGTGCTGTCCGACGACCTCGAGCCGGAGCCGCCTTCCGAACCGTCGTGTGCGCTGCTGCCGGGCCTGGACGTCACGACGATGGGCTGGCAGGACCGCGACTGGTACCTCGGTGAGCACCGCACCCAGATCTTCGACCGCAACGGCAATGCGGGTCCGACCGCGTGGTGCGACGGCCGGGTCGTCGGCGGATGGCGGCAGGACCCCGAGGGCCGGGTCGAGGTCCAACTGCTCGAGGACGTCGGCACCGCGGCGAGCACAGCGCTGAACCGCAAGGCCGACGAACTGACGGCGTGGCTCGACGGCGTGCTGATCAAACCGCGGTTCCCGTCGCCGCTGTCGAAATCCTGACGCCGGGCGCTAGGCGCTGACCTTGCGCCGCTTGCGTTTCGGCTTGGCCGGTGGCTCGAGCATCTCGGCGAGGAACTGCCCCGTGTAGCTGTTGGCATTGGCCGCGACGTCCTCGGGAGTGCCCTGGGCCACCACCGTTCCGCCACCGGACCCACCCTCGGGCCCCATGTCCACGATCCAGTCCGACGTCTTGATGACGTCGAGGTTGTGCTCGATGACGATGACGGTGTTGCCCTTGTCGACCAGGCCGTTGATGACCTTGAGCAGCTTGCGGATGTCGTCGAAGTGCAGCCCGGTGGTGGGCTCGTCGAGAATGTAGATGGTGCGCCCGGTCGAGCGCTTCTGCAGTTCGGCGGCCAGTTTGACGCGCTGAGCCTCACCACCGGACAACGTGGGCGCGGGCTGTCCGAGCCGGACGTAGCCCAGACCGACGTCGACGAGCGTCTTGAGGTAGCGGTGAATCGACGAGATCGGCTCGAAGAAGTCGGTGGCCTCCTCGATGGACATGTCCAGCACCTCGGAGATGGTCTTGCCCTTGTAGTGCACCTCAAGGGTTTCCCGGTTGTAGCGGGCGCCCTGACACACCTCGCACGGCACATAGACATCCGGCAGGAAGTTCATCTCGATCTTGATGGTGCCGTCACCCGAGCACGCCTCGCAGCGACCGCCCTTGACGTTAAACGAGAACCGGCCCGGCTGATAACCGCGGACCTTGGCCTCCGTGGTCGCGGCGAACAGCGTGCGGATCTTGTCGAAGACACCGGTGTAGGTGGCCGGGTTGGATCGCGGTGTCCGACCAATCGGCGACTGGTCCACGCGGACCAGCTTGTCGAGTTGGTCGAGGCCGTTGATCCTGGTGTGCCTGCCGGGAACCTGACGGGCACCGTTGAGCTTGTTGGCCATCACCGAGGCGAGGATGTCGTTGACCAGTGTCGACTTGCCCGACCCCGAGACGCCGGTGACCGAGGTCAGCACGCCGAGCGGGAATGAGACGTCGATCTCGTCCAGGTTGTGTTCGCGCGCACCCACGACCGTCACCTGCCGCTTGCGGTCGATCGGCCGACGGATCGCCGGCACCTCGATGCTCTCCTTGCCGGAAAGATATGCGCCGGTGATGGATTCGGGGTTGGTCAGCAGATCGGCGTAGGTGCCGCTGTGCACGATCTGGCCGCCGTGCTCACCGGCGGCGGGACCGATGTCGACGACCCAGTCGGCGTGCGCGATGGTGTCCAGGTCGTGTTCGACGACGATCAGCGTGTTGCCGAGGTCGCGCAGTCTCACCAGGGTGTCGATGAGCCTGCGGTTATCGCGTTGGTGCAGCCCGATCGACGGCTCGTCGAGCACGTAGAGCACGCCGACCAGGCCGGAGCCGATCTGAGTGGCGAGTCGAATGCGCTGTGCCTCACCACCGGAGAGGGTGCCCGCCGCGCGTGACAGGCTCAGGTAGTCCAGCCCGACGTCGAGCAGGAAGCCCAGCCGCGACTGCACCTCCTTGAGCACCTGACCGGCGATCGCGGTCTCGCGCACGCCGAGGGTCAGCGCGTTGAGGAATGCCGAACAGTCGGCGATCGACAGCTCGCAGACCTGGGCGATGGACTTGGCGCCGTACTCGCCGGCTGTCAGCGAGACGGCCAGGATCTCCGGCTTGAGCCGGGTGCCCTCGCAGACGGGACAGGGCACATCGCGCATGTAGCCCTCGTAGCGCTCCTTCATCTGCTCGGACTCGGTCTGCTCCATGCGGCGCTTGAGGAACGCCATGACGCCCTCGAAGTCGGCGTAGTAGGAGCGGGTGCGGCCGTACCGGTTCTTGTACCGGACGTGCACCTGTTCGTTGCAGCCCTCCAGAATCGCCTTGCGCGCCTTGGCCGGCAGCTTCTGCCACGGGGTGTCGGTGTCGAACCCGAGGGCATCGCCGAGCCCCTCGAGCATGCGGGTGAAGTACTCGGCCGAGTGGCCTGCCGACCACGGGGCGATGGCCCCCTCGGCGAGAGTCAGTTCGGGGTCGGGGACGACGAGGTCGGGGTCGACCTCCTTGCGGATGCCCAGCCCCGTGCACTCCGGGCAGGCGCCGTAGGGCGAGTTGAAGGAGAACGACCGCGGTTCGAGGTCGTCGACGGCGAGCGCGTGGCCGTTGGGGCAGGCGAGCTTCTCCGAGAACCTCTGCTCTCGATGCGGATGGTGGTCGTCGCGGTCGACGAACTCGAGCACCACGATGCCGTCGGCCAGACCGAGGGCCGTCTCGACGGAGTCAGTTAGCCGCTGCTTGGACGAGGCCTTGACGGTGAGGCGGTCGACGACCACCTCGATATCGTGCTTCTCCTGCTTCTTGAGCTTCGGCGGCTCGGTCAGCGGGTGCACCACGCCGTCCACCCGGACCCGGCTGTAGCCCTGCGTGTTGAGCTTGTCGAAGAGGTCGACGAACTCGCCCTTGCGGGTGCGGACCACCGGCGCGAGCACCTGGAAGCGGGTGCCCTCCTCCATCGCCAGCACCTGATCGACGATCTGCTGCGGCGTCTGGCGGGCGATGCGCTCACCGCAGACGGGGCAGTGCGGCGTGCCCGCCCGCGCGTACAGCAGGCGCAGGTAGTCGTAGACCTCGGTGATGGTGCCGACGGTGGATCGCGGGTTGCGGTTCGTCGACTTCTGGTCGATCGACACCGCAGGTGAGAGGCCCTCGATGAAGTCGACGTCGGGCTTGTCCATCTGCCCGAGGAACTGGCGCGCGTAGGCCGACAACGACTCCACGTAGCGCCGCTGTCCCTCGGCGAAGATGGTGTCGAAAGCCAGCGACGACTTGCCCGAACCGGACAGGCCGGTGAACACGATCAGCGCATCACGCGGCAGGTCCAGGTCAATGCCGCGCAGGTTGTGCTCGCGTGCACCCTTGACGATCAGGCGGTCAGCCAACTGATACCTCTCCAGGTTTTGAGCTGCGTTTCGACCGACAGACAGCGGTCCGCGCCCATGCTATGTCCACCCTCCGACAAGTCTCCCGACAAGCCCTGGGCCGAGCCCGATACCGTGGCGGTCATGACGGTCGTCGATGACAACTACACGGGCCACGTCGAACCTGGGAGCGCCGCGCGCCGCACGCTGCCGGGCGCCACCATCGTGAAGGCGTCGGTGGGCCCCATGGACAACAACGCCTACCTGGTCACGTGTTCCCGAACCGGCGAGACCCTACTCATCGATGCCGCGAATGACGCTCCGGTGCTGCTCGAGCTGATCGAAGCCCACGCGCCGACCCTGTCGCTCATCGTCACCAGCCACCAGCATCCCGATCACTGGCTTGCCCTCGAGCAGGTGGCCAAGGCGACCGGCGCCCCGACGGCCTCCCATCAGCTCGACGCGGAGCCGCTGCCGGTGAAACCCGATCGAATCCTGGCCCATGGCGACACCGTGACGGTGGGCGATCTCACCTTCGATGTCATCCACCTGCAGGGACACACCGAGGGATCGGTGGCGCTCGCGCTGCGCGGGCCCGCCGCCGGCGACACGGTCCAGCTGTTCACCGGCGACTGCCTGTTCCCAGGCGGTGTCGGCAAGACCTGGCGAGACGGCGACTTCGAGCGACTCCTCGATGGCGTGAGCGCCCGCCTGTTCGACGTGTACGACGACTCGACGGTTGTGTACCCAGGCCACGGTGACGACACGACGCTGGGCGCCGAGCGGCCACACCTGGCCGAATGGCGCGAACGCGGCTGGTGACCCCGGCCCGTCCTGCGGGCGTCTGCGGGTCTAGGAGGTGTGGACGATCAGCACGTCGGTCTTGGACCGGCGCGCCACATTGGCGGGTACGGAGCCAAGAAGGCGTCCGGCGATGGTGCTGAGACCGACGTTGCCGACCACGAGTAGGTCGGCCTTGACCTCTTCGGCGAGTTCCACGAGGGCGTCAACGGGAGCGCCGACGACGGCCTTCTCCTCGATCTCGGTGGCGCCTGCGGCATGGGCACGGTCCCTGGCCTCACGCAGGATCGCGTAGATCGGGGCATTGCCTGACATCTTGTAGCCCTCGTCCTTGAGGACGTCGGCCGCACGCGCATCCTCGCTCTGAGGGAAGTAGGCCGTGGTCACGATCAGTCGTGCGCCTGAACCGGCGGCGATAGCACCGGCCCGATCCACTGCTCGCAGCGACGAATCCGAGCCGTCGGTTCCGACAACAACGGTCTTGTAGCCGCTCATGCATGCCCTCCAAGTGTCGATTGCAACGCCATTCGTGACCCTAACCCGTTGCCCCGCGGACGGGGGAACGAATCGACGACAAGCGTTCGCTGGGGTCGGCGCCGCAAAGTACGTCCCCTACCGGCACTGATGCTAACGGCAATGACCCTGCTGAGCGGGGGTTCCGTGACCAACCGGATACGCGTTTCGCGAAGCGAGGAAGGTCCTACCCCGGGCGCAGAAGTGAGCAGGCTCATGCCGATGCGATCATCGTGGCGTCAAACGCACAGGGCGGCAGGGACTTACGGGTGCCAGCTCGCCGTCCGCGCGGCCAACGAGCACACAGGCTCGTTCTAGTGTTGCGCGAGACACAGTTTCACGCCGGTCGCGTCCCGAGAACTGCCCCTGACCCACGCGGTTCGAGACCCTCACTTGCCGCCGAAGTACAGCTCCTGGGTTGCGATGCAGACCAATTCACCGGCCCGGTTGTACATGGTCGAGGTCGCCAGTCCGCGGCCGTCGATTCCGCTGGGCGAGTACTGATCGGAGAGCACCCAGTCCGTCATGTCGATCGGCCGGTGAAACCACAGCGCGTGGTCGATCAACGCGTTGAAACTCGACACCTGCGTCGTGCGCCGCATCGTGACGGCGGTCTCCAGCATGGTGGTACCCGACAGGTAGGTCAGCAGGCTGCTGTGCAGGGCGGGATCGTTCGGTACGGTCTCAATTGGCCGCCACCACAACCTGATTCGCGGTGAAGGGTCGGGCAGATCCATCGCCAGCCGTGGCGGTGCATCGACGTAGCGCAGGTCGAACGGTTGCGGACGGACCCAGTAACCGTGCGCCTCGTCGGCGTATGGGGCCATCTGCTCCTGCATCGACGGCAGCGACTCTGGCGCTGGCACGTCGGGCATGCTCACCTGGTGCTCGAGACCCCCGACGGGCGTGCTGAACGACGCCAGCGCCTCGAGCAGCACCTCGCCGTCCTGGATGGCGGTCACCTTCCGGGTGGACAGGGTGCCACCGTCGCGTGACCGCGACACGTGCAGATCCACCGGATGGCGGGCGTCACCGGCCCGCAGGTAGTAGACGTGCACGCTGTGCGGTGCGCGACCCGGCGCGGTGCGACTGGCCGCCATCAGGGCCTGGCCGGCGATGTGGCCACCGACGATGTGATGGTGCGCGTTGTCCATCTGGGTGGCCACGAAGCGCTCGTCGTCGATCTGGTCGACCTGCAGCGTGGCGATGAGGTCGGCAAGAGTGGGAGATACAAAGCTCACCGCGGCATCATGCCGCAGTCGTGGCGAGAACCGACCCCCGCGTCGAGGTCCCCACCCGATACCAGACGTCGATGGCAGTTAGACCAGCTAAACTGGTGCCATGAGGTCCACGATCAAGACATCGGTTGCCACTGCGCTGGCATTGACCGGACTGTGGGCATCCGCCGCGATCGCCCTCGCCGAGCC
This sequence comes from Mycolicibacterium sp. YH-1, assembly GCF_022557175.1. The sequence goes on along the minus strand of NZ_CP092915.1, from coordinate 3,115,970 downwards.
CACCGAACCGGCGCCGGCGCCGCCAGCAGGCCCGAAGACCAGCATCGACGCCGACGGCACCTACAAGGTGGGCGTCGATCTGGTGCCCGGCGTGTACAAGTCCGCGGGACCCATCGAGGGCAGCGCGTGCTACTGGAAGCGCTCGGGCGCCGACAAGACAATCGACAACGGCCTCACCAAGAAGGCACCGATCGTCACCATCGAGCCAACCGACACGACGTTCAGCACCAGCGACTGCCAGACCTGGCAGCTGACCGACTGCTCGCAGTCCGACTGCCCGGCCCCGCGCACGATTCCGAACGCCGCGATCGGCCCCCTGCTGAGCATCCTGGGTTCGCAGCTCAATCCGGGCGCCACGGTGCCTCCGGCCGGGCCGCCCCCGACGGCCGCCGCACCGCCCGTAACGGGAACGGGGCCGGCACCCGGACCCGCGCCCGCCGGCTAGCCGAGGGCGATCGCTCAGCCCTCGCTCTCTCAGCCCTCGTTGCCGAGCGTCCCGGACAACCGGTCATGCCGATCAGCCGAGTCGGTGTTGAGGCCGATGATCTCGACGTCCTTGCCCTTCGCGCGATACTTCGTGGTCACCGCGTCTAGGGCCGCGACCGATGAGGCGTCCCAGATGTGCGAGTCGGACATGTCGATCACGATGTTGCGCGGGTCGTCGATGTAGTTGAACTGGTACACCAGGTCGTTACTGGACGCGAAGAACAACTCGCCGCTCACCCGGTAGACCACGGTGTCGAGCACGCCGTCGCCCCCCACGCCCGACGCCGCCACCCGCTGCACCGTGACCAGGTGGGCGACGCGCCGCGCGAACAGCACCATCGCGGTCAGCGCACCGACGATGACGCCGTAGGCGAGGTTGTTGGTCGCAACGGTCACCGCCACGGTGACGAGCATGACCAGCGTCTCGCTGCGCGGCATCCTGCGCAGCGTTGTGGGCGCGATGCTGTGCCAGTCAAAAGTGCCGACCGACACCATGACCATGACCGCGACGAGCGCCGCCATTGGGATCAGGCCGACGATGTCGCCCAGTCCGACCACGAGGCCCATCAGGAAGACTCCGGCCAGGAACGTCGAGATTCGGGTGCGGGCACCCGACACCTTCACGTTGATCATCGTCTGGCCGATCATCGCGCAGCCCCCCATGCCGCCGAACAAGCCGGTGACGATATTGGCGACGCCCTGTCCCCAGCTCTCGCGGGTCTTGTTGCTGTGGGTGTCAGTGATGTCGTCGACCAACTTGGCCGTCAGCAGAGACTCCAGCAGCCCGACCAACGCCATCGCCAATGCGTATGGCGCAATGATCGACAGGGTGGTCAGATTCAACGGCACCTGGGGCAGCAGCAGTGACGGCAGACTCGTCGGAAGTTCGCCCTCATCGCTGACATTGGGGATATCCACCTTGAAGATCAGGACGGCGGCGGTGAGAACGACGATCGCGATCAGTGGAGCGGGAATCACGGTGGTCAGCTTGGGAAAGAAGACCAGGATCAGCAGACCGATCGCGACGAACGGGTAGACCAGGGCCGGCACGCCGATCAGATAGGGCAGCTGGGACAGGAAGATCAGAATCGCCAGCGCGTTGACGAAACCCACCATGACGCTGCGTGGGATGAACCGCATCAGTCGGGCCACCCCCATGAGGCTGAGCACGATCTGCAGCACCCCGGCGAGCAGGACCGTCGCGATGAGGTAGTCGATACCGTGTTCGCGGACCAGCGGTGCGGTGACCAGCGCGATCGCTCCCGTCGCCGCCGAGATCATCGCGGGCCTGCCACCAACGAACGCGATCGTCACTGCCATTGTGAAGGAGGCGAACAGCCCGACCCGGGGGTCGACCCCGGCGATGATGGAGAACGAGATCGCCTCGGGGATCAGAGCCAGGGCCACCACGAGCCCGGCTAGCACCTCGGTCTTGAGCCGCGCCGGCGACCGTAGTGCCGCCATCACCGAGGTACTCGGATCACCGGCCTGTCGGACATGAGGGGTCGGCGAATCCTGGTGAGAAGTCAAGACATTCCATTCGATTTCGAGCGCAGCGACGCGCAGGCACAAGCCCCGAACCCTACTCCCGCGGCGGCGACGGGTGTGAATGCGACGAGGCCACGTGCTCGACACGCTCGCGAATGCCAAGCAGCATCTTGCGGTACATCGGGAAGTCGGCCACTTCCAGGATCGGGGCGAATGCGAGGCCGCCGGGGTAGGCGTAGGAGGTCCGAAGCCTCGTGATGAGCCGGGTGCCGCCCGAGGGCAGTGGGCTTAGGACCCACGCCCATGTGCCCGAGGCGGGGTGTCGCCACACGAGGACGTCGGGCGGATCGACTCGTGCGACGCGCCAAGGTGACTGCTCGACGCGCTGAAGGGGGTTCATCGGCGCGGCCGGGTCCCCGACGGCAACCTGCTGCCACTGCGGCAGCACGGTCTCGCGCTCGGGCGACCGAGGTTGTCCAGCAGGTCATAGGAGTACCAGCCGGCCTTCCCGAAGCCGATCTGGACAATCCAGGGCCACACCTGCGCCGGCGTCGCGTTGATCGTCAGCGCCCTGGTCGCGCGCATCCCAAAACGGCTCACCGGATACTCGTCTCCGGGAAGTTGTTCGCCGCGTTCGGTTTCCGTCGCTCCCCAGCCGGTGTGCCAGCGGCGCAGCGCCACGCCGGTGGCGGCGATGCCGCCCGCGCCGGCAACGACGAACAGCGCTCGGGCCAAGGTCATGCGGCAATCCTCCGTCAAAACTCATACGAGCGGATACCGCGATTCGAATCCTCTTCCTGATTTACCATCCAGGAATGAACCGACTCGTCATGGTTCTCTCGGTGGCCCTACCCCTCATGCTGAGTGGCCTCGCGGGCGCGACCAGCGCGCACGCACAGCCCCCACCGCCCGGCACACTGTGCTCGTTCACGCTGACACCACCGGAGGTGGTGCCGGCCTCGGGGGCCAACATGGTCACGGCCACCGTGACTCCGGCGGGCTGCGCCGTTCCCTTCTCCTCCCGCCTGAGTGTCGTGTGCGTCCAGCGCGCCGACTCCCCGGTGCAGTGCACCCAAGCCCGAGACTCGGACACCGCTCAGATCTTCGTGCCCTACGACCCCGGGGCGACGTACACCTCGACGGGCAGGGGCCTTGGCGCTGTGTTCAATGATGCGTCCGAGCCGAACTGGCAACTGCTGGGGCCGTTTACGGCAGTTCTCTAGCGCCTCGTCGGCAGGTGAATAGCCTCGCGCTGACGTCAGCGAGACGCGCGAATCCGCACGGGCAGCGAGTCGATCCCGATGCCGACGTTGTGAACCGGCCCGCCACTCGCCCATACCGCGGGTCCGACCACCTCGATGTCGTAGCCGGCCGCGATGGCCCCGAACACCACTTGGACTTCTTTGCGGGCGAGATTCGCGCCCAGGCAGTAGTGCACTCCCCCGCCGCCAAAGGACACGTGCGGGTTCGGTGTTCGATGGATGTCGAAGCGGAACGGATTCTCGAAGACGGTTTCGTCGCGGTTTCCCGATGGATACCAGAACAGGACACGATCGCCCGCCTTCACGTCCTGCCCGCCGATCGTCACGTCACAGGTGGCGGTGCGGCCGAAGAACAGCACTGGGCTCGACCATCGGAGGGCCTCGTCGGCGGCGGTCACCGCCAGGTCCGGGTTCGACCGCAACTCAGCCAGTTGATCGGGATTCTCCAGCAGCGCAACGAGCCCCTGCGTCAAAGCGTTTCGGGTGGTCTCGCTGCCGGCAATGGACAGGATGAGGAAGAACATCTCCAGCTCGAAGCCGTCGAGCTGACCGGCGAGCTTGGTCCACACGTCATCGGTCGGATTCGCCCGCTTGTCGACCGTCAGCCGTTGCGCATACTCGAACAGCTCAACCTGAGCTCCGAGCCGGTCCTGCTCGGAGTAGCCGTTGTACGGATTACCCGACCTGAGTAGTTGATCGGTCCGCTCGAACACCCACGGGCGGTCAGGCTCGGGGATGCCGACGATGTCCGCGATCAGATGCATCGGGACCTGGTAGGCGATATCACTCACGAAATCGCACGTACCGCCCTCCGCAGCTTCGAGAATCCTGGCGGTCCGGGCGGCGATGAGCTGCTCGAGCCTGCCGATCATCCGGGGCGTGAACTCCGAGGTGATGATCCGACGCATCTCCGCCTGATCGGGCGGGTCCATCGACACCAGAGTTCGTCCGGCGGAGAGCAACGGATCCGGCGCCATCATCGGCCCGCCTCTTGCCTCGAAAGTCCGCCAATCACGATTTGCCTGCTGGATCTCCGCGTGGGCGACCATGGACCAGAACGGAATCGGCGGGATGGCGGGACGACCTTCGACGGCGGCGTGCCGATGCACCGCGCCGCGACTGCGCAATTCGGTGAAGACATCGTGGGGGAAGCCGTTGGTGTAGAGCTGCGGATCTGTGAGATCGACATCGAGAACGTGAGTCACGATTGCCCCTCCGTGTCGGCACCAGGCGAGCAGCTCTGAACGGCCTGCCGTATCAACGCTCGGACGGCTGCGGCATCCGTCGCCTCGCCGAGCAGGAGTCGCCGATAGACGAGGCCGCCAGCGAGCATGTCCACGAGCGCATCGGCGTCGGTCGCCTCCGGGATGTCCCCGCGCTGGAGCGCCCGGTGCACCGCGTCGACCGCCTGTTGCCGGCACCGCCCGGCGAAAGTGCGCACCGTGGAGCGAATCGACTCATCGTTGGCCGCTTCGGCGAGCAGCGCCGGGAGGATCGCGGCCAGTTCGGGTTGCGTCAGCATCTCTGCAATCGGGAGTAGCGCGGCGAACAGGTCCTCGACGAACGACCCGGTGTCCACCCCGTCTGGCGGCCGAGTGATGGACCCCGCCACATATTGGAACAACTCGTACTTGCTCGACCAACGGCGGTAGATGGATGCGCGGCCGACGCCCGCGCGGGCGGCGATTCCCTCGATGGTCGCGCCGCCCCATCCCTTGGCGGCGGTCTCGGCGATCGTCGCATCCAGGATGACCGCATCCAACCGGTCGTCGCGGGGCCGGCCGCGCCGAGGCGTCTCCCGCGTGCTCATCGTCGGTGTGATCGTAGCCACACCTGGATACTGGACCGATACGTTCCGGAAATCAAGCGTCTCGTATTAACACACAGGTGGGGCGGCTCTCAGCCGATGCTGAGAACCGCCCCACCTGTGTGTTCGTGCGAGCGGATGACGGGATTCGAACCCGTGTGAACGGCTTTGCAGGCCGGTGCCTAGCCACTCAGCCACACCCGCACTGAGGAGAACGATGCCAGCGGGCGTGCCGTCGGCCCAGTCTTTGAATCGGCATGATCGCTATCCGGCACCAGAGCCTCCACCACGCGATGGCATGGTCACGCCAACTTGGTCCGCATGCTGCAGTGGCTTGCCGACCCCCCCGTTCTTCGGCGGCCCGGGTCAGGGCACCCGTCAAATCGTCGAGTTGTTCGTCGCGTTCGGGCTCACCGCGCTCATCGGCCTCGAACGCTAGACCCAGGGCAAGAGCGCCGGACTGCGCACCCAGACCATCGTCGGCACCGCTGCCGCGTTGATCCTTCTGGTCAGCAAGTACGGATTCCAGGAGAGGCTGAAACCGGGTCTCGTCGTCGTCGACCCGTCCCGCGTCGCGGCCCAGATCGTCACGGGCATCGGCTTTCTCGGCGCCGGCATCATCATCTTCCGCCGCGGGTCGGTGCACGGCCTGACCGCCTCGGCGGCGGTGTGGGAATCGGCTGCGATCGGAATGGCCGCGGGCGCAGGCCTGCTGCTGGCCTACGCCGTCCACCGCGCCGTCATGACGGCCCTGTTGCAGGCGTGCGACCGCCGCAACTGGCAGTTGAGCGAGCTGTCGGCCGACCCCACCGGCGGGGTCCTACTGACCTTGTCGGGCAACGGAATTCTGCATGCGTCGCCGGGATCGACGGAGTCGCCTCGATCCGCCAACTCGACGACGACCCGGACTAGGCCCGAGCGACGACGGTGCGGCCGCGGCTGGCCAGGTAGGAGGCCACCACTCCCATCGCCGCCAACACGGCGAACACCCCGAACAGCCAGCGCGCGGCGGTCGCGTCACCGTGGCCGTTCAGGTTGACCACAACTCCCGCCAGGCCCGCCCCGAAGGCGCCGCAGATCAACTGGACGGTGTTGATCGCCGCCGCCGCGGTGCGACCCTCGCCAGGGTCCTCGGCGCTGCCCATCGCCCAGGCCGACAGGTGCGGCCAGGCGATGCCCACACCCACGCCGGTGATCGTCAGCGCGATCACCCACACGGCGATGACCAGACCCGACGCATCGTCGACCTGACTGACCGCGGCGAGGGTCAGTCCCGCAGCCATCACCAGTGGCGCCGCCGTCACCACCGCCACGATGGCGCGCGTCCGGGTCAGGGACGCACTGATGATCTCGCTGGTCGTCCATCCCACGGCCAGCGCAACGCCGAGGAACCCGGCCGCCACCGGCACCATATGAGCCAACCGCTGACCGAACAGCGGCACGTACATGTTGGCCATGGTCGCTGCCATGAGTAGCCCCAGCGTGAGGTACATCCACTTCAGCGGCCCCGGCCGAAACGCTGTGGCGGGCAGCACCGATGCGGTCACCCTGCGGTCGACGACCAGGAAGGCCGCGACCAGTGCGGCGCCCGCGACGAGGAACGCCACGGTGACCCCGATCGTGCGAGGGATGCCGGCGACACTGACGGCCAGCGCCGCAGAGCCAAGCAGAAGCAACGACCACAGCGGGATTCGCTCACTCGATCCCGCCTCGTCGGCCCGCCTGGCCGGCAGCGCGTAGGGAACCAGCACCGCCATCGCCACCGTCAGTACGGCGAGCATCCCGAAAGCCCAACGCCAGGAACCGAACTGAGCGAACAGGCCACCAGCGGCGGGGCCCACGAACGTGCCGACACCCCACATCGCCGAGACCAGGGCCGAGGCCTTGGTCCACAGCAGCGGCGTCAGGGCCGAGTGGATGACGGCGTAGCCGAGCCCGGCCAACAATCCGCCGGCCGCGCCCTGCACCACGCGCCCCGCCAGCAGGAGTTCCATGCTCGGCGCCATCGCGCACGCGACACTGCCCAGCCCGAAGACGCTCAGCGCCGACAGATAGGCCACCCGCGGCCCGAGACGCGCCAGCATCGCGCTGACGGTCGTCGCGGCCACCACCGACGCCACCAGGTACACCGTCGTGACCCAGGCGTACAGGCGCTCGCCGCCGATGTCGGCGACCGTGCTGGGCAGCAGGCTGATGGTGAGGAACTCGTTGGTCGCATACAGCGCTACGCCGCCGGCCAACACCGTTGACGCACCGAGATTCTTGGGGCCGAGCAGCTCGCGCCACGTCCCGACTTGCACCGTATTCGTCTGCTTCACGCTGGCCACGGTATGAACTCAACCACGGTTGAGGTCAAGCCTATTTCAGGCCCGCGGCGTCCATACCGCGCAATTCCTTCTTGAGGTCTTGGATCTCGTCACGAATCCGTGCCGCGAGTTCGAACTGCAGGTCGCGCGCCGCGGTCATCATCTGGTCGGTGAGATCCTTGATCAGATCCGCGAGTTCGGCTCGCGGCATCGACTTGGTGTCACGGCCCTCCACGATGCCGGCGCTGACCGCCCGGCCCGGCTCACCCTGGGCCCGCCGGCCACGCGACGCGTTGCGCCCGGAACCCCCGACCTCGATGGTGGCGTCGGTGTCGTCCGCCTCGCGGTAGACCTTGTCGAGGATGTCGTTGATCTGCTTGCGCAACGGCTCGGGCTTCACGCCGTGTGCCTCGTTGTAGGCGACCTGCTTCTCCCGGCGGCGATCGGTCTCATCGATCGCCTGGCGCATCGAGTCGGTGATCTTATCGGCGTACAGGTGCACCTCACCGGACACGTTTCGGGCGGCGCGGCCGATGGTCTGGATGAGACTTCGTGCGGAGCGCAGGAAGCCCTCCTTGTCGGCGTCGAGGATCGACACCAGCGACACCTCGGGCAGGTCCAGGCCCTCCCGCAGCAGGTTGATGCCGATCAGCACGTCGTACTCCCCCAGCCTGAGCTGGCGCAGCAGCTCGACCCGCCGCAGGGTGTCGACCTCGGAGTGCAGGTAGCGCACCCGGATGCCGGTCTCCAGCAGATAGTCGGTCAGGTCCTCGGCCATCTTCTTGGTCAGCGTGGTGACCAGCACCCGCTCGTCACGCTCGGTGCGCTTGCGGATCTCGCCGATGAGGTCGTCGATCTGCCCCTTGGTGGGTTTGACGATGACCTGCGGGTCGACCAGACCGGTGGGCCGGATCACCTGCTCGACGAACTCACCGCCGGTCTGGCTGAGTTCGTACGTGCCCGGGGTGGCCGAGAGGTAGACGGTCTGGCCGATGCGGTCGGCGAACTCCTCCCAGGTCAGCGGCCGGTTGTCGACCGCGGAGGGCAGCCGGAAGCCGAAGTCGACGAGGTTGCGCTTCCGCGACATATCGCCCTCGTACATGCCACCGATCTGCGGCACCGTGACATGTGACTCGTCGATGACGAGCAGGAAGTCCTCGGGGAAGTAGTCGATGAGCGTCGCGGGAGCTGTGCCCGCACCTCGGCCGTCGATGTGGCGGGAGTAGTTCTCGATACCCGAGCAGAAGCCGACCTGCTTCATCATCTCGAGGTCGTAGTTGGTCCGCATCCGCAGACGCTGCGCCTCCAGGAGCTTGCCCTGGCCCTCCAGTTCGGCCAGGCGTGCCTCCAGCTCGGCCTCGATGCTCGAGATCGCGTGCGCCATCCGGTCGGGGCCGGCCACATAGTGCGTCGCGGGGAAAACCCGCAGCGAGTCGACCTTGCGGACGATGTCACCGGTCAGCGGGTGCATGTAGTAGAGCGCCTCGATCTCATCGCCGAAGAACTCGATTCGCACCGCGAGTTCCTCGTACGACGGGATGATCTCCACGGTGTCGCCGCGGACTCGGAACGATCCACGGGTGAACGCCATGTCATTGCGGTTGTACTGGACGTCGACCAGCAGTCGAAGCAGCGCGTCGCGGGGCACCTCTTGCCCCACCTGCAGTTCGACCGAGCGGTCCAGATAGGACTGCGGCGTGCCCAGGCCGTAGATGCAGGACACCGACGCCACCACGACCACGTCGCGGCGAGACAGCAGGCTCGAGGTGGCCGAGTGCCGGAGGCGCTCGACGTCATCGTTGATCGAGCTGTCCTTCTCGATGTAGGTGTCGGTCTGCGCGATGTACGCCTCGGGCTGGTAGTAGTCGTAGTACGAGACGAAGTACTCGACGGCGTTGTTGGGCAACATCTCCCGCAGCTCATTCGCCAGCTGCGCGGCAAGCGTCTTGTTGGGTGCCATGACCAGCGTGGGCCGCTGCAACCGCTCGATGAGCCACGCCGTGGTCGCCGACTTACCGGTGCCGGTGGCGCCCAGCAACACCACGTCACGCTCCCCCGCCCGGATGCGACGCTCGAGGTCCTCGATGGCGGCGGGCTGATCACCCGCGGGGTCGTACGGGCTGACCACCTCGAAGTGGCCACCTGCGCGCACTATGCCATCGACGGCTTCGGCGGCAGGTCGGTACTCCGAATGCGCCAGCACGGGGTGTTCAGTCGCGAAAGCCATGGTCACCAGGTTAAGCGTCATGACCGACACATTCATTCCGAGGACGGGCACCGAGACGGCACACATAGGCCACCGAGCACTTAACCTGACGCCGTGAGCGGCCACATTCACCCTCCCAAACGGGAGTCCTTCGACATCGCCGGGCGGACGAACACCGACCCGAAGGGCATCGTCCGCGACGTCGACGAGTACGTCGTGCAGCCCTGGGGCCTGTACATGGCGCGGCCGACACCTGGTCGCGCCCAGTTTCACTACCTCGAGTCATGGCTGCTGCCATCGCTGGACCTGCGGGCCTCGGTGTTCCACTTCAATCCCGGCCACGAGCGAGACCAGGATTACTACCTCGACGTCGGGCGGTACGTCCCGGGCGAGCGCACCTGGCAGGCCGACGACCACTATCTGGACGTCGTCGTGCGCACCGGGCGAGGTGTCGAACTCACCGACGTCGACGAGCTTCTGCAGGCTGTTCGCCATGAGCTGATCAGTCCCGAAACCGCCGAGCAGGCCATCCAGACGGCCGTCGCCGCGGTGGACGGCCTGGCCCGCCACGGCTATGACCTCGGCATGTGGCTGGCCGACTACGAAATGGATCTCACCTGGCGCACCTTGTAATGTCTGAAACGTGACCGTGATCAAGCCCGGTTGGCTGCCCGTTGCCGCGCTGGCGACGCTGATTGTTGGTGCCCAGTTGACCGCACCTGTCGCGCTGGCCGATCCTGCGCTCGAGCCGGGTACGGCTGAGCAGCCGGTTCCCGCAGACGCTCCCCCCGCGGCGGGCATGCCCGAGTTCGGCGAGGGACCGCACAACGTGGTCTACCGCGCCCGCGTCGACGGTGTGTCGCGCGGCGCCTCGATCACCTACAAGCTCTCCGACAGCGAGTTCAACACCGCCGATCCCACGATGGTGCCGGGACGCACATTCGAGGCCACCGGCGTGGTGTCCAATCCCCAGCTCGCCGGCATGCAGGTGTCGATTCAGTGGCCGTATTCAGCCAGCCTGCACTGCGAGATCCTGGTCGATGACCAGATTGTGGCGCAGGCCGACCAGTTCGTGGCGCCCCGGTTCACCCCGCAACGCAACGATCCCGGCTACGGCGTGCTCAGCTGCGGCACCGTGACCAACTTCCCGACCGGCAACACCGAGCCGATCGACGCGCCGCCGCCGCTGGAGCCCGCAGCGCCGGCCGACCCGAACGCCCCGGTAGAACCCCCGCCGGTCGCCTGACCCGCTACGGTCGCCAGCCGGTGGCGTCCGCCCACGCCCAGGCGCGGTCGTACGCACCGTGCAGCCACGGTTCCTTCGCGTCGGCGTAGTCGTCGATCGTGCCGTGCTCGGAGGCGGCCACCCGTTGCTTCAGCTCCAGATACTCGGCACGCGCGTCGGCGTCTGCGCGCAACCAGTCCGGAAACAACAGCGCGAACTGCTGATTCGGCCAGCCGTCGACACGGATGTGCACGTGCGTGGGTCGTCCGGGATCGGCCGATGCGTGATAGCGCTTGTGCCACAGGGCTTCGTCGCCTGAGTGGTCGAACTCGGCGACGGTGCTGCGCGCGTCGGCCTTCATCACGTCGCCGGTGATCGATGCGACCCGCGGGTAGCCCGCTGTTGTCAGAGCCTCGACCAACTCGTCGGCGACGGCGAGTGAGGCGACCGTGACCTGCACGTCGATCACGTCCTTGGCGGCCAGCCCGGGGACGGACGTCGACCCGATGTGGTCGATCCGCACGGCACGGTGACCGCAGGCGGTGTTGAGCCGGCTGACGATGCGTTCGGCCTGCTCGGGCCAGGTCGGATCGGCGGGCACCAGACGTGGCTCCACGGCAGCAGCCGGGATCTGCGCGGCGACGTTGCGCGCGAACGGCAGCACGCGGTCGTTCCACAGTGCGACGGCTTGCTGCCTGAGTTCGTCTGGGCCGCCGTGGTTCTCCAACCACACGTCAGCCACCACCTTGCGCTGCTCGACCGTCGCCTGCGCGGCGATCCGGGCACGGGCGTCGGCCTCGCTGAAGCCCCGGTGCTCGATGAGCCGCGCGACGCGGACGTCCTCGTCGGCGTGCACGATGATCACCAGCGGGAACATCGGCGCCATCTGCGACTCGACGAGCAGCGGGATGTCCTCGACGATCACCGCATCCGGCGGCGCGGCGGATATCAGTTCCTCACGGCGCCGCCCCACCAACGGGTGCACGATGCCGTTGAGTGTCTGGCGCTTCTCGTCGTCACTGAACGCGATGGTCGCCAGCGCCGGCCTGTTCAGGGCACCGTCGGGCAGCAGGATGTCGACACCGAAGGCCTCCACCAGCTTGGCGAGGCCCTCGGTGCCCGGCGCGACGACTTCACGCGAGATCACGTCACCGTCGACGACTATGGCGCCGAGTTCACTGAACGTGGCGGACACCGTCGACTTTCCGGCGCCGATACCGCCGGTCAACCCAATACGAAGCACCGCAACATTCTGTCAGGGCGCGTGACGGGTTCAGCCCTCGACGCCCGTGAGTTCGATGGTCGGTTCATCCAGCGACGTCTCGGCCACCGTTGAGCCGTCCGCGAGGTCCACGGCGACGAGTCTGCGCGCCTGTGGGTCGCTGACGTAGGCGATGCCGTCCTGTACGTGCAGGTTGGGCATCGGGGCCTGCCACTCGTCGGGTTCGGTCCACGCGTCGATCACCGCGACGCGCGAGACACGCTGTGCCGTTGCGGGATCGAAGACGTGCAGGGCGCCGTCAGTACCCAGGATCACGGCCTCCCCGCGCGGTCCGCGGTCCAGTGACCGAAAGCTGTAGCTCGCGTCGATCGGCACGATCCTGATCGTGCCGTCGGCGGTATCCGTGAGGGTGAAGCTGCGTGGCCGCTCGGTCTCCGCGTCGCGGTCGGTCTTGTAGTCGCCGAGGACCACCGGGGAGTCCTCGCTACCGGACTGATTGCCGATCCGGCCGTAGGGATCGGGGCTGGCAATCTTGCGAATGTCGTTGCCGCGCACCATGATTATCCCGTTCTCGCAGCCGAACGTCAGCACACCCGCCGCTGCCGCCGCCTCACCGTGCAGGCCGGGGCAGTCGTCGTTGGCCGCTATCTCGTTGCCGGCCGCGTCCAGGATCACGACGCCGGACCGGGTGTCCGCATCGCCGACGCTGATCACTGTGGACCCGTCGGCCCGGGCCACCGCGACACCGTGGTGCGGTTCACGGGTGGTGGTCGACTGGGCCTTGACCGCACCGTCGCGCAGCGCCTTGGCATCGATGACGTCGACCGCGCCGGTGCCGTCGCTGAAGAGGGTCAGCATGCCGTCGTGGGAGACGACGTGTCCGGGCTCTGCACCGCCGAGGCGAATGTCGGTCATCTTCGGGCTCGCGGTGTAGTGGTGGCCGTGATCGCCGTGCGCATCGGTCCAGGTGCCCATGTCCAGCACCGCGAAGCCGTCCGATTGCGACACCAGGACCTGCCGGCCGTTACCCGCCGAGTTCAGCCGCGTGAAGCCCTCCACGGGGATGTCGGCGACCTGCTCGAGCGTGTTGGCGTCCACGACGAGCACGCCGCCGTCGTAGCTCAGGGCTAGCCGCGGTGAGGCGGATGCCTGTTCGGTGGGCGCCGTTGGCGTGGATGTCGTCGGGGCGGTCGGTGAGGCCTCGTCGGCGTTCTTGGCGGTCGCGCAGCCCGCGCCGAGCACCGATGCGGACAGGAGGGCGATCAGTCGCGTCGTCTTCGTGGTCGTCGTCTTCACAGCGGCGAGTCAACCAACTAATGAAAATCATTGTCAAAAGGCCATATGCGCACATGACACCGCGGCGAACGTGAAGAAGATGTCGAGAAATCGGCCCGGAGTCGAAACCTACTTCACGTTCGACCGACGCCGGAAACGACAAACGCCCCGGCTCGAACTGAGCCGGGGCGTCCGTCGTGTGAGTTGTTACGCGTTGCCTGCGAGCTTCTCCCGCAGCGCAGCGAGCTGCGCATCGCTGGCCAACGTGCCTCCGCTGGAGGACTCGACCGAGCTGGACGACGACGAGGTCGACGAGCCGTTCGCGGTGGCCGGCCTGCTGGCGGCCTCCGCATCGGCAGCGGCGAACTTCTCCATCTGCGCGGTGTGCATCTTGTGGCGGCGCTCGGCCTCGGCGTACCGGGCCTCCCACTCGTCACGCTGCTTCTCGAAGCCCTCGAGCCACTCGTTGGTGTCGGCGTCGAAGCCCTCGGGGAAGATGTAGTTCCCCTGCTCGTCGTAGCTGTCGGCCATGCCGTACTTCGAGGGGTCGAACTCCTCGGTGTAGTCCTCGTTGGCCTGCTTGAGGCTCAGCGAGATCCGGCGACGCTCCAGGTCGATGTCGATGACCTTGACCATCGCGTCGTCGCCGACCTGGACCACCTGGTCCGGGACCTCGACGTGACGCTCGGACAGCTCCGAGATGTGCACCAGGCCCTCGATGCCCTCCTCGACGCGGACGAACGCACCGAACGGCACCAGCTTGGTGACCTTGCCCGGGACGATCTGACCGATCGCGTGGGTGCGGGCGAAGTGGCGCCACGGATCTTCCTGAGTGGCCTTGAGCGACAACGAAACCCGCTCGCGGTCCATGTCGACGTCGAGCACCTCGACGGTGACCTCGTCACCCACGTTGACGACCTCGGACGGGTGGTCGATGTGCTTCCAGGACAGCTCGGAGACGTGCACCAGGCCGTCGACGCCGCCGAGATCGACGAACGCGCCGAAGTTGACGATCGAGGACACGACGCCCTTGCGGACGGCGCCCTTCTGCAGCTGGTTGAGGAACTCGCTGCGCACCTCGGACTGGGTCTGCTCCAGCCAGGCGCGGCGGCTCAGCACCACGTTGTTGCGGTTCTTGTCGAGCTCGATGATCTTGGCCTCGATCTCCTTGCCGATGTACGGCTGCAGATCACGGACGCGACGCATCTCCACCAACGACGCGGGCAGGAAGCCGCGCAGGCCGATGTCGAGGATCAGGCCGCCCTTGACGACCTCGATGACGGTGCCCTTGACGGCCTCGTCCTTCTCCTTGAGCTCTTCGATCGTGCCCCAGGCCCGCTCGTACTGAGCGCGCTTCTTGGACAGGATCAGGCGGCCTTCCTTGTCCTCCTTGGTGAGGACGAGAGCCTCGATCTCATCGCCGACGGACACAACCTCTGAGGGGTCGACGTCGTGCTTGATGGAGAGCTCACGGGAGGGGATGACGCCTTCGGTCTTGTAACCGATGTCGAGTAGGACTTCGTCGCGGTCAACCTTGACAATCGTCCCTTCGACGATGTCGCCATCGTTGAAGTACTTGATGGTCTTGTCGATGGCGGCGAGAAAATCCTCGGCCGAGCCGATGTCGTTGACGGCTACTTGCGGCGAGGTGACGGAGGGACTTGGCATTTGGTGGGTTGCTCCGGACAGGTTTGCTCGTAGGGACTGATGGATGTTGTTTCATTGGCTACCGCGAAAGCGATGCGGACGCCTATTGTGGAACTTCGCGCTCGCGATATCGCACAGCGAGTACCCGTAGAGACTACTCGACTGGGTACACGCTGGACAAACCCGGTCGCCCACCCCCCGCTACCCTGCTGAGGTGCACAACCCTGTGACGCCCCCGATAGCCCGGGTTCTGCCGAGGCGGATCCGCAAGGTTGGGGCTCCGATCGGCACCATCATCCTGCTCGGCCTCATCGCGGGTTTGATCGTCATCGGGCTCACCGCCGTCAACCCCGTCGGAACGGCCATCGGCTTCGTGTTGTCCAGCGTGGCGATGGCCGGCGTCATCCTCGCCTACCTGTGGCTGGACAGGTGGGAGCCGGAGCCGCCGCGACTGCTGGTGCTGGCGTTCCTGTGGGGCGCGACGGTCGCGGTGATCCTGTCGATAGTGCTGAGTCTGTGGTTCGAATCCCTGGTCAACGGGGGTGCCGTCGAAACCGCGAGCGTCAGCTTCATGTCCGTGGCGGTCGGCGCGCCCATCGTCGAGGAGGCCGCCAAGGGCCTGTTCCTGCTGATCATGATGACCGGCCGCCGACGCAACGAGATGAACTCGCTGACCGACTGCCTGGTCTACGCCGGCATCACCGCGGCGGGCTTCGCGTGGCTCGAGGACATCCTCTACATCTCCAGCGGCGGCTCGCTGGGCGAGTCGCTGCTCACCGCCGCGATGCGCCTCATCATGGCGCCGTTCGCGCACCCCCTGTTCACCACCATGTTCGGCATCGGCGTGTACTTCGCGCTGCAGCGACGCAACCCGCTGGCCAAGATGGGTTGCATTGCGCTCGGCTATGCCGGCGCGGTGACCATGCACGGGCTGTGGAACGGGTCGTCGGTGGTCGGGCCCGAGGCCTACTTCGGCGTCTACCTGCTGTGGATGGTGCCGATCTTCGTGCTGGCCATCATCCTGGGCGTCGGGAGCCGGCGCAGGGAGCAGCGCATCGTGGCCGAGAAACTGCCCGGCATGGTGGCGGCGGGACTGATCACCGAGAACGAGGCGAGCTGGCTGGGCTCGATCCGCAACCGCAAGCTCGCCATCCACGAGGCCAGACGCCACGGCGGAAAACCCGCAGCCAAGGGCGTCAAACGGTTCGCGAGCCAGGTCGTCGAGCTGGCGTTCGTGCGTGACCGGATCGACCGCGGCTTCGGCGATGCCCGCGTGCAGGCGCTGCTCAACGAGGAGGCCTACGCCGTGCACGAGGCGCGCGCGGCCGCACCGACCCTGCAGTGGCTGGCCAGCTACCGCGTCACCTAGTCAGTCCTTGAAATAGACCAGCTGGTGGCTGGTGGACAGGAGTTCACCACCCCGGCTCCAGATCTGCGCTGATTGGTCGAAGAAGCCGCGGGAGAACCTGTTGGCCGTGGCGCGGCCCAGCACGAAGTCTCCGTTCAGCGCGGCGAGGTCGTCTGCGTCGGCGTGGAAGTAGGTCGTCAGCGAGATGGTGCCGGCCGGCAGGAACGCTCCCCGGCGCAGGAACACGCGGGGGTAGAAGATGTCACTGATCGCCGCGAGCGACGCGTGGTCCCACCCTCGCCCCTGCCGATCACGCGCCCACAGCGTGGTCGTGGACGACGGCGACGGGCCCGCGTCGGAATCAGGGATCGCCCCCTCGACAAAGCGTGTCTCGTAGTTGCGCGCCCACACGATCGCATCGAGCAGACCGGTCGAGGTGAGCCCGTCCGGCCCAGGCACCGTCAGTGGCTCGAGTTCGGTGTCGGACCAGGTGTCGCGCCGAACGCCGAAGACCGCGGTGGCGTTGGTCTTGATCGCGCCGTCCTGCCACAGCTCCATGAGCCAGTGCTGATTGGTCCGGTTGGTCCGCACGACGTTGCACACGATGTCGAAGTCGCCATCCGCCACGGGTGCGGTGAAGTTGACCGTGAGCGCGACCGGCTCCCCGATCCGGTCGGGTTGGTTCTCGGCGGCACGCAGCAGCAATGCCGCGGTCAGCCCGCCGAACGGGCCGACCATGTTGGCCCACGCAGACCTGGTCCGCCCCGTCGCCCGGCCCGGCTCCGTGGGTGTGAGCTCGAGGGCCTCATCGAAGGGGTGATCGGGCACGTCGTCGTCCTTCCCGCCGATGGCACAGACCATCGGCCACGGTGGCCTGCCAGGAGTGAGTGATTCCGGTCAGTGCGCGGCGGCGTCCCAGCTGCGCCCGTATCCGACCGACACCTCGAGGGGCACCGACAGCGGGTAGGCGCCGCCCATCTTGTCGCGGACGATCGCCTCCAGCGCGTCCCGTTCGCCGTCGGCGACCTCGAACAGCAGCTCATCGTGCACTTGCAGAAGCGTGCGTGAGGTCAGGCCGGCGTCCTTGATCGCGGCGTCGACGTTGATCATCGCGACCTTGATGATGTCGGCGGCACTGCCCTGGATCGGCGCGTTGAGGGCGGCACGTTCGGCGGCCTCGCGCACATTGCGGTTGCTGCTGTCCAGTTCGGGCAGATACCGCCGGCGGCCCAGCACCGTGGAGGTGTAGCCGTCCTTGCGCGCCTGCTCGACGACCGATTGCAGGTAGTCGCGCACGCCGCCGAACCGGGAGAAGTAGGCATCCATCTGCACCTTGGCCTCTTCGGTGGAGATCTTCAGCTGCGACGCCAGGCCGTACGCGCTCAGCCCGTATGCCAGGCCGTAGGACATGGCCTTGACGCGGCGGCGCAGCTCGGCGGTGACCTCGTCGATCGGCACACCGAAGGCACGCGAGGCGACGAACGAATGCAGGTCCTCGCCGGTGTTAAACGCCTCGATCAGGCCCTCGTCGCCGGACAGGTGGGCCATGATCCGCATCTCGATCTGGCTGTAGTCCGCGGTCATCAGCTCCGCGTAGCCCTCACCCACCACGAAGCCGTTGCGGATCTGCCTGCCGGCCTCGGTGCGGATCGGGATGTTCTGCAGGTTGGGCTCGGTGGACGAGAGGCGACCGGTGGCCGCGATCGTCTGATTGAACGTGGTGTGGATCCGCCCGTCGGAGGCCACCGAGTTCAGCAAGCCGTCCACGGTGACCTTCAGCCGGGTGGCGTCCCGATGGGCCAGCAGATGCTGCAGGAACGGGTGCTCGGTCTTGTCGAAGAGCCCTTGCAGCGCATCGGCATCGGTGGTGTAGCCGGTCTTGGTCTTCTTGGTCTTGGGCATCTGGAGCTCGTCGAACAGCACCACCTGCAGCTGCTTGGGCGAGCCGAGGTTGATCTGCTTGCCGATCACCGAGTACGCGGCCTCGGCGGCGTCGCGGATCTGTTCGGCGAACTGGCTCTGCAGCTCGCCGAGCAGTTTCAGGTCGACGGCGATACCCGTGTGCTCCAACTCGGCCAGCACCCGCTGCACCGGCAGTTCCATCTGCCCGAGCAGTGCGGAGGAGTCGATGCGGGCCAACTCCTCGTCGAGCGCATCGGCGAGGTCCGCCACGGCCGATGCCCGCAGCAGCAGCGTCTGCACGGCCTGGTCGTCGACGCCGTCGGCGTCATCGAGCAACGAGAGTTGTTGCTGCTCAGGGTTCTCCGCACGCAACTCACGCCGCAGATAGCGGACCGCGAGGTCGTCGAGCGCGAAGCTGCGCTGCCCCGGCCGCACCAGGTAGGCCGCCAACGCGGTGTCGGAGGTGACGCCGCGGAGGTTCCAGCCCCGGCCTGCGAGGTCGTGCATGGCGAGCTTGGCCTCGTGCAGTGCCTTGGGCGGACCGGGATCGGACAGCCAGGATGCCAGCGCCGCCTCGTCGTCGGGGTTGAGAGAGGTGGTGTCGAGATAGCACCCCTCACCGTCGGCCGACACGATGGCCAGCGCGGTGGCGTCGCCGTCGAAGGCCACATGGGTGCCGACCACGGCGAGCCCGAACCGGTTGCCGAGGCTGTGCTCCGACAGCCAGGCGGCGAGCTGCCCGGGCTCCAGGACGCCACCGCGGACGTCGAAGCCGAGTTCGACCTCGGGATCGGCCGAGGCCAGCGTCTCGAAGAGGCGATCACGCAGGACGCGGAACTCCAGGTCGTCGAAGAGCTGGTGGATCCGATCCCGGTTCCACGGCTGCATGCGCAGCGTGTCAGGGGTCTGGGCCAGCGGCACATCCTTGACCAGATCGGTCAGCTCGCGGTTCAGGATGACGTGGGACAGGTTGGCGCGCAAGGACTCTCCGACCTTGCCCTTGACGGTGTCGACCTGGTCGACGAGCGCCTGCAGCGAGCCGTACTCGACGATCCACTTCGCGGCCGTCTTCTCCCCCACCCCCGGGATGCCGGGCAGGTTGTCGCTGGGGTCGCCACGCAGCGCGGCGAAGTCCGGGTACTGCCGCGGCGTCAGTCCGTACTTCTCGACGACGGCCTCGGGGGTGAACCGGGTCAGCTCACTTACGCCCTTGCGCGGATACAGCACGGTGACGTCGTCACTGACGAGTTGCAGCGCGTCGCGGTCGCCGGTGACCACCAGAACGCGGTAGCCCTCCTGCTCGGCCTGGGTGGCCAGCGTCGCGATGAGGTCATCGGCCTCGAAGCCCGCCTCGGCCATCGCGGTGATGCCGAGCGCCCCCAGCACCTCCTTGGTGATGTCGATCTGCCCGCGGAACTCATCGGGCGTGGCGGACCGGCCCTCCTTGTACTCGGGGAACTTCTCCTTGCGGAACGTCTGCCGCGACACGTCGAAGGCAGCCGCGATGTGGGTGGGCTGCTCGTCGCGCAGCAGGTTAATCAGCATGGCCGTGAAGCCGTACACGGCGTTGGTGGTCAGCCCGCCCTGGGTCTTGAAGTTCTCCGCGGGCAGCGCGTAGAACGCGCGGAAGGCCAGCGAGTTCCCGTCCAGCAGCATCAGCGTGGGCTTGTTGTCGACAGAGTTGAGGGCGGCGTTCTGCGACGCGGTCTTGGCGGGGCTCACGGCCCTAACCTTATGCACCCGTCCCGACACCGCCGAGGGTGCAGCACTCCCCCGTGTTGACGACGCTCACCGGAGCAGGTCGCGGGCCATGTCGACGAGGACGCGCGCCGCCGGGCTCATCGGGCCCGCCGTCCGCCAGGCGAACACCAGCCGCCCACGGAGGGCTGGAGTGATGGCGATCGCGAACAGGTCGGCACGCGTCCGTGACACCGACTCCGGCAGTATCGCCACCCCTAGCCCACGCTCGGCCAACGCCGCGAGATCAGGCGGAGAACTCGCCTCGAAGGCGACGTGGGCCGTCACGCCCGCGGCGGCGCATGCCGCGTCGAACGTGGTCCTGATTCCCGTGCCCCGGGGCAACGCAACGAGTCTGCGTTCGGCCAGCGCGGCGACTGTGACCTCGTCGCGGCCCCACCATGGATCACCCGGACCGACTGCAGCGTCGATCGCCTCGTCGGTCACCACCTCGACGGCAAGTCCCGGTGGCACCTCGTCAGTGACGACGGAGATGATCGCCGCGTCGAGGTCGCCACGGCGCAGGCCCTCGATAAGGGTGTCCGAGTCGTCGGTGCACAACCTCATCTCCACACCCGGGTGCGCCCGGTGATAGTCGGCCAGGAGCGTCGGGAGGTCGACGTTGTGCGACGTGACGGTGCCGAGCGTGACACTTCCGGTTATCAGCTGCGACAGGTCGTCGACAGCGGCGCGGGCGGCCGAAACAGCGCTCAGTGCCGCACGGGCGTGCGGGAGCATCGCCCTGCCCGCGGCCGTCAATCGAGTCTCGCGGCGCGTGCGGTCCAGCAGTCGGTGACCGAGTTCGCGCTCCAAGCGTGCGATCTGAGCGCTCACGGCCGGCTGGGCGACGTGGACTCGGGCCGCGGCGCGGGTGAAGTTCGCCTCTTCGACTACCGCGACGAAGTACTCCAACTGACGCAGTTCCATAACCAATCACAATAGTTTATGTACCTGGATCGTCTTGGACTTATAACGCGTGGGCAGCAACGCTGGAGACATGGAATCCGAAGTCTTGATCGCCGGTGCAGGCATCGGCGGCCTCACCGCAGCGCTCACGTTGCATGCCCGCGGAGTCGATGCCCGGATACTGGAGAGTGCCCGCGTGCTGCGCGCGATGGGTGTCGGCATCAACCTGCTGCCGCATGCCGTTCGCGAACTCAGCATCCTCGGCCTCGGCGACGCGCTCACCGAGACCGCGGTCGCGCCGTCCTCCATCTGCTTCTACTCGGCGGGTGGCGACCTGCTGTTCCGGGAACCCCGTGGCCTTGCCGCCGGCGACGCGTATCCGCAACTGTCGGTGCACCGCGGACGACTGCAGATGCTGCTGCTCGACGCGGTGCGTGACCGCCTCGGCGCGGGCGCCGTGCAGACCGGCGCCGCCGTCACCGGTTTCACCCAGACCGTCGACCACGTCCGCGTCGAGACCGTGGCCGGACCCGTATCCGGTGCCGTACTCGTCGGCGCCGATGGGATCGGATCGGTAGTGCGGGCCGCACTGCACCCCGAAGCGGACCCTCTGATGTCGTCGGGGATCACAATGTACCGCGGCGCGAGCCGGATGCCGCCCTTCCTCGACGGCCACACCATGGCGATCATCAAGTGTGCCAACGGAGTTGACGTCATCACTTATCCCATCGGCGACGGCCTGGTGAATTGGGTGGTGCAGGTGCCCACCTCCGCGCCGGGACCGCTGGCCGGCCGCGCCGAGTGGAACGCGCCCGCGACCGCGGGCGACGTCGTCGGCCACCTCTCCGACTGGTCACTCGACTGGCTCGACCCGACCGAGTTGATCGGCCACACCGACCAGATATTCAGCTATCCGATGGTCGACAAGGACGCGTTGCCGCACTGGGGCCGCGGTCGGGTCACCCTCCTCGGCGACGCCGCCCACCCGATGTATCCGGTCGGCGCCAACGGTGGATCGCAGGCCATCGTGGATGCCCGGGTGCTGGCCGATGAGCTGTCCGCACACGGTGTCGCCGGACTGCGGACCTACGAGCAGCAGCGCCGCGCCGAGACCTCCGACGTCGTGAGGGCCAACCGCGAGATGCACGGTGCCGGGGCCTCGCACGAGCCAGAGGATCTCGCGCGTGTCACCACCAAGTACCGCAACGACACCGCAGGGAGCACTCGATCGTGACCACATTCGTGCTCGTCCCCGGAATGTGCCACGGCGGATGGTGCTTCGACGATCTCGCGGCGTCGTTGCGCGTGGCCGGGCACCATGTTCTCGCGATCACCCAGACCGGCGTGGCCGAACGAGCGCACCTGCTGCCGGGCGGGGTCAACCTCGACACGCACATCACCGACGTGCTCGCCGCGATCGCCTGCGACGCGGCGGCTGGCGATGATCTCGTCCTCGTCGGACACAGTTACGGCGGCATGGTGATCACCGGGGTCGCCGATCGCATCGCTGAGCGGGTGGACTCCCTGGTGTTCCTCGACGCCATCGTCCCGTACGACGGGGAATCGTGCTGGGACGTGGTCAACGACGAGGAACGACAGTGGTACACCGAGGTGGACGACACCGGCTTCGGTGTGCCGCCGATGCCGTTCTTCGACGACCGCGCGACGTCACATCCACTGGCGACCGTCATGCAGCCGCTGCGCCTCGCCGGGGACCTGAACCGGTTTCGGCGGCGTGACTTCGTGTACGCGCTGGACTGGCCGGGTGAATCCCCGTTACGCCAGTCCTACGACCGGGTCCGTGACGATCCCCGCTGGACCTGCCACGAACTGGACGGTAGGCACAACCTGATGCTGGACAACCCGGACGACCTGGTACGGATCCTGCTCGACGTGGCCGCCCGATGAAACTGCAACACGTTTCAGTTCGGGCGCCTTGATCGCGTAGTCTGCACTCGTGCCAGGAGCTACTGACGCCGCGTCGCAACTACCGGCCATCGACGGGTGGTTCGCCACCGACGACGCCGGAGACACCCACCTCATCGCCGGGAAGTGCACTCAGTGCGCGACCTACGTCTTCCCGCCGCGGGCCAATAACTGCCCCAACCCGGCGTGTGACGGCGACGAACTCGACCAGGTGCCGCTGTCGCGGCGCGGCAGGGTGTGGAGCTATACCGAGAACCGGTATCCCCCGCCGTCGCCCTATCCGGCCAAGGATCCCTTCGAGCCGTTCGCCATCGCCGCGGTGGAGCTGGCCGAGGAAGGCCTGATCATCCTGGGCAAGGTCGTCGACGGCACCCTCGCCGCCGACCTCAAGGTCGGTATGGAGATGGAACTGACGACGATGCCGCTCTACACCGACGAGGACGGCTTCGTGCGGAGCGTCTACGCATGGAGGATCGCATGAGTGCGCCAGAACCCCTCTACATCCT
This sequence comes from Mycolicibacterium sp. YH-1, assembly GCF_022557175.1. The sequence goes on along the minus strand of NZ_CP092915.1, from coordinate 3,092,721 downwards.
TGGCGCCGGCATGCACCCCTGGGGCAAGTGGGGCCGCGACTTCACCGAGTACGGCGTCGTCGCCGCCCGCACCGCGCTGTCCGAGGCCGGCCTGGACTGGCGCCAGATTCAGTACGTGGCCGGCGCCGACACCATCCGCAACGGGTATCCCGGCTTCATCGCCGGGTCGACGTTCGCCCAGAAGTTGGGCTGGAACGGCGTCCCGGTCAGCTCGAGCTACGCCGCCTGCGCGAGCGGATCGCAGGCACTGCAGAGCGCCCGCGCCCAGATCCTCGCCGGATTCTGCGACGTCGCCCTGGTGATCGGTGCCGACACAACCCCGAAGGGGGCGTTCGCGCCCGTGGGCGGGGAGCGCAAGAACGATCCGGACTGGCAGCGCTTTCATCTCATCGGCGCGATGAACCCCGTCTACTTCGCACTGCTGGCCCGCCGCCGGATGGATCTGTACGGCGCGACGGCCGAGGACTTCGCCCAGGTGAAGGTCAAGAACTCTCGCCACGGCCTGCAGAACCCGAATGCCCGCTACCGCAAGGAATCCGCGATCGCGGACGTGCTGGCCAGCCCGGTGGTCTCCGACCCGTTGCGGCAGCTCGACATCTGCGCCACCTCCGACGGGGCGGCCGCGTTGATCGTGGCCAGCGCCGACTTCGCCCGTAAGCACCTGGGCTCGCTGGAGGGCGTGCCGTCGGTGCGCGCGGTCAGCACGGTGACGCCGCGCTACCCGCAGCATCTGCCCGAGTTGCCCGATATCGCCACCGACTCCACCGCGGTGGTGCCGGGACCGGAGCGGGTCTTCAAGGACCAGATCCTGGACGCCGCCTACGCGGAGGCCGGTATCGGACCCGAGGACGTCAGCCTCGCCGAGGTGTACGACCTTTCGACGGCACTGGAACTGGACTGGTACGAGCATCTCGGCCTCTGTGCGAGGGGTGAGGCCGAGCAGCTGCTACGCAGTGGCGCAACCACGATCGGCGGACGTGTGCCGGTGAACCCGTCGGGCGGCCTGGCCTGCTTCGGCGAGGCGATCCCGGCGCAGGCGATCGCACAGGTCTGCGAACTCACGTGGCAGTTGAAGGGTCAGGCCACCGGCCGTCAGGTCGAGGGTGCCACGGTCGGCGTCACCGCCAACCAGGGACTCTTCGGCCACGGGTCATCGGTGATCGTCGCGCGCTAGTCTCACGTTCGGCTCTGGATGATCACCGTCCGCGTCAAACCCGGCAGCCGCAAAGGCCCGCTGGTCGAGGTCGGCGACGACGGCGAGTTGACCATCTATGTGCCGGAGCGCGCCGTGGACGGTAAGGCCAACGACGCCGTCACCAAACTGCTTGCCGCGCATCTGGGGGTTCCGCGCAGCCGGGTGGAGTTGGTGTCCGGTGCCACGGCGCGGGTGAAGCGCTTCCGGGTCACCTGACCTACGCGGCCGAACGTGAACTAGATGTCGACCTTCGCGCGAGAATTGACCATCTACTTCACGTTCGACGCTCGGTAGTTGCTAGGCGACGCCGAGATAGGCGGCGCGAATGCTGTCATCCTTCAACAGTTCTCGCGCGACGCCCTCGCGGGTGACGCGGCCGGTCTCGAGGATGTAGGCGCGGTCGGACCGAGTCAGCGCCTGCTGGGCGTTCTGCTCGACCAGCAGGACCGTGGTGCCCTGCGAGTTGATCTCGGAGATGATCTTGAAGATCTGTGAGATCACCATGGGCGCCAGGCCCATCGACGGCTCATCCAGCAGCAGCACCCGCGGCCGGGCCATCAACGCTCGTCCGATCGCCAGCATCTGCTGCTCACCACCGGACAGCGTGCCGCCGACCTGGCTGCGCCGCTCCGCGAGCCGCGGGAAGGTCTCGAAGACCCAGTCGATCCGCTCGCGGTGCTCGTTCCGGTTCGCGAACTTGCGTCCGTAGCAACCCATCTCGATATTCTCGACCACCGTCATACCCGGGAAGATGCCACGCCCCTCGGGTGCCTGGATCAATCCGTCGGTGACCCGGCGGTGCGCCTTGACCTTGGAGATGTCCTGCCCGTGGAACCACACCGAGCCCGACGTCAGTGGGCGCAACCCGGAGATCGCCCGCATCATCGTGGTCTTGCCCGCACCGTTTGAGCCGAGCAGCGTGACCAGTTCGCCCTCGTGGACGATCAGCGAGACCCCGTGCAGCGCCTGGATTCTGCCGTAGTGCACGACCGCATCGCGCACCTCAAGCACGACGGGCCGAGGGTCCAGCTCGACGGCCCCGAGTGTCTCAGGCGAGTTCGTCATCGGGCACTCCCAGGTAGGCGGCGATCACCGCGGGATTCTCGCGGATGTCGGCGGGCAGCCCATCGGCGATCTTGCGGCCGAACTCCAACACCACGATGCGATCGGTGACGCCCATGACCAGCCGCATGTCGTGCTCGATGAGCAACACCGTGTATCCGTCGTCGCGGATGGCCTGGATCAACTCGATGAGTGCGGACTTCTCGCTCGGGTTGAAGCCCGCGGCGGGCTCGTCGAGGCACAACAGCTTCGGCTCGGTGGCCAGTGCCCGGGCGATCTCCAGGCGCCGCTGGTCCCCGTAGGGCAGGTTCTTGGCCTTCTCCTCGCCACGGTGCGCGATACCCACGAACTGAAGCAGCGCCGCGGCGCGCTCGATGGCGTCGCGCTCCTCGCGCCGGTGTCGCGGCGTGCGGACCAGTGCGCCGGGTACCGAGGTCTTGTGCCGGGCGTCGGTGCCCACGACGACGTTCTCCAACGCCGTCATCTCGCCCCACAGGCGGATGTTCTGGAAGGTTCTGGCGATACCACGGCGAGTGATCTTGTGTCGCTTGATCTTGCCCAGCGGTGCGCCGTCGAAGGTCACGGTGCCCGACGTGGGCCGATACACGCCGGTGATCGCGTTGAAGCACGTTGTCTTGCCCGCACCGTTCGGGCCGATCAATCCGAGGATCTCGCCGCGCTTGATGTCGAACGTGACAGCGTCCAGAGCGGTCAGCCCACCGAACTTCACCGTCAGATCATGTGTCTCCAAGAGCTTCTCACCCTCGGCCACCTGGACGTCGCGGTGCAGTGCGGCGAGTTCCTCGTCGATCAACGGCTCTTCGATCGGTGAGTCGGTCATGCTGCCGCCTTCGACTCGTCGGCGTTGCGCAACAGGTTCTTCGCGGACTTGCCGTAGGCCAACAACTGCTGTCGCACCGGGAACAGGCCCTGCGGACGGAAGATCATCAGCACCACGAGCGCCAGCCCGAAGAACAGGTACTTCAGGTCACCCAGGTTGACCCCGAGGAACTCCACTCCCAAGAGGCGGTTCGGCAGGTAGACGATGATGAACGCACCGAAGATGACACCCAGCTTGTTGCCCTGCCCACCGAGCACCACCGCGCACAGGAACAGCATCGAGTTGATGATGTTGAACGTCGGCGGTGCGACGTACTGCACCTGCCCGGCGTAGAGCGCACCGGACAGTCCGCCGATGGCCGCACCGATCACGAAGGCCCACAATTTGAACCGGAACGTGTTGACGCCCATCACCTCTGCGGCGTCCTCGTCCTCGCGGATCGCCACCCAGGCACGTCCGACCCGGCTGCGTTCCAGGTTGCCGACCAGCAGCAGGATCCCGACCATCAGGACCAGCCCCAGCCAGAACCACCACGTGCCGTAATTGGCGTCACCGGCCGAGTTCCCGTTGGAGAACACACCCTCGGGCAGGCCCTCCTTCTCCCCCAGGCGCGGGTACGCGATCTGGTTGAGTCCGCGGGGACCGTTGGTGATGTCGGCCAGGTTGTCGGCGAGTAGTCGGATGATCTCGCCGAACCCGAGCGTCACGATGGCCAGGTAGTCGCCGCGTAGACGGAGCGTCGGCGTGCCGAGGATGAGCCCGGCGAACGCGGTGACCGCCATCGCCAACGGCACGCACGACAGCCACGCCCAGTCGGAGCTGAAGAACCCGCCCAGCCCCATGATGTTCCACGGGCTGTCCGGGCTGGTGAGCAGCGCGACCGTGTAGGCGCCAACGGCATAGAAGCCGACGTAGCCGAGGTCCAGCAGACCCGTCTGGCCGACCACCACGTTCAATCCGATCGCGATGATGGCGATCATCGAGAACTGGGCCATCGTTCCGCCGAAGCTGATACCGGGCGTGTCCAGGAATCCAGGGGTGTAGAGCGGCAGCAGCGCCAGCAGGCCGAAGCCGATGGCGCCGAAGCCCCACTTCTGCACCCGACTCAGGCCCGCCCACCACTGCCGCAGACCGTCACCCGGCGCGAGGAGGCTCCTGGTCAGGCCGCTCGGTGATTCCGAACCCTTCTCGCTGTGCCGGCTCATGCTCTCGCCTTCCCGAGACTCTCGCCGAGTATGCCGGTCGGTCGGATCAATAGCACCAGGACCAGCAGGACGAAGGCGACGACGTCGCGCCACTGGGTGCCGAACACCGCCTGCCCGTAGTTCTCCATGATGCCCAGCAGCAGCCCGCCGAGCAGCGCGCCACGCAGGTTGCCGATGCCACCGAGCACGGCAGCCGAGAAGGCCTTGATGCCCAGCAGGAAGCCGCCGGAGTAGATGATCCCCTGCGGCACCTTCAACGTGTAGAGCAATGCGGCGGCGCCTGCGAGCAGGCCACCGATCAGGAAGGTGGTCATGATGATTCGCTCACGGGACACACCCATCAGCGTCGCGGTCGTCGGATCCTGTGCGACGGCGCGGATACCGCGGCCGAACTTGGTGCGGTTGAGCGCCATGTCGGTGAGCAGCGCCAGCACGAGCGCGGCGACGACGATCACGATCGTGACGTTGGACACCGAGGCGCCGAAGATCGTGAACTGGGTCTTGGGCTGCACCAGGACGATTGGCTGTTGAGCGTTCGACCCGCCGTACCCGTCGATCAGGTGCGGCAGGATGAAGTGCACGAACTCCTGCAGGACGAACGACATTCCGATGGCGGTGATCAGGAAGGTCAGTGGACGTGCGTTGCGTCTTCGCAGGGGTCGGTAGGCGACGAACTCGAGACCCACTGCCGCAGAACCGGACACCAGCATCGCGAAGAGCATGGCGATGCCGAGGTACAGGACGGTCAGTGCGATGCCCTTGTTGTAGGCATTGCCGCTGGGGGTGAAACCCAGGATGACATCGAGGCAGAAATACGCACCGAACATTCCGAGCATGAAGATCTCGGAGTGCGCGAAGTTGATCAGCCGCAGCACACCGAAGACCAGGGTGTATCCGACCGCGACGAGGGCGTAGATGGCTCCCCACGCCAACCCGTCGATCGTGAACTGCCAGAAGCCGTTCAGTAGGTTGTCGACGTTGAAGTTGATGTTGGCTGCGGTGCAGACGTACTGACCCATGCAATCGGTCGGCATCCTGGGGCGGCTCCTTGCGACGAGTACGCGGCTACTTCAACAAGAACGCGTCCGGGACTGAGGTGTCCCGGACGCGTCTCGTCGTCGAATCTCTACTGAACCTTGAACATCCAGATCAGGTTGGTCGTGAGTTCCCCGGTGGGTGTCCACTGGTAGTTGCGGGCCACGCCCTGACCGTTGTAGTTGCGGACGAAGTCGAGCAGCGCCGGTCGGGTGATCGCACCGGAGTCGATGCCCTTCACCAGAATCGTGCCGAGGTCGTATCCCTCAGTGCTGTAGGTGCCGGGCTCGACGTTGAACTTCTTCTTGTACTCCTCGGCGAACGTCCCGGAGGCCGGACCGCAGGGGCAGGACAGCAGGGCGTCCTTCGCGGACTCGCCTGCCTGATCGACGAACTGCTGATCCTTGGAGCCGTCGGCGCTGACGAACGTTGCCGTCACGCCGCCGTCCCTCAACTGCTGGACCAGTGGCGCCGCCTCCGCGTAGTAGCCGCCGAAGAACAGCGCGTCCGGGTTGGCTCCCTTGACCTGCGTCACCGCGGCGGAGAAGTCCTTGTCGCCCTTCTTGACCGAGATGTTGCACGTCGAGTCGGCCACCGGGCCGAGTGTCTCGCGCACGGCGGTGGCCAGACCGAGGCCGTAGTCGGTGCTGTCGTCGACCACGCAGATCTTCTTCAGACCCAGCGTGTTCTTCAGATAGTTGGCGACCGACGGGCCCTGCACGGCGTCGTTGGCCAGGCCGCGGAAGAAGGTCCGCCAGCCGTTCTCACTCAGCGTGGGGTTGGTCGCCGACGCCGTCGCCGCCACCAGGCCGGCCTGGTCGAAGACGGTGCCGGTGGCCTTGGTCTCACCCGAGAACGCCGGGCCGACGAGACCGATCGTGTACTGGTCGTCGACGATCTGAGGGGCGATCGCCGTCGCCTTCTGCGGGTCCCCCTCGGTGTCGAACTTCTTCAACTGCACCTGGCAGCCCGGGTTCGCCTCATTGTGCTGGTCGATGGCCAACTGCACACCGTTGACGATGTTGATGCCCAGAGCGGCGTCCGGCCCGTTGAGAGCGCCAGCCATCGCGATGGACAGTGGTGGGCATGTCGCCTTCCCGTCGCCCCTGGGGTCGGCGGGGGTGGTTCCCTCCGCCGGCTTCACCTCGGCGCCGTTCTCGTCGATCTGGACCTGCTCGACGATCCTCAGGTTGGACTGCGACGCGCTCTCCTCCGGAGAGGACTGGTTGCAGCCGGCGGCAGCCAACACGACCAAGCCCGCGCTCCCGAGAGCAAATGCACTACGTGCCACGCGACTGCGCACGTCTCACCTCCGAGTCAGAGTTGTCATCCCCACCGCCACCACGACCGGATCGGCCGAGGCGCTGGTGCTTCGGGTAGCAACATAACCAACCCATGGCCCCAGTGCGTGCTGTTGAGGAATGCGACGCGCGCAAATATCGAACGAACGGCCGAAACGCCGTGTCATGAAACGCAGTCGTTACGCGTCGGGCGCTGGATCCAACGTCTCGAGGACCACTTCGGCGACCCGCTTCATCGTCGTGCGGCGATCCATCGCGGCCCGCTGAATCCACTTGAACGACTCGGGTTCGGTCATCCCCTGCTTCTGCTGGAGCACACCCTTGGCCCGCTCGACCAACTTGCGTGTCTCGAGGCGGTCCGACAGCGTCGCGACTTCCTGTTCGAGCGCGCTGATCTCACCGAACCGGCTCAAGGCCAACTCGATCGCCGGAATCAGATCGGTGATCGAGAACGGCTTCACCAGATATGCCATCGCGCCGGCGTCTCGGGCACGCTCGACCAACTCGCGCTGCGAGAACGCCGTCAGCACCACGATGGGGGCGATGCGCTTGCTGGCGATCTCGGCGGCCGCGTCGATGCCGTCGCGTCGGGGCATCTTGACGTCCATGATCACCAGGTCGGGCCGCAGGCTCTCCGCGAGATCGACGGCCTCCTGACCATCCCCCGCCTCGCCCACGACGTCGTATCCCTCCTCGCGCAACATCTCCGCGAGGTCGAGGCGAATGAGCGCCTCATCCTCGGCGATGAGAACACGGCGCGGCTTGTCGGCGTCCGACGGTGACCCGGTCATCCCGCCATTGTTCCGTGACTTGGCCAGATCAGCGACCTCGGGGGCGTGACGGGCCTCCTCGGGCATCCTCTAAGGTAGGAGTCCGCACCAGCTGAGCCCTCGTATCCCAACTGGCAGAGGAAACGGATTCAAAACCCGTACAGTGTGAGTTCGAATCTCACCGAGGGCACCACGCATCGACAGATCAGGCCGGCATTTCCGCCCGGCTGGGGCAGTTCAAAGCCCCATCGACGACACCACGCATTCACTGAATGACGCTGCCGCCTAGGCCTTTCCCCATTCGGACGATGAGCGGACACCCATCACGCAGTACCGCCGCGACCCCCAATCGTGTCGGGAATCGCGGCGGTACCTACCCCTCAGTCAGTCGTCCGAGCCACCGGAGGACGCGTCCCCGGACGAGCCCGCAGATGCGGTGCCCGAGGACTTGCCTGCCCCGACAGTCACGGACACGGTCTCCCGCTTGGCGCTGCCCTTGTCGGTTGACTTGGCCGGCTTGTCATCGGCCTTCGCCGCGCTGGCCGACCCGGACTTCGTTGACGCCGGTGTCGAGTCCTCGGACTTCTTCGACGGCTTGGTGGCGTCCGGCTTGGCAGCGTCCGGCTTGGGCGAGTCAGCCGGCTTCGTAGCCGGGTCGCTGGACGAGTCGGGCGACGGCTTGGCCGCGCTGTCGTCATCCGATTCAGCCGGTGTCGACTCCGACGGGGCCGGCGACGCCTCGGCTGCCGGCTCCGGCGATGCCTCGACCTCAGTCGGCGTCTCCGCCGGTGCCTCCACAACCGGATCGACGACCACGGGCTCGACCACGACCGGCTCGACCAGAACGGGCTCCACGATGACCGGCTCAACCACCACTGGCTCGACCACCACGGGCTCGACCGCCTCGGTTACCAGTTCGACTGCGGGCGTGAGTTCCTCGGTGGGGACGACCTCCGCACCCTCGGTGACTGCACCCTCGGTGACAGCACCCTCAACTACTTCGCCGTCGACCGCGACCTTGGACGCCGCAGCCTCGAACTCGGCTACGAGCGACGCCGTTCGCATGGCCGCGTCCGGAACCTCGACATCGCTCACCAACGTGGTGACTGCCGCCGCAGGTGGCTGCAGGATTCCAACCAGGCTGGTGACGGTGTTGACCACGGCCTGGATGACCGTCCGGACCAAGTTCACGGCCGTCTCGACGACCGTTCGCACCACCGAGACGACCGTTTGAACGACGGCTTGAACGGCCTGCTGAATCGCGGCGATGATCTGAGCCACCGGGTTCGGTGGCGTCCCCGTCCCGGGATTTCCCGGTCCCGGAATCTGGGGGTGCGCGATGATCCAGTCCCGCAGCATGTCGACCGAGGCCTTCTCCACGCCGAGCGCATTCCAGAGCCCGTAGAAGTTCTCCAAGCTGGCCGGGTCCTGCGGGTTGAGCGCGTCACGGATCGTGTAGAGGAAGATCGGCCCAACCAGGGCGGGATCGTAGGTCTGCCAGGTATCGAGTAGATCCTTGATCCAGGCGGCCTGCTGGGCTTCGGTGAATCCGCCAGGCGCGGTCGGAAGCCCGTACTCGGTGATCCACACCTTCTTGCCCGCGAGCATTCCCATGATCGCCTCGACCTGCTGACGCGGCGTCAGGATCCCCGGCGGGCAACTGGGGCACGAGCCCGAGAACGGGATCTGGTCACCGTAGGGATGGACCGACAGCGCGTCGAAGAAGTCCGAGGCCCCCGCGGCGAGCATCCGCTGCACGAACTCGACCGGGCTCATCGTGAGTCCGGGGAACGTCTGGGTGGCGCCAACAGCGCCGGCAACGACGGTTGCCGTGGGGTCCAACGCCTTGAGGACCGGGTACACCGACTTGAGCAGCTCGGTGTAGGCCTCGGGACTGATCGGGTTGAAGAACTGGTAGTAGTTCGGCTCGTTCCAGATCTCGTACGCGGAGACGGTGGGTCCGTACCTGGTGGCGAGCACTCCCATGAAGTCGGTGAAGGCAGCCACGTTGGGCGCTCCCGAACCGATCGGGAAACCGGGCCCATTGGCTCCGCCCCAGATTGGCGTCGCATTCACCTGGGCCATCACGCCCATGTTGCGTGCCGCGGCGGCGCTCATGATGTCGTCGATATGCGACCAGTTGTAGACATTGTCAAGTGGTTCGACCAAACCCCACGGCACGAACACGCGGATGGTCGTGACGCCGATCGAGAGCAGGTCGTCGAGTTGCTTCTCGATCTCCGCCTTGGTCTGCCCATAGAGCGGCGAGGTGGCAACGCCGATCGTGTTCGGTGTTGTCGTGATCTCCGCGACAGTCTGATACTCGGCCTCGACGAGTCTGGGCGGCTCGATGAACAGACCGCTGGCGTACGCGGTCACCATCGCCACGGGCAATACGGCGATCACTCCGCGAGTCGCGATCTGACGGAGCAGTCGCCCCCTCATCTTGGCCATTGAGACTTCTCCCTGTTTCGCACTGTTGAATACCGTCACCGTCGTCGATCGGTACGCAGAATTTACCGCTCTGTCAGCAAATATGTCTAATCAATAACAAAACAGGGAAAAGGTTTGATTTGACCATGTTCAGCACGCCGCTCAACGCACCGTGAATGGTCGATGGTGGCGAAGTTTCAACGGTACTCAGCTACCACGCCGCGACCGGCGAGACATCCGATGCCATCGCCATAACCACAGTTCAAACCCCATAATGCCGCACCGGCCGCGATCATCCCCGGAAAACCGATCAGGAACGTGTCGCTTCAGCAATTGAGGACACCGAAATGGTTGGGGCTGGCACGCGTTCCAGTTCCTCCCGACAGCGCCCCTCGAAATCGACCAATCGGTCAGCAGCAAACGCATTGCACCGCAACTGCGGACCTCTTGAGGAGCCGCGGCCCCCGCCGCGGTCCGGTGTGTCGTGCGGTGATCTACTCGTCCGAACCCGAATCCAATTCCCGGCTGATGCGGTACGGGGCCAACGGTCTCTGCGGAAGAGGACTGCCTGGCCTTCGCGGGTCGGTCACCTCGGTTGCTCCTCAATGCAGTGCTGTGAGATTCGATCATCGCCGCCAAGCGGTCGCCTGAATTTACTCAATGGACAGCAAACGTGCACAGCTATTGATCGGAACTCCCGTTCCGCATTTGCTGACCGCCCGTCGACCACGTGCCTCCACGGCGGAAAACAGACCCGGTCGTGCAGAATTGGCAAAATCGCACCTTCGGCCAGACGCATAGCGCCCGCGCCGGTCAGCCGACCGTGACGTATGGCAAACATGCACTTCAATAGGGTTGTGCCGGCACAATGCGTTCCCGCATACGGACGTCCCGCATTACGACACATCAGCTCCGAATGGCTACAGCCAATAAGTCACGTTAGGTACCCGCGATCGGGGCTCCAGGAGCCAGCAGACATTTATCGGACTGCCAATAGATTCAGCAATCGCTGTTTACCCCGAGAGCTACGCTCATGAAGTGGCGATCACGGACGCTGGCGAGCCTCCACATGGGACGCCGCCGACGCGGCGGCGTCCGGCGTGCGTGTCCTCCCCGGAGTTCGGATGGTCCGAGGGGGGACGCACCGGACACCAGGCCGAGAGCGCCGCCCGCGAGGTGCGCGTGTTGGCCGTGACGACGCGGATCGCGGCGGTCATCACCCTGGTGTTCGGCATCCAGCAGTTCTTCGTCTCACGCGAGGGGTTGTGGCTCGCCTACTCCAACCTCGCCACCACGGTGGTCTTCCTGCTGATACCCAAGCTGTACCGGTTCGGTCGGCTTGTCCCGCCGGTCGTGTTCATCGTTGTCGCCTACACATCGATCACCCTGTCGTCGATCTACATCGGCACCGGGATCGGCCTGAACTTCTATTACGTGGGCGCGGCGGCCATCGTCATCCTGATCCTCGGGGTGGACCACATCGCGCTGGCTCTCGGGTTCGCAATCCTCGGTGCGGTCACCGTGGTGATCCTGGAGCTACAGGTGCCGCGCAACACCGGAACCCAGCCCGACTGGGCGTTCCGCACTGGCTTCGTGCTCAACACCGTGGCGGCATGGGTGCTCGTCATAGCCACGGTCTGGTACGCGCTGCGAGAGATCAGTCGCGCCCAGCGCGCGATGGAAATCGAGTATCAGCGCTCCGAGTCGCTGCTGGCCAACATCCTGCCGGTCACCATCGCCGAGCGCCTGAAGCAGCCAGGCCGCGACGTCATCGCCGACAAATACCAGGACGCGGCGATCCTCTTCGCCGATATCGCGGGCTACACAAAGCTGGCCAGCGATATCAGTCCCACCGAACTCGTCCGCTTCCTCGACGATCTCTACACCGAGTTCGACGCACTGGTCGACCGCCACGGGTTGGAGAAGGTCAAGACCAGCGGCGACTCCTACATGGTGGTCAGTGGCGTGCCCGTGGAGCGTCCCGACCACCTCGCTGCGCTGGCCCGGCTCGCGCTGGACATGGCGGATACGGTGTCCGGCCTGACCGACGCGCAGGGCCGCGCCGTCCCGCTGCGCATCGGTCTCGCCGCCGGGCCGGTCGTGGCCGGTGTCGTCGGCGCGCGCAAGTTCTTCTACGACGTGTGGGGTGACGCGGTCAACGTGGCGTCCCGCATGGAGTCCACCGACGTCGAGGGCCGGATACAGGTGCCTCAGGACGTCTACGAGCGACTACGCGAACACTTCACGTTCGATGAGCGCGGCGACGTCGACGTCAAGGGCAAGGGCGTGATGCACACCTGGTACCTGACCGGTCGACGTCAGGGCTAGATCTTGCGGTTCTCCGACTTAAGCAGCCACGCGAGCTTCTCCAGACCGTCGATCAGCTGGTGAAGGATGTCCGCAGTGCTCGGATCCTCGGCGTCGACCTCGTCGTGCACGGCACGCAGCGTGTCCACCGCGGCGTACACCCGCGACGTCACCAGATCCACCGCCTCGGTGGTGCTCACCTCATACTCCGGGAATCCGGGTAGCGACGTCGTGGCCGCAACGGTGTCCGAACGACCGTCCGGAATCGCGTCGAGTGCACGCAGCCGCTCGGCGATGGTGTCACTGCCGGTGCGCGCGAAGTCCACCAGCTCGTCAAGTTGCAGGTGAAGGTCGCGGAAGTTGCTTCCGACCACGTTCCAGTGCGCCTGCTTGCCCTGCAAGTGCAGTTCGATCAAGTCCACCAGCACCCGCTGGAGGTTGGAGCTCAACGTCGGCGAGGCCTGGAAGCCCGCGATATCGGCATCGGCGCGGCGCAGGTTGTCAGTCATGTCGTTCTCCGTTCGTTGTCCACTGGGTTCAACGGCTTCAACCGGTTCAACGACGGAGGGACACAAGATCATTCACGTTCACACGGTGAGCGCCCTCACACCGCTTGGTCCTGCTGATCCTGCTGGGCCAGCAGGCGGGCGTAGCCCGCTCCCATGCCGAGCAGCACCAGACCGACGACGATGAACACTATGACGCGGAAGATTCCGTCGAGCGTGCCGAGGTCGAACAGGAAGAGCTTGGCCACGGCCGCCGCGACCAGGGCCATGCCGCCACCGACAGGCAACGAGCGCTCGGCCCGCGGCAGCCTGATCGCGTACCACAGGACCGCCGCCGCGACGCCGATCCAGCAGATCGTCGCCGCGACGTGGCCGGCGAAGAAGCCGTACTCCTCGCCGCGGAGCAACACCCCGGCGGTGACGGTGAACATCGTGACGGCATACAGCGCCGCGACGGCGGCCCCGGCCCATAGGATGCGGACGACGTCGTCGTCGAGGCCACCACGGGCCGTCCATGACCACGTGACCACCGCGGCACACGCTGCCAACAGGATGCTGGAGACGAGCGTCGACACCGCGATCGGCGCGTCCAGCGCGGTCGCGGTGAACAGCGTGGCGATCGACGCGTTGTCGAGGTAGTAGAGAGTGCCGATCGCGGCGAACCCCATGGCCGACCACCGTGCCGCGGCGCTGCGGCGGCCCACCACAGCTACGACGACCGCCATGGCCAACAGCACGGGCGCGGCGACCGGCCCGTCGAAGGCCACCGTCACGGCGATGAGCGCCGCGACCGCAGCCAGCGCGCCCCAGACCTGGCGGACCGCGCCTGTCACGGCCGGCAGTCGATCACCGACGACGACGATGCCGAGCATCGCGGCGGACAGTGCCGCCGCCATCACGGCGGAGGTCACGCGATCGGCAGCGAGCGAAAGAGCCAGTACCGGAAGCGTTCCCGCCGCGGTCAATAGCGCCATACCGATGGGATGGCGGCTGTGCGGCAGCAGGAGAAGCGCACCGACGAGGGCCAGGATGGTCGCGATACCGCAGGCGCCGGCCAGCCACGCCACCTCAGTGGCATCGGAACTCACCGACACCAGCGCGATCAGGAGCGGGAGGGTGGCTGCCGCGATGCGAGCCGCATGCAGTCCGATCCAATCCCGGCCCAGTTGCACGGGAAGTGATGCGGCGGACAGGGCCAGCATGAAACCGACCACGAGCAACGTGATTCCGCCTGCCACCGCCGGAGCGAGACCGATGAGCGGCACCAGGACCAGTAACCCGAGATGCTCGGAGTCCCATCGGCGGGCGAGGGTGAGTCCTGCTGCGGCGACGACCGCGGCGAGTGCCAAGCCCGCCGCCGCGGGCACCCAGCCGTAGATGGTGGTCACCGCGATGACGTCGATGTAGGCCGCCGCAATACCGGTGGCCGCCAACGCGATCGCGCCCACCCGTCCGCCGGGTCGTCGATTCAGACGCCAGCCGATACCCACCAGGGCCACGGAGAGCGCCGCGCCTGCCCCGACTCGGATGCCGGGGGCGAGGATGCCGGCCTGCGCGGCGAGCACGACAAGCAGGACCACGCCGACCAACGTCACCGCGACACCCGCGACGGCGAGGGCCTTGCTGATCCAGCCTTCCGACCCCGGCTTCCTTGCGGGTCCGGCGGCGGGCGCAGATGCGGGTGCGGGCATAGGCGCGGCGACAGGCGCAGACGCGGCGGGGACGGGCGCAGGCCCCCAGGCCGGGTTCGGCCACTGGTACTGCGGGCCGTACCCGGGGACCTGCGCGGCGGGAGCCTGCGGGACCGGAGTCTGCGCGGCGGGAGCCTGCGCGGCGGGAGCAACGGGCGCCACGACGGCATTCGGCCGCTCGGCGACGATGCGCGACAGCTCGCGGAGGTCGGCGGAGGCGCGCGCCATATAACTCGCCATCACGGCGAAGTCCGCAGAAAGCCGGCCGATGATGGCCTGATCCGGTTCGGTCATGCCGTCATCGTGTCAGCAGGTGGTCACCGGCGGATGAGTATTACTACCCGAATGTGGTCATTCATCGAGCCCATGCTCGATCGCGTATCTCGCCAGCTCGACGCGGTTGGCCAGTTGCAATTTGCGCAGCGTCGCCTGCACGTGATTCTCCACCGTGCGATGACTCAAGGAGAGTCGCTCACCGATCTGCTTGGCCGTCAACCCCTTTGCCACATGGCGCAGGATCTCGGTCTCGCGCTCGGTAAGCGTCGGCGCGGGCTCCTCGCCCGGGCTTCGTGCCATCCGCCGGTACTCGCCCAGCACCAGTCCTGCCAGGCCCGGCGTGAAAACCGCGCGGCCCTCACCCGTGGCCCGGACCGCCGCGGCGAGTTCGTCCTTGGACGCACTCTTGACCAAATATCCGGTGGCACCGGCCTTCACAGCCTCGAGGACGTCATCGCGCTCATCGGACGCCGAAAGCACCAGCACACGCGTGGACGCCGACACGGCCAGCACCTCGGCGGTCGCCTGCGCGCCAGTCCCGTCCGACAGGCGCATGTCCATCACGACCACGTCTGGTTTGACCGCCGCCGCCCGTCGTCGCGCCGCGCCGACACCATCGGCGGTGGCGACGACGTCGAAACCCTCGTCCTCGAGGTCGCGGGCCACCGCATCACGCCAGATTGGGTGGTCGTCGACCACCATTACCGTGAATGCACCGTCACCGTCGGCCATCAGCACTCCCCCGCGGCACGGTCAGTTCCCACTCGGTGCCGGCACCGGGGCCAGTCACCAAGCGCGTATCGCCACCCAGCCACTCAATCCGCCCCACAATCGATTTCGACACGCCGGCGCGGCCCTCCTCCACGGCCTCTTCGAGCCGTCCCGGCGCAATCCCCACGCCGTCATCGCGAATGCTGATCACCACCTCGTCGCCCAGGTCCTCCAGAAGCACGAACGCGTGCGCACCCGGACCGGCGTGCGCGGCCACGTTGTCCAACGCATTGTCCACCGCGGCCTCCACCTCGGCGGCGACCGCCGAGTCCAGCATGACAGGTGTGCCGGGCAGGCTGGTCGAGACACGATCCGATTCCCGGCTACGAAGCATCGGCACCAGATCCGTCTCCACCCCTGGCCTGACGCGGGGTCCACTCGCACTCACCCACCGCCGTAACGACCGCTCCTGCTCACCGGCCAGTTCCGCCAACTCCGCAGTGGCACCACCGATCTCACGGCCACGCCGAGCCACCAGTGCGAGCACCTGGATCGCACCGTCGTGAACCTCCCGAGACAGCCGCTCACGCTCCTCCAGCGAGGCCGCCAGCCGTGCCGCCTGCTCGAGGTCGGCGTGCGCGCGGCGTGCGGTGAGCGCTGCCATCCCGATCGCGAGGCCGACCGCCAGCTCGATGACCACGGTGGCATTGCGACCCACGTTCAGGCTCAGGTATCCCTTGAGCACCGCGCTCGCCGCGGTCACCACCAGCCCCGTTCCCATGCCCACCACCGGGCCGAGCAGGATGGCCGCCGAGATCGTTGCGTTGGTGGCCCACAACGTCGTCGGCCACGACTGGTTGTCCTGGATCCAGCGATCGGAGGCCACGAGTTCCGTCGACAGCATCGACGCGACGACCACAACGAGTTCGGCGACGACCCACGACGGGCGCCGTCCGAAACCCTGCAGATAGGCCAATCCGCACACCGCACTCCACGCGATCAGCACCCCGAAGAGTCCCCACGCGATCGCAGGACGGTCGAGATCATCGGTGATCGCGATCTGGAACACGAGCGCGTAGATACAGCTCAGCAGTCGGAAGATCTGCGCCGCACGCCACAGTGGCGTGACGGGATCGGGAGACGCCGGCGTGCGCTGAGAGTATTCACCGCCCACGCGCTCAGCTCCTACATCACCTTGGACAGGAAGGCCTTCGTCCGGTCGTGTTGGGGATTGCTCAACACGTCCCGTGGCTTGCCACGTTCCACGATCACCCCGGCGTCCATGAACACCAACTGGTCGGCGACCTCTCGGGCGAACCCCATCTCGTGAGTGACCACGATCATCGTCATGCCCTCGCCCGCGAGCTTCTTCATCACACCCAGCACCTCTCCCACGAGTTCGGGATCAAGTGCCGAGGTCGGCTCGTCGAACAGCATCAGCTTGGGATCCATCGCCAGCGCCCGCGCGATCGCGACGCGTTGCTGCTGTCCGCCCGACAGTTGCGCCGGATAGGCGGTTGCCTTCTCCGCCATCCCCACCTGTTCGAGCAGATCCTTACCGCGCGCGATGGCCTCCGACTTCTTCACACCCTTCACGTGCAGTGGCGCCTCGATGATGTTCTGCAGTGCGGTGCGGTGCGGGAAGAGGTTGAAGTGCTGGAAGACCATCCCGATGTCGCGGCGCTGCCTGGCCGCATCGCGGGTGGGCATCTCATGCAGCTTGTCGCCACGCTCGCGGTACCCGATCAGGTCACCGTCGACGTACAGCCGGCCGGCGTTCACCTGTTCGAGGTGGTTGATGCAGCGCAGGAATGTCGACTTGCCCGATCCGGAGGGCCCGACCAGAACCAACACCTGGCCCCGCTCGACCTCCAGCGTCACACCCTTCAGAACCTGCAGCGCGCCGAAGTTCTTGCAGACCTCCTGCGCACGCACCATGGGCGCCGTGGCCGTCACAGCTTCTCTCCCAACTGCGCCTTGGCCAGCGCCTCGAGTTGCTTGGCGGTGAGCTTGCGGGAGGCGCCGCGCGAGAAGTAGCGCTCCAGATAGAACTGACCGACCATCAGGACGCTGGTGATCGCCAGGTACCAGGTTGCGGCCACCATCAGCAGCGGGATCGGTTGAAATATCACGGCGGAGATGTCACGGGTCCGCGTGTAGAGCTCGAGGGTGTAGGGCACCGCGGTGACCAGTGACGTGGTCTTCAGCATGCTGATGACCTCGTTTCCGGTGGGCGGGATGATGACACGCATCGCCTGCGGAAGCACGGTGCGCCGCATCGTCATCCACCACGACATGCCCAACGCGGTGGAGGCCTCCGTCTGCCCCTCGGGCACCGAACTGATTCCCGCCCGGATGATCTCGGCCATGTAGGCCGCCTCGTTCAGCCCCAGACCCACCACCGCGAGAACGAACGCGATCGACAGGCCCTGCAGGTTGATGTGAAAGAAGGTGGGCCCAAACGGAACACCGAGCTGGATGTTCTGGTAGATCGTCGGAAACAGACCCCAGAACACCAGCTGGACGTACACCGGCGTGCCACGGAAGATCCACAGGTACACCCACGCCACGGCCCGGAACACCGGATTGGGCGACAGCCGCATCACGGCCAGGATCACGCCGAGGACGATCGCCAAAACCATCGCGAAGACGGTCAGCTGCAGGGTGTTCCAGGCCGCCTCGGACACCCGCTGGTCGAACAGGTACTTGCGGTACACCGCCCAGCCATAGGCGCCGTTGGTGGCCGCGCCCCACAGGAAGAGCGCGACCAGAATGAGGACGACACCGGCCGCCACCCACCGCCACGGATGCCGTAATGGCACGGCGTCGATCCGGGTGGGACTCTCGGGCGGCGACGCGGCGTCGACTCTCATCCGTCGATCAGCTGGTCGCGCCGTTGATGACGGGCTTGTCGATCATGCCGCTCTCGAGGCCCCAGTTCGCGGCGATGGTCTTGTAATCACCCGTTTCGATCAGGTGCTCCAGCGCCTGCTGCAGCGACTGCGCCAACGGTGAACCCTTCTTCACCGGCCAGCCGTACGGTGCGGAATCGAAGATCTCGCCCGCGGCCTCGAGCTTGCCGTCGCTCTGCTTGATGGCGTAGGCCGTCACCGGCGAGTCGGCCGACATCGCGTCGGCCTGGCCGAGCACCACCGCATTGGCCGCGGCGTCCTGGCCGTCGAACTTCAAGATGTCGATCGCCGGCTTGCCGGCATCGGTGCAGGCCTTGCTCTTGGCCGGCAACTCATCGACCTCTTCGGTAGTCGTCGCCTGCACGGAAACCTTCTTGCCGCACGCGTTGTTCGGATCTACCGGCGAGTCCGGCCGCTGCGCCCACTGAATGCCGGCGGAGAAGTAGGTGACGAAATCCACCGACTGCTCGCGCTCCTTGGTGTCGGTGAACGAGGACATGCCGACGTTGTACGTGTCGCCCTGGATCGACGGGATGATCTTGGCGAAGTCGGACTCGCGGTACTCCGGGGTGAGCCCCAGGGTGGCGGCGATCGCGTTCATCAGGTCCACGTCGAAGCCGACGATCTTGCCGCTGGCGTCCTTGAACTCGTTGGGCGCGTACGGCAGGTTCACGCCGACGATCAGCTTGCCGGAGGACTTGATGTCCTCCGGGACGGTGTTGGCGATTTCGTCGACCTTCGCGGCGGACGCTGCGGTGGTGCTGGTCGACGGACCGCTGCTTTCGGTGTTGCTCGCACACCCTGATAGGGCCAGAGCGCCGGCCGCGGCAAACACCGCGGCGATGCGCCACATCTTCGGAGCTGACACGAGTTGCCTCATCTCTCTTCTTCGGGTCGTCATCATTCCCCCAAGCCGAGGAGGTTAACGACATGGGCGCCAGCACGCATGGCCGGTAACGGAACATTAACGACCTCGCCGGGCTGACGGCGCCGTTATCGCCATCGACCGCGACGAAAACGTCCCACGGATTCCGTGCTGTGCAAGACTTCGACCATGAGTACTTCCGCCACGCCAAGTCTGTTGCCCCACCTGTGGAAATCGGCCCTCATCTCCGGCGTGTTGGCCGTCGCACTGGGCGTCGCCGTGGTGGCGTGGCCAGATATCACCATCACCGTGGCCGCGATCTTCTTCGGCGTATACCTGTTGATCACCGGCATTCAGCAGGTCATCTTCGCCTTCAGCCTGCACGTGGCCGCGGGCGGACGCGTGCTGCTCTTCATCAGTGGCGCAGCATCGCTCATCCTCGCCGTGCTCGCATTCCGCCACCTGTACGACGCCGTGCTGTTGATGGCCATCTGGATCGCCATCGGATTCATCTTCCGCGGGGTGGCCACAACGGTTTCCGCAATCAGCGACCCGACGCTGCCCGGCCGCGGCTGGAACATCTTCGTCGGCATCATCAGCCTGATCGCCGGTGTCGTGGTTCTCGCATCCCCGTTCACATCGATGCAGACCCTGGCCCTGGTTGTCGGCATCTGGCTGATCGTCATCGGCGTGATGGAGGTCGTCGCCGCCATCGGAATCCACAGGACCGCCAAGGCCCTGGGCGCGAACTCTGACCCGGCGGCGACGACGCCGGCGACGGAATCGGTTGTACCCACGGAGCCGACAACTCCCGTCAAGGAATCCACTACTGACTGACAGCTCACATCGCATCACCCGCGGCCCCGGGGTCTACTACACTCCGTCGTAGATCCGTAGTGGATTGGGACCGCAGCCCGGGAGATGGTGCGCATGGACGCGTTGGATGTATCACGGTGGCAGTTCGGAATCACGACGGTCTACCACTTCATCTTTGTGCCGCTGACCATCGGTCTCGCGCCGCTGATCGCCGTCATGCAGACCGCATGGGTTATCACGGGCAACACGTCGTGGTACCGGCTGACGAAGTTCTTCGGGAAGCTGTTCCTGATCAACTTCGCCCTCGGCGTGGCAACCGGGATCGTGCAGGAGTTCCAGTTCGGGATGAACTGGAGTGAGTACTCCCGATACGTCGGCGACGTCTTCGGCGCACCGCTGGCGTTGGAGGGCCTGGTCGCCTTCTTCTTCGAGTCGACCTTCATCGGCCTCTGGATCTTCGGGTGGACCCGCCTGAATCGCCTGGTACACCTTGCGTGCATCTGGGTGGTCGCCATCGCGGTGAACATGTCGGCCTTCTTCATCATCGCCGCCAACTCGTGGATGCAGCATCCGGTGGGCGCCCGTTTCAATCCGGAGACCGGCCGTGCCGAACTGACCAGCATCGTGGAGCTGTTCACCAACAACACTGCGATAGCGGCGTTCTCGCACGCCGTGTTCGGGGCGTTCCTCACCGCGGGCACCTTCGTCGCCGGCGTGTGTGCGTGGTGGATGGTGCGGGACCGCACAAGCGATGACGCGCGCACCATGTACCGCCCGGCTGCCATCCTCGGTTGCCTCGTCACACTCGTCTCGGCCGGTGCCCTCGCCTACACCGGGGACGTGCAGGGCAAACTGATGTTCCAGCAACAGCCGATGAAGATGGCATCAGCGGAATCGTTGTGCCACACCACGACCGACCCCAACTTCTCGGTTCTCACCGTCGGGACGCACAACAACTGCGACAGCGTCACACACCTCATCGAGGTGCCCTATGTGCTTCCCTTCCTGGCCGAGGGAAAACTCTCCGGCGTCACGCTCGAAGGCGTCCAAGACCTCCAGGAGAGGTACGAGAAACAGTTCGGTCCCGGTGACTACCGACCGAACCTGTTCGTCACGTACTGGTCGTTCCGCGCGATGATCGGCCTGCTGGCCATACCCTCGCTTTTCGCCGTCGTCGCGCTGTGGCTGACACGAGGCGGCCGCATCCCCGGCCAACGATGGTTCTCGTGGTTCGCACTGCTCACCCTGCCCACACCGTTCCTGGCCAACAGCGCGGGATGGGTGTTCACCGAGATGGGCCGCCAGCCGTGGGTGGTGGTGCCCAACCCGACGGGTGATCCGGAACTTCACCTGAACGTTGCGCAGGGCGTGTCGGGCCACTCCGCCGGAATGGTGGTGACATCGCTGCTCCTCTTCACCCTCATCTACGCGGTGCTCGCGGTGGTCTGGTTCTGGCTGATCCGGCGCTACGTGGTCGAGGGGCCACTGGAACACGACGCAGAACCCACACCACCGAAACCGCCCGGCGACGACGAGATCGCTCCGCTGTCGTTCGCCTACTGAGGGAGGGAACATGGGACTTCAGGACTTCTGGTTCATCGCACTTGCGGCGTTGTTCTTGGGCTTCTTCGTGCTCGAGGGATTCGACTTCGGCGTCGGCATGCTCATGCGATGGTTCGGCAGACGCGAGGGCGACGACCGTGAGCGCAGCCAGCGCGCCGTCCTGAACACCATCGGGCCGGTGTGGGACGGCAACGAGGTGTGGCTGATCACCGCCGGTGGCGCGATGTTCGCCGCGTTCCCAGCCATGTACGCGACGGTCTTCTCCGGTCTCTACCTTCCGCTGCTGGCAATCCTGGTCGGCATGATCGTCCGCGTCTGTGCGATCGAGTGGCGCGGCAAGGTCGACGATCCACGGTGGCGTTCATGGGCTGATGCCGCCATCGCGGTCGGTTCGTGGCTGCCCGCCGTCCTCTGGGGTGTCGCGTTCGCCTCGCTGGTGCGGGGGCTGCCGGTGGACGCCAACGCGCAGATCCACCTCACGTTCGGCGACGTACTGAACCCGTACTCGCTGCTCGGCGGTCTGGCCACGGGCGGCCTGTTCGCCTTCCACGGTGCGGTGTTCATCAGATTGAAGACCGAGGGGTCCGTGCGGGACGAAGCCGCCCGGTTCGCCGGCCTGCTGGCCGTCCCGGTCACCGTCGTCGTCGCCGCATTCGGACTGTGGACCGAACTCGCGTACGGCAAGGACTGGACCTGGCTGGTGGTCGGTATCGCGGTGATCGCGCAGATATCCGCGGTCATGCTGGTGTGGAGTCGCGGCGGAGACGGGTGGACCTTCGTGTTCACCGCGGTGGTGATCGCGGCCGTCGTGGTCCTGCTGTTCGGGTCGCTGTACCCGAACCTGGTGCCGTCCACGCTCGATCCCGCGTGGAGTCTGACGATCGAGAACGCATCATCGTCCCCGTACACGCTGAAGATCATGTCGTGGGCCGCGCTGATCTTCGCGCCGCTCGTCATCGCCTATCAGGCATGGACGTACTGGGTGTTCCGCCAACGGATCTCCGCCGACCGGATTCCCGACCCGATCGGACTGTCACGGCAAATGCCGTGAACCCGCTCGGCAGCTCTCCCGCGATGCGGCGACACCTGGCCGCGTCCGTGTGCTGCGGTGTGGTCATCACCGGTGCGGCCATCGCTGCCGCGGTGGTCCTGGCACACGTCACGGCGGGCTTCATCACCGATCCGGCATCCCGCAACGTCGCGCATTGGGCGGAGTCGCTATGGCTCCTGCTGGGACTGTGGGTGCTGCGCGCGGCCGGCCAGTGGGTGCAGGCACGGCTCAGCCAGCGCGGGGCGACCGCCACGATCAGTGACCTGAACCGGCAGGTGCTCTCCACCGTGGCCGCACTGCCCCCGCGGCGTCTCGCCGAGGTGCGCGACGAGGCCGCGCTCCTCACCACGCGGGGTCTGGACGGCCTGCGTCCCTACTTCACCCGATACATCCCGGCCGTGGTCCTCGCCGGAATCCTCAGCCCTGCAGCTGTAATCGTCATGGCCTGCTACGACCTGCAGTCCGCGATCATCGTGGTGATCGCGCTGCCGCTGATCCCCGTGTTCATGATCCTCATCGGTCTGGTGACCGCCGACCGCTCCGCAGCCTCGCTCAACGCGATGTCCACGCTCCAATCCCGCCTGCTCGACCTCGTCGCGGGCATCCCCACCCTGCGGGCACTCGGCCGGGCCGACGGACCCGCATACCGAATCACCGAACTCAGTGCAGCGCATCGACGTTCGGCCATGTCCACGTTGCGGATAGCCTTCCTGTCCTCGCTGGTGCTCGAACTGCTGGCCACACTCGGTGTCGCACTGGTGGCGGTCAGCGTCGGACTGCGACTGGTGTACGGCGAGATGGAGTTGGCCAACGCACTCACCGCACTGCTGCTGGCACCTGAGGTGTTCTGGCCGCTGCGTCGCGTCGGCGTGGAGTTCCACGCCGCCCAGGACGGGAAGACCGCCGCAGCCAAAGCGGCTGCACTGCTGGACGACCTCCCACGACCGCAGGCAGGTGTCGCAACGGTGACCGCGGCGGGAGCGCCGATCCGTCTGGAGGGGTTGACGCTGACTGGGCGTGACGGCGCGGCCCCGGACGGATTGTCGGCGGAGATCGGCCCGGGTGAGATCACCGTGCTGACCGGACCCAACGGCGCCGGGAAGAGCACCACCCTGCAAATGATCCTGGGGTTGACGCCACCGACCTCGGGTCGTGTTCTGATCGACGATGTCGACGTGGTCGATCTCGAACCCCACGATTGGTGGGCGCAGGTGGCCTGGCTGACGCAACGGCCGGTCCTGATTCCCGGGACGGTGCGCGAGAACCTGAACCTGTTCGGACCACTTGTCGATCTCGATGCTGCCTGTCGCGCAGCCGGTTTCGACGACGTTCTGGCCACGCTCCCCGACGGCTACGACACCCCGCTCGGACGCGCCGGAACCGGCCTGTCGCTGGGTCAGCGCCAGCGGCTCGGGCTTGCACGCGTGCTGGGCTCGTCCGCGTCGGTCCTGCTGCTCGACGAGCCGACGTCGCACCTCGACGCGGCACTGGAGAGCCGGGTGCTCGCCGCGATCGTCGCGCGAGCCCGTGCGGGCGCGACGGTGGTGCTCGTCGGACACCGCGCCGAGGTCGTCGCCGTCGGCGACCGCATCGTGCACGTGGGAGGTGCGGCCCTTGCTCGCCACTGAGCCCGACGACCGGACCAACACCGACCCGATGGCCGCCGCCATTGGGCTGCTGCGACCGCGCCGGGGCCGGCTCGCCGCGGCGGTCGCACTCGGCGTGCTGTCGCTGGGAAGCGCACTGGCGCTGGCCGTCGTGGCGGCCTGGCTGATCGCCCGCGCCTGGGAGCGACCACCCATCCTCGACCTGACCGTCGCCGTCGTGGCCGTCCGCGCTCTGGGCATATCGCGCGGGGTCCTCGGCTACTGCGAACGGCTCGCGACACACGACACAGCGCTGCGCGCGGCGGGCAACGCTCGGTCACTGTTGTACCGGCGACTCGCCGCCGCGCCCGCCGACACTGCAATGCGCTGGCATGGTGGCGAACTGGTGTCACGACTCGGCGGCTCGGTGGATGAGCTGGCCGACGTCATCGTGCGTGCACTGATCCCGATCGCGGTCGCGGTCGTGCTGTCGTCGGCCGCCGTCATCGCGCTGGCATTCGCATCCGTGGCCGCCGCCGTCGTGCTCGCCGTCAGCCTGGTGGTCGCGGGCATCCTCGCACCATGGCTCGCCGCACGCGCGGCCGACCACGCCGAGACGCTGGCAGTCGGCCACCACGCGGGACGAGACACCGCGGGCATGCTGGCGCTCGACCATGGACCCGAGCTACGTGTCGCGGGCCGGCTCGACACGATGATCGCCGAATCGACTCGCCAGCACCGCAACTGGGGCCATGCATCCGACCGCGCCGCACGGCCCGCCGCGGTCGCCGCAGCGGTACCGACGCTGGCGGTGGGCGCCGCCGCGCTGGGTGCCGCCCTGGTGGCGACGACGCTCGCGGCGACAGCGGCCCCGACCACGGTGGCGATCCTGATGTTGTTGCCACTGTCGGCATTCGAGGCGACCTCCGCGCTACCGGCCGCCGCCGTGCACCTGGTGCGCGCCCGCATCGCGGCTCGTCGACTGGCAGACCTCACCGCCCCGGTAGACGGTCGACCGCGCCCGAGGCTGACCCAGATCGACTTGTGCGAGGGCGACCGCCTCGCGGTGCTCGGTCCGAGCGGCAGCGGCAAGACCACCCTGTTGACCACCATCGCCGAGGCGCATCAAGAGCCCCTCACCGCAGGCTATTTCGCCGAGGACGCCCACCTGTTCGACACCACTGTGCGGGATAACCTGCTGGTGGCCCGCGGTGACGCCACCGACGCCGAACTGACCGCGGCACTCGACACCGTCGGCCTGCGGCCCTGGCTCGACGCACTGCCCGATGGGCTCTCGACGGTTCTCGACGGCGGCGCCGCCGCGGTGTCGGCCGGGCAGCGCCGACGCCTCCTGCTGGCCCGTGCGCTCGTCTCGAACTTCCCCATCGTGCTGCTCGACGAACCCACCGAACACCTCGACGCGGTCGACGCCGACCGGATCCTGGTCCGCCTCCTGACACCGGGCATGCTGTTCGGGGCCGACCGCACGGTCGTCGTCGCCACTCATCACCTGCCCGACGGGCTGCCCTGCCGAGTCGTCACCGCCGCCGAATTCAACGCAGAATTCAACTCCGACCGCGGCGAGTACGCTGACCAGACATGACCGGGTATCCGGGCGGATATCCGCCGCCATACCAGCAGAATCCATACCCCGGCTACGGGCCGCCACCACCCAGCGCGCCGCGCAACGGGCTCGGTATCGCCGCGTTGGTTCTGGCGATCGTGGCGCTGCTCTTCTTCTGGTCAGTGGTCGGTGGCGTCGTGATCGGCGTCGTCGCAGTGATTCTCGGCATCGCCGGTCGGGGCCGGGCGAAGCGGGGTGAGGCATCCAACGGTGGAGTGGCCGTCGCGGGAATCGCCTTGGGCGCGTTGGCGATCGTCGTGTCGCTGGCCTTCATCGCCGTCTGGGTTGGCATCTTCAATGAGGTCGGCGGAGCGGACTACCTCGACTGCGTCGCGAATGCGGGCACCGATCGGACCGCCTCCGAGGCGTGCGCCGACCAACTTCGCGATCGCGTGGAGAGCCGGTTCAGCGTGGCCCCAACGCCCACCAGGTAGCGGCGTCAGCCTCGATCCGGGAAGTACTTGACGATGCCCTCCTGCACGACGGTGGCGAGCACGCGTCCGGACTCATCGAAGAAGTGGCCGGTGCCCAGCCCCCGTGAATCCGATGCCACCGGCGACGACGTCGAGTAGAGCACCCAGTCGTCGAACCGGATCGGCCGGTGGAACCAGACCGAGTGGTTCATCGTCACCGCGAAGATGCGGTCGAAACCCCACGACAGTCCGTGGGTGGTGATGATCGAGTCGAGCACGGTGGTGTCCGACGAGTACACCAGGGCGGCCGCGTGCAGGATCGGGTCGTCGGGCATCTCCCCCGCGGCCGTCATCCACACCCGGTTGTGCTTGAGCTTCTCGCCCTTGTCCCGCATCACCCACGCTGGATCGTTGGTGTAGCGCCACTCGATGGGCCGCAGCGCCTCGGCGAAGTGCGGCACGGTCTTCTCATAACCGCGCAGCACATCGTCGATCCCCGGCAGGTCGCCCGGCGGCGGAACCACCGGCGCCTCGACATCGTGTTCCAGTCCGCGACCACCGGACAGGTGCGACACCAGGGCCGACCCCAGCAGCAGATCGTCCTGCATGACGTCGACCCGGCGGTTGGCGAAGCGGCGCTCGTCGCGTAGTGCGACCACGTGGAACTCGAGGTCCCGCTCGGGGTCACCGCCCGCGATGAAGTGCATTGACAGCGCACTGGGCGGCAGGCCGTCACGAACCGTGCGACTGGCCGCGACGAACGCCTGCGCCATCATCTGGCCGCCGAACGTCCTGACCGGGTTCTTGCTGGGGTGCGACCCGGTGAACAGGCCATCCGAGACGCGTTCGACGTCGAGGACCGCCAGGAGTTCGGTGAAGTCGGGATGGGACGCTCGTCGCGCCATCGGCTGCTCGGCGCCTCCCGACACGAACCCTCCTAGTGGTCGTCCTCGCCGATCCGGTGAACGTGGATCAGGTTGGTCGAGCCTACTGTGCCCGGAGGAGCCCCAGCGACGATGACCACGAGGTCACCCCGCTTGTAGCGGCCCAGCGCGAGCAGCGACTCGTCGACCTGGCGGATCATGCCGTCGGTGGTGTCCATCTGCTTGACGATGAACGTCTCGGTGCCCCACGTCAGCGCCAACTGACTGCGCACCTCGGGCAGCGGGGTGAACGCCAGCAGCGGTAGCGGTGTGTGCAGGCGAGCCAGCCGCTTGACGGTGTCACCGGACTGGGTGAAGGCCACCAGCGCCTTCGCGTCGAGCCGCTCGCCGATGTCACGGGCCGCATAGGAAATGACACCGCGCTTGGTGCGCGGCATGTGGGTCAGCGGCGGCGCCGCCGTCGAGTTGTCCTCGACGGCCTGCAGGATGCGCGCCATGGTGCGGACCGTCTCGAGCGGGTACTTGCCCACCGACGTCTCACCGGAGAGCATCACGGCGTCCGCGCCGTCGAGGACGGCGTTGGCCACGTCGGAGGCCTCGGCGCGAGTGGGCCTGGAGTGCTCGATCATCGACTCCAGCATCTGCGTCGCGACGATGACGGGCTTCGCGTTCTCCCGCGCCATCTGGATCGCGCGCTTCTGGACCAGCGGCACCTCCTCAAGCGGCAGTTCGACGCCGAGGTCACCGCGCGCGACCATGATGGCGTCGAAGGCCAGCACGATCGCCTCGAGATTGGCGATCGCCTCGGGCTTCTCCAGCTTGGCGATCACCGGAACCCGCCGGCCCACCCGGTCCATGACCTCGTGAACGAGTTCGATATCGGCGGGCGAACGCACGAACGACAGCGCAACGAGGTCGACGCCGAGGTTCAGCGCGAACTCCAGGTCGGCGATGTCCTTCGCCGACAGTGGCGGCACCGAGACGTTCATACCGGGCAGCGACAGGCCCTTGTTATTGCTGACCCGGCCACCCTCGGTGACCTTGCACACCACGTCGTCGCCCTCGATCGCCTCGACCACGAGGCCCACGTTGCCGTCGTCGACCAGGAGTCGGTCTCCCGGCGCGGCGTCGACCGCGAGGTTCTTGTAGGTGGTCGACACCCGGTCGTGGACGCCCATGATGTCCTCGACGGTGATGCGCACCGTCTCACCGGTGGCCCACAGCGTGGCACCGGTGGAGAACCGGCCGAGCCGGATCTTGGGCCCCTGGAGATCGGCGAGCACCCCCACCGCACGCCCCGTGGCGTCTGAAGCCGACCGGACGTAGTTGTAGTTGGCTTCGTGATCGCTGTAATCGCCGTGGCTGAAGTTGAGTCGAGCGACGTCCATTCCGCACTCGACCAGGGACTTGACCATCTCGCTGCTGCCCGTGGCAGGACCGAGGGTACAGACGATTTTTCCGCGTCTATTCACGGGACCTCAGCATAGTCATGATCGATTCAGATGACCATTCAGACGGAGTCTCACACGACGGCCAGGGGCAGGGTTCCGGGTCTCACCGGCGCCGGCAGATCGGACTCCCCCATCAAGAAGGCGTCGACGGCGTGCGCCGCGCTGCGGCCCTCCGCGATGGCCCACACGATGAGCGACGCGCCCCGATGCGCGTCACCACAGACGAAGACTCCGGGCGCACTGGTCTGCCAGTCCGACCCGCACGGCAACGCCCCACGCCCGTTGAGTGCCAGCCCGAGGTCATCGAGCAGCCTCATGTGCTCGACGCCCTCGAATCCGATGGCCAGCAGAGCCAGGTCGCACGGAATCTCCATCGGGTCCCCCACCGGTGTGATGGACCTGCGCCCCTCGGCGTCACGTTCGACGCGGACTTCCGCGATCTCCATCGCGGCCACGTTGCCCGACGCGTCACCGATGAACCGCTGCACGGCGACCTCATAGCGACGGGCACCACCCTCGGCGTGCGCGGGCGACATGCGCAGCACCATCGGCCACGTCGGCCACGGGGACAGCGTGTCGTCTCGCTGTTCGGGCGGTTCGGCGTTGTAGTCGAGCTGGGTGACCGACACCGCACCCTGGCGATGCGCCGTGCCCAGGCAGTCCGCCCCCGTGTCACCGCCACCGATGATCACGACGTGCTTGCCCTCGGCGGACACATCGGAGTGCCCGTCGCCCTCGCACTCGCGGTTGGCGAGCACCAGATGTTCCATCGCCAGATGCACGCCGGCCAGCTCGCGCCCCGGCACGGCGTTGTCGCGGGCGCGCAATGCGCCCACGGCGAGCACGACCGCGTCGTGCTGTGCCCGTAGCGCCTCGACGCTGAGGTCAACCCCGACCTCACAGTCGGTGATGAATCGCGTGCCCTCGGCTCGCATCTGGGCGAGCCTCTGGTTGAGTGCGGACTTCTCCAGCTTGTACTCGGGGATCCCGTACCGCATGAGACCGCCCAGCCGATCGTCCCGCTCGTAGACGGTGACGTGGTGTCCGGCGCGGGTGAGCTGTTGTGCCGCGGCCAGTCCCGCAGGCCCCGACCCGACCACCGCCACGCTCTTGCCGGTGACGATGGCCGCCGGCGCGGGTTCGACGATGCCGTTCCGCCACGCGTGATCGGCGATGGTCTGCTCGATGCGCTTGATGGTCACGGCGCCGCCGGTCGTCTCCTCGGCGATCGACAGCACACACGCGGCCTCGCACGGTGCCGGGCACAGCCTGCCGGTGAACTCAGGGAAGTTGTTGGTGGCGTGCAGCCGCTCGCTGGCCGCGTCCCACCGGCCACGCCGCACCAGATCGTTCCACTCAGGGATCAGGTTGCCCAGCGGGCAGCCCGCAGAACCCGAGTGGCAGAACGGAATACCACAGTCCATGCACCGGCGGGCCTGCTGCGAGACCTCATCGGCCCGCTCGTAGGGATCCTGACGTTCGTAGACCTCCCGCCAGTCCCCGACGCGTTCGTCGACCGGCCGCTTGGCCGCATCAACCTTGGGTACCCGCAGAAATCCCATTGGGTCAGCCACGACTGGCCTCCATGATCGCAGTGTCGACGTCTCGGCCCTCGGCCTTCGCCATCCTGGTCGCCGCGAGCACCCGCTGGTAGTCGGTCGGCATGATCTTCGTGAACTGCGCACTGCGCCTTGGCCAGTCCGACAGCAGTGACCCCGCGACGGTGCTCCCCGTGAACTTCGCGTGCCGCGAGACGACGCCGCGCAACCAGGACAGATCCTCAGGTTCCAGGCGCTGCAGCTCCACCATCTCGAGGTTCACCTGCGCCGGGTCGAGCCCCAGGACGAAGGCGATGCCGCCCGACATCCCCGCAGCCATGTTCCGGCCCGTCGCGCCAAGCACCACGACGCGTCCAGCGGTCATGTACTCGCAGGCGTGGTCACCCACCCCCTCGACGACCGCCAGCGCCCCGGAGTTGCGGGCGCAGAACCTCTCACCCACGCGGCCCCGCAGGAACACCTCTCCCGAGGTGGCGCCGAACAGCAGGGTGTTACCCGCGATGACGTTGTCCTCCGGCAGGAACAGCACGTCGTCGTCGGGGCGAACGATCACCCGGCCACCCGAGAGCCCCTTGCCGACATAGTCGTTGGCGTCGCCGACAAGGTCGAGCGTGACGCCAGGCGGCAGGAAGGCGCCCAGCGACTGGCCCGCCGATCCGGTGAGGGTGACGTGAATGGCGTCCTCGGGCAGGCCCTGGGCGCCGTAGCGGCGAGTGACCTCCGCGCCCAGCAGCGTGCCGACGGTGCGGTTGACGTTGCGCACCGGCACCTCGAGGCGCACGGGATGGGCGTCCTCGAGCGCACCCTCGGCCAGCGCGATCATGGTCTGGTCGAGTGCATGCTCGAGACCATGGTCCTGGTCACGCAGCCTGCGCCGCTGCGTCAGCTTGGCGCCGTGCGCATCGGTGGGAACCGCGAAGATCGGGCTGAGGTCCAGGCCGCGGCTCTTCCAGTGCGCGACACCCGGAGCCGTGTCGAGCACATCGACCCGTCCGACCGCCTCGTCAATGCTTCGGAAGCCCAGCTCGGCAAGGTATTTGCGGACATCCTCGGCGATGAACCGGAAGAAGTTCTCCACGAACTCGGGCTTGCCGTTGAAACGCGCCCGCAGCTCCGGGTTCTGAGTCGCCACACCCACCGGACAGGTGTCGAGGTGACAGACCCGCATCATGATGCACCCGGCGACCACCAGCGGCGCGGTGGCGAACCCGTACTCCTCGGCACCCAGCAGCGCGGCGACGATCACGTCGCGGGCGGTGCGCATACCGCCGTCACACTGCACCGTGATGCGATCACGAAGACCGTTGAGCACCAACGTCTGCTGCGTGTCGGCCAGCCCGATCTCCCACGGCGCCCCCGCGTGCTTGAGCGACGTCAGCGGAGCAGCGCCGGTCCCGCCGTCGTATCCGGAGATCAGCACGACATCGGCGTGCGCCTTGGACACCCCCGCGGCCACGGTTCCGACCCCCACCGAACTCACCAGCTTGACGTGGATCCGGGCCTGCGAGTTGGCGTTCTTCAGGTCGTGGATCAGCTGCGCGAGGTCCTCGATCGAATAGATGTCGTGGTGCGGCGGCGGTGAGATCAGGCCAACACCAGGCGTCGAGTGCCGCGTCTTCGCGATGTTCGGGTACACCTTGTATCCCGGCAGCTGACCACCCTCACCGGGCTTGGCGCCCTGAGCCATCTTGATCTGGATATCGCTGGCATTGACGAGGTAGTCACTGGTGACGCCGAATCGGCCGGATGCGACTTGCTTGACCGCACTACGCCGACGCGGGTCATAGAGCCGGTCGACATCCTCGCCGCCCTCCCCGCAGTTCGACCGGCCACCGAGCGCATTCATCGCGATCGCCATGGTTTCGTGCGCCTCGGCGGAGATGGACCCGTAACTCATTGCGCCGGTGTTGAACCGGGTCAGGATGGACTCGGCTGACTCCACCTCGGCCAGCGGCACCGGCGGGCGCACGCCAGACTTCAGTTCGAAAAGGCCGCGCAGCACCCCACCCTCGCGAGCCAGCCGGTTGACCTCCTCGGAGTACTTCTCGAACACCTCCCGACGGCCGGTTCGCGTCGAATGCTGCAGCAGGAAGACCACTTCCGGGGTGAACAGATGCAGTTCGCCCTCGCGTCGGAATGCGTACTCACCGCCGACCTCGAGCCGACGGTGCACGCGTTCGGTCGGATTCTCGGGGTAGGCGCGGCGGTGCCGCAGCTTGACCTCCTCGGCGATGACGTCGAGGCCGACCCCACCGATTTGGCTGGGTGTGCCGGTGAAGTACTCGTCGACCACATCGCGGTCCAGGCCGATGGCCTCGAAGGCCTGGGCTCCGGTGTAGGACGCGACGGTGGAGATGCCCATCTTGCTCATCACCTTCACCACGCCCTTGCCGAGCGCCTTGAGGTAGTTGCGGACGCCGGTCGACGACTCGATTCCGGTGAGCTCACCCTCGCGAACCAGATCCTCGATCGACTCGAAGGCCAGATAGGGGTTCACCGCCGCCGCGCCGAATCCGATCAGCATGGCGATGTGGTGCACCTCGCGGGCGTCACCGCTCTCGACCACCAGCGCGACCCTGGTGCGCTCCCTGGTGCGGACCAGGTGGTGGTGCACCGACGACACCGCCAGCAGCGACGGGATCGGCGCCTTGGTGTGGTCGGAGTCGCGATCGGAGATGACCAACGTCCTGGCCCCCCGCGCGATCGCCGCGCTGGCCCGGACGCGCAGCTCCTCCAGCGCCTCGGCGAGACCCTCACCGCCACGCTCCACGTCATAGAGCGCGCGCAGCACCTTGGTCTTGAGACCGGGCTGCTCACCGTCGTCATTGATGTGGACGATCTTGTTGAGTTCGTCATTGTCCAGAACCGGCCTGCTCAACACGATCTGGCGACACGACGCCGCCGACGGTTCCAGCAGGTTCTGCTCGGGACCCATGACGCGTGCCATCGACGTCACGACCTCTTCGCGGATGGCGTCCAGCGGCGGGTTCGTGACCTGAGCGAAGAGTTCGACGAAGTAGTCGTAGAGAAGCCGCGACCGCTGTGAGAGCACCGCGACTGGGGTGTCGGTGCCCATGGATCCCAACGGTTCGGCGCCGGAGGCTGCCATCGGCGTCAGCATGATCCGCAGCTCCTCCTCGGTGTAGCCGAAGGAGATCTGCCTGCGCACGACGGATTCGTGGTTGGGTCGCACGCGCGCCCGGTCGGGCAGTGTCTTGAGATCGAGAAGTCCGGCGTGCAGCCACTCGCCGTAGGCCTCCGCGCCGGCCAGTTGGTCCTTGACCTCATCATCGGACACGATCCGGCCCGCGGCCGTGTCGATGAGGAACATCCTGCCCGGTTCCAGGCGGCCCTTGGCCACGATCTCGGCCGACGGCACGTCCAACACACCGCTCTCACTGGCCAGGATGATCCGGTCGTCGATCGTGCGCCACCAGCGTCCGGGGCGTAACCCGTTGCGGTCCAAGACCGCTCCGACCACCGAGCCGTCCGTGAAGGTCACACACGCAGGTCCGTCCCACGGCTCCATAAGCGAGGCGTGGAACTGCCAGAACGCCCTGCGCCGCGGATCCATCGTGGTGTTGTTCTCCCACGCCTCCGGGATCATCATCATCACGGCATGCGGCAGGCTCCGCCCACCGAGGTGCAACAGTTCCAGCACCTCGTCGAAGGTCGCGGAGTCCGACGCTCCGGGCGTACAGACGGGTGAGAGCCTGCTCAGGTCGCCGGGGATGCTGGCGCTCGCCAGTGTCGCCTCGCGTGCACGCATACGGTTGCGGTTACCGCGCACGGTGTTGATCTCGCCGTTGTGGGCGACGAACCGAAACGGATGGGCCAACGGCCACGATGGGAACGTGTTGGTGGAGAACCGGCTGTGCACGATCGCAATCGCGCTGCGGCACCGTTCATCTCGGAGGTCCGGGAAGAACCGGGGCAGCTGCATCGTGGTGAGCATGCCCTTGTAGGCGATGGTGCGACTGGACAGCGACGGAAAGTACACCTGGAGCTCGTCGGGGCCCGCCTCGGCGCGCTTGCGCAGCGGATAGACCCGACGGTCCAGGTCGATTCCACCGGGCCTGACGCCGTCGAGTTCCGGTGCGGTGACGAACAACTGGGACATGTGGGGCAGACAGCCGAGCGCCGTGTCACCAACCTGAGCGCCGTCGGGATCGATCGGGACCTCACGCCAACCGAGGACCTCAAGCCCCTCCTCCGCCGCGATCTGGTCGATACGCTCGCGTGCCGCGATCCGCGTGACGGGATCGCTTGGCAGG
The DNA here is from genome assembly GCF_022557175.1 of Mycolicibacterium sp. YH-1. The sequence continues at coordinate 3,058,390 of NZ_CP092915.1, read as the reverse complement.
AAGCAGATTCCGGCAGCAAACGTGTTCGAGCCGTCCGGCGCGGACTCGGGCAACGCGAAGTCGACGACGTCGCGCAGCAGTTCGATGGGCAGTTGCAGCAGGATGCCGGCCCCGTCACCACTGTTGGGCTCGGCGCCTGCCGCGCCGCGATGTTCGAGGTGCTCGAGCGCGGTCAGTCCATCGGCGACGATGGAATGCGAACGACGCCCCTGAATGTCGGCGATCATGGCGACACCGCACGAGTCCGACTCGTGCTCGGGATCGTAGAGACCCTGTGTTTCGGGCAATGCCGAGAACAGCATTGGACGTACCTCCGCAGTCCGGAAAAGTTCTTTCCGGGACTTCACCGGCCCGAAGGCCGATTGTATCAGCGGGGCTGCGGGGTCACCCTCCGACGAAGGTCGGCACCAGCGGGAATCCCGGCCAGTTCCGCACGACCGTCCACACGACCACCGCACCGACCAGCGTCACGACCGCCGATCGCGGCATCAGCGGCCGTCCCAGCCGCCACCGCACCACCAGCCAGAGGACCAGCATCGGGATGCCGACGAGCGCGAAGACGTTGTCCGTCACCGCCGCGGAGATGTCGCCGGTGAGCACGTCGTGGGTCATGCGGATGCCGCCACATCCCGGGCAGTACCACCCCGTCAGCGCGTAGAAGGGACAGAGGGGGAACAGGAATCCGGGTCGGTGCGGGTCGGCCAGACCGATGTAGGTCAGCCCGCCCGCGAGCAGCGCACCGGCGCCCAGCGCGGAAGCGACCCGTCTCGGGTTGGCAGTGACGCTAGGTGCCATCGCGGAGCGGACGCCCCTGTGGGTCACGGACCTTGTCGGTCAGGATCAACACGGCATCGACGATGCCCCAGATGAATGCGCCGATACCGCACGTGACGAGGCCGACGACGAGCTGAAGGATGCCGAGGCCCACCTGCCCGAGGTACATGCGGCCTATCCCGACCAGCCCGAGCAAGCCGAGCAGCTGCAGGAGCCCCGCGACGATCTTCGACTTCTCCGAGAACGGCTCGCCAGTCATTGGATGTCTGCCGTACGGCGCCGTCGGGTCGTAGTACGCGCCGGGGGGCGGCGGGTACTGCGTCGGGTACCCCTGAGGCGGATAGCCCTGGGGCGGAGGGGGCGGCGGCATGGACGACGCGGTCCAGTCCTCCCGGCCGCCGGACTGCGGTTCGGTCATGGCATTCAGCATGCCAGAACCAAGGCCGGGTCAGTGCGACCGCAGGCGTTATCCCCTGCGGCGCCACCACCGGCGACGCGGTTCTTCGGCCTCGACCGCTGGCGTAGCGGTCTCTGCGGCAGGCGCGTCGGCGTCGGTCGCGTCGGTGGCCTCATCTGCCACGTCCTCGGCGAGCGACTCCGCCTCCTGCTCACCCTCGACAGCAGCCTCATGCACCTCGGCAGCGTCACCCTCAGCCGCGACAACCTCATCCGCATCCACCGAACCCAGACCCTCCTCGGGCGCAGGCTCCTCAGCAGGCTCGGTCTCGGTCTCGGGTTCGGTCTCGTCGGCGACAGCTTCGTCAGACTCGTCGGACTCGGCGTCGGCCTCAGCAGCCACGTCCTCAACCAGCGACTCCGCCTCCTGCTCACCCTCGACAGCAGCCTCGCGCACCTCGGCAACGTCACCCTCAGCCGCAACAACCTCATCCGCATCCACCGAACCCAGACCCTCCTCGGGCGCAGGCTCCTCAGCAGGCTCGGTCTCGGGTTCGGTCTCGGTCTCGGCGTCGGTATCGGCGTCGGTATCGGCGTCGGTATCGGTCTCAGCGGCGACAGCTTCGTCGGACTCGGCGTCGGCCTCAGCAGCGACGTCCTCAGCCAGCGACTCCGCCTCCTGCTCACCCTCGACAGCAGCCTCGCGCACCTCGGCCACATCACCCTCAGCCGCAACAACCTCATCCGCATCCACCGAACCCAGACCCTCCTCGGGCGCAGGCTCCTCAGCAGGCTCGGTCTCGGTCTCGGGTTCGGTCTCGTCGGCGACAGCTTCGTCAGACTCGTCGGACTCGGCGTCGGCCTCAGCAGCCACGTCCTCAACCAGCGACTCCGCCTCCTGCTCACCCTCGACAGCAGCCTCATGCACCTCGGCCACATCACCCTCGACAGCAGCCTCATGCACCTCGGCCACATCACCCTCAGCCGCGGCAACCTCATCGGCGTCCACCGAGCCCAGCCCTTCCTCGGGCGCAGCCTCCTCGGCAGGTTCGTCCGAGTCGGCCTCAGCCTCAGCGACGGGTTCAGGCTCGGGCTCGGGCTCGGGCTCGGACTCGGCTTCGGGTTCAACCTCAGCCTCGAGCGCCTCGGCTACCTCGGTGCCCTCAACGGCAACGGCGGATGCCTCGGATTCGTCATCGGACTCGGCGAGCTCAGCGGGTTCGGCTTCGTCGGCGGCCTCGGCCTCCTCAGCCTCGTCCTCGCCAACGTCGTCCGCGTCATCCAGGGCGACGTCGGGTTCGAGCGACTCGGCGTCGATCTCCTCGGCTTCCGACTCGTGCTCGGCAGCCTCGTCCTCGGCACCGGCCACCTTGGCCGCAGCGACGATGCCGCTGGTCGCGGCGACGGCAACGAGTTCCTCGCCCACCTCGTCGAGAAGCGATTCGTCGTAGTCGTGGCCCTTGAGCGTCGCGGGATCCTCGCGACCCTTTGGCGCGAGCATGATGTAGACCACCGCGCCAATGAAGACGAACGTGGACGTGAATGTGTTGACTCGGATCCCGGTCTCGGCGATCGTCGTCGCGTAGTCGCTGCGCATCAGTTCGATCCAGAACCGGCCCATGCAGTAGCCCGCGACGTAGAGCGCGAACAACCTGCCATGGCCGATCTTGAAGCGCCGATCCACCCAGATCAACACTGCGAAGACCAGCAGGTTCCAGAGCAGCTCATAGAGGAACGTCGGATGGACGACCTCGATCAGCCGGCCCGTCGACACCCCGTTGAGCGAGTCGAGCGCACCGGCGGCATTGCGACGCTCATAGATCTCCAGGCCCCACGGCACGGTCGTGGCCTGGCCGAAGAGTTCCTGATTGAAGTAGTTGCCCAGTCGTCCGATCGCCTGCGCGAGCACGATGCCCGGCGCGATGGCATCTCCGAAGGCAGGCAACGGGATTCCCCGCCTTCGGCACGCGATCCATGCGCCAACACCTCCGAGCGCGACCGCACCCCAGATGCCGAGGCCACCGTCCCAGATGCGCAGTGCCGCACCGAAACCCTTGCCGTCGGCGCCGAAGTAGGTCGTCCAATCGGTGATGACGTGGTACAGCCGGCCGCCGAGCAGGCCGAACGGCACCGCCCACAGTGCGATGTCATAGATGACGCCCTGCTCGCCACCGCGAGCCACCCAGCGCCGGTCCCCGATGATCAGGGCTGCGACGATGCCGACCAGGATGCAGAGCGCGTACGCGCGAATCGGTACCGGCCCGAGATGCCACACGCCCTGTGCCGGGCTGGGAAGATACGCCAGTACCGTTGCGGTCACGCTGTAATCCTCTGTCGCACTCCGTCGGCCAGTTCTTCTGTCAATGCCCTCAATGTGGGGAGACCCTCCTCGAGGGCCGACACCAGCGCCGACCCCACGATGACGCCGTCGGCGTAGGCGCCGATCTCAGCGGCCTGCTCGCGCGAGCGCACGCCCAACCCGACACCGACCGGGATATCCGAGATGGCCTTGACGCGGCTCACCAACTCCGGTGCCGCATTCGAGACGGCATCACGTGCACCGGTGACGCCCATCGTCGATGCCGCGTAGACGAATCCGCGTGACGCGTCCACCGTCGCGGCCAACCGCTCCGGCGTGGAGGACGGCGCCACCAGGAAGATACGGTCCAGGTTGTGCTCGTCGGAGGCCCGAATCCACTCCTCGGCCTCGTCGGGGATCAGGTCCGGCGTGATGAGGCCGAGGCCACCGGCCGAGGCCAGGTCGCGGGCGAAGGCTTCGACCCCCCACTTGAGCACGGGGTTCCAGTACGTCATCACGACCGCACTGCCACCGGCGCTGCTGATCGCCTCGACGGCCTTCAGGGCGTCACGAACTCGCACCCCGCCGCGCAGCGCGGCCTCGGTGGCCGCCGCGATGGTCGGGCCGTCCATTCCGGGATCGGAGTAGGCGACTCCGACCTCGACGATGTCGCAGCCCGCCTGGGTCATCGCCACCATCGCGTCGATCGACGTCGCGACATCGGGGTACCCCGTCGGCAGGTACCCGATGAGTGCCGAGCGGTTCTCCGCGCGGCATGTCGAGAACAGGCCGGACAGCCGACTCGTCGTCATTCGGTCTCATCCTGTTCGTCGAGAAGTCCGAACCAACTCGCCGCGGTCTCGACGTCCTTGTCGCCGCGGCCCGAGAGGTTGACCAGAACGATCGCGCCGGGGCCGAGTTCGACACCGAGCTTCAACGCCCCCGCCACTGCGTGCGCGGACTCGATCGCCGGGATGATTCCCTCGGTGCGACACAACAGCGCGAACGCGTCCATCGCCTCGGTGTCGGTGATCGGCTCGTACTGGGCACGGCCGATGTCCTTGAGGTATGCGTGCTCGGGACCGACCCCGGGATAGTCCAAACCCGCTGAGATCGAATGCGATTCGATGGTCTGACCGTCGTCGTCCTGAAGCAGGTAGGAGAACGAGCCCTGGAACGCCCCGGGCGAGCCGCCGGTGAACGTGGCCGCGTGCCTGCCTGTCTCGACGCCGTCACCGGCCGCCTCGTAGCCGACAAGTCGAACCCCGGGATCGTCGATGAACGCGTGAAAGATGCCAATCGCGTTCGATCCGCCACCAACACAGGCGGTCACCGCGTCCGGGAGACGGCCGGCTTGATGCTGGATCTGAGCACGGGCCTCCAGACCGATGACGCGTTGAAAGTCGCGGACCATCGTCGGGAAGGGGTGCGGTCCGGCCGCGGTTCCGAAGCAGTAGTAGGTGGCGTCGGCGTTGGTCACCCAGTCACGGAACGCCTCGTTGATGGCGTCCTTGAGGGTCTTGGACCCCGACTCGACGGAGACCACGCGGGCACCGAGCAGCCGCATCCGGGCCACGTTGAGGGCCTGGCGCGCGGTGTCGACCGCACCCATGTAGACCACGCAGTCCAGACCGAGCAGCGCACACGCCGTCGCGGTCGCCACGCCGTGCTGCCCAGCGCCGGTCTCGGCGATAACGCGCGTCTTGCCCATCTGCTTGGCCAGCAGGGCCTGACCCAGCACGTTGTTGATCTTGTGAGATCCCGTGTGGTTGAGGTCTTCTCGCTTCAGGAACAGTCGGGCTCCGCCTGCGTGCTCACTGAGCCGGGTGGCCTCATACAGCGGCGAGGGCCGCCCGGTGTAGTGGCACTGCAGGCGGTCCAGCTCATCGAGGAACGTCTGATCGGTCCGCGCCTTCTCATAGGCGGCGGTGACCTCCTCGATCACCGCCATCAAGGCTTCGGCGACCAACCGTCCGCCGTACGCGCCGAAATGACCCCGCTGATCGGGGTCGTGGACGGTGGGTTCGGCCACGGCTGCACTGGATCGCGGCAGCTTGGGACCGGCTAGATCAGCCATTTTCTCTTCTCTTTGCGCACGCGGCTCATCGCCCCGTTCCGCTCTTCACGCAAGCCGTACATCGCCAGCGTCGGCGTCAGCGGGCGGGTTTGGGGCAGGACGGGTGGGTACCGGCGGTGACGAGGTCCGCGACAGCACTGCGCGGATCGCCGCTGGTCACCAGGCCCTCACCGACGAGGACGGCATCGGCGCCCGCTCCGGCGTAGGCCAACAGATCCGCGGTACCGCGGACGCCGGACTCGGCGACTCGGATCACGTTCGACGGAAGCCCGGGGGCGATCCGTGCAAAGCAGTCCCGGTCGACCTCGAGGGTCTTGAGATTTCTTGCATTGACGCCGATCACGCGGGCACCGGCCTGCAGTGCGCGGTCGGCCTCCTCCTCGGTGTGCACCTCCACGAGAGGAGTCATGCCGAGTGACTCGGTGCGATCGATCATCGACACCAGAACCGACTGCTCCAGCGCGGCGACGATCAGCAGCACCATGTCCGCGCCATGCGCACGCGCCTCGTGGATCTGGTACGGCCCGATGATGAAGTCCTTGCGCAGCACCGGAATCGACACTGCCGCCCGTACCGCGTCGAGGTCGTCGAGCGAACCGTTGAAACGGCGCTCTTCGGTCAGCACGCTGATAACCCGTGCGCCGCCGGACTCATAGGCACGCGCGAGTTCGGCGGGGTCGGAGATGGACGCCAGTGCGCCGCGAGACGGACTGGCCCGCTTCACCTCGGCGATGACGCCGATGCCCGGCTCGCGGAACGCCGCCAGGACGTCACGGGCTGGCGCGGTGTCCTTGGCCTTCGCCTTGACTTCGGCCAGGCTCAGTTCGGCCTCGCGGGCAGCGACGTCGGCGCGCACTCCCTCGATGATGGAGTCGAGCACATTGGCCGAACTCATGAGCCGATGTCCTTCCGAGAGTTACCAGGGCACCGGGGTGCCGCCGGATTTAGTTCTGTGTCGAAGCCTAACCGCCACCTTGGCATGTGACGTCACCGACCCTCAGTGGGCTCGACCGTCGGGTCGCGCCCCTCGTCAAGTGCATCCCAGATCATTCGTTCCGACATCCCATCCCCCGTCGTCCCGTCAACAGAACTCTCCTTCGACGCCGCCTCGCGTCTGGCCGCGGGCGCGGCGTACTTCGTCGGCGTCGCACCCGCCCGCACAGCCGCGCGCAGCAACAGCACGGCCGCGAGCAGCGTGCCTACCGCAGCAACCAGGGTAAGCACCCCACCCCAGACGTGGCGCTCGCTGCCGACCAGGTAGACGATCGGCACATCCGCCGCTGTGGCCGCGTACCCGGCGACGTCGGCCTCCACCCACAGCGATAGGCCCATGTACGCGACACCGGCGCTGACCACAGCGACGAGCAGCGCCACCACGCGTAGTGCCCATCCCCGAACGGCCAGCGGCGCCAGGGCCGCCGCCACCAGCAGCGCCGCGACCGGCACCAGCGCCGCCGCCCACGTCGCCCCCGATACCGCTGTCGTCCGCTGCGGCCCCAGTCCGTCCGCGGACTCGAGAACCACCCAGGTCATCCGCGACGCCACCCACAGGCCCGCCGCGGCGAGCACCAGCAACAGTTGCGCGATTCGGGTCATGGCTCGGTCAGCGTTCCCGCCGCGGCGATGGCGTTGAGCACCGCGCGCGCCTTGTTGGCTGCCTCGTTGTACTCGTAGGGGCCATTGGAATCGGCCACGACTCCCCCGCCCGCCTGGACGTAAGCGGTGCCATTGCGCATCAAGGCCGTCCGGATGGCGATCGCGAAGTCCGCGTTGCCCGCGAAGTCCAGATATCCGAGCACCCCGCCATAGAGCCCGCGGCGGGTCTTCTCGACCTCTTCGATGAGCTCCATGGCCCGAACCTTCGGGGCACCCGACAACGTGCCCGCCGGGAAGCAGGCCGTGACGGCGTCCAGCGCGGTCTTGTCGGCCGCGAGAGATCCGGTCACGGTCGACACCAGGTGCATGACGTGGCTGTAGCGCTCGATGTGGCTGTAGTCCTCCACCCGGACCGTTCCGGGCACGCATACGCGCCCGAGGTCGTTGCGGCCGAGATCCACCAGCATGAGGTGCTCGGCGCGCTCCTTCTCATCGTTGAGCAGGTCCTTCTCGAGGAGCACGTCCTCCTCCTCGTCGGCGCCCCGCCACCGGGTACCGGCGATCGGATGCGTCGTCGCCTTGCCGTCGATCACCGTCACCAGCGCCTCCGGGCTGGAGCCGACCACCGAGAATTCCAGTTCACCAGCAGCGTTGGGCACGTTCAGCAGGTACATGTAGGGACTCGGGTTGGACACCCGCAGCATCCGGTAGACGTCGAGGGGGTCGGCGGCGGTGTCCAACTCGAAGCGCTGCGACGGCACCACCTGGAATGCCTCACCGGCTTCGATATCGCCCACCAGCTTGTCGACGATCGCGGTGTACTCGGCCATGGTGCGCTGGGCCCGGGGCTCCGGCTCGGGCCTGCTGAATGTGGCCACGGTGGAGCGAATCGGCTCGGCCAGTGCCGCGGTCATGATGTCGAGGCGCGCCACCGCGTCGTCATAGGCCCAGTCGACGCGCTCATCGGTGCCGTTCCAGTTCACCGCGTTCGCGATGAGGGTGATGGTGCCCTCGTGGTGGTCCACGGCCGCGATGTCGGTGGCCAGCAGCAGAAGCATGTCAGGCAGCTTCAAGTCGTCAACGGCCAGTTCGGGCAGCCGCTCGAGGCGCCGCACGAAGTCGTAGGCGAAGAAACCGACAAGACCGCTCGACAACGGCGGCAGACCCGGCAGTGCGGCGGTCTCGAGCAGATCCAGCGTGCTGCGCAGCGCCTGCAACGGATCACCGCCGCTCGGGGCGTCGCGCGGGGTCACACCCAACCAGATCGCCTCGCCCTCGCGGATCGTCAACGCCGACGGTGCCCCCGCGCCGATGAACGACCAGCGCGACCACGACCGACCGTTCTCCGCGGATTCCAGGAGGAACGTTCCGGGGCGGTTGGCGGCGAGCTTGCGGTACGCCGACAGCGGCGTCTCGCTGTCGGCCAGCACCTTGCGCGTCACGGGCACGACTCGGTGCCCGGCGGCCAGCGCCCGGAAGTCCTCGCGCGACGTGGTCACGGCGAGGTCGGAACGGGGTCCGGCGGGGTGGAGCGAATCGACCGGAGGACGAGGTTGCACGGGCCAATCCTCCCAGACCGGGCGCACCCATCCCAAAATCAGCTGGGCGTAGCGTGACCTCCATGAAACGTGGCGACCGCGTCGACGAGTTCGAGCTGCCCGACCAGACAGGCACGGTGCGCAATCTGACCAGCCTGCTGGCCGACGGACCAGTGGTGCTGTTCTTCTACCCAGCGGCCATGACACCGGGCTGCACCAAGGAGGCCTGTCACTTCCGGGACCTCGCCGGCGAGTTCGCCGCTGTGGGTGCCAGCAGGGTCGGGATCAGCACGGATGCCGTGGCCAAGCAGGCAAAGTTCGCCGAGCAACAGAACTTCGACTACCCGCTGCTGTCGGACTCCAATGGTGTGGTGGCCACGAAGTTCGGCGTCAAGCGCGGGCTGCTCGGCAAGCTGATGCCGGTCAAGCGCACCACATTCGTCATCGACACCGATCGCACCGTTCTCGAGGTCATCGCGAGCGAACTCAGCATGGACAGCCACGCCGACAAGGCGCTGGAGGTTCTCAAGGCGCGTTGACGGCGCGGATCACCGCCGCCATCGAGGCGGCAGGCACCGAGTCGCTGCGCCCGCACGCCCAACCGGTCACACCGCCGGTTCGATACTCCAGGTAGCTGACCGCGGTGCTGCCGATGGACTGCTGGGTCAACCCGAGTATCTCCACGGGTCGCCCGATATCGGCCAGTGCCCGGCTCAACGCGTCCACCGGACCGATACCGCTGTGTGCGCTGCGGGTGGTGCGGCCGTCGACGCACAGGGTTATCTCGGTGTCCGTATCGCTGCCGGTGCGCCAGTCCTTCAGCTCCACCGGACCGTGGGCGTCGAAGTAGGTCGCCTCGAAGAGGTCGAACAACTCGGCTGCGGTGATCTCCTCCCCGGTGTCGTCGGCGTGCGCCTGAACGTGGCGGGCAAAGTCGATCTGGAGCCGGCGCGGCAAGTCCAGGCCGTACTCCGCGGACAGCAGATAGGCGACGCCCCCCTTGCCGGACTGCGAGTTCACCCGTATCACCGCGTCGTAGGTGCGGCCGATATCAGCCGGATCGATCGGCAAATAGGGAACCTGCCAATCGATTTCACTCTCGGATCGACCCGAATCGACTGCGCGGGCGCGGTGCTCGGCCAGACCCTTCTTGATGGCATCCTGGTGGGTGCCGGAGAACGCCGTGTGCACCAGATCACCGACGTAGGGGTGCCGCTCGTGGATCGGCATGCGAGTGCAGTGCGCGACGGTGCGAGCGATCTCGTCGATATCGGAGAAGTCGATCATCGGGTCGACGCCCTGTGCGTGCAGGTTGAGCGCCAAGGTGGCGATGTCGACGTTGCCGGTGCGTTCGCCGTTGCCGAAGACGCAGCCCTCGACGCGTTGGGCACCGGCGAGCAGCGCCAGTTCGGCGCAGGCGATGCCGGTGCCGCGGTCGTTGTGGGGGTGCACCGACAGGATCACGCTGTCGCGGTCAGCCAGATTGCGGTGCATGTACTCGATCTGGTCGGCGTACACGTTCGGGGTGGCGACCTCGACCGTGGCCGGCAGATTCAGGATCACCGGGCGCTCCGCGGTGGCCTGCCAGAGACTCGTCATGGCATCACACAGCTCCAGCACGTAATCGGGTTCGGTCAGGTTGAAGACCTCCGGAGAGAACTCGAACCGGACGTTGGGCAGGTCACCGGCGAACTCCAGGACATCGCGTCCACCGGACAGGATCAACTCGCGCAGTTCCGCACGGTCCTTGCCGAGCACGGTGTTTCGCCATACCGGCGCGGTTGCGGTGTACATGTGGATGACCACCTCGTTGCTGATCCCGTGTACGGCGGCCACGGTGCGCTCGATGAGGTCGCGGCGGGCCGGGGTGAACACGACGATGGCGACGTCCGATGGGGCGATATCGGTTTCGGCCAGCAGCCGAACGAAGTCGAAATCGGTCTGCGACGCCGAGGGGTAGCCGACCTCGATCTCCTTGTAACCCATGGCGACCAGCAGCTCGAAGAACCGCCGCTTGCGCGCCGGGTCCATGGGTTCGGCCAGTGCCTGGTTGCCGTCGCGCAGGTCGACCGGAACCCACAAGGGGGCTTCGGCGATTCGCGATGTGGGCCAATGCCGTTCGGCGAGTGGCACATCCACCCGGTCATAGATGCTGGCATAGCGATGCGAGGGCATCTGGGAGTGTCGCTGCCGGTTCCACGCCGGGCCCGGGGCCTCGCCCGTGGGGGTGTCGATGGTGGGAAATGCGTTGATGCTCATGGTGTGCGCTTTCTGGTCTGCTCTTGCCTGAATTCGACCGGCGCAACAAAGCCCCACAGCAGGGGCCGGTCGGTCAGGCCCTGCTGCGGCGACTAAGCAGGAGGAAGCGCGTCATGATGCCCGAACTATACACAACTCCTCAGACAAGTAGAGTGGTGGGCATGATCGTCCAGGTACAGCGGCATCCGCTGGCAGCGCAGACGGCACAGCTGCTGCTGGCCCGCATCCGTGATGGGGAATGGCCGCTGGGTCATCGACTCCCCGGCGAGACCACGCTGGCGGCCCAACTCGGCGTCGGCCGCTCCACCCTGCGCGAGGCCATCCGCGAACTCGCAGGCAGAGGCGTGCTCGACAGCCGACAGGGCGCCGGGGTTTTCGTCACAGCGCTGGATGCCGCCGAGGACTGGGACACCGTGCTGCGGCGGTCAACCATCGCCTCAGTGATCGAGGCCCGTATCGCGATCGAGGCCGAGGCTGCGGCGCTGGCTGCGACCCGACGGACCCCCGCCGATCTGCGCGCGATACGCCGCACCCTGGCCGCCCGCGGCGCACTCGGCCAGTCGGTATCCGACCACGTGGACGCCGATATGGCGTTTCACCGCGCCGTGATCTCCGCGGCCCACAACGATGTGCTGATCCAATTGTTCGACGCGTTCCTGCCGCGGCTGCGGCTGGCGATGATCGACATGCTCAAGATTCGACCGATCGAGTCAGAGCCGTGCGACCACGCCCTGCATCAGCAGCTGGCCGACTCGATCATCGCCCGCAACCCCACTGCCGCAGCGGCGTCGAGCAGAACTCATCTGACCAAGCTGAAGGAGGGCTTTTCGTGAACGCGGTTCTCGAGCTGACCGATGTCACATTCCGCCGCGACGGCAAGCAGATCATCGGCGGCATCTCACTCACCGTGGGCGCCGGCGAGCACTGGGCGCTGCTCGGCCCCAACGGCGCGGGAAAGAGCACGCTGCTGGGATTCTGTGCGGCCGTGGTGTTTCCGACGTCGGGCATGGTGCGGGTGCTGGGCGAGCAGATGGGCCACGTGGAGTTGGCCCAGCTGCGGCACTCCATCGGGCACGTGAATCCGCGTCATCGACTGCAGTCCTCGCTGACGATCCGTGAGGTCGCGTTGACCGGCATCACCGCGACGATCGACCTGCCGATGCGCTGGACGCCCAGCCCCGACGAACTCGACCGCGCCGACGCCATGCTCGCCTCAGTCGGCCTGGCGCACAAGGCCGATGACCGATGGCCGACCCTGTCCCAGGGCGAACGGGGACGCACACTGATCGCCCGGGCGCTGATCTCGGAGCCTCGACTGCTGCTACTCGACGAGCCGACCACCGGTCTCGATGTCGCTGCCCGCGAACAGCTTCTGGAGACGATGGACTCGCTGGATCAGACGCACCCCGACGTGGCGTCCATCCTGGTCACCCATCACCTCGAGGAGCTGCCGACCACAACGACGCACGCACTGCTGATCGCCGAGGGTCGCACCGTGGCGGCGGGGGCCGCCCACGACGTCGTCACCACCGATAACGTCAGCGCGGCGTTCGATCACCCCGTGCAGGTCGGCTTCTCCGACGGCAGGTGGACAGCCCGCGCCAAGGCCAGCCGCTTCGGGGTCTGACCCGCCAGCCGGCAGGTCAGCGTGACGACGCAGCGCGGTGTCGGCGGACGGCGTCGCGGTTGGCGCAGCTGTGGCTGCAGTACCTCTGCGTGCCTGGCCGACTGAAGTCGACCAGGGCGTTGGCGCAGTCCGTGCGCGCGCACCGGCGGATGCGATGCATCCCCCGATCAGTGAGGTATTGGGCGGCGGCAGCGGTGGTGGCACCGGCAAGGGTCGCCGCGAAACCCGCGTCCGGGTCGCGGTAGTGCAGGTGCCAGCCGCTGCCGTCGTGGTCGGTGATGGACGGGCTCGCGGTGAAGCGATCCAGCAGGTCGTTGAGCACTCTCACCCGCTCTTGTTCGGTGCCGGCGTCGACGACGTCCTCCCACCCGAGTAGGAACTCGCGCACCCCTCGTAGGTCGTCGGTGGTGGCGTGACGTTGCACAGGCATGCCCCGTGAGGTCCATCGGTCCTCCAGGTCGGCCGGCGTCGACGCGGGTCGATTGAGCAAATCGGTCACGTTCTGCAGCAGCGGCTCGATGTAAGGGTTTACACGCACAAGGTCATTACATCACCGTGGCGTCATGCCGTCGAACCCCCACGAATCCGTTGGTGCTGCACGCATCGCCGCTAGCGAGCCCACCGATTGGCGTCCGCTGCTGGCGTGTTGTCTGGCGACATTCGTGTTGCTTGCCTACACCACCATCGTGACGGTCAGCGCCGCAACCATCGCTGACGACCTCGGCGCCGGATTCGCGTTATCCCAGTGGATCATCGACGTCTACACCCTCGGGCTGGCGGCTCTCGTGTTGGCCATGGGGACTCTTGGAGACCGCCTCGGTCACCGGCGGCTCTTCCTGACCGGCCTTGTCGCGTTCTGTGCGGCGTCGGTGGCGTGTGCGGTGGCAACGTCAGGCGGCATGCTCGTTGTGGCGCGGGCGGCTCAAGGCGTCGGTGGCGCGGCGATTTTCGCCACCGCCGTACCGCTGCTGACGCAGTGTTACCCGGGGCGCACCCGCGGGATCGCGTTCGCGGTGTGGGGTGCGGTCGCCGGCGCCGGCAGCACCGTCGGCACCATCGCGGGCGGCGCCGTCACACAATTCGTCTCGTGGCGTTGGCTGTTTCTCGGGGCCTTGCCGGTGTGCGCGCTCGCCGTGGCGATCGGTTCGATCTCGTTGGCGCGGGAGCGCCCACGCCGAGTACGCGTGGACGTCCTGGGAACAACGCTCGTCGCCACGGCGATGGGCGGGATCACCTACGCCGTGATCAACGGCGGTGAAAACGGCTGGATGTCACCAGGAACCATCGGTGGCGGTGTGGTGGCCTTGGCATCGATCTGTTCGTTCGTCCCGTCCCAACGCCGCGCTGTCCACCCGGCGATGCCCCCGAGCCTGTTCGCCACTCGCGAGTTCACAGCCGTTCTCCTCGTCGGATTCGCCTACTACTTCGCTGCTTTCGCGGCACTGCCGGTGCTGGCGCGGTGGCTGCAGACCGAGCAGGCGATGAGCCCACTGCGGGCCGCCTTAGTCCTCACCATTCAGCTCGTTGCCTTCATCCTGGTGTCGCTGATGGTCAGCGCTCGGCTGCACGACGCACCCCGCAGCTGGGTGCTCGGCGGAGGAACGCTGCTGACGGGCCTGGCATGTCTCACCGGCGCCACCCTTTTGGTGTGGCCGGACTGGACGACCGTGATCGCCATGCTTGCGGTGACGGGCATTGGTGCTGGCATCGTGTCCCCCGTCCTGCCTGCGGTGGCCGCGCCATCGGTGCCGCCAGCGCGTGCGGGAACTGCCGCCGCGGCAGCCAATGCCGCCCGCCAACTCGGGCTGACCATCGGCATCGCACTATGCGGCGCCCTCAGCCAGACCGCCCACGTGAGCGGCAGCACGACCGGCGGCGTGGTCACTGCGCTGATCGCCTGCGGCGCCGTCGCACTCTGTGGCGGTGCGATCAGCGCCGTATTGCTCCGCCCAGTGGAAGCGGTGACAGCGTGACGGGACTCCTACGGTTCGCCCACGTGGCCCGGACGGCGGTCGCCCAGCGATGTGTGCAGCGCGCTGAGGAGTTGGCGCAGAAGACCGCTGAGTTGCTCGAACTCGTCAGCGGGAATCCCGTCGAGCAAGGCGAGTTCTCGCTCCAGCACGGCGTCCACGAGTCGTTCAACGGTGGCGTGCCCGAGGTCGGTGAGTTCGACATCGACGCGACGTGATCCCTCGCCCTGGGCTGAGCGCGTCACCAAACCCTGTCGTTCGGCTCGATCAACGCGCTGCGTGATGGCACCGGCAGTGATGAGTGCAGCGTCGGCGAGTTCTCGAGTGGTGAGTCGATACGGCGGCCCGCTGCGGCGCAGCGTGGACAGCAGGTCCAACGTCGCCGCGTCGGCGCCAGCCTCACGCAGGAGTCGGGCCCGGTCATCGCCCAAGAGTTTGGCGGCATGCCATAGGCGGGTGACGATTCCAATCGAGTCGACTGGGGTCTGCGGGCGCTCACGCAGCCATGCCAGCGCGATCGCGTCCACCGAGTCCTCAGGATCCAGCTCCATCGCAGACCTCTCAGATCAGGGTGTACGTTTAGGTCTAAACCATATATCAGGAGGAGAGCTCATGCAGAAGACGGTCGTAGTGACGGGCGGCGGGACGGGTATCGGAAGGGCGATCGCGGCCCGCTTCGCCGGTGACGGTGCGCGCGTGATCATCACCGGCCGCCGCGGTGCTGTCCTGGATCAGGCGGTCGCCGAGATCGACGGGGACGTCTCGGCGCATAGTTTCGACGCCTCACGACCCGCTGACGTCGAGACGTTCGCCCGTGAGCTGGGCGAGATCGATGTGCTGGTCAACAATGCCGGTGGGAACACTGATTTCGACCTCTCGGCGCCCTCCGGGCTCGACGACGTCGCCGCCGCGTGGCGGTCGAACTTCGAATCCAACGTGATGTCGGCCGTCCTGACGACCACCGCACTGTTGCCGGCAATGTGCCAAGGCGGCGCGATCATCACGATCGGCTCGATCGCCGCAGACAAGGGTGCCGGCTCCTACGGGGCAGCCAAGGCCGCGATCGCCTCGTGGAACGTCGATCTGGCACGCACGGTCGGCCCGACCGGAATCACCGCCAACGTCGTCTCACCGGGTTACATCGCTGACACCGAGTTCTTCCGCGACGTCCTCACCGACGACAGGAAAGTGACGCTCATCAACGCCACCATGACCAAGCGGGCGGGCATCCCTGACGACATCGCCAACACGGTCGCCTTCCTGGCCTCACCCCAGGCACGGCAGATCACCGGGCAGGTCTTCGCTGTCAACGGCGGCGAGTGGACCTCGCGATAATCAGCTCTCGGGGCCGAGCAGCAGATCCGCGTCGAAGCAGGTGTGCGCACCGGTGTGGCAGGCAGCACCGATCTGATCGACCTCGAGCAGCACCGTGTCACCGTCGCAGTCCAGGCGCACCGAGTGCACGTACTGCGTGTGGCCGGAAGTCTCACCCTTCACCCAGTACTGACCGCGCGAGCGCGAGTAGTACGTGCCCTTGCGGGTCTCGAGTGTGCGGGCCAGCGCCTCGTCGTCCATCCACGCCATCATGAGCACCTGCCCGGTGGAGCGTTCCTGCGCGACGGCGGCGAACAGGCCGTTGGCGTCGCGTTTGAGCCGCGCCGCGATCGCCGGATCCAGGCTCATCTCACTCCCCCATCCATCCTGAGCGATTTCGGTGCGGTTTGGAGCGCTCACCGCTCCTCAGCGCGCCGAAATCGCGGGCGGTGAGGGTCATCGGACCACGATCCCGTCCTCGGCCATCGCCGCCTTGACCTGACCGATCGTCAGCTCGCCGAAGTGAAACACGCTGGCGGCCAACACCGCATCGGCGCCGGCGTCAACGGCCGGGGCGAAGTGCTCGACCGCGCCCGCGCCGCCGCTGGCGATCACGGGCACCGTCACCGCTGCCCTGACCGCACGCAGCATGTCGAGGTCGAAACCCGCCTTGGTCCCGTCGGCGTCCATGGAGTTGAGCAGGATCTCGCCGACGCCGAGCTCAGCTCCCCGCCTGGCCCATTCGACCGCGTCGAGGCCAGTGCCACGACGTCCACCGTGTGTCGTGACCTCCCAGCCCGACGGTGTCGGCTCGGCGCCGTCTGGCACCGTGCGCGCATCGACGGACAGCACTATGCACTGCGAGCCGAAGTGTCGCGACAGCTCGGCGAGCAGTTCGGGACGCGCGATGGCCGCGGTGTTGACCGACACCTTGTCCGCGCCCGCGCGCAGTAGAACGTCGACGTCGGCCACCGACCGCACGCCCCCGCCGACTGTGAGCGGGATGAAGACCTGTTCGGCGGTGCGACGGACCACGTCCAGCATGGTGGTCCGGCCCGACGAGGACGCGGTGACATCGAGGAACGTCAGTTCGTCGGCGCCCTCGGCGTCATAGACTGCGGCGAGTTCGACGGGATCGCCTGCATCACGCAGGTTCTCGAAGTTGACACCCTTGACCACCCGACCGTCGTCGACGTCCAGGCACGGGATGACGCGCACGGCCAGGCCCTCGTGGTGGTTCACAGGTAGTCCTCCGGGGCGCCCGCCGATGCCACGATCTCGAGCATGCGCTCGTGGACACCCGGAGCCGCGGCTAGCGCCGATTTCGATTCCGGCGTCCACGGTTCGCCGGCCAGGTCGGTGACGATGCCCCCGGCGGCGCGCACCAGCGCCACACCAGCGGCGTGATCCCAGATGTGGTACCCGAAACTGATGGCCGCAGCCAGCACACCGGACGCAACGTAGGCCAGGTCGACACCTGTCGCGCCGTGCA
This sequence comes from Mycolicibacterium sp. YH-1, assembly GCF_022557175.1. Next base: position 3,041,048 of record NZ_CP092915.1, on the reverse strand, counting down.
TGCGCACCCGCGAGCACTCCCGGCTCAGGTTCCCCAGCACCTCAACGCGATAGCGGCCGGGGAAACGGCCGCGGGAGTCGATGTTGAAGGTCTGGATGCCGACGATGGAATCGGCGAGGGGGCTGGGGACCAGAGCGGGCAGCGGTTTCCCATTGTCCCGCAGCGGTCCACCGATCGTCGCGGTGTAGCGGTTACCCGTGAACGGAAGCCAGGTCAGGCCCGCCACTGGCTTTCCCCGCGAGAGCAGGCCCAGCAGGATGGCGGCCATCGGTGACCCGGCGGCATAGTTGAAGGTGCCATCGATGGGGTCGAGCACCCACACCATGTCCGAGTCGATGGGCGCGCCGCCGAACTCCTCGCCATGGACGCCGATACCCGTCGCGGACTCCAACGCCTCCACCACCTGGCGTTCGATCGCCAGGTCCACCTCAGTGGCGAAATCGTTGCCCTGCTTACGGACTGCGGACTGTGCGCGATGCCCGGCGAGAAACGGCTTGGCCGCCTCGTCGAGGATCGCCGTCGCCGCGACGACCAACGCGTCGAGGTCAGGTTCGTCGAGCGCCATGGTGATCGCCTACCGACTTACCGCGGACAGCGCCTGCGGCAATGTGAACCGACCGGCGTACAGCGCCTTGCCGACGATGGCGCCCTCAACACCACGGTCGGTGAGGGTGGCGATCGCCTCCAGATCCTCGATGCTCGACACTCCACCGGAGGCGATGACGGGCACGCCGGTGCGCTCTGCGACACCCGCCAGCAGTTCCAGGTTGGGCCCGTTGAGGGTGCCGTCCTTGGTCACGTCGGTGACGACGAAACGCGAGCACCCCTCGCGGTCAAGGCGTTCCAGTACCTCCCACAGGTCTCCGCCGTCGGTCTCCCAGCCACGTCCGCGAAGCCGGTAGCCGCCCTCGGGCGCTGCGGGGTCGAGCTTGACGTCGAGGCCGACGGCGACCTTCTCGCCGTGTTCGGCGATGACCCGAGCGCACCACTGCGGATTCTCGAGTGCGGCCGTGCCGAGGTTGATCCTGGCGCAGCCGGTGGCCAGCGCCGCGTCCAGCGACTCGTCGTCGCGGATGCCACCGGAGAGTTCCACGGCGACATCGAGCTTGCCGATCACGTCGGCGAGAAGTTCGCGGTTCGACCCGCGACCGAAGGCGGCGTCGAGGTCGACGAGGTGGATCCATTCGGCCCCGTCGCGCTGCCAGCCAAGGGCGGCGTCGAGCGCGGAGCCGTAGTCGGTCTCGCTACCGGCCTGCCCCTGGACGAGGCGGACGGCCTTTCCGTCCACGACGTCGACGGCGGGCAGCAGAATGAGTGGAGTCTTTACAGGCACGTCAGATCACCCTAGTTCCTTGAGCCAATTGGTCAGCAGGGCCGCTCCGGCATCACCGCTCTTCTCCGGATGGAACTGCGTGGCCCAAAGCGGGCCGTCCTCCACCGCGGCCAGGAACGGCACGTGGTGCGTCGCCCAGGTCAGCTTGGCCGTCGGGTCGCCCTCCCAGGCCTGCGCGGCGTAGGAGTGCACGAAGTAGAACCTGGTCGCGGGGTCGATTCCGGCGAACAGTCGGGTCGTCTCGGGCGGCTCCACCACATTCCACCCCATGTGCGGAACCACCGGCGCGTCCAGGCGCACGACCGATCCGGGCCACCGACCGCAGCCCACCGACTCGACGCCGAACTCGACGCCACGGGCGAACAGGATCTGCATCCCCACGCACACACCGAGCACGGGCCGGTCGTTGGCCAGGCGGTCGGCGATGATGTCGTCTCCCCCGACCGCGCGCAGCCCGGTCATGCACGCCTCGTACGCGCCGACGCCGGGCACCACGAGGCCGTCGGCTGCCGCCGCGGCGGCCGGATCGGCCGTGACCTCGACGTCGGCACCGACCCGCTCAAGGGCGCGCTGGGCCGAGCGGAGGTTGCCCGACCCGTAGTCCAGCACCACCACAGATCTCTTGGTCACAGACTGCCCTTGGTGGACGGCACACCCGAGACCCGCGGATCGAACTCGACGGCCTGGCGCAGCGCGCGGGCGACCGCCTTGTACTGGGCCTCGGTGATGTGGTGCGGATCCCGGCCGTACAGCGTGCGGACGTGCAGTGCGATCCGCGCGTTCATCGCAAGCGTCTCGAAGACGTGGCGGTTGATGACGGTGTGGTAGGGCACCGAGCTGCCGGCAATCGTGTTGTGCAGCATGTGATCCGGCTCGCCGGTGTGGACGCAGTACGGCCGCCCGGAGACGTCGACGGCAGCGTGCGCGAGCGTCTCGTCCATCGGGATGAAGGCATCGCCGAATCGACGAATGCCCTTCTTGTCCCCCAGCGCCTGCCCCAGCGCCTGGCCGAGCACGATGGCGGTGTCCTCGATGGTGTGGTGCCCCTCGATGTCGATATCCCCGACGGCCCGCACCGTCAGGTCGAAGCTCGCGTGGCTGCCCAGCGACGTCAACATGTGGTCGTAGAACGGCACACCGGTGCTGATGTCGGTCTGTCCGGTGCCGTCGAGTTCGAGCTCGACGACGATGTCGGATTCCCTGGTCTTGCGTTCGACACGGGCGTGACGGGTCACGATGCTCCTCGGAGGTTCGCGGGGACACTCGGAATCGGCCGAGTGAGTTCGGTTTCGGCCAGGGGCGCACTGGTCTCGAGCAGCACGTCGTTCTCGTCAGCCAGACCTGTGGTGGCACGCAGGAACCCGGGGATGCCGACGTCTCGGATGAGCACGCCGGCGTCCAGGTAGCGCTGCCACGTCGCGGCGGCGTCGGCGAACTCGCCGAACAGCACGAAGTTCGCGTCACTGGGAATGACCCGGAATCCCATGCGCGTCAACGCCTCCGACACGCGGTTGCGCTCGGCGATGAGGGTGGCGACGCTCCCCAGCGTGTCGTCGGCGTGTCGCAGTGCCGCGCGTGCGGCGGCCTGCGTGACCGAGGACAGGTGGTAGGGCAACCGCACCAGCAGCAGCGCGTCGATGACTGCGGGGTCGGCGACCAGGTAGCCGAGGCGACCGCCCGCGAACGCGAACGCCTTGCTCATCGTGCGCGTGACGATGAGCTTCGCCGGGTAGTCGGCCAGCAGGTGCACAGCACTGGGCTGCGACGAGAACTCGCCGTACGCCTCGTCGACAATCACCACGCCCGGCGCGACATCGAGCAGCCGGCGAAGCTCCTCGAGTGACACGCTCTGCCCGGACGGGTTGTTCGGGCTGGCCAGGAACACGACATCGGGGCGGCGGTCGGCGATCGCCGAAACGGCGGCCTCGACGTCGAGGCCGAAGTCCTCGGCGCGGCCGGTCTCCAGCCACTCGGTCTGCGTGCCGTCGGAGATGATCGGATGCATCGAGTAGGACGGCACGAACCCGATGGCACCGCGGCCGGGCCCCCCGAAGGCCTGCAGCAGCTGCTGCAGGATCTCATTGGAACCGTTTGCCGCCCAGACGTTGTCGGTGACCACCGGTACGCCGATCTGCGCCGTCAGGTACGCCGCGAGGTCGGCACGTAACAGGACGGCGTCGCGGTCCGGGTAGCGGTGCAGCTCGGCGGCGGCATCGCGCACCGAGGCGGCGACGTCCTCGATGAGCGCCTGCGTCGGCGGGTGCGGGTTCTCGTTCGTGTTGAGCCGGACGGGCACCGCCAGCTGTGGCGCACCGTATGGCGACTTGCCGCGCAGATTGTCCCGCAACGGCAGATCGTCGAGTGTGATCCTCTTCCCGCTCACCGCTCGAACCTCCGCCGGACGGCCTCACCGTGCGCAGGCAGGTTCTCGGCCTTGGCCAGCGTGATGACGGGTCCGGACACGTCCTTCAGCGCAGCCTCGGTGTAGTCCACGACGTGGATGCCGCGCAGGAAGGTCTGTACCGATAGCCCGCTGGAGTGCCGGGCGCAGCCGGCAGTCGGCAGCACGTGGTTCGATCCGGCGCAGTAGTCGCCGAGGCTGACCGGCGACCATGGGCCGACGAATATCGCACCGGCAGAACGGATCCGACCGGCAACAGCAGACGCGTCGACGGTCTGAATCTCGAGGTGCTCGGCGGCGTACGCGTTGACCGTCGCGATCCCGGCGTCGAGGTCGTCGACGAGGACGATGGCCGACTGCTTGCCGGACAGTGCGGCGGTGACGCGTTCGCGGTGTGTCGTCGTCGCCACCTGCGCGGCCACCTCGCGGTCGGTGGCGTCGGCGAGTGCGGTGCTCGTCGTGACGAGCACCGATGCCGCCATCTCGTCGTGCTCGGCCTGGCTGATGAGATCGGCGGCGACGTGCACGGGATCGGCTGTGTGGTCGGCGAGGATCGCGATCTCGGTGGGCCCCGCCTCAGCGTCGATGCCCACCTGCGAGCGACAGATCCGCTTCGCCGCGGTGACGTAGATGTTGCCGGGTCCGGTGATCATGTCGACGGGCGCGAGTTCTGTGCCATTTCCCGGCGCTCCGCTTGCCCCAGCGCCGTCGGTGTCGGTGCCACCGTAAGCCAGCAGCGCGACAGCCTGCGCACCGCCGACGGCCCACACCTCCTCGACCCCGAGCAGTGCCGCGGCGGCCAGGATCGTCGGGTGTGGGATGCCCCCGAACTCGGCCTGCGGCGGGCTGGCGATCACCAGGGAGTCCACCCCGGCGGTCTGCGCGGGCACGACGTTCATGATGACGCTCGACGGGTACACGGCGTTGCCGCCCGGCACGTAGAGCCCCACCCGCTCGACGGGCACCCAGCGTTCGGTGACCGTGGCACCAGGGGCCAGCGTCGTCGTGGTGTCAGTGCGCCGCTGATCGGCGTGCACGGCACGGGTGCGATCGATCGCGACCTCCAGCGCGGCGCGGACCTCGGGGTCGAGATCCGCCAGCGCGGCGGTGAGGCGGGCGGCAGGGACACGCACGGTGTCGGGGCGCACACCGTCGAATCGCTCGCCGTACTCCAGGGCTGCCTCGGCACCCCGGGCAACGATCGCGTCGACGATCGGACGGACCGTCGGAACCACCGCGTCGACGTCGACGCCACCGCGCGGCAGCACGGCGCGCAGACCTGCGGTCGACAGGTGCTGGCCCCGCAGATCGATACGGGACATGAGCACAGCCGGGTCGGGCACGTTAACCTCCACGTTTGGCCTCCACGATGGCTATTGTCCCAGAGCAGTACAAATCGAATACGGGAGCCGCCATGTCCACCTCATCGTCACGACAGGACCACCCGAACAACGCACCAGGCGTGCCGATGCTGATTCCGGTGTGGCTGGAACGTGCGCAGATCAAGTACTTGAACCCGCTGCTCCGGCCGTTGTCGAAGCGCATGCCCGGAGTCGCGGTGATCAAGCACCGCGGCCGAACGTCGGGCACGGACTACGAGACCATTGTCACCGCCTACCGAAAGGGCAGCGTGCTGGCGATCGGGTTGGTCCACGGCAAGACCAACTGGGTCAAGAACGTGCTCGCGGCGGGCGAGGCCGACATCCATGTCGGGCGCAAGGACCTGCATCTGGTGAACCCCCGCGTGCTTCCAGCGGGCACGGTGAACCCCACGTTGCCCCGGATGGCGCAGATGCTGGCGAAGCGTCAGGGCACGTTCGTCGCCGACATCGCCTGACAACCGATACTCGGTTGAGCCGGCCGGTCACCAGCTGAGACACTCTCGGACATGGCATGGGAGATCTGGCTGGCGTTCATCGGTGCGGCCGTCCTGATAGCGGTCTCCCCCGGTGCCGGCGCGATCCAGTCGATGGCGACCGGGCTGACCCACGGTGTCCGACGCGGCTACTGGAGCATCCTGGGCCTCGAAATCGGGCTGATGCTGCAGCTGCTGCTCGTCGCCCTGGGTCTCGGCGCGCTGGTCACCAGCTCGATCGTGGCGTTCAACGTCGTCAAGTGGATCGGCGTCGCCTACCTCATCTACCTCGCCGTCCGGCAATGGCGGACGGCGACGCGCGACCTCCGCGAGCAGGTCGGGGCGGCCACGGAAGGCAGCCGGGCCGCGCTGGTGCTGCGGGGCTTCCTGGTCAACGCGACCAACCCGAAGGGGCTGGTGTTCTTTCTCGCGGTTCTGCCGCAGTTCGTGGTGCCCACCGCGCCGCTGATGCCGCAGTACCTGGCGATCGGCGTGACCATGGTCGCCGTCGACGTGGTCGTGATGGGCCTCTACACCGGGCTGGCCGTGCGCCTGCTGCACTGGCTGCACACCCCGCGCCAGCAGACCATCGTCAACCGGGTGTTCTCCGGTTTGTTCGCCACCGCCGCGGTGGTGTTGTCGCTGGTGCGCCGCGGCGCGACGGCATAGACGCGACTGAATAGAACGGCATAGACGCGACTGAATAGATCGGTACTCAGGAGCCTCCTGCCGTCTCCAACGCACGTTTGATGATCGGGGCGGCCTCGTTCATGGCTGCGCTCAACGGTTGCGCGGCCTCATCCGGCAGCACATCGCGCGACCAGTGCATCCGGCAGCGCCCCGGGCCGTCGGGCACGACCTGCATCACCGCGTTGTCGTGCTCGGGCGCAGTGTCGCCGATCAACGAGTAGACGATGCGGCGCGCCTCGTCATCGCGGGTGACGAGGCGCTCACGCGCTACGAAGCCATCGGCGAACGTGACGACGCGAACGTCATCGGCGGCCCGTGACGACACGACATGACCCGGCGCCATCCGCGCGGGGCCGTCCGCCCAGTCCCCGATCACCTGCCACACGTGCGCCGCGTCGGCGGCGATGTCGAATTCGATGCGAATGGATGCCATGTCCCCAGTGTCGTCAGGGACGGCACCGGTGTCTTGAACATCCTTGCGGCCATCCGCACGGGAGATGTCACACCCCCCGGCTAGCGTCCAGGGTGTGTTGACTGCGGTGACGCTCGCGGCCCGGCCCGAGTTCAGCGTCTCCCAATGGACCTGCCGGGCTCACGGACCGGGTTGGTCGGAGCCCGAGTGTCCGGTCGGCGCGCGGCTGGTGCTGGTCCGGTCGGGCCACTTCCAGCGCCGCGGGGCCAAGGGTTCGATCGATCTCGACTCGACAGTCGGGTATCTGGGGGAACCCGGTGAAACCGAGGAGTTCGCGCATCCGCATGGCGGCGATACCTGCACATCGGTGCAACTCAGCCCACAGAGCTGGGAGCAGCTCGCGGGTGAGCCGGGCCGGGTGAGACGCGCGGCGGTGTACGTGGACGCGCGGCTCGAGCTGGCGCATCGGCGTCTGCTGGTCACCGGCCGGAACGACACCGACTACCGGCTTGCCGAGGATCTGGTGCGGCTGATCGCCTCGGTGCTGCGTGCCGCGACGGACCGCCCGATCCCGGCCAACGACACGCCCTCACCGGCGGACCGGCGATTGGTCGAGCGGGCGCGCGCCGCCATCCACGACGCGCATCCATGCGCAGACGGTCTGTTCCCGCTGGCCGCGCTGCTCGGGGCGTCGCCGTACCGGGTGAGCCGGGCGTTCACCGCAGAGCTGGGTGTCTCGGTGACGCGCTATCGCAATCGGGTCCGCGTCGGTCACGCCCTCGATCGCTTGGAGCGCGGCGAGTCAACGCTGGCCGAGATCGCCGCCGGACTCGGTTTCGCCGACCAGGCGCATTTCGGCAGGACTCTTCGTCAGCACACCGGGCACACGCCGACCGAAGTCAGACGCGAATTGCAAAGAGCCGCAACCGACTAAACGTCCAACCCCACGTCCAGGACGCGCACCGAGTGAGTGAGCGCGCCGACAGCGAGGTAGTCGACACCGGTACCCGCATACTCAGCCGCCGATTCCAGTGAGAGACCGCCCGAGGACTCCAGTTTGGTTCCCGGCGCCCGCGAGTCGCGCCGTTGCACGGCGATCTGCGTCTGCCACACCGGGAAGTTGTCCAAAAGGACGAGTTGCACGTCCTCACCGAGGATCTCGTCGAGCTGCTCGAGTGAGTCGACCTCCACCTCGCACGGCAGGTCGGGTGCGGCGTGCCGCACCGCCTTGAGCGCGGCGACGACACCACCCGCGGCGGCGACGTGGTTGTCCTTGATGAGCGCGGCATCGCCAAGGCCCATGCGGTGATTCGCCCCGCCGCCGACACGCACCGCGTACTTCTGCAGCACGCGCAGGCCCGGCATCGTCTTTCGGGTGTCACGGATCACGGCGCGGGTGCCCTCGACGGCGTCCACCCAGTGCGACGTCGCGGTGGCTATCCCGCTGAGGTGGCACACCAGGTTGAGCATCGTGCGCTCTGCGGTCAGAAGGCCTTGCGTCGATGCCTCGAGACGTAGCAGGGCGCCACCGGCGTCCAGGCGTGTCCCATCCTCGACCCGTTCGATCAAGCGGTAGGAGTCGCGGCCGAGTACCTCGTCGAGGACCATCAGCGCGATGTCAACACCGGCGGCGACACCGGGTTCACGCGTGACCATTGCCGCGACGGTGGTCGCGTCTGCGGGCACGGTTGCCAGCGTCGTCACGTCGGGCCCGTAGCGCAGGTCTTCCGAGAGCGCGCGTTCGATCGCCGAAACAGCCTCGGCGCGTTCGGTGTCCGAGATTCTCATCAGCAACCCACCTCCACGGGATGTGCCACGGTGACGCGACCCGAGACCCAGCGCACGGTGGTGCTGACGGCGCCCGCCGGATCGTTTCCGGGGTGGTCCGACCGGTGATGGCAACCGCGCGATTCCGCGCGATCCGCCGCGGCGACGGCGACGGCCTGTGCGGTGACGGTGAGCGCGGCGTCCTCGAACGACGCGCGGTCGCGCAACGATCGATCTGTTGCCGAGTCGAGCACGGCGGTCAGCTCCCGCAGTCCTGCGGCGTCGCGCTCGACCGACGCGTGCCGGCTCATGGCGTGTTGGAGTTCGTTACGGGGCAATGTGATCCGATCTCGCGATTCGATCTGCGCCAGGCGGCCGGTTGCGGCCGTGGCGGAATGCTCGGCTGCCTCGCGTCCGGCGCGACCGCCCACCACGAGTCCCTCGAGCAGGCTGTTGGACGCCAACCGGTTGGCTCCATGCATGCCGGTGCGCGCCACCTCGCCTGCGGCGAACAGCCCGGCGACTTCGGTGCGGCCGTGCACGTCGGTGACGACGCCACCGCAGCTGTAGTGGGCACCCGGCACCACCGGGATCAGCTGCGCAGTGGGGTCGATTCCCGCGGCCTGGCATGCCGCGGTGACCGTGGGGAACCGCCGCGCGAGATCGTCGATCCCGCGGGCGTCGAGATAGACGCACGGATCGCCGGTCTCGATGAGGCGGGCGTTGATGGCCGCGGCCACCACATCGCGGGGGGCCAGATCGCGCATCGGGTGAACCCCTTCGGTGATCGACGCGCCGCGGGCGTCGACGAGCACCGCACCCTCACCGCGCAGCGCTTCGGTGATCAGGGGACGTCGTCCCGCGGCGTGACCGTCGAACAGCATCGTGGGGTGGAACTGTATGAACTCGAGGTCACCGACCGCGACGCCGGCCCAGAGCGCCAGCGCAATACCGTCGCCGGTGGACCCCTCGGGGTTGGTGGTCGCCGAGTACAGATGACCGAGACCACCGGTGGCAAGGATCACCGATGGCGCGTGGATGACACCCACCCCGTCGGCGTTGTGCACCAGCACACCGGTCACGGCGTCATCGTCGTGGAGTACCTGCAGCGCCACGTGATTGCGTCGGATGTCGAGCATGGCCGCGGCCCGGTCAAGGGCGCGCTGCACCTCGGCGCCGGTCGCGTCACCACCCGCATGAATGATCCTGCGCAGCGAGTGACCGCCCTCCCGGGTGAGCGCCCACTGGCCCGGCACCGTTTCGTCGAATCGTGCCCCGGCACTGACCAGTTCGGAGACCGCCGCGAAGCCGTCGGACACTATGGAGGTCACCGCCGCTGGATCGCACAGCCCTGCCCCCGCAGCCAGCGTGTCGGCGACGTGGGCCTCGACGGAGTCATCGGTGCGGGGTATCACGACGGCGATTCCGCCCTGGGCGTAGAACGTGGCGGTCTCACCGGCCTTGCTCAGCACCACCACCCTGCGACCGCGCCGGTGCGCCGCCAAAGCGGCGGCGAGCCCGGCCACGCCGGTGCCGATGACGACGACGTCGGCGCGCTGCTGCCAGGCGATCTGCCCGTCACCACCGCACGCGAAGAGGCTCATTCCCCGCCGCCGGGCTGCCCGATCTCAATCATGCGCTGCACGCTGGCGCGAGCCAGCCGGGCGGTCTCCATGTCGACGTGAACTTCGTCGGCACCCTCGGCCACGCAGCGAAGCAGCGCCGCGGGCGTGATCATCTTCATGTATCCGCAGGAGGCCCGGTCGTTGACGGCCAGGAACTCGACATCGGGTGCGGCACGGCGCAACTGGTGCAGCATGCCGACCTCGGTCGCGACCAGGACCTGCTTGGCGTGGGTCTCGCGCGCCGCGTCGAGCATTCCGCCGGTGGACAGGATCTTCACCCTGTCCTCGGGGACCGCTCCCTCACCTGCGAGGTAGAGAGCCGATGTGGCGCAACCGCATTCGGGGTGCACAAACAACTCGGCATCGGGGTGCGAGCGAGCCTGATCGGCGAGTTCATCACCATTGATACCGGCATGGACGTGGCATTCTCCAGCCCACACGTGCAGATTCTTGCGGCCCGTGACGCGCCTGACGTGAGCCCCGAGGAACTGGTCGGGGCAGAACAGCACCTCACGGTCCTCGGGTATGGAGGCCACCACCTCGACGGCGTTGGACGACGTGCAGCAGATGTCGGTGAGCGCCTTCACCGCGGCGGTGGTGTTGACGTACGAGACGACGACGGCGTCGGGGTACTCGTCCTTCCACGCCCGCAGGTCCTCTGCCGTGATCGAGTCGGCCAGCGAGCAACCGGCCCGCTGGTCGGGAATCAGCACCGTCTTGTCCGGGCTGAGGATCTTGGCGGTCTCGGCCATGAAGTGCACGCCGCAGAAGACGATGGTCTCCTCCGATGCCTCAGCCGCAATACGAGACAGGGCAAGGGAGTCGCCGACGTGATCGGCCACATCCTGGATCGCAGGCAGTTGATAGTTGTGCGCCAGCAGCGTCGCATTGCGCAGCTTGGCGAGCCTTCGCACCTCGGCGGCCCACTCCTGATCGGGCTCCACGCCGCCGTATCCGGCGGGGCCGTTGGTGATCTGGGCGGTCCATCCACCCTGCGACGCAGTCATGCGGTCCAGCACCGTCACGGCCGTCTCCTTTGATCTCGGAGGTTTTCGACTTATGATCGAAAACATGCTTGATACTAGCACTGCCCACGAAGTGCTTGCCGTCGTCTTCCAGGTTCGCCAGCTGGACACGCGAAAGCCGCAGCTCAGCGTCCTGTTGTGGGAAAGAGCCATGGAACCGGAGCGTGGCGCCTGGTCACTGCCGGGCGGGCAGCTGCGACACGACGAGGACATGGTGAGTTCAGTTCGGCGTCAACTCGCCGAGAAGGTGGACCTGCGTCAGGTGACCCACCTCGAGCAGCTCGCGGTGTTCTCCGACCCGCACCGCGTGCCGGGCGTACGCACCATCGCGTCGACGTTCCTGGGCCTGGTGCCGTCCCCCGCCACACCCGAACTACCGCCCGACACTCGCTGGCACTCGGTGGACGCCCTGCCCCCCATGGCGTTCGACCACCGCACGATGATCACCAACGCCCATACCCGCCTGGTCGCCAAACTCTCGTACACGAACATCGGATTTGCCTTGGCCCCAAAGGAATTCGTGGTTTCCACCCTGCGGGATGTTTACAGCGCGGCGCTCGGCTACCAGGTTGACGCCACCAACCTGCAACGCGTGCTGGTCCGCCGCGGTGTCATCACGCCGACAGGAACCACAGCCCGTTCGGGCCGCAGCGGTGGGCGTCCCGCGGCGCTCTACCGCTTCACCGAGTCGCAGTACCGCGTGACCGATGAGTTCGCCGCACTGCGCCCGCCGACGTAGAGGCAGCGCCCCGAGAACGACCAATGTATTGGATTTTAAGAGACCACTAAGAGAAGATGTCCCGATGGATATCGGCAGCGCGGCCCAGTCGACCGGTGATGCCGAGTGGATCGGCACCGCACCCCACGAGGACCTGCAGTCGCAACCGGGCCGTCCGATACTTCCGTCAGACGACCCGTTCTACACACCACCCGCAGGCTTCGAACATGCCCACCCCGGCACCGTGCTGCGATCGCGTGACGTCGAACTCGCGTTCCTCGGCCGGATACCCCAGCCCATCAGCGCGACCCAACTGCTCTACCGCAGCACCGACCTCAACGGAGCGCCGCAGGCGGCCGTCACCACGGTCGTGGCGCCAGCCGAGCGCACGCCCGAGCGGCCGTGCCCCATCGTGTCCTACCAGTGCGCGATCGACGCCGTCGCATCGCGCTGCTTCCCGTCCTATGCGCTACGACGAGGCGCGAAGGCCGTCGGCGCCGTGGCCCAGTTCGAGTTCCTCCTGGTCGCCGCCGCACTGGCCGAGGGCTGGGCGGTGTCGATCCCCGATCACGAGGGCACCCGCGGCAGCTGGGGCGCACCCTACGAGCCCGGCTATCACGTGCTCGACGGTTTGCGCGCGGCGCTGAGCTACGCACCGGCCAAACTGTCCGCCGAGGCGCCCGTCGGGCTCTGGGGGTACTCCGGCGGAGGTCTCGCGACCGCATGGGCAGCCGAGGTGCTGGACGAGTACGCGCCCGAACTCAACGTCGTCGGCGCCGTCCTCGGATCCCCCGTCGGCGATCTGGGCCAAACCTTCCGCCGCCTCAATGGCACGGTCTTCTCCGGACTCCCGGCGCTCGTCGTCGCGGCGTTGTCGCACGTCTATCCAGACCTTGACCGCATCATCGCCGAGCACGCCACGCCCGAGGGCAAGGTGATGCTCGAGAGCATCGAGTCGATGACGACTGCGGGCGCGGTGCTGCGGCTCATCCGCAAGGACATGGACGACATGGTCGACTGGCCACTCGAGCGCATCCTGGCCACACCCGAGGTGCGGCACGTTTTCGACAGCATCAAGCTGGGCACGCGGGCCCCGAGCATTCCGGTGCTGATCGTGCAGGCCGTGCACGACGAGTTGAT